>JAZNUQ010000073.1:0-83107 GCA_045592365.1 Candidatus Limivicinus sp. | reverse complement strand
GTCTCGTTTGCCGTGACAGCTCTCCCAAGGGGAGAGCCAAGACTACCCCTCAGGCGCTTCGCGCCAGCTCCCCTGACAAGGGGAGCCCTTGAGGGAAACGGATTGCCACGGCTCCTGCGGAGCCTCGCAATGACAGGCCCTCTCAGTCTCGTCAGAAGGAATTCACTCGCTTCGTTTCCGGCTGAGGCAAAAAGCCCACGCCGCAAACTGCGCTTGGTTCATTCCTTCTTCCTCTCCCCATTGAAGGTAATGCCTTCAATGGGGGTCTCGTTTGCCGTGACAGCTCTCCCAAAGGGAGAGCCAAGACTACCCCTCAGGCGCTTCGCGCCAGCTCCCCTGACAAGGGGAGCCCATGAGGGAACGGACTTTGTGACAGCTCTCCCAAAGGGAGAGCCAAGACTATCCCTCAGCTATGTGACGGTGAAAAAGGCTTTTTGTTCCCTCAGCACTTTTCAGGCTCGGGGTAAACCTCACCGAAGGTCTCAACGCTGACCTTCTTCATGACCTGAGGAGTTCTGGGTCTGTCATTATAGTCAACACGGGTGCCGGCTATCTTGTCCACAACCTCAATACCCTCGATTATCTTGCCGAAGGCTGCATACTGCCTGTCCAGATGGGGGGAGTTTTCATGCATGATGAAAAACTGGCTGCCTGCGGAGTTGGGTGCCATGGTGCGCGCCATGGAAAGCACGCCGCGCTCATGCTTCAGGTCGTTCTGGAAGCGGTTCATGGTGAACTCGCCCTTGATGCAGTAGCCGGGGCCGCCCATGCCGGTGCCCTTGGGGTCGCCGCCCTGGATCATAAAGCCGGAAATTACACGGTGGAAAATAAGACCGTCATAAAAGCCCTTGCTGACAAGGGAGATGAAGTTGTTTACGGTGTTGGGAGCAACGGAGGGGTAAAGCTCGGCCTTCATAATGCCGCCGTCTTCCATTTCGAAGGTCACGATGGGATTTGCCATAATTCTTTCCTTTCTGCGATTACATTCGCTCTTTCATTGCACGCTCAATATCACGCTTCGACTGGCGGTCAGCCTCACTGTCCCGCTTGTCATGGAGCTTCTTGCCCTTGCACAGCCCAAGCTCCACCTTTACACGCCCGTCTCTGAAATACAGCGACAGGGGAATGAGAGCCACGCCGTCCTGCATGATGCGGCTGTTGAGCTTGATAATCTCGCGCTTGTGCATAAGCAGCCTGCGCGGGCGCACAGGGTCACGGTTGAAAATGTTGCCGTGCTCGTATGGACTTATGTGCATGCCCCGTACAAACAGCTCACCGTCCTTGACGGTGCAGAAGGCGTCCTTCAGGTTCTCGGTGCCGGCCCGGATGGACTTGACCTCGGTGCCGGCAAGCTCTATGCCCGCCTCGAAGCGCTCCAGCACAAAATACTCGTGAAAGGCCTTGCGGTTGGAGACTATCTCCTTGGTGCCCTTCTCTCTGGCCACATTCTCACTTCCTTTCCCGCAGAATGCTGCTACATTTTATTGTAGCACATCGGAAAGGAAAATAAAAGTCTAATTTTTAAGCCGATACCGCCGAGGCCTTCCTGCGGGGGCGGGGCGGGCAAGCAGCAGGGTTCTGCCGTTAAGGGAAAAGGCATCAAGCTCCAGCTTCTCCCAGGGACGGATGCCGCTGCCCTCAAGACAGGCGCGCACAAGCGCCCCCGCATACTCCAGCTCCTCCTCATCCGCTATGGCGGCAAGGCAGCCGTCGTCAAGGCAATATGTAACCATAATGAAACCTCTCTACACTAAATTTGCAATTTTTGTTAATAAAAAAGTTGCTTTTACCTAAATAATAACGAATTTTTTTGAATTTTCCATATAAAAAATATGGAAATCGCAAATAGCCTGTGATATACTGTTCGTGGTTATTATGTAAATCGGAACAATTATGTGAAAAGGGGGGAGCGCCGTTTTGGACTTTGAAGAAAAACGGATAGACGGTGAAGTGAAGTACGAGGGCGTGATCGTTACCGTGCGTCTGGACAGGGCTCAGCTTCACAACGGCAAGATCGTCAGGCGTGAGGTGGTGGAGCACCCCGGCGGCGTGACGGTGCTGCCGGTGGACGAGGAGGGCTTTGTGACCCTTGTGCGGCAGTTTCGCTACCCCTTTGGCAGAATGATGCTGGAGGCCCCGGCAGGCAAGCTGGAGCGGGGAGAGGATGTGCTGCTGTGCGCTGAAAGGGAGCTGTCCGAGGAGACGGGCTACACGGCGGATAAGCTCATAAGCCTCGGCTGCTGCTGCACTTCACCGGGAATCACGGATGAGGTTTTGCATGTGTATCTGGCGCTGGGGCTTCACAGGGGTGAATGCCACCCGGACGAGGACGAGTATCTGAATGTGGAGCGCATGCCCCTGAGCAGGCTGGTGGAGCTGGTCATGGCCGGGGAGATAGAGGATGCAAAGACCGTTGTGGCCGCACTCAAGGCGGAAAAATACCTGAAAAAACAGGGCATAGGCTGCTGAAAACCCAGTATATTGTTAAAAGACTTGCTATTTACTGCTATATATGCTAAAATCACACATTGGGCAGGCCTGAGCGCCGGCTCAAGAGTATTGGAAGGTGCAAATCTTGGAGAAATATGTTATTAACGGCGGCACAACGCTGCACGGTGAAGTGGAGATAAGCGGCGCAAAGAATGCAGCCGTGGCAATCATACCCGCAGCGCTGATGGTCAACGGCGTCTGCCGCATCGAAAACATCCCTCAGATAAGCGACACCGACATGCTGCTTACCATCCTTTCCCAGCTTGGGGCAAAGGTACGCTTCATAAGCAGCGGTGTTATCGAAATTGACTGCACTGATGTGCATTATCAGGACGCTCCCTACGAGCTTACCCGTAAGATAAGAGCCTCCTACTACCTTATAGGCGCTATGCTGGGCCGCTTCGGCAAGGCAAAGACCACCATGCCCGGCGGCTGCAACTTCGGTGTTAGACCCATCGAGCAGCACATCAAGGGCATGACCGCCCTCGGCGCCGAGGTGGATGTGAAAAACGGCTTTGTCTATGCCGACACCAGGGACGGCAAGCTCCACGGCACAAGGATATACCTTGACAAGGTTTCCGTGGGCGCCACCATGAACATTATGCTGGCGGCGGTGCTGGCACAGGGCCGCACCATCATTGAAAACTGCGCCCGTGAGCCCCACATCGTTGACCTTGCAAACTTCCTCAACACCATGGGTGCGGATGTTCGCGGGGCAGGTACCGATACCATCAAGATAAACGGCACCGACAGGCTCCACGGCGGCACCTACACCATCATCCCCGACCAGATAGAGGCCGGCACCTACATGGTAGCCGCCGCTGCCACCGGCGGTGAGGTGCTGGTGAAGAATGTTGTGCCCAAGCACCTTGAGTGCATAAGCGCAAAGCTCCGTGAGACCGGCACCATCGTGCAGGAATATGAGGATTCGGTGCTGGTGAAGAGCGCAAGCACCCTGCGCCGCGTCAACCTCAAGACCCTGCCTTACCCCGGCTTCCCCACGGACATGCAGCCCCAGATGGGTACCCTGCTGAGCCTTGCAAACGGCACCTCCGTTATAACCGAGGGTATTTACGATAACCGCTTCAAGTATGTAAACGAGCTTCGCAAGATGGGCGCGGAAATTCATGTGGACGGGCGTGTTGCCGTGTTTGAGGGCTGCACAAGTCTCACCGGCGCGCTGGTTCAGGCCTGCGATCTGAGAGCGGGCGCTGCCATGGTCATTGCCGGCATGTGCGCCAGCGGCACCACCGTTATTGAGGACATTCACTTTATCGAGCGCGGCTACGAAAACTTCGTGGGCAAGCTCACCGCCCTCGGAGCGGACATCAAGCTGGTGGATTTTCCCGATGAGCCCGACGGCTCGGAAAAAATCGTCGCCGTAAGCTGATGCGCGTTTTCGTTTTCGCCAGCGGCTCAAGCGGCAACTGCCTGCTTATCTCCGGCAGGGCGGGGAATGTGCTTGTGGACGCGGGCATTTCCGCAAGGCGGATCGAGGCCTGCCTGCGGGAAGTGAACCTTGGTATTGAGGATATTGACGGAGTGCTCATCACACATGAGCACTCCGACCATATTATGGGTCTTAAGACCCTTATAAAAAAGCACGCTGTAAGGCTCTACGCGCCGCGCACCGTGGCTTACAGGCTGGAGGGCATGCTGCCGGACAGCCGCGAGCACATGACGGTGATACCCGTGGGGCAGAGCTTTAAGATTGCGGGCATGAATATTTTGGCCTTTCACACTCCCCACGATACCGATGAGAGTGTTGGATACAGAATTGAAGCCGATGGGATATTTGCCGTCGCCACGGACATGGGTCATGTGAGCGAGGAGGTGGAGCAGGGGCTTTCCGGCGCGGACACGGTGCTGCTGGAAGCAAACCACGACGAGGAAATGCTCCGCTACGGCAGCTACCCCGTGTACCTGAAAAGACGCATCCTGTCACCCCGGGGGCATCTTTCAAACGCCGACTGCGCCGCCCTTGCCGCAAGACTTGTAAAGTCCGGCACAAGGCGGGTGATTTTGGGCCATCTGAGCCGGGAAAACAACAGCCCGGCTAAAGCCATGTCCGAGACTATGCGCAGTCTTGAGGGCAGCGGCGCGGAGCTTTACTGCGCGCCGGTGCTGGGCAGGCTCTGTGTTAAAATTTCCGATAATGAGGTGGAAGCGTGCTCAATGTAAGGCTCGTATGCGTGGGCAAAATGCGCGAGCGCTTTTATATCGACGCCTTCGCTGAATACGCAAAGCGTCTTCAGGCCTACTGCCGCTTTGAATGCGTCGAGCTCAGCGAGCAGCGTCTGGGGGACAGCCCAAGCGAAAAGGAGATCGCCGCAGCTCTTGAAAGGGAGGCGGCGGAGATAATGAGGAGCATTCCGCCGGACGCCTTTGTGTGCGCCATGTGCGTGGAGGGCAGCCAGTGTCCCAGCGAGGATATGGGCAGAATGATCCGGGAGAGGGAAAACTCCGGCAAGCCAAGGCTGTGCTTTATAATCGGCGGCAGCTTCGGCCTTTCGCCAAGCGTCAAAAAGCGGGCGGATATGCGCCTGAGCATGTCCAGGATGACCTTTCCCCACCATCTTGCAAGGGTCATGCTGGCAGAGCAGATATACCGGGGCTTCAAGATAAACGAGGGCTCCCGATACCATAAATGAGGTGAACAAAATGGAAAAGGCCCAATGGGGCAGAGCCATTGTGGGCGAGCTTTATAAGCGCTGGCCCAAGGATGAAGGAGGAGAGCCGGTCGAGCCGCTTTTCCTTTGCAGGAAAAAATGTGTTGACATGGAGGACGAGCTGACGGTCAACATGCTGGAGGCCTATGGGATACCCTGCCTGCGCGTTTATCCCGGCGACGGCGGCTTCGGCCGCGTGGTGCTGGGGATGAGCGGCAACGGCGCAGATATATATGTACCCTGTACCCTGTTTCAAGATGCTGTAAAATTATGTGAAGAGGAGAGCACGGAAAATGAGCAATTATAAGGCAGAATACCAGCGCTGGCTGGACAGCCCCGCACTCAGCGAGGCGGAATGGGCTGAGCTCAACGCCATCGCAGACGACGAAAAGGAAATCGAAAACCGCTTCTACGCACCCCTGGAGTTCGGCACCGCCGGTCTTCGCGGCACCATGAAGGTGGGCCTGCACAACATGAATGTGCATATTATCCGCCACGCAACTCAGGCCTTCGCCGATGTTATCGCCGACGAGGGTCAGCAGGCCAAGGAGAAGGGCATCTGCATTGCCTACGACTGCCGTCTCAACGGCGCGGACTTTGCCCGTGAGGCCGCCTGCGTCATGGCTGCCAACGGCATCCGCGTGCGCCTGTTTGACGCGCTGCGCCCCACCCCCGAGCTGAGCTTTGCGGTTATCCACTACGGCGCTGCCGCAGGTCTTAACATCACCGCAAGCCACAACCCCAAGGAATACAACGGCTACAAGGTCTACTGGTCCGACGGCGCTCAGCTTCCCCCTCAGAAGGCCGAGTTCATCGCCCGCCAGATGGAGGCCAACGACATTTTCACAGGCTTCAAGACCTGCGACTTTGACGAGGCCCTTAAGGACGGCAGAATTATCATGCTGGGCGAAGAGACCGACGAGATATTCATGGCAAAGGTCATGGAGCAGGCCATTGACACCGAGCTTGTGAAGGAGGTCGCAGACGAGCTTCGCATCGTGTACACTCCCTTCCACGGCTGCGGCTACAAGATGGTTCCCGAGGTGCTGCGCCGCCTTGGTGTGAAGCACCTGTTCCCCGTGCCCGAGCAGATGGTCATTGACGGCAATTTCCCCACCGTGGCAAGCCCCAACCCGGAAAATCCCGAGGGCTTCTATCTGGCGGTGGAGCTGGCAAAGCAGGTGGACAGCAACCTGATAATCGGCACCGACCCCGACTCCGACCGTATCGGCACCATGGTGCGCCGCGGCGATGAGTATGTTACCATCACCGGCAACCAGATGGGCGTGCTGCTGCTTGACTATGTTATCAACGCCCGCCGCAGAACCGGCGCCATGCCCGAAAATCCCGGCGCAATGTGCTCCATCGTTTCCACCGGCATGGCAAGAGCCGTTGCCGAGGCAAACGGCGTGCATTTTGAGGAGACCTTCACCGGCTTTAAGTTCATGGCAGAGCTGGTTGCAAAGTGGGATGCGGAAAAGAGCCACAAGTACATTTTCGCCTTTGAGGAGAGCTACGGCTACATGATGGGCGACTTCGTCCGCGACAAGGACGCCGTCACCGCCTCTCTGCTGGTGGCTGAGATGGCTGCATATTACCAGAAGCAGGGCATGACCCTCCTTGACGCCATCGACGCTCTGTACGAGAAGTACGGCTACTTCATGGAAAAGACCCTGAACCTGGTTATGCCCGGCGTTGACGGCGTGCAGAAGATGCAGGCTCTCATGAAGAAGCTGAGAAACGATCCTCCCCGGGAGATCGCCGGTCAGGAGGTTATCCGCCTGAGAGACTATCTGGACGGCAGCATATTTGTTGCAGGTCTGGGCAAGGTGGACAGGACCCCCTTTGCAGGCTCCAATGTGCTCTACTTCGAGCTTAACGACGGCTGCACCTTCATTATCCGTCCCTCCGGCACCGAGCCCAAGATAAAGGTCTATCTGCTTGTGCGCGGCGAAAGCCGTGAGCAGTGCAGCGAGCGCATGGCAGCTTACAGCGCCTTTGCCGAGGAACTGAGCAAATGAAAAAGCTCTGGGAGCTGTTCTGCGTATGTGCCAAAATGGGCGCGCTGACCTTCGGCGGCGGCTACGCCATGATACCCATTCTTGAGCGTGAGGTGGTGGAGAAGCGCCACTGGGCCACAAGCGAGGAGCTTATGGACTATTATGCCGTGGGTCAGTGCACTCCCGGCATCATCGCGGTGAATACGGCGACCTTTATAGGCCACAAGGTGGCCGGCGTCTGGGGCGGCGTGTTTGCAACCCTGGGCATGGTTTTTCCCTCACTGGTGATAATATGCCTCATTGCGGGCATCCTCACGAATTTTGCCCATATCCCGGCGGTGAAAAGCGCCTTTGCAGGCATTCGTGTCTGCGTGTGCGTGCTTATCTTCAATGCCGTGGTGAAGCTGTGGAAGTCCGCCGTCAAGGATAAGGCAGCGCTGCTGCTTTGCCTTGGGGTCTTCGTGCTGTCGGCGGTGTTTGACATTTCCCCGGTGCTGTTCGTGGTATTCTGCGCGGCGGCGGGCATCCTCTTTACAAGGCTGGGGGTGCGGGGCAAATGATATACCTGAGACTGTTTATCGAGTTTTTCAAAACCGGGCTTTTCGCCGTGGGCGGGGGCATGGCAACGCTTCCCTTCCTCTACGCCATGAGCGACAGCACCGGCTGGTTCAGCCATGAAATGCTGGCGGATATGATAGCCGTCAGCGAGAGCACACCCGGCCCCATCGGGGTAAACATGGCCACCTATGTGGGCTTTGAAACTGCCGGCATAGCCGGCTCCGTTGTTGCAACGCTGGGGCTCGTGACCCCCTCCGTCATCGTTGTTCTGCTTATCGCCAAGGCTCTTGCGGCCTTCAGGTCAAACCGCTATGTGGACGCTGCCTTCTACGGGCTTCGCCCCTGCTCGGTGGGGCTTATCGCCGCGGCGGGGCTGCTGGTGGTGAAGGTGGCGCTGCTTGACACGGAGCTTTTTGCCGCCACGGGAGAGCTTGCCGACCTTGTGAATTTCAAGGCGCTGGCGCTGGCGGCGCTGCTTATCGTGCTGACCCGCTTTGTGAAGAAAACCAAGGGTCTGCACCCGGTGGTGTTCATCGCCCTGTCTGCCGCAGTCGGCATAGCCTTTGGATTTTGATATGTAATGCAGTAAACTGCCTCACCCTGTGGGTGGGGCAGTTTTTTGCCGCTTTGGGGGGGACGCGTCAGAACAACGCCATCAAGCCACTTTCAGCCCCGCAGGGCCAGAAAGTCGGCGGATGACATTGTTCTTCCTTTCCCCACAAAAGGTCAAGCCTTTTGCGGGGGCCCCTGTTGAGGGGGGAAGCCTTTATTATTTCGGTTTTTTATATTGTACTACATATTTCATCCAAGTTCCAGCATTTCCTTGACACTGATTTGTGCCATGGGGTAAAATGATAAAAATAAGCAAATACGGAGGCAGCCATGCAGAAAGACAATATACTGAGACGGGATACCGTCACCATGAATGAGGCCACAAAGGAGCTCGTGATAATCGACCAGACGAAGCTGCCCGCAGAGACGGTGATGCTCAGTCTCTCAAGGGCTGAGGATATTTACGAGGCCATTTATAAGCTCCGCGTCCGCGGCGCTCCCGCAATCGGTGTTGCGGCGGCAATAGGCATATACTGTGTGGTGTGCCGCCTTGAGGACATGCCCAGAGAGGATTTTGACAGGGAGTTTGCGCGGATAAAGGACTATCTGGTGTCCTCCAGACCCACGGCGGTGAACCTCTCATGGGCTCTGGAGCGTATGCACGATGTGGTAAGGTCCAATGACTGCTCAAGTGCAGAGCTCAAGGAGCTTCTTCGCGCCGAGGCTCTCAGAATACGGGACGAGGATATTGCCGTATGCCGCGCCATAGGTGAAAACGGTTTGACACTCATAAAGGACGGGGACGGTATACTGACCCACTGCAACGCAGGTCAGCTTGCCACCACCCGCTACGGAACCGCCCTTGCCCCTGTACATCTGGGACGGGAAAAGGGTATGAGCTTCCGGGTCTTCACCGACGAGACAAGACCCCTTCTGCAAGGGGCAAGGCTCTCCGCCTATGAGATGGTTGCAGACGGAGTGGACACTACCCTTATCTGCGACAATATGGCCTCCTCCGTTATGAAAAAGGGCTGGGTGCAGGCTGTGTTCGTGGGCTGCGACCGTGTGGCGGCAAACGGCGACGCTGCGAACAAGATAGGCACCTCAGGCGTTGCCATCCTTGCAAAGCACTACGGCATTCCCTTCTATGTGTGCGCGCCCATGTCCACCATTGACATGAGCTGTCCCACCGGGGATGACATTGAGATAGAGCTGCGCCCCGACCATGAGGTCACCGAAATGTGGTATGAAAAGCGCATGGCTCCCGAGGGAGTCAAGGTATATAATCCGGCCTTCGATGTGACCGACAGGGAGCTTATCACCGCCTTTGTCACCGAAAAGGGCATAGTAAGAGCGCCCTTTGACGAGGGCTTTAAAAAGCTCTTCGGGGAGGGCTGAGCATGATATACCCCAGTGACAAAGAGGCAAGAGAACAGATTATTGAGATAGGCAGGCGCATGTTTGAACGGCGCTATGTGGCCGCAAACGACGGAAACATCAGCATCCGCGTTGGGGAAAACCGTGTGTGGGTCACCCCGGCGGGCGTTTCCAAGGGCTATATGACCGAGGACATGCTTATCTGCCTTGATATGGACGGAAATGTTCTTGAGGGGAGCATGAAGCCCTCCTCCGAGGCCGGCATGCACCTTCGCGTATACAAGGAAAACCCCGAGGTGGGCGCGGTGGTTCACGCCCATCCCGTCACCGCCACCGCCTTTGCAATTGCCCGCGTACCCCTTGAGCTTGCGCTGATGACCGAGTCGGTTATCGGCCTTGGCGTTGTGCCTGTGGCGGACTACGCCACCACCGGAACTGCCGGTGTTGCAGAGAGCGTGGCGCCCTTCTGCCGGGACTATAACGCCCTGCTGCTGGCAAACCACGGCGCCCTTACATGGGGCAGAACCGGCATTGAGGCCTACTACCGCATGGAGACGCTGGAGTGCTGCGCGCAGGTGATGGAGAAGCTGGGCTTCCTTAACGTGAAGCCGCATATTCTCAGCCGCGCTCAGGTCCAGGAGCTTGTGGACATTCGTCAAAGGCTGGGCGTGAAGGCCGGTGGCCGACCCCTTGCCGCAGAGGATTTTGAGAAAGGGTGATACCGTGCTTTTCAAAAACATTGGCATCATAGACGAGAATTTTAACTTCCGCCCGGACTGCTTCGTGGGCGTAAAGGATGAGCGCATTGCCTATATCGGTGACTGTGCCCCGGATGCCGATTACGGCGAAAGTTACGACGGGGTGGGGAAGCTCATGATACCCGGCTTATACAATGCCCACAGCCACAACGCCATGACCCTTATGCGGGGCTACGCCGAAAACGAGGTGCTGGATGTGTGGCTCAATAAGCACATCTTCCCCTTTGAGGCAAGGCTGGACAACGAGGCGGTATATAACGGAGCCATGCTTGCCGCTGCCGAGATGCTGCGCTTTGGCGTGGTGGGCTGCACCGACATGTATTTTGACGCTCAGGCAAACGCCAGAGCCGTCCTTGAAAGCGGCATCAAAATGAACATGGCTCTGCCCATGACCTGTTTTGATGACAGTGAGCTTAAGGAGCTTCCCATTTACCGGCAGATAATGCAGGTTGTGCCGGAGTATAACGGCGCCGGCGGCGGGCGGCTTAAAACCGACCTTTCCATCCACGCGGAATATACCTCTACGGAAAAAACCGTGGGTCAGATGGCGGCGCTTGCAAAGGAGCTGGGGCTGAATATGCACCTGCACCTGTCGGAAACCAGGGCTGAGCATGAAGAATGCAAGGCTCGCAGAGGCGGCAGAAGCCCGGCAAAATATTTTCTGGATAACGGTGCCTTCGATGTGCCCGCCACCGCCGCACACTGCGTGTGGGTGGAGGAAGAGGACATGGAGATACTGCTTGAAAAGGGCGTTACCGTTGCAAGCTGCCCTGTCAGCAATCTTAAGCTGGCAAGCGGCTTTTGCCCGGCACCGAAGATGCTTGAAAAGGGTATTAACTACGCGCTGGGCACCGACGGCGTCGCCAGCAACAATAATCTCAACCTGTTTGAGGAGATGAAGCTGGCTGCCATTGTCTTCAAGGGCTCCACCGGGGATCCCACCGCCATCAGCGCAAGGCAGGCGCTTTATGCCTGTACAAGAGCGGGGGCTCTGTCTCAGGGAAGACAGGACTGCGGCCTGATAAAGGAGGGCTTCAGGGCTGACCTTGCGGTGCTTGAGGTACAGGGCAGACCCTATATGCATCCCTGCCACGATATGCTTCACAATCTGGTGTATTCCGCTCAGGGCAGCGATGTGTGCCTTACAATGGCCGACGGACGGGTTTTGTACAGGGACGGGGTTTACACCACCATCGACATTGAGCGGGTGATTGCAAATGCGGAAATATCCGTAAACAGGATACTGAAGGAGTTAAATAAATGAGCTACGAAAAAATCAGGCAGGCCGCGGAATATGTAAGCGGCATAATAGGCTTTAAGCCGGAAATCGGTATTATACTGGGCAGCGGCCTTGGCGGCATTGCAGAGAAGATAGAGAGTAAAATTGAGATACCCTATAAGGAAATACCCCACATGGCCTGCTCCACCGCACCGGGGCACAAGGGTCAGCTCGTCTGCGGCTCTCTGGGCGGCAAAAAGGTGGTATGCATGCAGGGCAGGCTCCACTTCTACGAGGGTCACCCCATGGAGGACATTGCCTTCCCAATCCGTATGATGAAGCTCTTGGGGATTGAGACGCTTATTGTAACAAACGCCGCCGGAGGAGTTAATTTTGACTTCAATGTGGGCGATATAATGCTCATTGAAGATCACATAAACTTCCAGGGCACCAATCCTCTCATCGGTGAAAATGCCTCTCAGTTTGGCCCCCGCTTCAACGACATGACCTATACCTACACCCCGGAGCTTCGGAAAATCGCTGCCGCTGCCGCTGAGGAGCTGGGCATAAAGCTGCGCAAGGGAGTATATTTTGCCTGCACCGGCCCCAGCTACGAGACGCCGGCGGAGATACGGGCCTTCCGCATCCTTGGCGCTGACGCCGTGGGCATGTCCACCGTGCCTGAGGTCACCATCGCCGCCCATGCCGGTATCAGGGTGCTTGCCTTCTCGCTGATAACCAATATGGCAGCAGGCGTTCTTGATCAGAAGCTCACCGAGGAAGAGGTTATCGAGATAGGCCAGCGTCAGGGGCATGTGCTTCAGGCACTGATACTCAGGTGCATTGAGAAAATGTGAGGGTGCCGGCCATGGATGTGTATGAAAGACTGAGACAGCAGGGTGTGGAGCTGCCGGAGGTGATTGCGCCCATCGGTATGTTCAAGAATGTGGTTCAGACAGGGAAGCTGCTGTTCGTGTCCGGACAGGGCAGCATCTCCGGTGACTGCGTTATAAAGGGCAGCCTTGCAAAGGACGATGATATTGCCCAGGCTCAGCTTGGGGCAAGATATGCCGCAATAAACATGCTGGCGGTGCTTCACGCATATCTGGGCGACCTGAACAGAATAAAGCAGGTGGTGAAGCTCCTTGGCTTTGTGGCAAGCGAGCCGGATTTTGACAGACAGCACCTTGTTATAAACGGTGCATCCCAGCTTTTTGCGGAGACCTTCGGTGAGGCAGGGCGTCATGCCCGCTCCGCTATCGGAGTTGCAGCCCTGCCCGGCGGTATTTCCGTTGAGGTGGAAGGAATATTTGAGCTTGAATAAATGAAAAACAGCCTCCAGGGGAGGCTGTTTTTCATTTATTTCCCAAGCTGCCAGAAGGCTACCGCGCTGGCGGCGGGTACATTCAGCGAATCAACTCCGTGTGACATGGGGATGCGCACCGTATAGTCGCATTTGGCTATTGTCTCATCGGCAAGACCGTCGCCCTCGGTGCCAAGGACTATGGCCAGCTTATCCTCCGCCATGAGCTCCTTGTCGTCTATGCTGACGCTGTCATCGCGCAGCGCCATGGCTGCGGTTTTAAAGCCCATGGCCTTAAGCCGCTCAAGCCCCGGGTGGGGCCAGTCATTCACATCATCCCCAAGCCACGCCCATGGCACCTGAAACACCGTGCCCATGCTGACCCGGACAGAGCGCCGGTACAGCGGGTCGGAGCAGGCGGGGGTCAGCAGCACCGCATCCATATTAAGAGCCGCTGCCGAGCGGAAAATAGCACCAAGGTTGGTGGGGTTCATTATATTCTCAAGCACCGTTATCCGCCTTGCGCCCCGGCAAATATCCTCCGCAGAGGGAAGCGCCCTGCGGCGCATGGCACACAGCACGCCCCTTGTCAGCTTAAAGCCTGTAAGCTGGGTAAGCACATCAAGGGTAGAGGTATATACCGGCACATCGCCGCAGCGCTCAATAACCGCCTTTGCCTGATTTTCCACATGCCTGCGCTCCATCAAAAGGCTCACCGGCTCATAGCCTGCATCCAGAGCCCGCTCTATAACCACGGGGCTTTCCGCTATGAACATGGCGTTTTTTGGCTCCTGCCGGTTTACAAGCTGATTTTCCGTAAGTCTGGCGTAAATATCCAGCTCCGGGGCGTTGAAATCGTCTATTTCAATTATTCTTGCCATTTCAGTTTACCTCCATGCTGCGCCAGATACCCCGGTAATCCGGGTGAACATCATATATGGCCTCGTGTGCTGTGAAGCTGTGCTCACGCAGGTCAAAGCTGCCCTTCTTTCTGCACCACTCCAGCACCGTGCCGAAGGCGGAATAAACCGCTGCGGCCACCAGCTCCTCGGGACTGCTGCTGTTGCGGATAATACCCTGACGCTGGCAGCTTTTGACAAGGGTCTTGAACCAGTCATTGTACAGATAAAACTGCTCAAGAAAGCCTATGTCGTTCTGCGCATCCACCGAGAGAAAGGACACCATGATGTCAGGGCTGAAATCCCGCGCCACATTGAGATAAGTATCATACAGCCACCATATCCGCTCAAGGTCGTTGCGGGCGGTGACAAAGTGGGAGAGTATCCTGTCGCTGTCCTCCTTGAGGGAACGAACCATTTTTATAAGCACATCGTCCTTGCCGGAGAAAAGACTGTAAAAAGAGGAACGGGATACACCGGAGCGCGTGCATATATCCTGCACCGTTACGCCCTGATAGCCCTTTTCCTTTATAAGCTCACGGGCGGCAAGAGAAATGGCCTCCCCGTTTTTTGAATTTGCAAGCTCGGTACGGGCTTTTTTCATGCTGACAACCACCTTTGCACATGTGTCCAATTGCTTTGGACAGTATAACAAAACTATGCCGAAGTGTCAAACACTTGTGCAGCCTTGTTGTAAATTAAAAATACCGTTTTTTATGCAAAAACAAGAAATAACAAAGACATATTGCTGCGGAATGTTAAAAATTATATAATTAACACAGATTTATTCGGGAGGTTTTCAGATGGCATTTGAACTTTTAAGCTCGCCTATGAGCATAGGCACAATGAATATAAGAAACAGAACCGTCATGACCGCCGCCGAGATAAGCCTTGGGCAGGTAAACGGCGAGGCTACGGAAATGATGATGGACTATTATGAGGAGCGTGCCAAGGGCGGTGTGGACATTAAGAGACCCTTCCCCATCCAGAAGCCTGAGTACATTGCCGACTGCATGGTAAAGGGTATGGCAAAGGGCAAAAAGGAGATATATCCCTTTGTCGTACATCTGCTGTGGCCCTTCCTCAATAATCTGCCCTTCACCCGCAAGATTTTCTGGGCCGGTGAGCAGAAAAAGATACGCTACAACTTTGAGCTGCTTGCAAAGGCAAAGGCAGAGAAAAAGTAAGTACATATTGAAAGAGACAGCCGGTAGGCTGTCTCTTTTTTTAGGTAATAGTGAATACTGAAAAGGCAGGGCGGGTGCCTGCCCTTCTCAGGCGCCGTAGATGCTGAGATTGTCCAGAGCGTTCTGCATGATAAAGTGTATGCGCTCCAGCGCCTCCTCCGTGTTGCGGTTGAGAAGCGCCCTGTAAAAGCCCAGCTTAAGCTGGTACATGGCCTGAATGCCGTTTCGCTTGCAGTAAAGGGTCCATAGATATATGCCCGGAGAGCGGAAGCTGTAATACATAAGGGGCAAAAGCACATTGCCCGAGAGTATGGCCAGCTCATGGTAAAAACGAAATACCGCGTCCGTTGCCGCATCCACATCGTCTGCGGCCTTGATTTCATCCAGAATGCTGCCCAGCGCCTCCAGCTCCTCGTCGGAGGCACCTTCAATGACCAGACGGGCGCATAGACATTCAAGCTGCTCACGAACCTGCAAAAGTGAGCGCACCTCACTTTTTCGCATGGTGCCGCTGTTGTAGCGCATGATGGCGACCAGCGTTTCCACCGTGCCCTTGCGCCGGTAGTCGCTGACATAGACCCCCTGACGGGGTACTATTTCCACAAAGCCCAGCTTCTCAAGCTCCACAAGCCCCGCACTTATAACCGGGCGGCTGACGCCCATTTTTACAGACAGCTCCCTTGCCGGAGGAAGCTGCTCACCTACGGCAAGCTCTCCGGAAAGTATCATGTTCTCTATCTGCTGAACAAACAGGTCCGTATAGGACAGGGCGGTAATTTTAGTAAATCCCATAATATGCTCCGTGTAGCTGGTAATACCAGATTAATACGGTATAGATTATACTGCGTAAATATACAAATGTAAAGGAGGATAATTGGCTTTTCCTACGAAATTTGCAAAGCTGCTTGAGCTGTTAAAGATTTTGCAATATACTTGTTTCAGCGATTTTTGTGTGGTATTACCAATAAAGACTACAAGGAGGAATTTATATGCCAAAGTTTGATTGCGTGGTCATCGGCGCCGGCAACGGCGGTCTGGCCGCGGCATGCAAAATGGCCCTTGAGGGCAAAAAGACCCTGCTTATCGAAAAGCACAATGTCCCCGGTGGCTGCGCCTCCAGCTTCAGAAGAGGCCGCTTCGAGTTTGAGACCGCTCTGCATGAGCTGTGTGAGTGGGGCACAGAGGAAAACCCTGCCAACTGCCGCAAGTTTGTTGTGGACGATTACGGCGTGAAGCTGAAAGGCCACATCGTGCCGGAAAACTTCCGCGTTATCACCACCGCCAGCGATGGCAAGACCCCCATTGACGCAACTCTGCCCTGCGGCGTGGAGGCTTTCACCGACGCTATGGAAAAGTATGTTCCCGGTTGCCGCAAGTCCATTGAGGACTTCTTCGAGATAGGTCAGGAGCTGCTGGATGCCGGCAACTACTCTCTGGCCGTTAACGGCAACACCGATCCCGATTACATGATGGAGCATTTCCCCAACTTCCTGCGCGTGGGCAGCTATCCCGTCAACAAGGTCTTTAACGCCCTTAAAATGCCCCCTCTGGCGCAGGACATTATGAACACCTACTGGGGTTATCTTGCCGTGGACGCAGACCGCCTGTCCTATCTCCAGTACTCCAACATGGTTAACCTTTATGTGCGCTATGGCGCATGGATACCCGACAAAACCAGCCACGAGCTTACCACCGGCATGCTGGAGCGCTTCCGTGAAATGGGCGGCACCGCATGGTTTAACTGCACCGCAGAGAAGATACTCTTCGGTGAGGACAAGGCGGTTTGCGGCCTTGTTACCGACCGGGGCGAAATCGAAACGCGCCACATTATCTGTAACGCCAATCCCTCCATGGTCTACGCCAACATGGTGCCTCAGGAGGTCATCCCCCAGCGCATGATAAAGCTGGCCAACGCCCGCAAGTATTCCGCCCGTATGTTCGTTGTATATCTGGGTCTTGACAAGAGCGCAGAGGAACTGGGGCTTAAGGATTACTCCATATTCATGCCCGAAAGCGCCGACTCCGTCAAGGAATACGAGAGCGGCAAGAAGATGGAGACTAACCTGAACATGGTCCCCGTCTGCTACAACACCGTAAATCCCAACTTCTCCCCCGAGGGTACCTGCGTTATCAGCCTTACCACCACCTACATGGACGATGACTGGGCCAATGTGGAGGAGGACGACTATGTTGAGACGAAGAACCGCCTTGCAAAGCGCATGATTGAGCGCTTCGAGCAGAAGCTGGGCGTGGAGATCACCCCCTACATCGAGGAGATAGAGGTTGCCACCCCCTGGACCATGTGCAACTTTGTCAATGTCCCCCAGGGCGCAGCCTACGGCTATGAGCTGGACGGCTGGGATTCCATGATGGCCCGTATGAGGATGATGGGCAGCGAGTATGAGGTGAAGGGTCTGCGCTTTGTGGGTGCACACAGCATCCGCGGCGACGGCTACAACTCCGCCATATTCAGCGGCAACACCATGGCCAGACTCACCGTGGGCGACATGGCCAGAGAAGAGAAGGAGGCATAATTCATGGCATATGTTAAGGTAGGACTTATCGGCAAGCTGGATATGCTGAAGTTCAAGAATATTACCAAGGTCAGAGAAAAGCACATTCAGGCAAGCTCTGCCGCTCCTCTGCCCAAGGTTCTCACCACCAACGAAAAGGCAAAGCAGCACCACCCGGTAAAGCAGGAGGTAGTCATTTCCGAAATCCGGCAGAACGGCCCGGATGCAAAAACCATCGTGCTTAAAACCCCCGACGGCAGCCGCCTTGCGCTGTTCAGAGCAGGCCAGTATGTGTCCGTGTCCGTACCCATTGGCGACACTGTTACCACCCGTTCCTACTCCCTTTGCTCCTCACCGGAGTTGGCAAAGCAGGGCGAGTACCATATCACCGTCAAGCGTGACGATGCAGGCTATGTGTCTCCCTACATTCAGGACAACTGGCAGGAGGGTCAGGCAGTCACCATCTCCGGCCCTCAGGGTCACCTGTACTATGAGCCTCTGCGTGATGCCAAAAAGGTCATCGCCCTTGCCGGCGGCAGCGGCATTACCCCCTTTATGGGCATGGCCTACGCCATAAGGGACGGGCATGAGGACTTCGATTTGACTATTATCTTCGGCTCACGCACCGAGGACGGCATTGTTTACAAAAAGGAGCTGGACGAGGTATGTGCCGCCTGTGAAAAGGTGCATGTTGTCCATGTGCTCTCCGACGAGGAAAAGGCAGGCTACGAGCACGGCTTCATTACCGCCGAGCTTATTAAGAAGTACGCAGGAGACGGTGAGTACAGCATATTCATGTGCGGCCCTCAGGCCATGTACAACTTCCTTGACGGGGAGATTGCAAAGCTGGGCCTGCGGCGTAAATTCGTCCGCCGTGAGATGTTCGGCGCGATCAAGGATCCCTGGAACCAGCCCGGCTATCCTCAGGATATGCGCGGCAAGAGCTTTAAGCTGAAGGTTGTGCAGTACGCAAACGAGTATGAGGTGGAGGCCTCTGCCGACGAGCCTCTGCTGGTTGCGCTGGAGCGTGCAGGTATTGCCGCTCCCTCCCGCTGCCGCAGCGGTGAATGCGGATGGTGCCGCTCAAAGCTCCTTTCCGGCAAGGTATTTATCCCCGAAAAGACCGACGGACGACGCGCCGCCGATCTGGACTTTAACTACATCCACCCCTGCTCCTCCTTCCCCGTGTCCGATGTGGTGATCGAGGTTCCGGGTAGCACGATTTGAATGTTCTTATAACAAATAAAAGAGACAGCCGACAGGCTGTCTCTTTTATTTGTGATTACATCAGGCTACCCTTACAGTATTGCCGAGCCGCCGGTGATGACCCAGGCTGCCATGGATGCAACCGTTATTGCCCCGGTATAAACATTGCCGGTGCGCCGGTAGATGTAGGTGCAAAGGAGGCTGAACACCAGCACCTGAGGCACGAACACTATGAGTATGCTCATAAAGGGACCGCCGAAGGTGGAGCCAAAGAGCAGGTCTGCTCCGGGGCCTATGCCGGCAAAGAAGGGGATATACTCAATAAGTACTATAAGGAGTATGCCGCCCACCATAAGCATGGCGCTGCGCCACCAGCAGGAGAAGAAGCCCGCCGCGCCCTTGCGGTAGGTGGCCTCACTGCGCATACCGGCAAATATCTTGCTGTTGTTGAGCACGAAGAACAGTGCAAAGAAGGGCAGATAGACTACAAACTGTATAAAGCGTTCCGGTGTAAAGCTCTTGAAGAAGGGCCATATAAAGCGGAAGTCCAGCATGAACAGCTTTTCGCACAGCCACACCAGCACATACATAAGCGCCAGCATGCACAGCGACAGCAGCGCGCCCCTGCCGCACAGTGACCAGTCTATGCCCTTGCCCTCTGCACCGGCAAGACCCAGACCGTGCCAGTCGGGCGTCCTGCCCTGCTTCTTAGCCTTGCGGACAGAGCTTGCGGTGGTGATGAGCATTATTGCGATAAGCAGCAGATACCAGCACAAAAAGCCGTCGCCTATGGTCATGCGAAATACACTTTCCGGGAAGGGGAACAGCGCATGACCGAGCTGGGTCATAAAGGGATAGGTGACAGCGGCGATAAGCATGGTTATGACCGCATTCTTCCACCAGCGCTTTTTGGGCAGTATCCCTTCGGCGGCGGGCAGAGGCTGAGCTACCGGGGCAAAGGCCTCCGTATTCAGCAGCAGCTCCATCAGAGGCAGCATTGCCCCGATTGCAAGGAGCATTGCTGCAAATACCAGAAGCTCCTTGGTCATATAGCTCTGGTCGGTGTATGCAAGGCTCTTTTCAAAGCCAAGGGCATTGTCAAACCACTCCAGAGCTGCAGCCATGCCGTTTTTGTCATGGGTGGTCAGACGGTGGTTGGTCTTCAAAAGCTCCATGCGGCGGGCGCTGCCGTCTTCAAAGCTGCCGAAGCTGCTGTTCCATGCGGCCTCTGAAGGCTCACAGCCCAGAAACTCCGCTCTCAGCTCGCTGTGAAGCACGTCGTCGGTAAGGAAGGGCTTATAGTCCCTGAAATAGCTGAATTCATCGTACAGTGCCTGCAAAAGCAGCACATTGTTGAAGCGGATATTCTCCGCATCGTAGGCGCTTTCCCTGAAAAGCTCACCGCACTGCAAAACGGTGGCCTTGGGGCTTATATCATTGCCGGCCTCATCGGTGGCGCCGGAATAGGCCGCCGCTACCGACCAGCCCGACCATGTACCCATGGAGTGCCCGCTGACACCAAGGCGGCTTGCGTCCACATTCTCCATACCCGCAAGCAGCGCATAGGCAGCAATGCCGCCGCAGGAGCTGTCGGCTATGGTGTTGCCTGCACTGTCCACAGTGTAGCGTTCATCAAAGAAGCTGAGGTTTGAGAAATTCATAAGCAGCCGGTAGCGCTTGGTGCTGCCAACCTCAACAAAGGTACCGTCCTCCACGCTGTCCTCACCGAAGTTGACCTTTACCCGCTGATTGACATAGCCGCGGCTGAGAAGTCCAACGCTGGTGCGGCCGTGACCGTACTCGTCCAGAGACAGTACCACCACACCCCGCTTTGCCAGCTCAATGGAGTAGGCGGCACAGGTTTCACTGTCGTTCTGGTAGCCGTGCAGCAGCAGAACACCGGGGGCGGGGCTTGCCGCCGTGGCATTGTCCGGCACATAGAGCTTGTATGTAAGCTCACCAAGCTCGGTTTCAAGTATGCCCTGAGATACCTCTATGCTGCCGTGGTCGGTCTGTATTCCGTGGGCTATCATCATGCAGCCCATTACCGCCAGAACCAGAGCCAGCAGCAGGGCAAGGGGGCGCTTTATGCTTGCTTTCATCGCGATTCCTCCCAAATTGTTATGGAAAAAGTATAGCATTGCCGTTCTTTAATTACAATTAATCATCCATACAAATAAAATGAGCGGTTTTTGTTTATTTCTTCCATGAAAAAAGCACGCCCAAGGCGTACTTTTTTCGTGTATCAGACTTATTTGCTGGGAATGAATCTGGCTATCTGGCCTGCCAGCTTATAGGCCGGCATGGTCTGTAAATAAACCTTGCCCGGGCCGGTTATCACCGTGTCAAAAAGACCCTCGCCTCCCAGCAGCAGGTTCTTTGCGCCCTTGACCATCTGCACATCCATCTGACAGCTCTCGTCCATCAGCGCAAGCACTCCCGTGTCGCACACAAGCTGCTCGCCGGGTGCAAGATTATACTCGGGGCAGTAGCCGTCCAGCTCAAAGAAGACAAGGCCGGGGCCGGTGACCTTCTGCATGATGAAGCCCTCGCCGCCTACAAGACCTGCACCGAACTTGCGCTGCAAATGCGCACTCAGCTCCACCCCGTATGTGGCGCAGAGAAAGGCGGATTTCTGGCAGATGACGGACTGACCGGGGCCAAGCTCACGGGCTACAATGCGGCCGGGCAGAGAGGAGGTAAATGCTATCTCCGCTGCCGACTGGGCTGTGTAGTAGCTGAGAAACAGACTCTCACCGCTTATCATGCGTCCAAGAGCCTTGCCAAGGCTGCCGCCCTTGGTCTCGGTAATGATGTTGCCGCGGCTCCATGTTCTGCCGCCTGCCTCGCTTACGATGGTCTCGCCGGGAGCAAGGTGCAGTATAAGTGCAGGCAAATTATCGCCGACTATTGAATATTGCATGCTGTATCCTCCTTGTATTTATGTTTTTTCTCCCTTTACTCAGGCATATCCTGTATATTATTAATAGTAAACCAGAGCCTCCGCCATGTCAACAAATTATCCGCCAGAATTTAATTCTATATTTATCAAAATAGAGTTGACAAAAGTGATACGACTATGGTATAAAAAGTTTGGGGGGAGCCCAAATCACATATATGAGAGGTGAATAATATGAATGAGTGCTTTGCCCGGTTGGACGGCTTTTTTGCCGCTGAGATAGAGGGCTGCCGTCAGCGGGAGAAGGTGCTGACGGCGGATGAGCGCCGGGATGAGGCTGTATTTGAGAAGATACGGGCAAATGTATATGACATTTTCCGCACGGTTTTGTCCGTGGCGGTGAACAAATATGCCGCTCAGCCGGAGAAGGCGATGGAGTTTTTTGAGGTAAAGCTCAGTCAGATACCGGCAGGCTGGAAGCAGGCCTACGCTCAGGCGCTTGAGCATAACGACGCTGTCAGAGCGGAGACTGAGCGGATAAAGACGGAAGCTGCGGAGGCTATAAGGCGCCGCTTTGATGAGCTGCGGGAGGCAAAACAATGACGGAAGCCGAGGCAATTGCCCTTTTCAAATGTCTGGCGGATAAATCCCGCCTCCAGATACTCAAATCTCTTGCCATTGAGGATATGTATGTGGAGCGGCTGGCTGAGCGTCTGGGGCTCAGCGCCTCCACAGTATCCTTCCATCTAAAAAAGCTGGCTGAGGCCGGGGCGGTCAAATCCCAAAAGAGCCAGTATTACACTGTGTATTCGCTGAACCGTGAGCTTTTTGACGCCTGCATGCTGGATATAATCAGTGAGAAATCCGACGAAGCGGAGCTTCAGGCACGGCGGGACGAGGAATACCGCCGCAAGGTGATCGATAGCTTCTTTGAGTACGGCAGACTGAAGGCTATCCCTGCTCAGAGAAAGAAGGAACGAATTGTCCTTGAGGTCATAGCCGCTGCCTTTGAATACGGCAGAGTGTATACCGAGCGGGAGGTAAACATCATAATCGCGGATTTTCACGATGATTTTTGCACCATACGCCGGGATATGATAGGGGAGAAGCTCCTTGAGCGCTCCAACGGTGAATACCGCCGCGTGTAAGTCAATAATAAGGATGCAGGCTCCGCCCTTTGGCGGAGCCTGTGTTTTTAGTTTATGTACGGATGAAGCTCATTATTTACGGTACAGCTTTGCAATACTGCTTGCTCTTTCGGCGGCTTCTGCCCTTATATCCTCCGGGGAAAGAATTTCAGCGTCCTGCCCAAAGCCGAATACCCATGCGAAAAACTGCGGACTTACCACAAGCTCCAGACTTACCGTGAAATGCTCCTCACCGTCGGGAACAAGAATTACATCGGGGCCAAAGCGGTCAATTACCGCTCCTGCCAAATGGTTTACAAGCCGAAGCCTTACCTGCCTTTCCGCGCCTGTAAACATGCCGAAAACCTTCTTGGTGTAGGCGGACATGTCAAGCCGGGAAAAGGCCTCCTTTCCGGAGCGCTTATCATCGATGATGGTGATGCTGAGCATCTTGTCAACTCGATAGTGCTTAATGCGCTCTGCCTCCCCATCCCATGCAAGCATGTAGTAATTCTCATCATCCCATGTCAGGGCAAAGGGGCTGACCTCATACCAGCCGCCGTTTTTGCGGATGCGGCGCTCCTTGCTGACGGTATATTCAAAATAGCGGAAGCGGATTACCCTGTCCTGATTTATGGCGTCGGAAATACTGTCTACATTATAGTAGACGCTCTCATTCATGCTCTTTACCCGGTTGCGGACATAGACCTGACGCTCAAGAAGCTGCGCGTCATATACGCTTGCCAGCTCCTCAATTTTCTTTATCAGAGCCATGGTCTTCTTTTGGGTGATGAACTTGGAGGACTGAATACTGTCAACCAGCAGCTTGAGCTCAGGCGTTTCAAAGCTGCGCTGCCCCACATAATAGTTTCCCCGGTTTTGAACAATATCCATGCCGTATACACGCAGCGCCTCAAGGTCATCATAAAGGCTCTTTCGCTCGGCCTTGATGTCATAGCGGGCAAGCTCCTCGGTAATCTGAGCCAGAGTGACCGGGTGAGCCTCATCACTGTTTCTCAGGAGATAATCCCTGATTATCAGCAGCTTCAGCTTTTGATTTGCGGATTTAGCCATATTGTAAATCACCTCTATATCGTAGTATATCATATTAGCTGTACAATAAACAGTACCGTATGAGAATAATTTGAGCGGCGCAGCACAGAAACTGTACAGTTTATTGTACATTGCCCCGGCTATAATCAAGCCATAAGGTAAAAAAGCCGGAGAAAATTTTTGGAGGGTAAATACAATGAAAAAACTGCGTGTGCTGTTGTGTGTGGCAAAGCTGGCTGTTGAGCTTATACTGATTGTCCTGCTGACGCTCTATATAAAGGAGTACAGGGAAAACGCACTGTCGGAAATTGGGGAGGGTCAAGAGGCCGACAATGGCTGCCTGTCATAAGGCACAGAAAAGAGCGGTGGGCTTATCAACATGATAAGTCCACCGCTTTTTTAGCGGCGCCGCTCACGGCCTGCGGTAGTTTTACAGAGAGCCGGTCCACCAGCTGAGCATAGTGTTCAGGGTTTTAATATCGTAGTCAATATCGGTATTCATGTACTGCTGCCGGTTACGGTTGACAGTTACCCGGTTATTTCCGTCGGGACTGAACTCAATTATGTATATGCAAAAGCCGGTCCAGCTCCTGTGGATAAAAAGGGTATCGCCCTCCATATAGCAAAACCACTTATCTTCCATCTCCTGCGGAATGCTGCCGCGCCTTAAAAACTGTATCTGTCCGGCTGTGAAAGGCCGCTTCAGAATGAATTGCTCCCGCTCCTGCGGCATATCCAGGGCAGTCCAATCATCCCTTACAGCAGGGAGGGAGGTACACTCCGGTGCGCTTCGCTTCAGGATTTTTTGTCCTGCACGGAAAATCTCGTCATCCCGAACGGCGAACACTATATTGATTTTGGCCTCTGTGTGCTCATCAAGAAACCAACGGCATGCGCTGATTGCGTTGCTCCACGCTCTCTCCATGGGGAAGCCGAAGATACCGGCAGAGATAAGGGGAAAAGCTATGGATGTGCATTTGTTCTCCACGGCAAGCTCCAGAGCTTTTGTGTAAGCCTCATAAAGCTGCCGGTCTTCCTCGTGCTTTCCGTCAAGCCATCTGGGGCCCACGGCGTGGATAATGTATTTTGCCTTGAGCTCAAAGCCGGGGGTAATAACGGCAGAGCCTGTGTCACAGTGGCCGATTTTATCGCAGGCATCCTGTAAACGGTGATAGCCCGCAGCCTTGAATATGGCTCCGCAGACGCCGCCCCCGGCCTGAAGCCTGCTGTTTGCCGCATTCACCACGGCATCTGTGTCAAGTTTGGTAATATCGCTTTTTACTATCGTTATTCTGTCCATATTTCGTGCCTCATAAAGTCCGTTAGGAAATTGCCGCCGCGCTGTCCCGCCCGGCAGCGCTGATTCCAACGCGCCTCAGCATGTATTTCCAATGACCATATTACTACATTTTAGGCTGTTTGAACAGAGCCGTTTGAACAAGATGTTGCAGGGGATTTGTGATAATTATAGGTGGGATTTTTACTTAAAAATCCCCCAAAAGAAAAGCAAAGCCCCTAAACCGGTCTTTAGCGATTAAGCCATTCCTTTAGTCTAATAAACACTTCTTCCTTATCTTTAACAGGCATTACACCGCTCTTATTCAGCGCATAATGATGTCCAAACTCGCTGTCAGTATAAGTATTCCCGTTGAGTATTACGGGCTTATCATATCTTGGCCTTACATGAATATGAAGATGAGGATTAGGCTCTGTCTCTTTATAGAAATTATTCATCAGGCAGCTCCAATTACATAGAGCTGCTCCTAAAACTGTCTTTATACAATCTTCCACTTTACAAACCAGATTACGAAGCTCCTCCCATTCATCATTTGTCAGCTCCGGCATTGAATTGCAATGACGCTTTAAAACCAAAATGCACCGTCCAATATAATCCTGTTCATCTGAAAGAAAAACAGACCATGATTTACTTTCGTATATCTGAAACTGCTTGTCTTCTTCAGATAGATTGCACCAATCACAAGGCCTCATTTTCTCACCTCAAATCCCGATTTGTCGGGATAATTATATCAAACAACAGACAATATGGGAAGAAGAAAAGAACCCTGAGTGTATCGGGGCGGTCATAGTGACTGGGGGTGACGCAGCCCTGACCGCTATGCGGCCATTATTATAATTACAAGAGGCCGCTGGGTTCATACCGCAGCTCAAATTAAAATAGCAGCCACCCCATAAGGGATGACTGCTATTTTGGTCCGAGTGACTGGAGTTGAACCAGCGGCCTCTTGAACCCCATTCAAGCGCGCTACCATCTGCGCTACACCCGGAAATCACGGCATTTCCTTGCCGCCCGATTATATTAGCACAGGTGGGAAGAAAATGCAAGCCCTAATTTCAAGTTTTTTCATCTTTTTTATGAAAAGATTTTGGGGGAAAGGAGGACGGATTGCCACGGCCTGCGGCCTCGCAATGACGAGGTATTGTGATTTGTTCTGACAATGCCATTGTGAAAAAAGCGGAGTGATGCGGGTATTCGTTTCCACCTCATCCGACGGCTGCGCCGCCACCTTCCCCCCAAAGGGGGAAGGGCATTATTTGGGGAGCTCTGCGCCCCTTGCAATGACAGAAATAACCGGGCTGTCCTTCGGCAGCCCGGTTATCATATCAAAATCAGAAGATTGCAACAACTGCGCCGTTGTAGGAGGAAGCAATGTACTCCTTGACGGCATCGGTCATGAGGGCCTTGATAAGAGCCTGGAGCTTCTCGCTGTTTTCGTCACCCTTGCGGCAGGCGATGATGTTGGCGTAGGTCTGGGCTGCGTCACCGGAGGCGTCCTCCAGAGCAAGAGCGTCGGCAGAGGAGAGGCCGGCTTGCAGAGCGTAGTTGCCGTTGATGACGGCGATGGTGCCGGCGTCGCTGTTTTCAAGCTGTGCGGGAACGGTGTCAGCCTGAACGGCCTGAATGTCATAGCCGCCGTTGTCAACAATGTCAAGGGTGGTTACGCCTGCTTCTGCGCTGGCATCAGCGGGGAGAGTGATAAGACCTTCCTGCTGGAGAAGCAGCAGTGCGCGGGTCTCGTTGCTGTCGTCGGCGGGGATGAGGATGGTTGCGCCGTCGGCAAGCTGGCTCAGGTCGGAAATGCCGTTGCCGTAGATGCCGAAGGGCTCGTAGTGGATGAGAGCGGCGGAGACAAGCTCGGTAGCCTCACCGGCATTGTAGCTGTTCAGGTAGGGGGTGTGCTGGAAGTAGTTTGCGTCGAGGTCAGCGTCGTTGAGAGCCTGATTGGGCAGAACATAGTCGTCGTAAACAACTATCTCAAGGGTGTAGCCCTCGGCTGCAAGAGCGCCCTTGACCTGTTCAAGTATCTCGGCGTGGGGGGTGGAAGATGCGCCGACAACGATGGTCTTGTCATCAGCCTTTTTGCCGCAGCCCACCAGAGTGAGGGCGATAAGCAGGACTGCCAGAATGAGAGCAAAAGTCTTTTTCATGTTTGTTTCCTCCAAATGATTTATTATTTTTTAATTCTTTTATCGGTTTTGTGAGCTATGTAATTGCCCAGCTCCTGAATTACCTGAACGATAATAACAGTCAGAAATACGCATATCCAGGTAATGTCATCATTATTGCGCTGGTGACCGTAGATGATGGCGATCTGACCCAGACCCTTGCCGCCTATGGTGGCGGCCATTGCGGAGTAGCCCAAAATCGTCACCATGCAGATAACGGCGCCGATGATAAGGGAGGGCTTTGCCTCGGGGAGAAGAACCTTCCATATGATCTGGAAATTGTTGGAGCCCATGGACTGGGCGGCCTCGATAACGCCGGCATCAACCTCCTTGATGGAGCTTTCAACCATGCGGGCTATGTAGGGGGCGGCGGCAATTATAAGCATCACTATGACGGCGGCGTTGCCAAGGCTGCTGCCAACGATGAACTTTGCCACGGGGAGCATTGCCACCATCAGGATGATAAAGGGAATGCTGCGGAAGAAGTTGACTATCACGCCCAGCACCCTGTTGAGCCAGCGAATGGGACAGATACCGTTATCGTCGGTGATGCTCAGCACCACACCCAGCGGGAGCCCTATAAGATAGGCAATGGCGGAGGAAATAAGGGTCATATATAATGTTTCGAATATGCCCACCTGAATGATGTTATTTTCCCACAGCTTGTAGAACATTTCCGACAACATTATTTATACCTCCTCTCTCCATTCAATATTGCTGCCCTTAAGCCAGACAAGAATTTTGTCCGCCTGTCTGGGGTCACTGGGAAGCTCGATTATCATGTGACCGTAGATGTGATCTTCAAACTGCTTGGTGTCTGCAAAAAGTATATTTACAGGCGCCTGACACTCCAGAACCATGTTGGAGATGACAGGGGCGTTTGAATACTCATTATTGAAGGTAAGGCGCAGCTTTCTGCCGCCCTTGGTGTCCAGCACCGCCCTGTCTCTGGGGATTATAAGGTCACGGGCTATCCGGGACCGGGGATTGGTGAACACCTGACTGACCCGGCCTTCCTCAGCGATATGGCTTTGGTCAATGACCGCCACGCGGTCGCATATCTGGTCGATGACCTTCATCTCGTGGGTTATCACTATAATAGTAACGCCCAGCGTTTCGTTTATTTCCTTAAGCAGCTCAAGAATGGAGCGGGTGGTGTTGGGGTCAAGGGCGGAGGTGGCCTCGTCGCAAAGCAGATACTTGGGCTTTGTTGCAAGGGCTCTTGCAATGGCAACACGCTGCTTCTGACCGCCGGAGAGCTGAGAGGGATAGGATTTGGCTCTGTCTTCAAGACCCACCAGCTTTAAAAGCTCCTGAGCCCTTGCCCTGGCCTCAGCCTTGGCAACGCCTGCAATCTCAAGCGGATAGCAGACATTTCTCAGCACACTGCGCTGCTCCAGAAGATTGAAGCTCTGGAATATCATGCCTATATTCTGGCGCAGCCTCAAAAGCTCCTTGCGGGGAAGCTCCGTTATGCTGCTGCCGTCAATTATGACCTCACCGGAGCTGGGGGTCTCCAGCAGATTTATGCAGCGCACAAGGGTGCTTTTTCCGGCGCCGGACAGACCGATGATGCCGAATATTTCCCCGTCGTTAATGGTGAGATTGATGTCTTCCAGCGCGACTATGTCCTTTTCCGTCGTGTGGAAGGTTTTGCTGAGGTGTTTGAGCTCTATCATTCTTTCTTTCAACTCCTACCGGACAAATAAAAAAACCGGGAAGCTCGCATGCTTCCCGGTCATGTAAATTCAATACTGAACTCAGACGACTGTGAAACAAAGCGAACTGCAAATTCGGGCGCGCATCATCATGCACATGCTGAACATGCGCATCATCATAGCCATCATGCTGTTAACAACAAAAGTGTAACGCATTGCTGTTCGCTCCTTTTAGGTATGCCTGAATTATAGGACTGTGACAGTTTCTTGTCAACAGTTTTTGCACTTTAGCACATAAAATAGTCAAAATAGCAAATATTTATGTGAGCCGACGCCGGAATTTCTGCAATATTTTATATAATGCCCAGAGGAACCAGCACCATAAGCAGCACGATGTTCAGCGCCATCAGGCTGCCCACCGCAACAAATTGCTTCTTTGCCGGCAGGTCATACACAAGATATGCCCCCACGAAGAAGGGAATATAGGTGGTGACAAACACAGGCAGGGCGCCCCACCAGGGGTAGACCCAGATAAAGGCCGGTGTCCATGCAAGGAAAATCTCAAACACGGCGCAGAACAGGGCAAAGCCTATGCCAAAAAACCAGCGGTTGTTGATGCCCAGTATCTTCATGTTCTTATCCTCGGGCAGCAGCTTGCAGGTGAAGCCCGCGATGGAGAACATCAGTGAAAGCTCCGCGCTGACGCCGATAAGCAGGATGAAGCTGGTACTCTCCGGGGAGACCGTCCACAGAGCGTAGCCGCTTAGGTGGCAGATGACCGCGTTTGCAATCTCGTAGAGCCAGTGGATGCTGTACAGCATAAGTGCCGAGGCAACTGCCTTGTAGTTCTTCGCCTTAATCTCGTTGGAGTAGATTATCATAACGATGGCAAAGAGGGTAAGGATTGACCAATGGAAGTTTGACGGGTCGCGCACGGCGGCTATTGCCCGCTGTGCTTCCGGGGCAAAGGACCAGTTTCCGAATAACATATTCATTTCTCCCTTCAATAAAGATAACCGTGGTAAGTCACATAAATTATATGACATACCACGGTGTAATTCAAGGCGCTATGGAAAAATCAATGTCTCCGCTGACGGTTTTTATGCGGCATTTGCAGCTGCCGGAGCTTTCAGGCAGGCGTATGCTGCCGCCGGTGCTGCTAACATCAAAATCCTTGCCGCTGAGGAGAATGCCGGATATATAGCCGCTGGTGCTTTCAAGCTCAAGGGAGGCTGCGTCGCAGCGCTCAAGGCGCATATCACCGCTGGTGCTTTCAAGCCTCAGCTCAGCCCTGCAAAGCACATTGTAAAGCTGCTGTGCGCCGCTGGCGCTCTGTACCTCAAGGCTGCCGCAGCTTACATCCCTCAGCTCAATGTCACCGCTGGTGCTCTGTATCTCAATTATGCCGCAGCTTATATCGCCCAGCTCAATATCACCGCTGGCGGTATCCAGCTCAATACTGTCAAGCTCAAGGCCGCCTACGCGCATATCACCGCTGGCGCTGTGTGCGCTGAGGCTGCCGGTGACCACGGCGCCAATGTCCATATCACCGCTGGCTGAGTTTATCTCCGCAGTCTCAAAGTCAAAGCCGGCTCCTGCGTAAAAGTCAGCCGAGGCAAGATTTGCGCAAAGCTCCTTATAGCTTCCCCGGGGCAGGAATATAATAAGCATATTGTCCTCAGCGCCGACGGAAAACCCCATGCCGCCGCGCCCATTCCTGCCTTTGGTATGCTCCTGCTTTATTGTGAGGCAGCCATTTTCCACGGAGATTTTGTATACCGCTCTGCTGCAGTCAGTGTATTCCACGCGGCAGATGCTGTCGGGAGAGGGCTCGATGTGTACATCGTCGGCAGCCACGGTGATTGATACACTGTGAAAGCTGTCGGAGATAACAAGGCTTTTCTTTTCGCATTTCACCGGGGAAAGCTCAACAGAGCCAAAGTCCATGCTTGCCCATGCGCCGAAAAAGAGCACTGCGCCAAGGGCGAAGATAACAAGAGCTATAATTACAATTCTGTACTTCATTTTCTACCTCCTCAGCCTGCAAAGAAACGCTTTACAGCCAGAATGAGCTTGCTGCAAAGCCACACAAGCCCCTTCCACATGAGCTTTACAAGGGGCCAGAACAAAAGCGCGAGGCCGGCACACATAAGGGCAGCGCCGATAAACATTATGGCGGGAACAAAGCCCTTTACAAAGAGAAGCACTATGCTGCCCACTGCAATACCCAAGGCGGAGACTGCCAGTGCCAGTGCTGCGGCAAATACGGAAATAATAACCGCCAGCAAGGATACAAATACCGCCAGCGCCACCGCAAAAACTGCCGCCAGCAGAGACAGCCACAGTGGGGAGCCCAGAATAAGCAGCACGATCTCCCACGGGCGCAGCTTTCCCCGCTGCTTCACATTGCTTTTAATAATCAGGGGCAGTGGGATTTCGGACAGAATCTGCTCTGCTGCCTGCTCAACGCCGCCTATGGCCTCAACAGCTTCTGCCTCGGTCATGCCATCCTCCATGCGCTCGTCAATCATCTCTGCGTAATAATCAAGAGAACTGCGTATGTCCGCCTCCTGCAGGGAGCCAAGTCTCCGGCGAAGCTCCGAAAGAAATTCAGCCCTGGTCATTTTCCGTTCCCTCCCTTGTAACAAAAGAATATATGCTCATTATCTCTTTCCATTCCTCTTTAAAGGCCTCAAGCCGACTGAGCCCCGAAGGGCTTATCTGATAATACTTCCTCAGTCTCCCGTTATGCTCCGCCGAGCGAACCGTAAGAAGCTGCGCTGCCTCAAGCCTGCGGAGAATGGGGTAGAGGGTCGATTCCGAAATTTCAACAAAGGGCTTTATGTCCTTTATTATGCGGTAGCCGTAGGAGGCCTCATCCTTTATGGCCGCCAGCACGCAGACCTCAAGAAGACCCCTCTTGAGCTGTATATCCATATACCTCACCTCGTGCAATACTATACAACGCACAGTATAAAATGTCAACAGAAAAATCCGCACCGTTTTCGGTGCGGATGGCTTTATACCCGGTGGGGATAATTGTCAAATATCCACTGTGCATCGTCTGCCAGCGCGATTGCCGTGGGGCAGCGGAGATGCCGTGGGTCAAGGTCGTGAATGCGCACCCGATCCAGATTGTCCGCATCCTTGAGTCTATGGGCAAGGAGGCGGCAGCGCGGGCGCAGACCCGCCGGGATAGAGTACAGGTTCATCATAGGCTCAAGCTGCATATCGGATATGCTGTGGGCGCTTATCGCTGCAAGGGCAATGGAAAAGTCCAAGGCCGAAAAACGGCTGAATTTCATTTGCAGAGGCCCTGACAGAATCTTGTCTGCCGAACGCTGACCGTGCTGATTGTCCACACAGTCGTTTATCCTGCCCACATCGTGATATGAGCAGCACAAAAGCAGAAGCCTTGTAATGTCTGCGGGCAGTGCTTCTCCGTGGGCGATCAGCGCCCCCAGCAGCATTGTGCGCTCAATATGCCCCCGACCGTGAGTGCGGCTCCTGAAAAGGGCTGCGGTATCAAGCGTTTCATAGGCTTCCAGCAGCAGGGGCAGATACTCCGACTGCGTAAGAGCCTTAATTTTTGCATTTCCCTCTGCCCATAGCTCAAGCTGTTCTTTGCTGACGGTCATACTCATGAGAATGCCTGCCTCTCTTGAAATTCTGAATATATTTTAGCACGCAATTCACGCCGGGGTCAAGCCGACGGTAAAAAGCGCAAACATGCGCCCTTTTCAGGCCGCTTTCATGTTTACAATCTGTTTTTAAATTCAGCACATAAAAGTGCTAAAATATACTCAATCACAAAATAGAAAGGAAAATGAAAGTGAATAATTCAAATCCCCGCGCCGTTAAAAAGGTGGGCATACTGGCTGTTGCAGTTGCGGTGCTGGTCGTTGCGGCGATAATTGCTCTGGCCTGCGTCACCACCGTACCCACAGGCCACACAGGTGTTGTGACCACCTTCGGCTCCGTTGAGGACTACACCTTTGACGCCGGCGTACATATGAAGCTGCCCTGGCAGAAGGTAGTGATGATGGATAACCGTATCCAGAAGCAGACCGTCAATCTCTCCTGCTTCTCCTCCGACATTCAGGAGGTAAGCATGGTATTCACCGTGAACTACCAGATCAACAAGGCAAACGCTCAGGTGATATACAGCACCATCGGCATCAGCTACTACGATACCGTAATCACTCCCTGCATCACCGAGGCCACCAAGGTGGTTACCGCCAAGTACTCTGCCGAGGCTCTGGTCGGCCAGCGCACCGACCTTGCCGCCCAGATCGAGGAGGAGCTGACCGCTTCCCTCAAAAAGTACAATATCGAGATAGTCAGCACCTCCATCGAGGACATGGACTTTACCGACGCCTTCACCAACGCCGTTGAGGAAAAGCAGGTAGCCGAGCAGAACCGCCTTCGCGCCCTTACCGAGGCGGAGACTGCCAAGATCGAGGCCGAGGCCGCCGCAGAGGTCGAGCGTATCAGGGCTCAGGCCGAGGCTGACGCCCAGCTTATCCGTGCCGAGGCTGAGGCCGAGGCAAACCGCCTTATCTCAGAATCCCTTACCGAGGCCGTGCTGGAGAATAAGTTCATCGACAACTGGAACGGCGAGCTGCCTCTTGTTAACGGCGGCAGCAGCGGAAATCTGCTGAACATCCCCATGGACAGCATAATAGGTGAATAAACCGGCAAAAACAGTAAAAGCCAGACTGCAAAGGCAGTCTGGCTTTTATCATAATTATCATGGGCAGGGGGTACCTTTCTGCCAAAGGCTGTGCAGCCTTTTCAGAATAAGCAGGGAAAGTACAGCCATGACCGTAAGGATAGCATATATGAGCAGATAAGCGGTGTTTTGGGGCAGCACCAGAGAGATGCCGGTGCTCAGATCCAAAACGGTGTGCATCACAAGACAGAGCAGCAGGCAGACGCCTGTCTTCTTGTGCGCTACGCCGTAGCACACAAGAGTACTCATGGCAAGATGATTTATCATAGCCAGCAGCCGCTCAAAGCCTGCCAGCAGGAACAGGGCGGGGGAGCTGCCGATAAGCTGAGAGCGAATAAGCTCAAGCCGGCTCACATCCACACCAAGGGCAGCAGACTGAGCGAGGAGGGCCTCAAAGGAGCCGCTGTTAATTATCACGATATATATGAGATTGTTTACATAGGTCATGCCTATAAGCAGCATTGCCTCTATGCCGCCGTGACCGAGGCCGGCAGCCAGAGCGCGCTTCCAGCTCAGTTTGTTCTCAACGGCCAATGAGATGCTCTTGCGGCTCAGTGTATTCTCCATGTTTTTGGCCGCGGCAAAGCGGCCTGCCAGCTCAAAAAGCCCCGCAGTAAAGGCAAGGGAAAGCACATAGAGAAAAGCATGGTTTTCCGCAAAGGAGGCAAACCAACTCTGCCCCTGCAAAAATGTCAGAACAGGAAGGCGGATAAGCAATTGGGGCATCACAAAGCCGCAGGCGCCCAAAAGCCAGGCGGAAACAATGCCCTGCTTTTTATTCTTAAGGGCAAATACAAGCAAAATTACAGGCGGCAGCACAAGACTTACAAGCAGCGTGACCACGCAGGCAAATAAGGATGTAAGCGGAACCATGATTTCTTCTCCTTTCTCAAGGCTCAAGCCTTGAAAGCAGCTGTTCGTACATGGACTGCGTCTCGGCCTCGTTTTCGCCGCTTAGCACCAGCCAGTCGCCGCCGCAGTTTATAAGTATGGCGCTTTCGCATCTGGTGTAGCTGTAACGGGTGTAGGTACCAAGCTCATTGTTTTTGAAAAGACCCATCAGAAGCCTGCCGGAGCCGTAGCCGTTAATGCGGCTGCCGGGTACGCCCCCGGCGCGGTACTCAATGCTGTCAATCTGCGCATATTCAAGGCGTATATCCGACCAGAGCGTAGCGTCCACGGTGAGGGCGCTTTCATCATAGACAAAGCTCAGCCTAGCTGCAAAGGACATGAACAGGATAAATGCCGCTACCAAAGCCGTGACCGTTATGAAAATGGTGCGTTCGGTTTTGCTCATGGCAATTTTCGCCTTTTTGGGGGCGCGGCCTGTCTCCGCCTGCTTTTTGTAGTAGAGCCATGAATAAACTGCGGGTATCACAGCCAGAGGGATTATGGCAATAAGCATGGCGGTCATCGCATACTTCTCGGGCAGCAGGGCGCAGAGCAGCAGCACTATGCCGCCGATTACCCATACACGCCCGGCAAAGCGGTGGGTGGCGTTCCAGTTTTCCTCGTTGGCAAGGGTCCATTTTATCTTGATGCCTATGGTGCGGTTCTGGCGGCACTTGGGCAGATAGTTGCCGATGATGACAAAGGCAAGAGCCATGGCAATAAGTGTGATGCTCATGGAGGGCTCCCTGCCGCTGTTTATCACACAGAAGAATACCGCAAGAGCGTTTGTAAGCAGAGGCATTATCCACAGCACCATGTTATAGACCTTTTTGTTCTGGTCACGGTTCTTTTTATCCGCTGCGGTGACGAGGATGCAAAGCCAATGTGCAGCCAGCATAATAAGCGGCAGCACGAAAACAACAAAGCCCTTTGAGGAGTATCCGTCGGCCTGCCCCGTGAGATCCCAGTGCCGGGGCATGAGCTCCGGCAGCTTATCCCAGAAGACAAGTCCCGCCGCCATGGGCAGCAGTACTGCCAGAGAGGACAGTATAAGATTTAAACGGTTTTCCCTTTTGAACATATCAGACATCTCCTTTCAGCTGACTGAGCCAGAGCATTATCTCCTCCAATACGGAGGCGTTAAGCTCGTAGTATATGAATTTTCCCTCCCGGCTGTCCCGTATAAGGTCGGCCTCCTTAAGCACCGACAAATGCCGGGATACCGAGGCCCCCGTCACCGGGAAATGCTCCCCAATCTCACCGGCGGAGAGCCTGCCTGCCTTAAGCATTCCCAGTATCTCCCGGCGTATCGGGTCGGACAGAGCCTTTAGTGTGCTTTGAAGTCCCATTGCGCTCACCTCATTTAACATTTAACCTAATTGTTAAATGTATATTAGCATAAACCTGCGTCCATGTCAATAGCTTATTTAACATTTTGGTTAAATGTTGATTTCGCGTCAATAAAGAATGCCCTGAGCATAGGCTCAGAGCATTCTTGTTATCTGTTATAAAGCTCAAGTGAGATTTCTCTCAGGGCGATTTCCGCCGTGGGTACATGGGTATTGTTTGAGGCAAAGCAGATTATAAAGGGCTTTTCCCCGTAGACTATGCCCACATCGTTTGTGATACCGTCATCCTCGCCGGTTTTGTGGGCAACAGGGGTGCCCTCGGGCAGATAGCCGGGTATCTTGTGGTTTATCTGCTGCTCCAGCAGCAGCTTTTCCATCCGGGCGGAAATTTCCTCATTCACGAAGCTGTGCTCATATACGGCCTTCAGCAGCGCGCCTATCTCAGCGGGGACAATGCGGTTTTCGCAGCCGCGCAGGGACGCCTCCCGGTCAAAGAGCAGACGCTCGATATGGCTCTTCTCAAGGCCGATTTCCCTGAAGCGGGCGTTGAGAAAATCAATGCCCAGACGGTTAATAAGAAGATTTGTTGCCGCATTGTCGGATATGCTTATCATAAGGCCGCAGAGGGTGTTTATATCCGTCTGCACATTCCCGGTGAAAAAGTACAATGCGCCGCAGGGGGGCACCTTGTCTCTGTCGGTGCAGGTGATTTTCTCATAAATATCCAGCCTGCCCTGGGCCCAGAGCTTCATAATCACAGCGTAGATGGGCAGCTTTATGACGCTGGCGGCAAAAAACTCATCCTCTGCGTTGAAGCCGAAGCTGTCACCGCTTACAAGGTCTTCAAAGTAAAAGCCCACATGTCCCGGCAGAGCCTCAAGACGGGCAGTAATATCCGCTTTGTTCATGGCTCGGCCTCAGTTGTCGATAAGGTCGGTGTCGTACTCCTTGCCGCCGTTTGCCTTGCGGAAAACGAAGTACATGGGGATGCATATTGCGATGATGATAAGACCCTTGAGAGAGGTGATGGGATCCTCAACAAAGTTGTTTATAAGCAGTACAAGGAAGCAGGCCACGGTCAGCAGAATGACGGGGATACCGCCCCATACCTTGTAGGGACGCTCCATGTCGGGGAAGCGGAAGCGGAACACCAGAACCGCGATAATGGCCAGCAGGTTTATAAGGGCGCTGACGGTGATGAGCCAGTCGGTAAGGGACTGGAGGGAGTTGAAGCAAACAAGGATGATGGCCATTGCGGAGGAGGCAAGGGTTGCGTTTGCAGGCACGCCCCGGTCATTGACCTGACCCATGGACTTGAAGAAGTAGCCGCCCTTTGCCATGGCGTAGTATGTACGGGGGAACACAAGGCAGTCGCCGTTGACGGTGCCGATAATGCCGATGAACATGCCGATAAGCACCACCCATTTGCCAACGCCGCCAAGGATGCGGCCTACGGCCTCGGTGCCAAGGTAGAGGTTGCCGCCGGCTATCATGGAGTTTACCTCGCCTGCGGGGATGATGCGGTAGATCGCAAGGTTAAAGAGCGTGTAAACAAGGGTGATAAAGCCCATGGAGATAATGATTGCAAGGGGAATATCACGGCGGGGCTTGTTCATTTCGCCTGCAACGGTGTTCAGGTTCGTCCAGCCCTCATAGGCCCAGAGGCTTGCAAAGGTGGCAAAGGCTATCATCTTGACAGCGTCGGCAAAGCCTGCCTTTTCACCCTGAAAGGCGGTGGCGGGGCTCAGGTCGGGCTGCTGGGTGCCGAAGAACAGACCCACGAAAATGACAAGCACCAGAGGGATAACGCGAACCACCATTGAGAAATTCTGGAAGGCTGCGCCAAACTTGACGCCACGCAGATTAAGCAGGGTGAAAATCACGATAATGGCGATTGCAAGCAGCTTGACGGTAAGCTGGCTGAAGTGGAAAATCTCGGCAAACTGGGTCACTGCCGCAATTGCAAGGGCTGCAATGGAGCCGCTGGCTATCAGCAGAAAGCCTGCAAAGCCGTTAATGAAGCCCAGCATGGGGTGGTATGCCTTGGAGAGATAGGTGGTAAGACCGCCGGTGACGGGCATTTCCGCGCCAAGCTCCGCAAAGCACAGGCCGCCCAGAATGCTCACAAGGCCGCCTACCAGCCAGCAGATAAGAGCCATGCCCATGGACATGTTGGTGCGCTCAAGCACATAGCTGCCCAGATAGTAGATGCCGGAGCCTATGGTCATGCCTGCCACAAGGCTCACGCCGGAGAACAGGCCAAGCTCCTTCTTCAGCTTGCCGCCGGTGTTTTTCTTGTTTTCCATATATTACCTCCAAAAATTATTTTCGTACGGATTTTCCCGCCCGGGGATTTAAAATTACGCCGTCCTTGGCGGCGATGATGCCGTTTACGATCACATAGTCTATGCCGACCGGGGGAGTGAGGGGAGAAGCAAAATCCGAGCGGTCCTCGATCCTCTCCGGGTCGAAGATGACCACATCCGCATCGGCGCCCTCGGAGAGCCTGCCCTTGCTTTCAAGCCCCAGAAGCCGTGCTGCCCGGCAGCTTAGTATCTCCACCGCCTCACTGAGGCTCATGCCGCCGCCGCGCACATAGCGGGCGATGAAGCGGGGGAAGGCGGAGGCCGCCCGGGGGTGCCCCTGACCACGGTTCAGTGAGCCGTCGCTGCCGAGGCAGACGCTATCGTGCCGGTAGGCCATGTCAACCTCCTCCTGAAGCATAACATGGGCGATGGCAATGCAGTCGGGATGCTCACGGCGTACCTTGCGGAAAAGCTCCTCGGTGCAGCGCTGCCCGCGGTATTCGCCCTCAGCCAGTTCCACCACGGAATAATCGCAGCCGTAGCGCTTGTGCCAGCCCTCATCAAAGGTGGCCGAGCCTATGCCTGTGGCGTAGGCTGCGTAGGGATAGCAGTCGCAGCCTATGCGGGGATTTAGTTCACGGTAGCCGTCCACCTGACGGAGAAAGCGCTCCATCTGACCGAAGCCTGCCATGCTGCCGATATGGGAAAGCTCCACCGGGCAGCCAAGCTGTGCCACCGTGCCGAGAAATTCATCCGTGGCATCAAAAACCTCCTCGGCGTCGCTGCGGATGTGAGCGGCAATAAGAGCGTCATATTTTTTCGCGGCCTTTGCCGTCTCATAAAGCTCCTTTGTATCCATGCCTGGTACATAGCGTATGCCGTAGGATATGCCGAGGCAGCCCCGTCGCAGGCAGTCCTCCATTCCGGCTGCGGCCTGGGCGGTCTGAGCCTGGCTTATGGAGGCGTAGCGGTCATTGCCGCCTGCTGCGTTGCGGAAAAACTCATGCCCCGCCAGCATGCCCACATTCACCGCCGTACCCTGAGCGTCCACAAGGTCAAGGTAATCCGCCGGGTGATATTCGTTTTCGCCGCAGTTGCCGGCAATGGCGGTGGTGACGCCCATGCGCAGCATGCAGTTGAAAACCGCCTTTTCCTCATGGGCGTATATGCTTCCGTCAGGCAGCACCGGGTCTTCGTGCATGTGCATGTCGATAAAGCCGGGGCAGACTATCTTACCGGCAGCGTCGATGATGCTGTCCGCCTCCGCTTCATTGAAGGGGGCGCAGATGCTGCCGCCGTCAATGTACAGAGACTGTATATTGTCAATTTTGCTGTTTGGGTCTATAATATGACCGTTCCTGATGATGATTTTCATAAGCGATCCGAAAAATAAAAAATAATCCCCTACATTTTACACTAATTCATAAAAGCTGTAAAGAATTTTGTTTGACATAAGGTATGCACTTGTATGGAAATAAGGACGGTAAAGGGTAAAACTTCATATATTTCAAGGCATGGGGCGCTTATCGGCCTTTATTTCCTGTCAGACACTGAGCTTTTGCTGATAGACAGCGGCGTGCAGCAGGATGATGAAATGCTGGAATTTTTTCGCCGGGAAGGGCTTGGGATCAAAGCTGTGCTCTGCACCCACATGCATCCGGACCATGTGGCAAACAATCTTGCCCTGCACCGGGATTTCGGCGCAAAGATTTACATGACCGAGGAGCCCTTCCGCTTCAGGCATGAGGGCTATCCCTACGCTCTGCTCCGCCCGGGCAGGCAGAGCTTTTTCGGCGCGGAGCTTGAGGCTGTTGATGCCTATGGGCATTCACCGGGGCAGCTTGCCCTTATTACGCCGGACAATGTGTGCTTTGTGGGGGATGCGGTAATATCCCAGCCGCTTCTGAGCCAGTCAAAGCTGCCCTACATTGAGGATGTGGAGCAGGCGATACTCAGCATGGAGAAGCTGCGCTGTATGCACTGCGATTATTTCGTGGCAGCACATGAGGCGGTTTTGCCGCCGGATGAGTTTTCCGCCCTTGTGGATGAAAACATCCAAAAGGAGCTGGAGCTATACGAAAAGCTGCGCCTTACGGTGTCTATGCCCATGGAGATAGAGCAGGCCATCGAAATATTTATGGACGAGCTTGGCGTTACGAAAAAGGTACAGAGCTATGAGCACACGAGAGAGCCTGTCCGGGCAAGACTGAGAACTCTTGCCAAGGCCGGCGAGCTTATAATAGAGGACAAAACGGTAAGACCAAAATAAAGGATGCAGGGCTTAAGCCCTGCATCCTTTATTTTCTCATCATTGCCATATCGCGCCATTTGCCCCGCTTGTAGAAGAAAACGGTGGCAAGAGTGCCGCATATCCATGCAATCACCAGCGACAGGGGCAGCATTTCCCAGCGTCCGGTGGGGTTAAGCTCTGAGCGGGTCAGGTAGCACAGCAGATAGGCAAGAGGCATGCGTATGCCTATGGTCTGCACGATGGACACCCACATGGGGCGCACCGTGTCGCCTGCGCCGCGCATTACACCCGCCAGACTTTGAAGAACAGCCATGGCTATGTAGCCCACAGCCAGAATACGCAGCATTTTTGCGGCGCGCTCAATAAGCTGGGGCGTGTCGGTGAAAATCATCATAAGGTACTTGCCGAAGAAGATAAGCACAAGCGTGATGGCGGGGGAAACCGCAAGAGCCATGAAGGTACCCTGCTTAGCGCCTTCCTTTACACGGTCAAGCCGTTTTGCACCCACATTCTGTCCCGCGTAGGTGGTCAGCGCCGTCCCGAAGGAGAAGTTGGGCATCATGGCGAAGCCGTCTATGCGCATTACAATGACATTTGCCGCTATCATAAGCTCACCGAAGCTGTTGGTCAGCGCCTGAACCAAAATCATGGAGGTGGAGAAGATGGCCTGAGTAACGCCGGAGGGAATACCCAGACGGATTATGCTGCCGGCATATTTCTGCTTAAGGCGCATATGCTCCGGGCGTATCTCAAACAGCTTGCTCATGGAAAACAGCTTGGCGGCGCAGAGTATGGCGGAGACGGCCTGGGCAATCACGGTGGCAAGGGCCACACCCGCAACACCCATGTCAAAGCCCGCCACGAACCATATATCAAGGATGATGTTCAGCACGCAGGCGATCAGCAGGAATATAAGGGAGGACACCGAATCGCCCAGACCCCGCAGAATACCGCCCAGAATGTTGTAAAAGGCAGAGCCGACGCAGCCTATAAAGGCGATTTTAAGATAGTCGGCGCACCAGTCCAGTATGCTTTCCGGGGTGCCGAGCATGATGAGCATGGGGCGGGAAAGGAGAAGACCCAGCACGCTGATTATGACAGATGCGATAACTGTGAGAACGATGCTGTTGGCTATGGTGCCGGAAAGACCCTCCCTGTCCTTCGCTCCCGTATACTGGGAAACCTTGATGGTAGCACCTGTTGACACGCCTACAAAAAGTACGATAAGCAGATTGATAATTGGAGCGGCGCTGCCCACGGCGGCAAGGGCGTTATCGCCTACATACCGACCCACAACTATGCTGTCAACCGTGTTGTAAAGCTGCTGGGCGATGTTGCCTATAAGCAGCGGAAGGGCAAAAAACAGGATTTTTTCCCAGGGCTTGCCCTCGGTCATGTCCACCGGGGCAAATAGCTTTTTAAGAAACGGCATGGTATTCCTCACGAATTTGAATTTAACATTTCCATTATACCACCAAGTTTTGACAAAACAAGAGGAATAATACTACCAAACCATGTCCCTCTATGCTATAATGCCCATAATTCATCTTACAGGATGGTAGCATGGACAGAACGCGAGATATGACCGCGGGCAGCCCGATGAAGCACATTCTGGGCTTTGCCCTGCCCCTTATAATTACAAATATAGGCCAGCAGCTTTATTATATTGCGGACGCCTCAATTGTGGGCAGAGGTCTGGGGGTGAAGGCTCTTGCCGCCGTGGGCAGCACCGACTGGGTCACATGGCTTATCCTGTGGAGCATGATAGGCCTGTGTCAGGGCTTTTCCACCTTTGTTTCCCGCGCCTTCGGGGAAAAGGACTACGCCGCAATGAACCGTGCCATTGCGGCGGCTGCAAGGCTCTGCCTTGTTATAGGCCTTCTGGTGACGCTGGCGGGGCTTGCATGCGCAAGGCCGCTGCTGCGGCTGCTGGAAACTCCGGAGGAGCTGTTTTCCGGAGCCTGCGCCTACCTTATGATAATCACCGCAGGCACGCCGGTGGTGGCGGCCTACAATATGTCCGCTTCAATACTGCGCGCATTGGGTGACAGCAAAACGCCGCTCACGGCTATGGTAATAGCCGCCGTTTTGAATATTGGTCTTGATATTCTGTTTATTTTCGGCTTTGACCGGGGCATTGAAGGGGCGGCCATAGCCTCGGTGCTGGCTCAGTGCGTGGCCTTTGGCTACTGCTTTTTCCGCCTTGGCAAAACCCGTTGTGTATCCTTTGACCGGGAGGCCTTTTTCCATGGCGGACGCCTTGGGCGGGATATGCTTCTTTTCGGCATTCCCATTGCCTGTCAGTATATAATCATCGGTCTTAGCGGCATTATCGTACAGTCCGGAGTTAATTTGCAGGGCAGCGCCTTTATCGCGGGCTACACCGCCCCAAACAAGCTCTACGGTCTTATGGAGAGCAGCGCAATTTCCCTTGGCCTTGCCTGCTCCACCTTCCTTGCACAAAACTACGGCGCCGGGGAAAAGCTCAGGGTGAAGCGGGGCGTAAGGGCGTCTGCGCTTATTGCCCTTCTGCTGTCGGCTGCGGTGGGGCTTACGGTGCTCCTTTGCAGGCGGCCGCTTATCCTGCTGTTTCTGGACGCTGCCGAGGCGGGCACGGCGGAGGCTATGGAGGTGGCGGTTTATTACCTGAGCATTATGGCGCTGTCCCTGCCCATACTCTACATGATACAGGTTTACCGCAACACCCTTCAGGCTATGGAAATCTCTGTATGGTCAATGGTTTCCGGCATAGCCGAATGCGTGCTCAGGGCTCTGATGGCAAAGCTGGTGATATTCTACATCGGAACCGACGCCTTGTTTCTGGCAGAGCCGGTGTCGTGGCTTGGCGGAATGCTCAGCGTGATGCTGCCCTATTATTTGTGGTATAAGAGAAAAAGACTTGAATGAAAAAGGAAGTGCCTCATGCACTTCCTTTTTCTATAAGCTCAAGACAGTATTCAAGAGCGCTTATATTCTCTTTCGGAGGGCAGGGGTAGTCGGGCTTTACGCCGCCTGCGGTGTTCAGACTGCCGTCGGGGTTTTCACCCATGGCTGTGCTGAAATATATAAGAAGTCCCGTGTTTTTAAGGGAAAGCAGCACAGGCTGGCCGCCCATACCGTCACCGCCGCCGGGCTCACCCACAAGGCTTGCCCAGCCTGTCAGCTTGCAGAAGGCTGCAAAATGCTCCGTCGCGGATTAGCTGTGCCTGTCGATAAGCACCCAGCGTCTGGCCTCTGCGCCGGATGAAAGCGAGGGCTGACCGTAGTCGCCGCCGATGGCTGTAAGCTCCATATACTCTGCCTCAAGCTCTGAGGCAAAGGCCGGGGCGCTGCCGTCAAGAGGCAAAAGCTCCCTGCCGGAGTAATAAAGCTCATTAATGGGCGAGGCCTGATAAAATACACGGAAGCTGCCCTCATATACCCCTCCGAAGGGACGGACTATCACATTCTCCCAATAGGCGGTGCTGCCGCCGGGGTTGCCGGTCACATCAATAATTATGTGCTCAAGATGCCGGATTTCTGAGAGCTTGTCGGCAATAAGCCACTCATGGGCGGCGTAGTCGGGATACATGGCAGGGAAACGGAAATAGGCGGTGTAAATGTCCGGATAATATTTGAATTCCACCCCGGCGCTTTGAGCGGAGGGGGAGGCGGTATCCGCGTGCGGGAGCTTAGCGTAGGCTGCGGCGGTAGCGGGGGCATTGAGCACCTTGAGCCAGGGCTCAAAGCCGCCGTATTGGGAAAGAGTGCTCAGCATAGTCTCATATCTGTCACGGCGGATAAGAGACAGATGGGCAAAGCAGCGGAGCTTTGCAAACATAAGGTCTAATATTTCCATAAACTGCGCCGTGTCGCTGCAGCCTTCTGCATAGGGTAGGTATTGCTCGTATACGGCGTTAACATCTATGCCCTGTGCCTCAAGCACCGGGAAAAAGGGGTAATTTACCCGCAGGTCTGCCCAAAGCTGCTCATAGTCCTCAAGATAAATACTTTCGGGCGCTTTCGGCGGCTCTGTCGCCGCGCAGGCGCAGAGGGACAGTAGAAGCAGAATGGCTATGATGAATGATATAATTCTTTTCATAGTGCCTCCTGTCAGCGGGCGGGATACATCTTCATTTTAGCACCGCTTATATAATAAGAAAAGTGAAAAAATAAAATCCTGAACGCTGCTGCATTCAGGATTTTTGGAGGCGCCACCCGGACTTGAACCGGGGAATCGCGGATTTGCAGTCCGCTGCCTTACCACTTGGCTATGGCGCCATATAAGATTTGCGGGCCGCTGTCGCCCGCAAATCTGTTTTTGGAGCGGGCAACGAGGCTCGAACTCGCTACCTCCACCTTGGCAAGGTGGCGCTCTACCGGATGAGCTATGCCCGCATGTACCCGCCATTTCAGGCGGGTGGTGCCTCCGGTCGGAGTTGAACCAACGACACGCGGATTTTCAGTCCGCTGCTCTACCTACTGAGCTACAGAGGCTTATTAAATAAGATGGTGGGAACAACTGGACTCGAACCAGTGACCCCCTGCTTGTAAGGCAGGTGCTCTAACCAGCTGAGCTATGCTCCCGCGCGACAGCTTCGTTATAATACAGTAAAAAAACGAACTTGTCAATATCTTATTTTAATTTTTTCCAAATTTTTATTTCTGCTCTTTTTTGCCGTCCAGAATTTCCTGAAGCTGGGCGGGGGAGAAGCTGTACACCTCATCGCAGAACTGGCAGCTTATTTCCACATCCTTCTGCCCGGAGATAATGTCCTCAAGCTCGGCATTGTCAATGCAGCTTACCGCCTCCGCAACTCTCTCCCTGCTGCAATAGCAGCGGTAGCCCACAGGCACCTGGCCTACGGTGTGATACTCAAAGCCCTTGAGCACCTGAGCAAAAAGCTCCTCCACCCCGTCCTCGTCCAGAACGGTGGTGAGCTGATCCATCATAAATATATTGTCTTCCAGCTTGTCTATATACTCCTCCGGAGCGCCGGGCATGAGCTGCACGATGAAGCCGCCTGCAGCTCTTACGGAGAGGTCGGTGTCCACCAGCACGCCAAGGGCGCAGGCGGAGGGAACCTGCTCACTTTCCAGCAGGTAGCGGGTAATATCCTCGGCTATCTCACCGCTTACAAGCTCGGTGGAGCCGATGTAGGGCTCGCGCAGGCCAAGGTCGCGGCTGACTGTAAGCATGCCGTCAACACCCACCGCAGCGCCCACATTCAGCTTGCCGTCGGAGCGCAGAGGCAGCTCAAGGGCGGGATTTTCCGCATAGCCGCGGACATAGCCTGCCGAGTCGGATACTGCGACGATGCTGCCGATGGGGCCGCCGCCGTTAATGCGTATGGTAAGGCTTGCCTTTTCCTCCTTGAGCATTTCGCCCATAAGGGAGGCGGCGCAGAGCGTGCGCCCAAGGGCTGCAATTGCGGTAGGGGAGCAGCCGTGGATCTCTCTGGCTCTTTCCACCATGTCCCTTGCCTCTATTACCGCCATTTTTATAAAGCCGTCACCTGCGGTGGCGCGGATTATTCTGTCCATAATCAAATGTCCTTTCTTTTTGCCGTAACAAATACACGGCCCATGTTGCCCTGAGGGCAGTCGGCCGTAAAGCGAATATCTCCAAAGCCGGATTTTTCCATCACGGTGCGCAGATATTCCTCACTGTGGGCGTATTCCAGATGCTCCTCACTGCTGCGCTGCCACAGCCTGCCCTTGCGGTTGAAAATATCCATCCCGTATATCACGGCGCCCTCCTCCTCGTCAAAGTCGGAGCGCCATATACAGAAAACATCCTCGTTTTCGTCAACAAAAATCTCCCCGTCCAGAGCGCGAAGCCACTCAGCCGGGCGTATATCGAATATCACCAGCCCGCCGGGACGCACAAAGAGCCGCAGCCTGTCAAATAGCTCCGGCAGCACATCACCGGGCAGATAGTTCATGCCGTCAAGAGAGCAAACGGCAGCGTCCACCGTGCCGTACAGGTCAAGCTCCGATGCGTCCTGACAGAGAAAGAGAATGCTCTGTCCCTGCTCGGCGGCCTTTTCCCTTGCCTGCATCAGCATATCCACCGAGGCGTCCACCCCTATCATTTCGTAGCCGCGCTGAGAAAGCATACAGGTAAGTGTGCCCGTGCCGCAGCAAAAATCCAGCAGAAGGCGGAACTGACCGCCGTCGCGGGCAAATTCCGCCTCGTAATAGTCTGCAAATTCTTTGTAGGGCACATCCCCCGTAAGCTGATCATACCATGCGGCCAGAGGGCCGTAGCAGCTCACTTCTTATCCTCCATGCGGGCGAAAACCGTGGCATAGCCGTCGTTACCGTACTGAAGGGAGCGGTTGACGCGGCTGATGGTGGCGCTGGAGGCGCCGGTCTCCGCCAGAATGTCGTTGTAGATCATGCCCTTGTTGAGGCAGCATGCAACCTGAAAGCGCTGTTCCATTGCCATAAGCTCGGTAACGGTGCAGAGATCATCAAAAAAGCTCATGCATTCCTCAACATTCTTCAGGGTCAGTATGGCCTTGTACATGTTCTCGTTGCGGGGCTTCTTGGGCAGCTTGTTCATAATTACCTCCGTGTGGGAATTGTTTTTCTATATCTTACATCACCGTTTTAAAAAAGTAAAGCGTAAAACTGCCAGAAGAAAAAATTTCACAATTTGCCGGGTGCTGCGGGTATTGATAATTGGGGCGGCACAATATATAATGTAAAGGAAGACATGCTGCGTTAACGCGGCGGAAGGGAGGCAATTTATGTTTGAGAGTATGGCCGCTTTCTGGCTTATAGCCATGGTGGCACTGCTTGTGGTCGAGGCTCTTGTGCCGGGTCTGGTGTCTATTTGGTTTGCGTTTGGAGCACTGGGCGCTTTTGTGTCCGCCATGCTGCATGCGCCTTTGTGGCTGCAGATAGTGTGGTTTCTGGTTCTGTCCATACTCAGCCTTTGCCTCACAAGACCTTTGGCAAAGAAGTATGTAAACAGCAAGGTCCAGCCTACCAATGCAGATATGGTAATAGGCAGGGAATGTGTTGTTACGGAGGAGATAAACAATCTCATGGCGGCAGGCGCCGTGTCCGTTGCCGGCAAGGTGTGGACAGCACGAAGCCACGATGAGGATGTTATAATCCCCGCAGGAAGCACCGTAAAGGCGCTTAGAATAGAGGGCGTGAAGCTCATAGTTGAATTGGCCGAATAATCAAAGGAGGAAATATAATGGAAATAGTTCTGATAGTATTTATTCTTCTCATCATCTTAATCCTTATCCGCAACATCCGTATCGTGCCTCAGGCAAAGGCATATGTGCTTGAGCGTCTGGGCGCATACAGAATGACCTGGGATGTGGGTATCCACATCAAGGTGCCCTTCCTTGAGAGAGTTGCAAAGATAGTTTCCCTCAAGGAGCAGGTGGCGGACTTCCCGCCCCAGCCGGTTATCACCAAGGACAATGTCACCATGCAGATTGACACTGTCATTTACTTCCAGATAACCGACCCCAAGCTCTACACCTACGGCATTGAGCAGCCCATCGTCGCTATCGAAAATCTGGCTGCAACCACCCTGCGTAACATCATTGGCGATCTGGAGCTTGACCAGTGCCTTACCAGCCGCGACATAATCAATACCAAGATGCGCGCTATTCTTGACGAGGCCACCGACCCCTGGGGCATCAAGGTCAACCGCGTTGAGCTCAAGAACATTCTGCCCCCCAAGGAAATCCAGAACGCAATGGAAAAGCAGATGAAGGCAGAGCGTGAACGCCGTGAGGCCATCCTCCGCGCCGAGGGTGAAAAGCGCGCCGCCATTCTTGAGGCAGAGGGCGAAAAGGAATCCGCCATTCTCCGTGCCGACGCAAAGAAGCAGCAGCAGATACTGGAGGCCGAGGGTGAAGCCGAGGCTATCCTGAAGGTGCAGAGCGCTACCGCAGAGGGTATCAGGCTCATTAACGAGGCCTGCCCCACCGATGCTGTCATCCGCATAAAGGCTCTTGAGGCATTTACCGCAGCCTCCAACGGCAGAGCCACCAAGATAATCATTCCCAGCGAAATTCAGGGACTGGCCGGTCTTGCAAGCGGCATAATCGAAGCTGTCAAGGAAGACAAGGCAGAGTAAAGCAGGAACAATCGGATAATACCGGCAGCAAAACTGCCGGTATTGTTTTAGACAGGGAGAAATAACAGGGAGAACTGACATGGAAAGCAAAAAGGCATTGGATTTTCTGGAAAGACACGGCATGAGCCCCCGGCGCACAAACCCGGCGGAGGCGGCGGTGAAGATGTGTGCATCCTTGCAGCGCGGCCTTGAAAAGCACGGTGAGCAGGTGCCTATGATAGCGACCTACCTGAGCAATGACGGCGTGGTGCCTCTTGACGCCCCCGCCATTGTTATTGACGCCGGCGGCACCAATTTCCGCCGTGCGCTGGTCACCTTCACGCAGGAGGGGGCAAAGGTGGAGGCGCTTTGGCGAAGCCCCATGCCCGGCATAAAGGAGCCGGTGGGCTGGGACGAGTTCATAGGCTTCGTGGCGGACAGCATCATGCCCATTATAGACCGCGCGGATAAAATCGGCTTCTGCTTTTCCTACACCGCCGAGATAACCCCGGACATTGACGGTAAGGTTATCAGCATCGACAAGGAAGTGGTGGTAAAGGACTGCAAGGGCAAGCTGGTGGGCGCCTCTCTGGTGAAGGAGCTTGAGCGCAGAGGAAAGACCGGCAAGCGGGTCGTTATTCTCAACGACACCGTGGCGGTGCTTCTCGGCGGCTCCGCAGTTCTGGACAAGAGCCAATACGGCGGCTTTATAGGTCAGGTAAGCGGCACCGGCACCAATACCTGCTGCTCCCTGCCCATGAAGCGCCTTACAAAGCTGGGCAGAGCTGAGGATGCAGGCACCATAGTCAATCTGGAATCCGGCCTTTATGACGGAATAGAGCGGGGCGATTTTGACCTTGAGCTGGACGCTCAGAGTAATGTTCCCGGCTCCAAGCTCTTTGAAAAGCTCACCGCCGGAGTGTACCTGGGCGAGCTGTGCAGAATAATGCTCCGTGCCGCCGCCGCAGAGGGTCTTCTCAGCGCAGAGGGCAGCAAAAGCGTCATGGAGCTTGGCAAAATTGACTCCTCCTACATAGACGCCTGGTCCATGGGCGAAAAGCTCAGCCAGATAAGCGATGACGCTGAGGACGGCGCCTTTGTTCAGACTCTGAGCCGCGCCCTGTTTGAGCGCTCCGCCAGATGTATGTGCACAAATCTTCTTGCCATTATGCTGCTTACCGGCGAGGGCAGGGACAGGGACAGGCCGGTGTGCGTGTGTGCCGAGGGCTCACTGGTTCAGAAGAGCCGCTGCTATAAGCCCATGCTTGAGGCCTTTCTGGATGAATACGCGGCCAAAATCTGCGGACACTATGCAGTGCTGAAGGTGGGCTATGAGACTACGCTGCCCGGCAGCGCCGCAGCCGCGCTTTTGAACTGAATTGCAGAGGGAGCTAATATATGAAGATTTGTGTTATAGACGGCTATACAGAAAACCCCGGCGATCTGAGCTGGGCTCAGCTTGAGGCTTTGGGTGAGCTGAAGGTTTTCGACCACTCCACCGATGACGAGCAGGAGGTCATCCGCCGCATCGGAGATGCGGAGATAGTTGTTGCAAACAAGTCGAGAGTCAGCAGAGCCGTTATCGACGCCTGCCCCAATATCCGCTACATTACCGTGCAGGCAACAGGCTATGACCCCATCGACTACAAGTACGCAGCCCAAAAGGGCATACCCGTTTCCAATGTGCCGGCCTACGGCACTGCCTCCGTTGCCCAGTATGCCATAGCGCTGCTGCTGGAGATATGCGGTCATGTGGGTCATCACTCGGATGAGGTGAAAAAGGGACGCTGGCAGAGAGCGGGTGACTGGTGCTTCTGGGACTATCCCCTTATAGAGCTGGACGGCAAGACCATGGGCATAATAGGCTTTGGCCGTATCGGACAGGCCGTAGGCAAAATTGCCCGGGCTCTCGGTATGAATGTTATCGCATATAACCGCAGCCGCAGCGAAAGCGGCGCGCTGATTGCCGATTATGTGGAGCTGGATGAGCTTTACCGCAGGTCGGATGTTATATCCCTGCACTGCCCGCTGTTTCCGGAAAACACCGGCATGATAAATAAGGACAGCATTGCAAAAATGAAGGACGGCGTTATTATCATCAATAACAGCCGCGGCAAGCTCATAGTTGAGCAGGATCTGGCCGACGCTCTCAACAGCGGCAAGGTCTACGCCGCAGGGCTGGATGTTATGACAGACGAGCCGGTTTGTGACGATAACCCGCTGCTCAGCGCCAAAAACTGTCTGATAACCCCCCATATAAGCTGGGCGCCCAAAGAGAGCAGACAGCGCATAATGGACTGCAGCGAGGCAAATATTAAGGCATTTCTGGCCGGAACGCCCAGAAATGTTGTAAATGGAATTTAAAGACAGAGGGGAGAAGCATCACATGGTAAAAGTCAGTTTATTCGGCCATACCGCACAGGGTAGGGAAATAAAGGCATATACCCTGTTTAACTCCGCAGGCGCGGAGCTTACCGTAATTGATTACGGGGCCACCATACAGGCGCTGAAGCTGCCGGACAGAAATGGCCGTCTCACCGATGTGGTGCTGGGCTACGACAATGTTTCCGGCTATGAAAACGGCGACGGCTATGTGGGAGCTACCATAGGCAGAGTGGGAAACCGTATCGGTCGTGGCAAATTCACCCTCAATGACAGGGAATATTCCCTGTACATAAACGATGGGGAAAACCATCTCCATGGCGGAAAAACCGGCTTTGACAGACGGATATGGAGCTGCAGGGGCGTGGAAAAGTCTGATACGGACGCCGCCGAGAGGCTGGTATTCTCCTACCTGTCACCGGATGGGGAGGAGGGATACCCGGGCAATCTCAGTGTTCTGGTCAGCTTCAGCCTCAGCGATGACAATGCTCTGAGTATAGTCTACGAGGCCGGGACCGACAAGGACTGCCCTGTGAGCCTTACAAATCACAGCTATTTCAATCTGGCGGGGGAGGGGAACATTCTTTCACATCTGCTTAAGATAAACGCCGACGCCTATCTGGAAAATGACGGCGGCTGTCTGCCTACCGGCAAAATACTGCCCGTTGATGAGGTATTTGACTTCCGCGAGGCAAAGCCTGTGGGCAAGCACATAGGGGAGGATCATCCCCAGACCCGTCTTTTCGGCGGCTATGACCATAATTTCGTGCTGTCCTCAGGGGAAGCGGCGAGGCTTGTAAGCCCGGAAAGCGGCATCGCCATGACAGTCAGCACCGACCTTCCCGGCGTGCAGCTTTATACCTCCAATTTCCTTACCGACCGGGAGGGTAAAAACGGCAGCCGGATGGGTAAGTATTCCGCCCTCTGCCTTGAGACACAGTATTTCCCCAATGCCATTAACTGCCCGGACTTTGCATCTCCCGTGCTTAAGGCGGGGGAAAAGCTCCACAGCGAAACGGTATTTAAATTTGAATTGATATAATTAGATTATGTAAACCGCCATCCCCGAGGGGATGGCGGTTTAATTCTGAAAAAATATTGCTGTCAAAAGAAAACGGATTGGGCGGCCTTTGCTCAAGTCTCACGTACAGCGATAAAGTTACATAAAATAGTAGACATAAAACTGATAACATAAATTATTAATATTGGAATAAAATTTATTGTATAACAGGAGATACACAATTTCAAGCATTACATAAAACAATATACATAACATAGTTTACATAAAGTAATGACTATAAGTATAATAGAATCGGGAAGTGACCATTGCAGCACTTTGGCTTGCCTTCTTCAAATGCGGCGAACATTATTACAGAGCAAAAGACCGCGGTTATGCACCGCGGTCTTATTACTTGACACAGCTGTTATAACTGTATATAATGAGCATATACAGTTATAACAGGAGCAATTAAATGCAGATATTGATAGACAACAAAAGCGGAGCGCCCATATACGACCAGATTTATTCCCAGATAAAAAGCCAGATCATCGGCGGAGGGCTTAAGGAGCACGAAATGCTGCCCTCTATTCGTGCTTTGGCGAAGGATCTTCGCATCAGCTTCATTACTACAAAGCGTGCCTATGAGGAGCTTGAGAAGGAGGGCTTTATATATACCCTGCCGGGCAAGGGCTGCTATGTGGCGGAGAAGAATGTGGAGCTGCTGAGGGAGGAAAATCTCAAGAAAATTGAGCGGCACATGGAGGAGATAGTCAGGCTTTCAGCCTCCTGCCGCCTTACAAAAGAGGACATACGGGCGATGCTCGATTTCTGCATGGAGGAGGACATATGAACGCACTTGAAATAAGAAAGCTTACCAAGAGCTACCCGGACTTTAAGCTGGAGGGGCTGGAGCTGACGCTGCCCAGCGGATGCATTATGGGACTTATCGGTGAAAACGGCGCCGGCAAAAGTACCACCGTCAAGCTCATTCTTGATATGATAAAAAAGGACGAGGGCAGCATTCGCATTCTGGGGCGTGAAAACGGCGGAGATATGCGTCTTCTTAAGGAGGACATCGGCATTGTACCGGATGAGGTGGGCATACCCGAGTGCCTGAACGCGCGACAGCTTGGGCGTGTTATGAAGCACAGCTTCAAAAACTGGAATGATGCGGAATACAGCCGCCTGCTGCAAAAGCTCTCTGTCCCGGAGAACAAGCAGTTCAGGGAGCTTTCCCGGGGCATGAAGATGAAGCTGGGCATTGCCGTCGCCATGTCCCACGGGGCAAAGCTGCTTATACTTGACGAGGCCACCTCCGGACTTGACCCGGTGGTGAGAGATCAGGTGCTGGAAATGTTCATGGACTTTACCCGGGACGAGGGCCACTCCATTCTCATCTCCTCCCACATAGTCAGCGACCTTGAAAAGCTCTGTGACTATGTGGCCTTTCTGCACCGGGGAAAGCTGCTGCTGTGTGAGGAGAAGGACAGGCTGCTTGCTGATTACGGCCTTGTCCACTGCTCTGCGGAAAAGCTGAAGGAGCTACCGGCCCAGGCCGTGCTGCACAAAAAGCTGAACCCCTACGGGGCTGAGGCGCTGGTGCTGAGAGCGGCGCTGCCTGCTGACATTGAGGCAAGCCCCGTCAGCATTGAGGAGCTGTTTGTATTTATGGTCAAGGAGGCGGAAAAATGAAGGGGCTTCTGTTAAAGGACTGGTACATGGTAAAAAAGCACTGCCGTGCCTATCTGTTTATCTCTCTTGTGTTCCTGGTGTTTTCACATCTGGACAGGGAGAACCTGTTTTTTGTGTTTTACCCCTGCATGCTCTGCGGCATAATACCGGTAAATCTCCTTGCCTATGACGAGCGCAGCCGCTGGCAGCAGTATTGCGGCACGCTGCCCTACACAAGAGAGCAGCTTGTGTCGGTAAAATACCTTATAGGTCTGCTTTTGCATCTGGCAATACTGCTGGTGATTTGCCTTTCCCACGGTGTCATGCTGCGTTACAGAGGTGAGAGCCTCTCGACGCTTGCGGTGCTGGCGCAGCTTATCATAATCGTGTTTACGGTATCCACCACAGCCTGCCTGCCATTTGTGTTCAGGCTCGGCGTGGAAAAGGGCAGGATAGCCTATTATGTGATGATAGGCATTGTGTGCGCTGCAAGCCTTATAGCCTCAAGGCTTCTAGGCGGGGATTTGCAGATACAGCCCACTCTGCCTCTGGGCGCCGTGTGCCTTGCTTCGATTGTGATATATGCTCTGGGCTGGTATCTGTCGGTGCGGTTTTATAAAAAAAGGGAATTCTGATATGAAAAAGGAACAGACCCTGTCTGTTCCTTTTTTGTGTTTATGAAATTGTTTCAATTCTCAGCACATTGGTGTTGCCGCTGGCGCCGCTGGTGTTGCCACCGGTAATAACCACGGTGTCGCCATTCTTGAGGCAAAGCTCTGTTTTGGCAAGGCGTACAGCGTAGAAGGTGAGCACCTCCATGTTGGGGAACTGCTCCGTCAGCAGCGGCAGCACACCCCAGGAGAGTGCCAGCTTATACCATACCTTTTTGCCGGTGGCAAGGCCCAAAATGGTGATGGGTATTCTGAAGCGGGAGACCATACGAACGGTAAGGCCGCTGAGAGAGGTAACTATAAGCGCCTTGGCCTTAAGGTCAATAGCCATGGTGCAGGCTGCGTGGGAGATGGCGTCCACCCGATTGTCTATCTCAAAGGTGCGGGTCTGAAAATGACGGGTATAGTCGATGTGGCGCTCGGTTTCCTCGGCGATGCGGCTCATAACGCGCACAGCCTCCACCGGGTATTTGCCTGCGGCAGACTCGCCGGAGAGCATGATGGCGCTGGTGCCGTCGTAAACCGCGTTTGCCACATCGCTTATCTCTGCTCTGGTGGGGCGGGGATTGTTTATCATGCTTTCAAGCATTTCGGTGGCGGTTATTACACGCTTACCCAGCATGCGGCATTTATCGATCAGATATTTCTGGATCGCGGGCAGCTCCGTAAAGGGAACCTCAACGCCCAGGTCGCCGCGGGCAACCATAACGCCCTCGCAGACGGTGCATATCTCGTCTATGTTGTCAACACCGGACTGGTTTTCTATCTTGGCGATTATCTCTATCTCCTCGCCGCCGTTTGCATTGAGAAAGCCCCTCAAATCAAGCAGGTCCTGCTTGCCGGAGACGAAGGAGGCGGCGACAAAGTCCACATCGTTTTCAATGCCGAAAAGAAGGTCGGCCTTATCCTGCTCGCTGAGATATTTCTGACGCATCACCTTGCCGGGGAAGCTCATGCTCTTGCGGTCACTGAGAACACCGCCGGTGACAACGCGGCAGTGAATGTCGCAGCCGTCTATACTTTCAACCCGGAAGATAACAAGGCCGTTATTGACAAGCACCGTATCTCCGGGACAGAGATCCTCACAAAGCCCCTTGTAGCTTACCGACACTATGCTCTCATCACCCGGAACATCTCTGGTGGTGAAGGTAAATTCCGCCCCGTCCTCAAGGCTTATCCTGCCCTCGGCAAAGGTGCCTATACGGTATTCCGGCCCTTTGGTGTCAAGCATGATGGCGATGGGCAGATTGAGCTCCTGCCGAACGGCCTTTATCATGTCGATTTTTTCCTTGTGCTGTTCATGGGTGCCGTGGGAGAAATTCAGTCTTGCCACATTCATGCCCTCAAGGCACATCTGTCTGAAAACGGCGGGGCTTTCGCTGGCCGGACCGATGGTGCAGATAATCTTGGTTTTTCTCATGGCTGTGCTCCTTTATTGGACTAAAACATATCTATATTACCACTTCAAAAAACAGAAGTAAATAATAAATTGCGCTCACACTTGCGCAGCCTTGCCTCATGGTGTATATTGTATTAGTCTGAAAGGGGATAGCTATGTTAAATATAATTACAGGCAATGTTTGCAGCCTGCTTGCAATGATAACGGACTCGGTAAGCTCCACCCGCAAAAGCACGAAGGATGTATTGCTGTTTCAGAGCATAAGCCAGGTGATATACGGCGTGGGTACGGCTATACTTGGCGGATACAGCGGCGCGGTGCAGAATTTCGTGAGCCTGCTTCGAAATATTTTTGCCATGAGCGGCAAAAAAAGCAAGGCGCTGGAGTGGCTGTTTGTGGCTCTGGGTGTGGTGCTGGGTGTGGCCTTCAATAATCTCGGCTTCATGGGGCTGCTGCCGGTGATAGCAAATTTCCAGTACACTATTGCCGTTTTTCGCTTCAAGGATAATGAGCGGGCGCTGAAAATATCCTTCCTTTTCTGCGCGGCAATGTTTTTCTGCTTTAACTTTGCAATTTACAATGCCGTGGGTGTGGTATCAAACCTTATAATTTTCATTACCACCCTGATCGCGGTGCTTAAGCCAAAAAAGAAATAAGCCCAGACTTCGGACTAAGGCTCTCCCTTCCCTCGGCCGGAAGGGAGAGCTTTTTTATATTTATCTATGTTCAAACGCTGAAATATGTGATACAATAAAAGTTAGACTGTTACAGGGAGATACGCAATGAACAAGCAGATAAACAAAGAGCTTTTTGATTTTATAAATGCAAGCCCCACTGCCTTTCACGCGGTGGAAAATATAGCCGGTGAGCTTGTAAGCAAGGGCTTTACCGAGCTTTACGAGTGGCAGGACTGGGAGCTTTCCGCGCCGGGCAGCTACTTTGTCCGCCGAAACGCCTCCTCCATCATCGCTTTCAGCATTCCCGGAGCCGATTTCGCAGGCTTTATGATAATGGCAGCTCACAGTGACGCACCTTCCTTCCGCGTTAAGGACAATGCGTCCGTTAAGGCAGCCGGTCTTTATACCCAGCTTAATGTGGAGCGCTACGGCGGCATGATATTCTCCTCATGGATGGACAGGCCCCTGTCCCTTGCCGGCAGAATTGCCATAAGGAGCGAAAAGGGCATTGCAAGCAAGCTGGTGAACATCGATAGGGACCTGCTTATGATACCCAATGTGGCCATTCACATGGACAGAAGCGTAAACGACGGAAAGAGCTTTAATCCCAATGTTGATATGCTGCCCCTTATTTCAAGCGCCTCGTCAGAGCTGAGCCTTGACGGGATAATAGCAGAGGCCGCCGGTGTTAAGGAGGAGGACATTATATCAAAGGACCTTTTCCTTTATCCCAGAGCCCCCGGCTTTATGTGGGGCGCGGAGGATGAATTTATATCCTCTCCCAGACTTGACGATCTGCAGTGCGTCTTTGCCTGCATGAAGGGCTTTTTGAATTCCGCACCCGGCGGCAGCGTGTCTGTGCTCAGCGTGTTTGATAATGAGGAGGTAGGCAGCGGTACAAAGCAGGGGGCAGATTCAGGCTTCCTTTCCCATGTTCTGGAGAGGCTCTGCGCCTGCTTTGGCAGAAGCCTGCACACGGCCCTTGCCAACAGCTTCATGGTCTCGGCGGACAATGCACATGCGGTGCATCCCAATCACCCTGAGTATTCCGACCGTAATGACAGGCCGGTGCTCAACGGCGGCGTGGTCATCAAGTTTAACGCAAACCAGCGCTATACATCGGACGCCGTGTCAACGGCGGTGTTTGCAGAGATATGCAGGGAGGCGGGGGTGCCGGTGCAGCGCTATTCCAACCGCGGCGATCTGCCCGGCGGCTCCACTCTGGGCAATATAAGCTCCTCCCATGTGTCCATTGACTGTGTTGACATCGGACTTCCTCAGCTTGCAATGCATTCTGCCCTGGAAACTGCCGGTGCGGAGGATACCGCATATCTTATCAGGGCTGCGGAGCTTTTTTATTCCAGGAGCTTTCGCCGCAGCGGAGAGGGGCTGAGCCTGTGAAAAGAATATATAAAGGGCTGCTGTGCCTGCTGCTCTGTGCGGCTGTGCTTTGCCCGAGCTGCACCGCCTATGCGGATACGGAGGAGCTTTCCGTTATTGACCCGGCGGAGCTTGATGCGCTGATGGAGGATTTTATCGCCGAGCATGAAATAGACGGCGGCAATATCAGCATAGGCTACTGCTACACCGCCACCGGTGAACGCTGGTATTATAACCGGGACGAATGGTACTACGCAGGCAGCATGTACAAGGTGCCTCTTATGATGCTTATGGCCGAAAAGGTCAAAAGCGGCGAGATAACAAAGGAAACCGAGATAAAGGGCATGAAGCTGGAGGAGGCCGAGGAGCTTATCCTCGTCCACTCCAATAACGAATGGGCTCATGTGATGCGCAATTATCTGGGTGGAGATGCCGTCTGGAGAGCGGACAGCATGAAGTACTCCTCCATGAAAGCGGAGGAATACGACCCGGACTTTATGGACTACGGCTATGTTAACCCCGTCTATGTGCTGGATGTTTTTGACACGCTGCGCCGAAGCCCTGAGGATTACCCCGGTGTGCATGAAAAGCTGCTGCGGGCAAGCCCCGGCCAGTACCTGCGCCGCAATCTGAACGATGAGTACGAGATAGCCCAGAAATATGGCGCTCTTGAGGAGTTTTACCATATAGGCGGCATAATCTACACTCCAAACCCCATAGTGGTGACGGTTATGACCGAGTATCTGCACTATGAGGATGCTCTGATGGGTGACGCGGCAGAGATGCTGGTAAACTACACACTTGAGCTGGACAAGCGCCTTGAGGCGCTTATAGCGGCTCAGGAGGCGCAGCCCCAGCCTACACCAACTCCCGAGGCGCTTCCGACCCCGGAGGTGATGCCTGCTGCGGAGCCTGTGGTGGAAAAGCCTGAGGAGGGCGGTGTTTACGACAGTCTTGCAAAGCTGGCGGCATACATAAGCCTGCCCTGTGTGCTGGGTGCGCTGGTGCTGGGCATAATGCAGACGGTGGAGAATATCGGCGCAAAATCAAGACGCCGCAGCGCTTCACGGCGCAGAAAATAAAATTAACGGATTAATAATAAAAACAGCTTGAATTGTGCCGCGTATTACTGTATTATTGTGCGGCAAAGGTGGGATTGGATGAAAAAGATCGTCGCCCTGCTGCTGGTGCTGTGCATGGCTTTGAGCATGTGCGCCTGCGGCAGCAGCTCATACGGCGTTAAAACTGTAATGACCCTTGTGGAGCAGGAGTATTCCCTTGCTTTCAGAAACGGGGACAGTACATATGATTATGTGAAGGCTGCCCTTGAAACCATGGCGGCGGAAGGCACCATAGACGCACTTACAGCCAAATGGTTCGGTGACAGGATAGTGAACTTTGATAAGAACCCGGAGGCTCTTGCAACGAAGGGAATGCCTGAGCCCAGAGTGTTTATAATCGGTGTGGATATTAACTCCTTCCCCATGGCATATATTGCCAACGGTGACTACTGGGGCTACGATGTGGAGCTTGCAACCGCAATGTGCGAGCGCCTGGGCTGGACGCTGAAGATACAGCAGATAGAGAAGGAGGATGTCTATGTTGAGCTTTCCTCCGGCAATATCGACTGTGCATGGGGCGGTATAGCCCTCAATCAGGAGGAAATAGACGCAGGCAAGTATGCACAGTACGGCCCCTATGTGAAAAACGACATTGTGGTGGCCTCCCGGGAGGGCTCAAGCGTGTGGAATTCCCTGAAGCTCAGCGGCAGGAACATGGCAATGTGCTCCACCGACGAGGCAATGGAGGCTCTCATGTCCGACGGTAAGCTCCATAAGCGTCTGGGGCAGATAACCCGACTTGCCGGCGGCACCACCGAGTGCTTTGAGTATTTGTACTCCGGCAGATGCGACGCGGTTCTGACTGACAGCACGGCGCTTTACTATTACAACTGCCATTAATAATTTTTAATAGAAAACCCTGACGGATTTTGTGAAATCTGTCAGGGTTTTTGTTGACCCGGGTGCTAATTAATGATAAAATAATCTGAATTACTATGGCATACGAGGTATCTTATGTATATTGCGGATAAATGGAAGGATTTTGAGCTGCTTGACTGCTCAAAGGGTGAAAAGCTGGAGCGCTGGGGCAAGTACTATCTTGTGCGTCCCGACCCTCAGGCGATATGGGAAACTCCACGCCGCAACCCCCACTGGAACGACAGGGACGCCCGCTACCACCGCAGCGAAACCGGCGGCGGAAGCTGGGACAAGGGCTCCCTGCCTGCTGACTGGAAGCTGCATTACGGTGAGCTCACCTTCAATGTAAAGCCCATGAACTTCAAGCATACCGGTATTTTCCCCGAGCAGGCCGCAAACTGGGACTGGGCAATGGCCAAGATACGCGCTGCCGGCAGACCCATAAGCGTGCTGAACCTTTTTGCCTACACCGGCGGCGCCACCGTCGCCTGTGCCAAGGCGGGCGCCACCGTCTGCCATGTGGACGCTGCCAAGGGCATGGTCGCCTGGGGCAAGGAAAATGCCGCTTCCTCCGGCCTTTCGGAAGCACCTATCCGCTGGATAGTGGACGACTGTGCCAAGTTTGTGGAGCGGGAGATACGCCGCGGCAGAAAGTATGACGCCATTATTATGGACCCGCCCTCCTACGGCAGAGGCCCCGGCGGTGAGGTCTGGAAGCTGGAGCAGAATTTGTGGCCCTTTGTGTCACTGTGCGCCGGCGTCCTCAGTGATGACCCTCTGTTTGTAATCATAAATTCCTATACCACCGGCCTTTCCGCCTCGGTGCTCAGCTATGTTACCGAGAGCATATTCACAAAGAAATTCGGCGGGCGCTCCGACGCTCAGGAGCTGGGACTGCCCGTTACCGACAGCGGTCTGGTGCTGCCCTGCGGCGCCACATGTCGCTGGGAAAGCAGATAGCCTCGTCATTTCAATGCCATGAGGTCATGTGCAGCCGCAAGGCGGCGGCACACCGACCGATGACATTGAAATTCCTCTCCAAATCAAACCCGCTGCGCCGGGCTTTGATTTGGGGGAGACGGATTGCCGCAGTCGCTTCGCTCCTTCGCAATGACAGGCGCGTAGAAACGCAATATACCGAAAGGAAAAAGAATTTTGAGTTCCATAATCAGTTTTGAAAATGTACATTTTACTTATCCCGGAGACGATATGGAAAGTCTCTGCGGAGTAAGTCTTCAGATAGAAGAGGGCAGCTTTGTGGCGGTGCTGGGGCATAACGGCTCCGGCAAGTCCACCCTCGCAAAGCACATAAACGCCATTCTTGTGCCGGATGAGGGCTCTGTTACCGTGGCGGGCATCGACACCGCCAACGAGGATACGCTTATCGAGCTTCGACGCAATGTGGGCATGGTGTTTCAAAACCCGGACAATCAGATAGTAGCCAATGTGGTGGAGGACGATGTGGCCTTCGCGCCGGAAAATCTGGGTGTTGAGCCGGATGAGATACGCCGCCGTGTGGATGAGGCTCTTAAGCTGGTGGATATGTATGAGCTGAGGCGGCATGCGCCCCATCTGCTCTCCGGCGGGCAGAAGCAGCGCATTGCCATAGCGGGCGTGCTTGCCATGCAGCCGCGCATCATCGTTCTGGACGAGCCTACCGCCATGCTTGACCCTCAGGGGCGGCAGGAGGTGGTGTCCACCGTTATAAGGCTCTGCCGGGAACAGGGCATGACCGTGGTGCTCATCACTCACCACATGGAGGAATGCGTCCATGCGGACAGGCTCATAGTCATGTCAAACGGCAGCGTCAGAGCTGACGGCCGGCCTGCGGACATTTTCGCACAGGTGGAAATGATGGAGAGCGAGGGGCTCAGCGTGCCTGAGACTACCAGACTTATCCATGAGCTCAACAAAGAGGGCTGGGGGCTTGACATGAGCACCCTCAGCATTGAAAGCTGCGCTGCCCAGATAGCTCAAAGACAGGGCAAATAATCAGTTTCGGAGAGAAATAATGTCAGTGATAACAGTGGAAAACCTACGCCATGTTTACAGCGCAGGCACTCCCTTTGAGAAAACAGCCATAGACAATATAAGCCTTTCCATCCCGGAGGGGCAGCTTTGCGGCATCATCGGTCACACCGGCTCCGGCAAGTCCACCTTTATCCAGCACCTTAACGCCCTGCTGAGCCCCAGCAGTGGCCGTGTGCTCTGCTGCGGTGAGGATATAAACAGGGACAAGCACTCCCGCCGCGATGTTAAGTGGAAGGTGGGCCTTGTGTTCCAGTACCCGGAGTATCAGCTCTTTGAGGAGACTGTGTACAGGGATATTGCCTTCGGCCCCACCAATATGAAGCTGAGCGCAGAGGAGATCGATCAGCGTGTCCGTGAGGCCGCGGCCTTTGCCGGTGTTGAGGAGGAGCTTTTTGAGCGCTCACCGCTGGAGCTTTCCGGCGGTCAGAAGCGGCGCATCGCCATTGCAGGCGTTATAGCCATGCGCCCCAGGGTGCTTATTCTGGACGAGCCCACTGCGGGACTTGACCCGGCAGGCTGCCGCCAGATACTTGAGAATATATGCGCATACAGGGAAAAGACCGGCTCCACCGTTATTATCGTCAGCCATAATATGGACGATATGGCCTGCATTGCCGAAAGGCTCATCGTTTTCAGCGACGGCGGCGTGCTTATGGACGGAACGCCTGAGGAGGTTTTTGCCCAGCCTGAAAAGCTGGTGGAGCACTCTCTGGCAGTTCCCAGAGCCACCGCTCTTGCCATGGAGCTTCGCCGACAGGGCATGGCGCTGGAGGGCTCCATCTATACCCATGAGCAGCTTAAGGAAGCTGTGCTCAAAGCAAGGGGGGTGGGCTGATGCTTAAGGACATTACTCTGGGACAGTATTTTCCCGGTGACACCGTGGTTCACCGCCTTGACGCGCGCACAAAGCTCATTCTTGTGGTGGTCTATATTGCGGCGCTGTTTCAGGCTGCAAGCTGGATTTCCTACGCACTGGTGTTCGGGCTTACCGCGCTGTGCCTTGCAATTTCCCACATTAAATTCAAGAACATCTTCAAGGGCTTAAAGCCCATGGTTTTCATCATCGTGCTTACGGGCGTGCTGAATATCTTCTACACTCAGGGTACTCCCATTATACCCGGCTGGATAATCACCTGGGAGGGACTTGAGCGGGCAGCCCAGATGATACTGCGCATCATGCTGCTTATAACCGGCACCTTCCTGCTGACCTATACCACCAGCCCCATCGACCTTACCGACGGGCTTGAGAAGCTGCTGAGCCCGCTGAAGGTGATAAAGCTGCCTGTTCACGAGCTTACAATAATGATGAGTATGGCTCTGCGCTTTATTCCCACCCTTATCGAGGAGACCGACAAGATAATCTCCGCTCAGAAGGCCAGAGGCGCAGACTTTGAAACGGGAAATCTTCTGGAGCGTGCAAAGGCTCTGCTGCCCATACTGGTGCCGCTTTTCGTGTCGGCCTTCCGCAGGGCGGATGAGCTGGCGGTAGCCATGGAGAGCCGCTGCTATCACGGCGGCAAGGGGCGTACAAGGATGAAGCAGCTTAAGATGAAGCTGAGAGACTATGTGGCCTTGCTGCTGGGCTTCGGCGTTCTTGCGCTTTTGATTTTTATGAAGAAATTTGGAATTTAAGTCAATGAGGAATATCGCCCTTCGTCTTAAATATGACGGCAGCCGCTACCACGGCTGGCAGATACAGAAAAACGATATAAGCGTTTGTCAGACTCTGCAGGAGGCGCTGGAGAAAACCTGCGGTCACCCGGTCAAGGCTGTGGGCTGCGGGCGCACCGACGCGGGAGTTCACGCCCTGCGCTACTGCGCCAACTTCCGCACCGACTGCCGCATCCCCACAGACAGGCTGCCCCTTGCGGTGAACAGCCGCCTGCCCGGGGACATTGCCGTGGTGGACGCTGTGGAGGTGGAGGATGACTTCAACGCCATCAGCTCATGCATAAAAAAGGAATATATCTATAAGATATTAAACAGCAATATCCGTGATCCCTTCCTTGAAAAGCGGGTGTGCTTCTATCCCCAGCATCTGGACATGGAGCTTATGCAGGCGGCGGCGAAGGCCTTTGAGGGAACTCACGATTTTCGCGCCGTGCGCAGCGAGGGAACACAGACAAAAACCACCGTGCGCACCGTGCATTGGTGTAAAGCCGAAAAAAACGGGGATATTATTACAGTGTCCATCTGTGCAAACGGCTTTCTCTACAATATGTGCAGAGCCATGGTAGGTACCATGGTATATGCCTCCTACGGCAAGCTCATACCCGAAGAGATACCCATGCTCCTTGAAAAGGGCGACCGGCGGCTTACCGGCCCTACAATGCCGCCTCAGGGACTGTATCTCAACCGTGTATGGTACGATGGCGCCGCGGGGGAAATGTTTTCCGTGGACTGAGATATATATTTATTAACATTTGAGTGTTACAATACATCCGGGGACTGCTGCGGCAGCCTCCGGGGAATACATACAAAGGATGTTTTACACATGAAACTTATCATTGATGTGGTTCTTCTTGCTATAATAGCCCTTTGTACATGGGGCGGATACAAGCGCGGTCTGGTGGGCGGCATTGCCGGCGTTCTGGCAATAATCATAGCCGTTTTCGGCGGCACTCTGCTCTCCTCCGCCTATGCGGGTGAGGTTGTGCCTGCGCTGGAGCCCTTTGTGGACGGCTTTGTGGACTCTCAGAAGAGCCGCGACCAGATGCTTGAGAATATGGGCTACGGTGACAGCGACCTGTCTTTGGAGGACATTATTGCCGAGGACCCCTCTCTGCGCTATGACTACGCCTCTGAGGCAATGCGTCTGATGGGCTTTCACGAAAAGCGCACGGAGGAGCTGGCAGACAAGGCCATTGAGCTTTCCGAGACTACCGGCGCCAGCCTTACGGAGGCCATCGTAGCGGTGCTTTGTGACACCATTACCTATGTGGCAGGACTTACCATTGCGTTTCTTCTGATACTGATACTGCTCATAGCCTTTGCGAATGTGCTGAACCTGTCTCTGCGCCTGCCCAATATGGAGACGCTTGACGAGGTTGGCGGCGCTGTCATAGGCTTTGCTCAGGGCTTCGTTTACTGTGTGTTTCTGGCATGGTTTCTCAGCTTCTTCGGCATTATCATCGGCAGAGGAACGCTTGAGAATACGGTTCTTGCAAAGTTCTTCCTGTCCTTTGAGTTTATAACCAAGGGACTGCTCTAAGTTAACCCCTATCTCCAAGGAGGCAAAAATGCAGGCAAGCATGTGCTCCCGCTGCGGCAAAAATGTAGCGGTAATATTCATAACCAGAATAGAAAACGGCCAGACCAGAAATGAGGGTCTGTGCCTTAAGTGCGCCCGGGAGCTTCATATTAAGCCCGTGGACGATGTTATAAACAAAATGGGCATTTCCGACGAGGATCTTGAAAGCATCTCCGGCGAGATGATGAATGCCATGAACGGCATAGAGGACCTTGTACCCGGCGAAGATGAAAACGAAGGCGACGATGACGGCAAGACCGCCACCTTCCCCTTCCTCAGCAGACTTTTCGGCGGCCCTCCCGCAGCCCAGGAGGGGCAGGGCGGGGATAACCGCAAGGCTCAGGACGCAAGGGACAATAAGGAAGCTCCCAAGGGCGGCAAGCGCAAGTTCCTTGACAATTACTGCATTGACCTGACCGGCAGAGCCAGAGAAGGCAAGCTGGATGCCATGATAGGCCGCGCCGAGGAGCTTGAGCGGGTAATACAGATACTCAACCGCCGCCAGAAAAACAATCCCTGCCTTATAGGTGAGCCCGGCGTGGGCAAAACCGCCATTGCAGAGGGGCTGGCCCAGCGCATAGCCATGGGTCAGGTGCCCAGGAAGCTGCAGGATAAGCAGGTGTTCCTCCTTGACCTTACAGCACTTGTGGCCGGCACTCAGTTCAGAGGCCAGTTTGAAAGCCGCATGAAAGGGCTCATAGAGGAGATACGCAAGCAGGGCAATATTATCCTTGTAATTGACGAGGTTCACAATATTGTCGGGGCGGGGGATGCCGAGGGCAGCATGAACGCGGCAAACATCCTCAAGCCCGCCCTTTCCAGAGGCGAAATTCAGGTGATAGGTGCGACCACCTTCACCGAATACAGAAAGCATATCGAGAAGGACAGCGCCCTTGAACGGCGCTTCCAGCCGGTCACGGTAAACGAGCCCTCCATTGAGGACAGTATATCTATTCTCAGAGGTATTGCCCACTACTACGAGGACTTTCACGGAGTAAGCATACCTGAGGAAATGTGCCGTCAGGCGGTTATTCTCAGTGAGCGCTATATTACCGACCGCTTCCTGCCCGACAAGGCCATCGACCTTATCGACGAGGCCTGCTCCGATGTCAATCTCAAGGATGAGAGCATTAACCGCCGCGAGCTTGCAAGGAAGGAAATGGAGGATGTCCGCTTTGAACGCGAGGCGCTGATGTCCGCCGAGCCTCCCGGAGGCGAGAGCTTTACCGACGAAATGCTGGATAAGCGCTATGCCCGTATCGCCCATCTGAGAAGCCGGGAAATGCAGCTTGAGCAGGAGCTTGCCGCTCTTGAGGCAGCGGGCAAACCCGTGCTTACAAACGAAAACCTTGCCCGTATAATCGAGCTCTGGACAAAGATACCCGCCTCCAGCATACGCGAGGACGAATTTGAGCGCCTTGCAAAGCTGGATGAGCGGCTAAAACAGCATATAATCGGTCAGGACGAGGCCATAGACACCGTATGCGCCGCAATAAAGCGCAACCGTGTGGGCCTTCAGGCCAAGCGCAAGCCGGTCAGCTTCATATTTGTCGGCGGTACCGGCGTAGGCAAGACTGAGCTTGTCAAGCGCCTTGCAGCGGATATGTTTGACAGTCCCGAGGCTCTTATACGCCTTGATATGTCCGAGTTTATGGAAAAGTTTTCCGTTTCCCGCATCATTGGCTCTCCTCCCGGCTATGTGGGCTATGACGAAGCAGGCCAGCTTACCGAGAAGATACGCCGCAAGCCTTACAGTGTGGTGCTCTTTGATGAGATAGAAAAGGCACACCCGGATGTTATGAATATCCTGCTGCAGATACTGGATGACGGCAGAATAACCGACGCTCAGGGCAGAACGGTGAACTTTGAAAATACTGTCATCATAATGACCACCAATGCCGGAAGCAACAAGAGCGCAGGCAGCGTGGGCTTTGGCAGAAATCTCAGCGAGATGAGCAAGGAGCGCAGCATGAAGGCGCTTAACGACTTCCTGCGTCCGGAATTTCTCAACCGTGTGGATGAGGTCATCTGCTTTAACCAGCTCAGTGAGGAGAATTTCCGCGCTATTGCGGCTCTCATGCTGGGCGAGGAGAGGGATATACTCTCCGACCGTGGCGTTGAGCTTTGCTGGGATGAAAGCATCATAGACCATCTGGTGAAGGAAGCCTATTCCGTCACCTACGGTGCAAGAAATCTGCGCCGTACTATTCAGAAGCAGATAGAGGATGTCCTTGCCGAAAAGCTCATTGACAGGCGTGGCGAAAAGCTGGAGCGCATCAGGCTCAGTGCTGAGGCAGGGGCTGTCAAGGTGGAAATGGAGTGAATATGAACTCTGAAAGATTGCAGGTCATCTGCGGAGATATTACCCAACAGGACGCTCAGGCCATAGTCAACGCCGCAAACTGCTCCCTTCTGGGCGGCGGCGGAGTTGACGGAGCCATCCACAGAGCGGCGGGCCCTCAGCTTCTGGAGGAGTGCCGCACGCTGGGCGGCTGCGATACCGGCAAGGCCAAAATTACCCGGGGATACAGGCTGCCTGCGGAGTATGTAATACACACCCCCGGCCCCATATGGCGCGGCGGCAGCAGGGGAGAGGAGGAGCTTCTGGCTTCCTGCTACCGCTCCTGCCTCCGGCTTTGCCTGGAGCATGGGATAAAGACGGTGGATTTTCCCTCCATCAGTACCGGTGTGTACCGCTTCCCGCTGGATAAGGCATCCCGTATCGCAATAAACACCATTGCCGATTTTCTCCGGGAGCATGGGCAGATAGAGCGGGTGCGCATGGTGTGCTTTGATGAGAATACACGCCGTCATTATGCCGCAGCCCTTGAGGAATGTGAGGCAAGACTGTGAAGAAAAGAACCATCAAGCTCCAATATAATTCCCCTGTGGTGCTTAGCTTTGCGCTGGCTTCATTTCTGGCGCTGTTCTTTTCCGTGTGCACCGGGGGAGCGAGTAACCATAAGTTCTTCAGCGTGTACCATTCCTCACTGACGGACCTTCTCACATATCCCCGCTTTGTGCTGCATGTGCTGGGGCATACAGACTACACCCATTTTATCGGAAATATCATGATTATACTGGTGGTTGGCCCTCCTCTTGAGGAAAAGTACGGCGGAAGGAGCCTTGCATGGGCCATTTTCCTTACCGCGCTGGTGTCAGGCATGATACACTGGCTGTTCTTTCCGGGAATAAGCCTTCTGGGCGCCTCGGGCGTTGTTTTCATGATGATTGTTATGTCCTCCCTTGCGGGTATGCGGGATGGCTGCATACCCATAACCCTTGTTCTTGTAGCACTTTTGTATCTGGGCGGCGAGATCGTGGACGGTCTTTTGCTCAGGGACACCGTTTCCCAGCTTACCCATGTGATAGGCGGTATATGCGGTGCGCTGCTTGGCATCAGTATGAGGAAGTAGTATGGAAAATTTACTTATAAGCGCCTGCCTTGCAGGCTTTGAATGTAAATACTGCGGCGGCAGTAATGTGCTGCCGGAGGATGTACTTACTAAGCTGAGGGGGAAATACCGGCTTATCCCGGTTTGCCCCGAAACTGCCGGCGGACTTCCCACCCCCCGTGAGCCCAGTGAAATTATCGGGGAAAGGGTAATGAGCCGCGTGGGTGACGATGTTACCGCCCAGTACCGCAAGGGTGCGGAGGTCGCCCGGTGGCTGTGTGATAAATACGGCTGCAAAATCGCTCTTATGAAGGAGCAGAGCCCCTCCTGCGGCAGCGGAATTATCTATGACGGCAGCTTTTCCGGCAAGCTGGTGCCCGGCTACGGCGTGGCGGCAGCGGCGCTTAAGGAGGACGGAATTAAGGTCATCGGCGAAAAAAGCGTAAATGAAATATTATGAAAAAAGACCGTACAGCGATCGCTGTACGGTCTTTTGCCGGCGTGGCTCGACGCCGGCTCAAATGGATTATGTAAACATATATTATAAAAATATTTCTTTATATATCACAATTGCATAATTTATGTAAACAATATTATGTATAGTGAATTCGGACAAGTATATCAGGGATAAAAAAGGCAGCGCGTTAAGCGCTGCCTTTGGGTTTGTTCAATTACTGCTCAGCCTTTTTCTTCTTGATAACGATGAAGACTACGGCTGCTGCTGCAACTGCCAGCACTGCCATGATAGCAATCCACAGGCCGATGTTGGAGGTGTCGCCGGTGGCGGAGCCGCCTGCAACTGTGCCGGTGCCGGTGGTGGCTGCGGAGGTAACGGTGAGAACGCCGTCAATGAACTTAAGGTCGTAGTTCTTGTTGACGCTGTTGCCGTTTGCATCACGGATGGTGGCGCTGATGATCCTGTTGGAGGAGGAGCCCACATTGGTCTGGCTGCCCTGGTAGACGATGTCTGCCTTGTTCAGGGAGTGGCCTGCGGGAAGCTGACCGCTGGAGTTACCGACGGTTGCGCCGCCCTCTGCCAGCTTTGCGCAGGTGAGAGCCTTGCCGTCATACTTCTTGCTTGCGGAAGCTGCGGTAAGAGTTACTACCAGCTTCTCAACGGTGAGGGTACCGCCCTTGGTCTCAATGATGAAGGGATAATCGGTGACCTTTGCGCCATTCTTGTAGACCTCAACGGTGGGGGCTGCAATGTCCTTGCTGCCTGCATCGGTGATGCTGCTGGAGGTGTCAACGGTGACTCTGAGCTCGTAGCCGCCGGCTGCCACAACGCCCTTGCTGTCGGTGACGGTGTAGTCAGTTGCGCTCAGGGACAGGGGCTTGCCGTCATAAGTCTTGGTGAGAGACTTGATGGAGACGGTAACGGTCTCGGGCTGGGGCTGGTTGGGGTTCTCGGTGACTATCAGCTTACCGTCGTTGAGAGTTACGCGGTAGTAGTTGTTGCCCAGAACGCTGATGTTGTTGCTGGTGTCAACTATGTCGTAGCTGGTGACCTTGGTGACGGTTTCGCCCACATAGGTCTGGCTGCCGGAGACAACAACATTGACCAGCTTGTGGTTGGACAGCAGGTTGCCCACAACGGTGTACTTGGGGTCGGGAGTAATGGGGTTGCCGCTGTAAGAAGCGGAGTTGGAGCCTGCGATAATGACAATGTCGATAGGCTCGATGCGCAGGGTGCCGCGCTCGGTCTCAATTCTGTACAGGGAGGTAACATCTGCGCCGCTTGCATCAACAACCTTGATGGAGCTGACATCGATGTTGCTGTACTTGGTAACACCAACACCGTCTGCAACCACATTGATGGTGCCTTCGTAGGTGAGAGGCTCAACTATCTCGTGGCCGTCCAGCAGGGTGCCTTCAACTATCTCGTAGTCGTCGGCTTTAAGAGAGGTGGAGGGGCCTGCGTAGATGGTGGTCTTGCTCACGGGTCTGATCTTCAGGTAGTGAGAGGTGATGGTCAGGGTTGCGCTTGCGTTCTTATCCCAGGTGATGTTGTAGGAGTTGGTGGAGTAGTCCTTGACCAGCTCGTTATATACCTTGACCTCGGTGATCTTGATGTTCTTGTATTCGCCTGCGTTGGTAGCACCGGAAATCTCGGTGACCAGCTCAATGCTGTCATTGTTGCCCAGAGAGCCGGAGGTCACATTGGCAACGATGGTGTGAGACTTGCCGTCATAGGAAACGGTGGTGTCAGCGGGAGCGATGGTAATATCTCTCTTGGTGACGGTAAGCAGACCGTTTTCGCAGATGATGGAGTAGTTAGCGGTAACATCCTTGTTTGCAGCGTCGCGGATAACAAAGGACTGGGGAGCTACATTGATGGGGCCGCCTGCGCGGATTGCGTAGGTGTTGAAGGTAATGGAGCTTTCATCAATGCTCTGGTTTGCTGCAAGGGTGGTGGGCTCAACGACCTCTACTCCGGAGGGATAGACCTTATCACCGGTGTAAACCACTTCGGTGTTCTTGGACTTTACGGTGAGGGGACGGGCAGTGATGGTGAGAGTACCGTCTTCATAGAAGACATTGTTTACTACCTTGCCGTTTGCATCCTTGACGGTTGCGCCGGAAGCGGTAAAGGTGTAGGTGCCGACATCGGCAATGTCCTTGGAGGCTGCCTCACGGGCAAAGCTCAGTCCGGTAACGGTGTAGTTGACAGCCTGCTTCCAGGTGCCGTTTTCGTATATGTACACCTCGTAATCGGTGACCTTGCTGCCGTCGTTAACGAGAGCGGCGGTGCCGTCGTATACCTTGCTCTGTGCAACGGGGCGGATGGTGACAGCGTCAACGCTGTTCCACTGAGCGGTCAGGGTGAAGTCTGCGTAGGGGTAAATGGTTGCGCCTGCGGCAACTTCCATGGAGGCGCCGGTGGTGTAGACCAGCTCCCAGCCTGCAAACTCACGGCCCTCTTCCTTGAGAGCCTCCTGCTTTGCTTCGGCAGTCAGATCGGGAACGGAGAAAGCCTGGTTCACCAGAGTGCTGGAGGAACCGTTGGTGAGAGTGGCTGCAATGGAGGCCTCGCCGTCATTATAGCTGACAGCGGCATAGTCGGTCTCAACTATTTTGTCGAGAACAACGCTGATGGCTACGGGAGCGGTGAGATTAAGCTCCTTGAGGTCCTTGGGGTCCAGCTTGACAGCGTTGCTTGCGGTGGCAAGCATCTTGCTGCTCATATCAACACCTGCAACGGTAACGCTGACAACATAGTCAACGCCCTCTGCGGGAGTGATTACAATACCGAAAGATTCGGCATTGTTTATCCAGCAGTCAACAATATTGGCGGAGTTGCTGCTCGTGACAAGGCAGAGCTCAGGACTGGTTCCGCCGGTAATGACGGGGTCGCTGAACTGGCCTGTTGCTGCATGAGCGTCCATGCTGCCTGCAAACTGGAACACCAGCAGCAGAGCGAAAGCAAGACTCAAAACGGTTTTCAGGGTCTTTTTCATGTTAAATCACCTCAAAGTAATTTTACTTACTATATATATGATAATACAAGCGGTAAATATTGGGCACAAAACCGATGTGTCACAAAATTTTACCAATTTGTAATTTCTGTAAATGCATTATAACTAATCGGTTACAAAAATGCAAGAGGAAATTAAAAAATAATTTCTTAATTTTACATAATATCTGCAACTACCACTTGCGGTGGGGATTATGCAGTGCCTGGCACGGGATTTTTTCCTGTCAGTGGATGGGAACCAGCTTCCCGTGAACAACAAAGCGGGCGTCATTGTACTCATAGGTGCAGGTGGAGAGGGTAATTATGTGGTCTTCGGTGCTTACCTCCACATCACTTTCAAACTTTGAAAGGCTTCTGACCTCGTCAATAAAGTCCTGGAAGCTGTAATCCTCACCAAACTCCACGGTATAGGATATGGCGCCGGGGTCGGTTATGTAGCCGCTGAAAAGCTCAATGCGGTAATTGCCGATGGGACTGTTAAAGTACATCACAGGGTGAGCGTCATAGTACTCCTGCTTGTTATATTTGCAGATGGAGGCCAGCATGGAGCCGTCGTTCATGTGATGGCCGTGCAGAACGGTGTTAGTGCTGCTGAGATCCGGCTCACATACAAAGTCAAAAAACAGTGTGCCGCTGCCGTTGTAGGTGCCGTCAATGAAGCTGTAAAGATACTTGTCGTTATCCTCAGCCTGAACCACGGGATAATTTATAACGGTATCCGGGGAATAAAGCCAGCCCACAATGTCGGGGCAATCCTCAAGCAGTGTGGCAAAGTCTATCTCAATGGGAGATACCTCCGGGTCGCGGGTGTCCTCCTCAGGCTCATCCTCGGGGGCGGCGGGCTTGGGAGTGCTGGGGGTGGTGTTGCCGGTGCTTACATATTTGTTGCTGAGCCCCTCGTACATTTTCTCCGCTTCCTTGTACTCGGCAAGAATGGATATGACCTTATAGCCGCAGAAGAGAAAAGCGCAGGCAAGCAAAACAATAAGAGAAATAAGTATCACATTGCTTTTGCCGGACTTCTTGCCGGCGGCGGGGGTACTGGGGGCGGTTTCCTTTACTACTTTCATCTCTGTCCTCCGTATTCAGGCACGCTGCCTGATAATATCCTCAGCCTGATTATATCGTAAAGGTACAAAAAAGAAAAGTGAAGATATATTAAGTTTTGCTTACAAATAATGTAAGGGAGGCGCATATGCGCCGCCCTTACATTATTATATTATCGTGTTAATGCAAGCCCAAGGGCTTCGTCCCGCAGCCTGCGAAGCCTCTGCATGCTTTGGGAGACCCTGCCGAAATGCTCGTAAAGCTCCGAGTATTCCCGGTAAAGCGCGTCATACAGCGCAGCATTGTCCATGTTCGGCGTGTATACGGCCAGTGTCTCACTCTTCATGGCGCCTGCTGCCTGCCCGATGCTGTCATAGCCGCCGTTTTCGCTGCCAGCTGCCACCGCAGCGAAAATAGCGCTGCCAAGGGCAGGACCGTGCTGAGCGTCAATGACCTCCACAGGCATTTTGAGAATATCGGCATAAAGCTGCATTGCAAAGGGATTTTTGAAACTTATGCCGCCGGAGGCAATGAAGCGCTCAACCTCCACACCGTGCAAACGGAAGTTTTCGATAATGGCGCGGCAGCCGTAGGCAGTAGCCTCAAGAAGGCTGCGGTAAATATCCTCACATTTTGTCTGCATCGTAAGCCCCAGCACCATTCCGGACAGCTCATAGTTACACAGGGTGCTGCGGTTGCCGTTGAGCCAGTCAAGGGCTATCAGACCGCTTTCACCGGGGCGCTTTTCCGCTGCCAGCCGGGACAGCAGCGCGTGTATGGAGATGTCACGGCTTTCGGCCTGCCTGAAATAGCTTTCCGGCACGCAGTTATTGACAAACCATGCGTAAAGGTCACCCACGGAGCTCTGCCCGGCTTCAAAGCCTGCAAGACCGGGCATTATGCCCCCAGCCACAACGCCGCATATGCCGGGCACGGTTTTGGTTTCTCTGCCCATGAGCATGTGGCAGGCCGAGGTGCCAATTATCATAAGCATGTGTCCGGTGTCGGATATACCGGCAGCCGGCACACATACATGGGCGTCCACAAGGCCGGCAGCAAGGGGCGTGCCGGGCATGAGCCCAAGCCCTGCCGCGGCCTCCGGTGTAAGATAACCCGCCACGCTTCCCACGGGGATAACAGGGGAGGGCATCTTATTATAAATGGGTGTTTCGGGGCAAAAGCCTGCGGCATGGAACAGCTTTGCATCGGGGTATCCGCTTTCAGGCTGATACATGGCCTTGTAGCCGGCGGCACAGCCGTTGCGGCTGAAGCTGCCGCTTAGCTGCTGTATTATCCAGTCGGCGACTTCAATATATTCATACATAGCCTCATACAGCTCCGGCGCCTTTTCCCACAGCTCCCAGAGCTTGGGGAAAAAGCTCTCCGCCGAGATGCTGCCGCCGAAGCGCTCAAGAAGCTCCGGGTACAGCGCTTCGGCAGTCCGGGTCAGCTTATCTGCCTGCGCCTGCCCGCCGTGGTGCTTCCACATTTTTATGTACGCCTGACTTTGGGAGGCAAAGCGCCTGTCAAAGCACATGGGGCGACCATCCCTGTCCACAGGCAGCACCGTGCAGGCCGTGGCGTCAACGCCGATGCCCACAACATCCTCGGGCGAAACGCCGCTTTCCCTCAGCAGAGCAGGTATAGTCTCGTACAGCACATCCAGATAGTCCTGAGGGTGCTGCAGGGCACAGTCCGGGTAAAGCGCCGTACCGTCCGGAAGCTCCCGGTCAAAAATCCCGTGGGGATACTCATATACCGCCGAGGCCAGCACACGACCGTCGACGCAGTCTGCCAGAATGCTGCGTCCGGAAAGTGAGCCGTAGTCAATGCCGATAACATAGCTGCTCATTTTATGCCTCCTTCTGTGATGAATACAGTATTTTTTATATATTATATATCGAATTTGTCCGCAAGGTCAACAGAAACAGCAAAAGTTTTGTATATTATTGACAAATTATATAACGAATGCTAAAATTGTACCGCAAAACGATACAACAAACAACACGAATTTGACATTGAGAATACAAATGCTTTGTATCATACCCTCGCAACACATTGCTTTGCCTTGCTCCGTGGGGCAGCAGTCTCTATGTAAGGGCCTGCCCTCAAATCAATTGCGAAATTATGGACTTGATGCTATAATCCTTACAGACAAGCACAAAGGGAGGACAGAAGATGAAGATTGATTTTGACGCTCTCACATCGCCGGCAGGCATTGAATGCTCCTGCGGCAAAACTCACCGGGCTGAAATGCCTCTTTTGAAGCTGGGCAGAGGGCTTATAAAGGAAGTACCCGGCTATCTCTGCAAGCTGGGCTATAAAAAACCCATGGTGGTATCCGGCCCCTATTCCTTTGAAGCGGTGGGGCGCGATGTATGCGCTGCCCTCCGTGAGGCGGGGATTGAATATTCGCTTTTTGTATTCCCCGAAAACGGAGGCAGGAAGCTCCAGCCCAATGAGCACGCGGTAGCTCTTGCGGTGGAGAAGTTTGACCCGGGCTGCGATGTGCTTCTCACCGTTGGCAGCGGCTCGGTTAACGATGTGTGCAAGGCGGTGGCCACACAGCTTGGCGTGCCCCAGGTCACCGTAGGCTCCGCCCCCTCCATGGACGGCTACACCTCCGCCTCATCCTCTCTTGAAATAAACAACACCAAGGCCTCTGTCAATGAAAATGCCCCCGTAGGCGTTGTGTGCGATGTGGACTATATGGCAAAGGCTCCCATGCGACTGCTGTGGGCGGGGCTTGGTGACATTGCCGCAAAGACCTGCTCCATAAGGGAGTGGGAGATAGCCTCCATTATCCGGGGTGAGTTTTTCTGCCCTCAGACTGCGGAGATGGTGATACAGAGCTATGAGCGCAGCTTTTCCGGTGCGGCCGGCATTCCTCAGCGTGATTTAAACTCCGTGCATGCGGTAATGGAGGGACTTCTGCTGTCCGGTGTGTGCATGGCTCTCGTTAACTCCTCCCGCCCTGCCTCCGGCCTTGAGCATTATTTCTCCCACTGCTGGGAGATGATGGCCATTGCCAGAGGGCAGGAGTATGACCTGCACGGCATATATGTGGGCATCGGTACGCTTATTACCCTGCGCCTTTTTAAAAAGCTCCGTGAGCTTCGCCCCACGAGACAGCAGGCAGAAAAGGCGGCTGCCGCCTTTGACCGTGCCGCATGGGAGGCAAGGCTGAGACGGGTATTTCCCGGTACGGCAGAGAATATGATAGCCCTTGAGGATAAGCTCCTTAAAAATGAGTATACGGGACGCATGCAGCGTGTGGACGCCATGCTGTCCAATTGGGATGCGATAGTTGGCGTGCTCGAAAAGGCACCCGATCCGGATGAGCTTGAAAAGATACTCAAAAGCTCCGGCATGCCCACAAAGGCAAGGGATATAGGTCTCAGCGAGGACGATGTGGCGGATGCCTTTGTCTGCTCAAGAGATACCAGAGACAAGTATCTGACCAGCTCCATGATATGGGATCTGGGTTATATGGACGAGTTCGAGGCCTGGATACGGGAAGACTATCACAGCTGAACAGGAAGATAAAAGGAACAGAGCGCCCGCTCTGTTCCTTTTGTGTTGTGTAGAATTTATTACCGGTATTCGTAGGTTCTTCTGGCAATGCCAAGCTCCTCGTTGGCAGGGATGACCCAGACCTTTACTCGGGAGCCGTCAGCAGAGATGACGCGCGCCTGCCGGGAAGCCTGTGCGTTTTTCTCGGCATCAAGCTCAATGCCGAAATGGGCAACGGCCTTACAGACCTTTTCTCTCACCAGAGAGGAATTTTCACCTATACCGCCTGTAAATACCAGATTATCCAGCCCGCCCAGCTCCGCGTAATAGGCGCCCACATAGTGGATAATGCCTGCACAGTAAGCATCAATGGCTAATTTTGCCCGCTCATTTCCTTCCTCAGCCGCGGTCTGGACATCGCGCAGATCATTGCTGACCCCCGAAATACCCAGAAGGCCGCCCTGCTTGTCCATCCCCTTTGTGATTTCTTCAAGGCTTTTTCCCTGATTAAGCAGATAAGGAATGATATATGCATCGGTATCACCGATACGGTTTGCGTGAAGCAGACCTGTCTGCAGCGAAAAACCGAAGCTGTTATCCACGCTTATGCCGTTTTGTATTGCGCAGACGGAGCCGCTGCCGCCCAGATGACAGGAGATGGTATTGCCGGTTCCGCCGCTCCACTGGCTGAGGGCGTCGGCGATATAGCCGTGAGAGGCTCCGTGGTATCCCATTCTCTGTATACCGTACTGCTCATACCATTCGTAGGGGATGCCGTAAACCCTTCTGGCCTGAGGGATGGTCACATGAAATGCCGTTTCAAATACGCCCACCAGCTTCACACCGGGCAGTACCTGCTGTATTTGGCGTATTGCCTCAAGATATGGGCCGTTGTGGGCGGGAGCAACGATCAGGTAATCCTCCATTGCCTGCAAAACTTCCGGCGTCAGCTCATGAATACCGTAAAAGCCCTTTGCCAGAACGGTCTTGAAGCCTACCCGTTCAATTTCGGACACATCGGAAATCACACCGTGCCGGGGTGCTGTGAGACAGTCCAGATAACGACGGATGCCCTCGGCATAGGAAAGTATGCTCTGATTTTCAAGCTCTACGGTATAGCCTGTATCACGGTTTCCGTAGTGGAAAATCGCATCGGCTCTGCCAACGCGCTCCACCTTGCCGTCTGCCAGCACCTTTTCGCCCGGCATATCAAAGAGCTTGAATTTCAAGGATGTACTGCCCACATTGCAAACCAACACCTTCATTTGTCTCGCCTCCGTAGAAATTGGATTTTTCTTACAGTATAATATATCCTGTAATGCCCGTCGCGTCAATGTTTTTTGGCTTTTACTCGTGTGTAATCCGTGCATTTTTCGCAGGAAATCACCGCTGCCTTGCGTGCAATAATGCAACCGAGGCTGAAATTTCCTTTCTATTATAAGCGAAGGACCTTCAGGAAGGAGGCAATGGATTGGAAGACAGAGAGATAGTTGAGCTGTACTGGCAGCGGAACGAAAGTGCACTTACCGTAACCGCAGCCAAGTACGGAAATTACTGCAGCACCATTGCAAACAATATTCTTCATAATGCCTGCGATGCCGAAGAATGCGTCAATGATACCTATATAGGGGCATGGAACTCCATGCCGGATAACAAGCCGGAGAACTTGGGTCACTATCTTGGCAGAATGACAAGGTGGCTGTCGCTGAACCGGCTTGACGAAAGGCGTAGCAGAAAGCGCGGCGGAAATTTGCCGGAGGCACTCCCCCTTGATGAACTTGCTGACTGCGCTTCTTGCGAAGCAGGCACGGAGAAGCTTGTTGAATACAAGGAGTTGTGTGCGGCTATCAACCGCTTCCTGTCCGGGCTTTACCCGGTTGAACGGCAGCTTTTTCTGGCAAGGTATTGGTTTCTTGCTCCCTTATCTGACATTGCCGATAAATTTGGCTTCACTCAGAGCAAGGTCAAATCTCAGCTATACCGCATAAGAAACAGGCTACGCAGATATTTGGAGGAGGAAGGCTTATGTTAGAAAAAAGTATAATGCTCGCCCTGAACGGCACAGAGGATGCTTTTCTGGAAGAAACTGCACGCAAACTGGGGTACAACGGCGGAATAACAGAAAGGATTGTACCTATGACAAATTATCCCAAACGCGCATCACGCCGATTTATTTCCATTCTTATCGCAGCCTGTCTTATTTTGTCTTTGGGGGTAGTGGCATATGCGACCGATATTTTCGGTATTCGCGCTCTGCTTATAGAAAGTGATACGCTGGCGCCGCCCACCGGTGAGGATAGCGGCTATGTGTCAATAACCCAGCCTCAGGATGTGCCTGAGGAGATGAGCGCCGAAATAAAGGAAAAAATTGAAAACTCAACCAAAGCATGGGCAGAGTGGGATGCGTGGCGCAGAGAAAACGGTATATGCCAGCCGGAGGTTTTTGTGGCCCCGGAGGGCTGCGATATTGCCGATTATATTGAGAATGACGACGGAACATACACAGTAGTATTCTACGATGCCGTGCTTAGCCATGACGATACCGGCAAGGTGGTGGATGTTCAGTATGTGGAGATGGAAAGACGAACTGCAACTGCTGAGGAATACGAACAGGATATGCTGTTTGCAGAGACTATGGCAAAGGGCTTTTCCGGCTATGACTTTAACTACCATGTGGAAAGTCAGCAGATGGCAGACAAACTTGAGGAGATAGCGGCCAAATACGGCCTGGAGCTTCGCCGCACAGCCACCAGACTTTACCAGAATTTCGGAGAACAATCCGATTTTCTATCCCGGGAGGAGCTGACGGACAGGGTAAATCAGGTGTGCGCCGGAGGCAAGAGCTTTTTCCGTGTGGAGCCGACAGGCTACGACAAATTCTATTATTTTGACGAGGGCACCTTTGCCGTCAGCTTCTATACTACCGAGGATTTTACAAATACCGGAACATACTGCTATATCTACAACTCACCCTACGCAACCCTTTCCAGCGGCTATGAGATAATAGATCAGGTGGATAATATCGGCGCAATGTCCACTTATATCCACACCGCCCCCAACGGTACGGAGCTTACCGTACTCCACAACGGCGCGGATATGTTTGCCTATGTGTATCTGGAAAACTCCTTTGTGACCCTGACCATACACCAGCCTGCCGGACTTACCCCGGAGGAGATAAACAGCATCATTGATATGGTGGACCTCAGCGTCATCGGATAAACTGCATAAAGAATAAGAGAACGGGGCGGGGAGAAATCCCTGTCCCGTTTTATGGGTGAAAACACGAACTGTATTTGGCCTCTTTGGTTTGAAAAGCAGAAGCAGCGGCATGAGCGCGAGACAACTGTTTGATGCGGGAATAAAAAAGCAGACACCGCAACTGACACGACTCTATCAATTGCGGTATCGGTTATGGTCGGAGTGTGGTTATAGGATTCCACGAAATCAGAACAACAAAAATGGTATTTGGGTTGTCGGCAATCAGTATTTCCGCCACAACCAAATTGTGAGTATCAGCGCCGCCCAATAGAACAAGAGGTGACGCTTTTCCTTTCTCAACTTCGGGACAAATTGTCCCAAACCGTTTCCTTTTAGAATGCTGGATAGCAAAATGTGTGAGCTTCGCCACCCATAAGAAAAGGAACAATATGAGATGTTGTTATACTGTGATGCTGGGAAAATATTTGCCACGCAGTTCTGTTAACACATCTTTGTGCTCTCTTAAATAAGCAAAGGCGGCTTCTTTATATAGCATCTTATTTTCAAGTTTCAACTGCGGGAGAAATGCCGTGAAAATCCCTTTGTTATCGTAATATCGAAGATATGTATTGTAGTCATCTGCATCAATTACTTGCTGGATTTCTGTTTCATAGCTGGTCTGCAGAGCCTCTAAATCAATGCCGCTGCTAAAGGCTGTATACTCAGTTTGTAATTCTGAAAAGTTCCTTAGCTTTTTGATTCTTCCGTTAAAGAATGTTTCTCTCAAACGAAATGCAATCTTTCTTATGACCCACTGCTCTTTTTTAGAGATGAAATCAGCTTTTAGTGCAGTTTTGAGGTTTGCAAATGCATTTTCTTTGTCACGGCTGAATTTTTCGATTACACCAGTTATAATTTCTTCAGAAAAAAGGAAATTTTCGATTTCAAAGAACGGCAAATGAAAGATGCCATCAGCTTCCTGCGCATCTAAATAGCATTGCTCCTTGTAATCACAATCAATTATTCCGAAGGCTTTCTGCGGAAGGCCAGCGATTGAATAGGCTTTTACTTTAGCAATAACAGCATCACACCCAGCGGCAGGAACAACTTTGAACTCAGGAAACATCATTTTGAATACAAGGTCATCATACTTATATTCATCCTGCGATTCGCAAAAAAGGACAGGCTCTCTGTTGCCAACAAGAGCTATCATGAGGTGCTGGGGAAGATTATCATTCTCGGGAAGCGGTTTATATATCCAATCAATACCATCATACTTTTCAATCCAGAACAATTTGCTATTTATCCGTGATGCAACGAAATTGCTATCATGAGTTAGATATACAAATACGCTTCCGTTGCAGTGTTCTTCAATGATATCCCATAGTTTGGAGACAACTGATGGGTTGAGGTTATTTTCCGGTTCATCAATAAAATAATATGACTTTTTTTCTTTAAGGAGGATGCAGGTAAGAAAATAGAAAATACTTTTTTCACCACTACTAAGATGCTTAATCGGATATTCTTTTCCGTCCAGAGTTTGAACCTTAAGACCGCCTTCTGAGAACAAAGTGCGATCCTTTATAAGATCATTCCAGATGCTCAGTATTTTTTCAGTAAGGCTATCCTCCAATCGAAGCTGTCCCTTTGCATACAGGTCCATTTCTGTTGCTCGCTTCTTCTCAAACAAAGTAATGGCTTGGTTGATTTGTTGGACGATGTAGTGAGTTTGTGATTGATTATTAATATCACTTGCATATTTGTCTGCATCCTTGTAACTTTTAGAAAATGCAGCAAAATCGCGCTCAGGATTATAGCTATCGTTAATTACTAACAGACGATCAGCTGGATAATATCCAATCTGATCTTCCCCGGTTACTTGTATTAGGTTTCGCAAAAGAGTGGTTTTTCCGCAACCGTTCGGGCCAACAAAAACGACTGTCTTTTTTTCCTCGCTCAAAAATTTCAAATTGCGGAGGCTGAACAATCTATTATAATAGTCAGATAAAAGTGCTGTGATCCTTTCGTCATCTATTGGTTTAGCTGCCCGTAATGTGCCACCTTTGGATTCAGGAATTAGTTGTGTAACCTTGAAATTATTGAAGGCATTTTCCATCATGGAAATATAGTTTTCGGTATAGCGCTCATAGTCGTCGTTATATGCTTTGTAAATACTTTGGACTTCAGAGATAATTGCGGCGATGTCTTGGGGAAGATTGCCCTCATAAGCGCTAATCAACAACTCTAACTGATCGTTTTTGTACATAATACTTTCTCCTTGTTATGAAGAAGTCTAGTTGCAATAGAAATGCCGTATGGGAATACCCCCATACGGCTGCCTTGGTGGCACAAAGGCCTACCGTGGATTTATTATAGGAGATAATGCAGAAAAATTCAAGTTCTTGTCGCAACTACATTGAAAACACCAACATAACTAAATTGTGAGTATCAGCGCCGCCCAACAGGACAAGGGGTGGCGCTTTCCCTTTCTCAACTTCGGGACAAATTGTCCCAAACCGTTTTCCCTTAAACATGGTTTCGGATGGTATATCCCCCGTCGCCGCATATCGTTCAGAACAGCCGGGAGTTGTCTGTCAAGGGTGCATCAGCACCGCCGTCTATCGGCGGCTTGCCCTTGACTGGTGGCCCCGGCTGTTCTATTTTCCGGCGGCGGGGCGGGGGTATATCCTCCAGAGCCGCACCCTTTCCCATGATTGGGAAAGGGTGCGGGATTGGGTTGAACACGAACGGAGGTTTACTTATGAACTTTACCAACAGTCCCTATGAGCGTATGAAGAAAGAGATCCCCCATATAGAAACACCCACCCCGCAGAAGGCACCGGATGGAACGCCTTGTGCGGGGTGTCCTTATTGGCGGGGGATCGGCTGTATTTTCTGCTATCGGGAACACACCCAAAAGCAGGGTTGATGTGTGAATATTTGGCCTGAAAAAACGACCTGTTTTCAAGGGTTTCCGGCCTCGTTTTACAAGGGGGTAATATGATTATATGTTCTGCACGGATATTGCTAAATACTTTCCACTTTTTCAATTTGCCGGGGAACAGTTTTATGCTGTTCCCCGGTATTTCTGCTTTGGGACATTTTGTCCCAAAGTTAAGGCCCAGAGCGTCAGCACCGGGCCGCAGCTAACCGGGTTTGGGGAGGCTCCCCAACAAGCATTTTGGCAAGCATTTTTGACGCCGCCCGGCGCAAAAATTTTGAGTGTGTTCACACTCGAATTGCTTGCCAAAAACGCAAGTGTGGCTACACTTGCCCTGCTTGCCGTTAGTGAAACGCCCTCAAAAAGCCTTTTTACCCCAATGTGAAAATAAGTATCACTCCACACCTTTGACAGACCATAGTTGCTTTTATATACTTTATTTGAAACCAGCACCACAGGAGGGCCAGTGATGGAGTTCCACGAAAAGTTGCAACAACTGCGAAAGCAAAATAACCTAACACAGGAACAGCTTGCGGAGCAACTGTTTGTTTCAAGAACGGCAGTTTCA
>JAZNUQ010000072.1:0-3862 GCA_045592365.1 Candidatus Limivicinus sp. | reverse complement strand
AAGCTCAGCGGCAAGGACATTCCGGTGGATATTGTGACCATCGACCCTAAGGGGAATGTGCTTTGAGGACGGATTGCCGCGTCGCTTCGCTCCTCGCAATGACAGGGTATGTTTAAAGGCAGCCAATGGCTGCCTTTAATGCTGATATTGGTATGTAACAGAATTATCAAGTGTAATGTAGAGAATTGCCAGCAGTACTATAAAGGCTGCAAGCGCGGCGGCGGAAACGATAAGGGACAGCCTCCGCTCCTTAAGGGTCCTTTCCAAAAGAGGGGACCCTTGCTTTTTATACTTTGAAAGGCTGCTGCAATACAGGCACAGGTTTACTGCCAAGCACAGCGCTGATGCAGCAGGCAGAGAAAGAACACAGATGAGAAGAGCCATGCTTACCTCCAAAACAGCTTTTTCGCAGTATCTATCAGATCCTCGTGCTCCACGCTGCGGGGCTCGTAGCGGCAGATATTGCAGGCGCACTGGAAGATGGTAGCCTGAAGCAGCATCACCGCAACGGTACCAAGGCCGAAGGGCGCGCCCAGCAGGAGAGCTGCAACAAGTACGCCGCTTTCAAGGCAGAAGCGCACGGCTCCTATGGGAAGGCGGCGGAGCTTCTTGCCTATAATAAGCATAAGGGTATCCCGGGGGCCGGCGCCAAGGGCGGCGCTCATGTAAAGAATAGTCCCGAAGGAGATAAGGGCCTGTCCCGCAAGGGTAAAGAGCACACCGCCAAGCTGGGACTGAGCCTCGGATATAAAGCTGAGCAAACTCAAAAACATATCGGAAAAGGCGGCGATGAAGACGGCGTTAAGTATGCTGCCCACGCCCAGCTTGCCCCGGCCGACAATGTCAATGACGATAACCGCCATGCTTACAAGAAAGGTGGCTGTGCCAAAGCTCATGGAGCTGAGCCTGGATATGCCGACGGCAAGGCTTATCCATGCGCCGGTACCCACATCCCCGGCCTTGACGCAAAGACAGTTGCCAAGCCCGCATACTGCAAGACCCAGCATGCATATTATGATACGCTTTAAATAATCCCTGAACACCCGCTCGCCCTCTTTCGGCAGAATATGGGGGGATTATACCACCGGTGAAATGATAATGCAATAAGGCAGCCCCTTTGCTTTACTATGCTGCTGAAATACCACTACCCCTCAGTCAAAGCTCCGCTTTGACAGCTCCCCTGACAAGGGGAGCCTTTGAAGGGCAAATGACTAAGGCAGCCCCAAAGGGGCTGCCTTAGTCGTTACATATTAAGCTCTTTGATTATCCTGTCGCTGAGCTCATCCATAAGTCCCAGATCGTAAACGGTCTGGAAAACAGTATAGCGGGGGCGAAGCTCCTTGCAGTACATGAAGCTGTCCTTCAGATCCGCTGCGTTTATGCCTATCTGCTCCGGGGTGGAGGGGCAGCCGATGTCATCCAGAAGTGCCTTGAGACAGGCAGGCTCCGGCAGGGGCTTAAGCTGGGCGCAAATGGCGTCCCAGTTCTTCTCCATGCTGTCAATGCGCTCGAGCCGCTTTTGTACATCGTTCTTTTTGGCCTTGGCCTCTATACTGAAAACCTCGCCGGCTGCGGCGCCGTAGCAGCGCTCTATCTCCCTTGCCCATGCCGCCTCATCATAGCCGCGGGCGAAGGCTCTGGCCCTTTCAAAGTCGGGCCTTGTGTCAAGAAGTGCCTTGGCAAGCATAAGCACCAGCACCGTGCCTACGGCAACCTGCTCGCCGTGCATGGCTCTGCCGCCGCCGCGCTGATCCATGATGGTCTCCCAATAATGGCTCATGTGGTGCTCGGCGCCGGAGGCGGGGCGGGAGTCGCCGTAAAGACTTATGGCAGAGCCGGAGAGCACAAGGCCGCGCATTACGCTGCCAAGCACCTGGGGGTCCTTTTCCTTTACAAGAGCGCTCTGCTCCAGAACGCCGTCTACACAGTCCTTCACCAGCTCAACGATTTTGGGGCAGATATGCTCGCCGGTGATTATCCTTGCCAGCTCCCAGTCGTTAAGGCAGGTGAGCTTGCCGATAAGGTCGCCGTAGCCTGCCACGGTCATGCGGTAGGGGGCGGTTTTGAGAATATCGGTATCGCCTATAATGACCTCGCTGTTATGGGCGGTCATGGTGGCCTTGAGATTGTTCACATTTACAATGCCGATGCTGGCGGCAAAGCCGTCCATGGGAGCGCCGGTGGCAACGGTGAAGCAGGGCAGGCGCAGCTTATAGCTGGTGTAGCGTATCATGTCGGTGATGGAGCCGGTGCCTACGGCTATCATAAGGTCGCAGTCGGCAGGCATGGATATGACTATCTCGCCCAGGGTCGCCTCGTCAAAGCCAAGGTGAATGAGCTTGTGGGTGGATACATTTATGCCCTCGGCCTGCAAAAGCTCCTCACAGCGCTGAGCCGCCACTCGGTAGGTAATCTCATCGCAGATGATATAGGGGTGCTTGTAGCCGTATTGCTTAACAAAGCCGGGCAGAGTGCTGATGGCGCCGGGGCCTATTTCCACCGCCTTGATAGGCACGAAATGGGTCCTGCCGCAGTCACATTCAAGGGGGATGTTCAGATATTTGTCAACGCTTTGGGGGGTGTCATACATTTTCATGGTATTGCTCCTTTCAGGCTCTCTTTAATATCTTGCGTCGGGCAGGACATTAAACAAAAACTGAAAGCGCTGTGCCCTCTCAGTCAGCTTCGCTGACAGCTCTCCCGGAGGGAGAGCCAAGGGGGCAGAGCAAGCGGGGCTGTGTCTTCTCAGTCAGCTTCGCTGACTGCTCTCCCGGAGGGAGAGCCAAGGGGACAGAGCAAGCGGGGCTGTGTCTTCCCAGTCAGCTTTGCTGACAGCTCTCCCGGAGGGAGAGCCAAGGGGAGAACAGCTTTTTTACAAAATACAAGAGCGCTTGCGCGCTCTTGTATTTTATGATTGGAACTGATTACTCGACCTTGGTGCCGCCGACGGTTGCCCACAGCTCGTTCCAGTGCTCGAGGATAGCAGACTTGTTAGCGGTGAGGTACTCAACATCGCGAACAACCCACTTGATCTCGCTGGAGGGAGCCAGCCATGCGCCTTCGGGGAGCTGGAAGCCGGCGTTGGTGTAACGCAGGGTACCGCCCTGGAGAGCAGCGATAGCGGACTGACCTTCTGCAGAGCAGATGAAGTCGATCATGAGCTTAGCATTCTCGGGGTTGGGGCCGCCCTTGACAAGGCCGCAGCCGAATGCGGAAGCGGAGGTGCCGTTGGTGGGGTACTGGAGGCGGATATTGTCAGCGCCGTCCTTGACGAGGGTGACTGCACCGTCTTCGTAGGTCAGACCAACAACGTACTCACCCTGCTGAACCTGCTTGAAGACCTGAGAGGAGGAGCCCAGCATGACCAGGTTGGGCATGAGCTTCTCGATGTAGTCCCAGCACTCGGGGGTGTCGTTGCCGTAAACTGCAAAGATGTTGGAGAGGTTGTTCCATGCGGAGGAGGAGCTGTTGGGGTCTGCGGTGGTGATCTGGCCCTTCAGCTTGGGGTCAAGCAGATCTTCGTAGCTCTGGATGTTCAGGCCCAGCTCTGCCTCAAGCTCGGTGTTGACGCAGAAAACAACGGTGGACAGGTGGTCCATGGAGTACAGGCCGTTGGGAGAGGTGTAGCCTTCCATGTTCTCAGCATCATAGGCGGAAACCCATGCCTCGAAGATGGCAGCGTTCTTGTCGCCGTCGGAGTCAGCCATGCCGCCCCATACCAGGTCGCCAACAGGACTTGCAGCCCCACCGGTCAGACGGGTGACCAGCTCGCCTGCGGAGCCGTTAACTACCTCGACATCGATCTTGGGATACTTTTCACCAAAAGCTTCCAGAAGAGCGTCGATGTCGTTCTCGGTCATGG
>JAZNUQ010000071.1:0-3282 GCA_045592365.1 Candidatus Limivicinus sp. | reverse complement strand
AAGTCGAGCATAAGCTGACTATGATGGGCTTGTCTCTGGCAGACGAGGAAAATCAGTAAGCTCTCAAGAAGGAGGAAATGCTATTATGCCCGGAACAAGAAAGCTCGGTAAGAATACCGCACAGCGCATGGCTATGCTCCGTCAGCAGGTCACAGATTTTCTGGACAAGGGTCGCATGGAGACTACCGCAACCCGCGCCAAGGAAATCGCACCTCTGGCCGAGAAGATGATAACTCTTGGCAAGGCAAAGGATCTGGCTTCCTATCGTCAGGCTCTTGCCTTCATCACCCGCGAGGATGTTGCCAAGAAGGTTTTCGATGAGATCGCTCCCAAGTACGCAGAGCGTAACGGCGGCTACACCCGCATCACCCGCATCGGCACCCGCCGCGGCGATGCAGCCGAAGTTGCAGTCATCGAGCTGGTATAAACCGAATAAATAACAAAAAAGCAGAGGCTTTAAGCCTCTGCTTTTCTTATTGTCGAAAGCTCTTGGCTCCTCCTTTGGGGGAGCTGTCAGCGAAGCTGACTGAGAGGGGCTGTTACTTGAATACAACCGTGTAGTCGGAGAATACCGCAAAATAGTTGGTGATAATGCTCCTGAGCTGAGCCTCCGCATCGGCATAAATGCCCCTTGCCTCGGCAGCCGCCAGCTCCTCAGCCTGAATATCGGCAAAATATTGGGCAATAGTGTCAGAGCCGATGGGATTGAAGATATTGTTCTTGTCGTTACACTGGAGAGTGTCAAGGATAATGTAATTATCCAGCACCTGAGGCTCCGGCAGCGTGAATACAAGCTGCAGCTTTTCCTCGTCAGCCACGCATTCGATAAGGCTCACATCGTAGCCCACCTTGATAACGCCGGAGTATATGAGCTCCACGGTGTTTGTAGTGCCGGGAATGTCGATACCCAGTATCTGCCGGGTGTTGCTGATGGTCTTCTGGTTTGTGTACTGGAAGGAGGAGGTGGCAAGCTCACTGATAAGCTCCAGCTTTTCCTCAATTTCAACCTGCTGAATTTCAACATGTGCCGTTTCCTGAAGAAGAATACCCATGCGCCCTTCCATTTCCTCTATCTTTTCCCCTGCCATAAACAGCAGATACACCGCCGCACCAAGCAGCAGCACCAGAGGGATGGTATAGGCCAGCATTCTGCCGTAGACACGCTTTGCCCGCTTTTTAACTGCACCCTTCATATCCTAACCTCCGTTATATCCATGCTGTTATGAACAAATAAAGATAAAACAGAACGACCAGCGCCGCCGCGCTGCCTAAAATGGCGATGATTGCTTTTTTCATGCTTACACCTCAATTTTTTCTCTTTCGTAAATTATAGCATGGCACAGGTATAAAGAAAAGACAAAATTCCGCAAAAAACGCCTGCAATCACCCCCATTGCATACCCCCCATGCCTCCCCTTGTCAGGGGAGGGGCCCACGAAGTGGGCGGAGGGGTAGTCAGCTCCCGGGCAGATATTATCCACCCTTCAGTCACCCCTCATCCGCTTCGCTTCGCTCAGCACCTTCCCCCCTCAAGGGGTGAAGGCTTTTGCAAGCCCAAGGTCTGCGCCATGACTGATAAGGGCTATTGTTCCTCTGGCGCAGGAAGCCTGAAGACACCCACCAAACAGGGAGAAAAAGCCTCCCTTGTGTAAAGGGAGGTGGGTTTTGCGAAGCAAAAGCCGGAGGGATTGTTAATCCCGGAGCATTACGCACCGGGCGGATAATATCCGCCCCTACAAACAATGCGTTTCGCTCCCCCTCACACCGTAGGGGCGAACTGTGTTCGCCCGCAAAACCAAGTGATGTCCAAGCTCTGGCGCAAAAAAGCAAGAAGCCCTGTAAGGGCTTCCTGCTTGGGTAAGAGGAGTGTATTATGAAAAAGATAAGCGCCTATATTTCTTCATCTCCCCAGAATTGGGCGCATTTAACGGCCTTGTGCCAGCCCTTAAGGAGCTTCACGCGCCTTTCCTCGTCCATCCAGGGCGTAAATCTCTTGTCAATGGCCCAGTTGGAGCGAATGTCCTCAGTGCTTTCCCAGTAGCCCACCGCAAGACCCGCAAGATAGGCAGCTCCCAGCGCGGTAGTCTCTATGCAGCGCGGCCTGTATACATCGCAGCCCACAAGGTCGGACTGAAACTGCATGAGAAAGTCATTGGCACATGCCCCGCCGTCTACCTTGAGCTCCGTTATCCTTATCCCCGCGTCACGCTCCATGGCTCTTGCTATGTCATAGGTCTGGTAGGCAAGGGACTCAAGGGTGGCGCGCACAAGATGGGCTCTTGAAAAGCCTCTTGTCACGCCCACAATAGCGCCCCTTGCTCTCTGGTTCCAGTAGGGAGCGCCAAGCCCCGTGAAGGCCGGCACCACATAGCCGTCGGCAGAGTCCTCAACGCTTCTTGCAAAGGTCTCACTTTCAGAGGCGGTGGATATTACATGCAGCTCGTCACGCAGCCACTGTATGGCAGCGCCTGCAATGAAGATGCTGCCCTCAAGGGCGTATTCCACCCTGTCGCCGCAGGAGGCGGCTATGGTGGTAACAAGCCCGTTGCGGCTCACGACCGGCTCCGTGCCGGTGTTCATCAGCAGAAAGCAGCCGGTGCCGTAGGTGTTCTTCATCTGTCCCGGCTCAAAGCAGCACTGACCGAAAAGGGCGCACTGCTGGTCGCCGGCAGCACCCGCTATGGCTATCTCTCCGCCGTAAAGCTCATACTCGCTCTTACCGTAAACATAGCTTGAGGGCTTTACCTCGGGCAGCATGCATTCGGGTATGCTCAGAAGCTCCAGAAGCTCCTTGTCCCATTTGAGCTCATGGATATTGTATATCATGGTGCGGCTGGCATTGGTGTAGTCGGTGACATGCACCCTGCCGCCGGTGAGCTTCCAGATAAGCCAGGTGTCAATGGTGCCGAAAAGCAGATGGCCTGCCTCGGCTCTTTTCCTTGCACCGGGTACATTGTCCAGCAACCACTTTATCTTGCTGCCGGAGAAATAGGCGTCGGGGACAAGGCCGGTTTTGGCCTTTATATCATCTGCCCAGCCGGAAGCCACCAGAGCGTCGATAATATCCGAGGTGCGGCGGCACTGCCAGACGATGGCGTTATGTATGGGCTCGCCTGTTTCCTTATCCCAGACGACGGTGGTTTCACGCTGGTTTGTGATGCCGATGGCGGCAATGTCCGAGGCGGTAACGCCCAGCTTCTGCATGGCGCTGCGGCTCACCTCAAGGGTGGTGTACCATATCTCCATGGCGTCATGCTCCACCCAGCCGGGCTTGGGGAAGATC
>JAZNUQ010000070.1:0-2903 GCA_045592365.1 Candidatus Limivicinus sp. | reverse complement strand
AAAGCGGGTTCGGACTATATCCGTCAGGCTACGGTTCTTCTTTCCGGAGCAGCTTCCCCAGCGGCTTTTCTGGGCGCGGATGGCTATGCGTCCGTACTCAAGCCCCATGAGCGATGCATAGCGCTGCACCCGGGCGGTAATATCCTGACGCGCCTGCCTTTTAAGCTGCTCAAGCTCTGTTTCACTTAAGGGCGGCTGAGCATTTTCAAGCCCTTGAAGCTGCTTTAAAATCCGCTGCCCATTTTTCTGCAGCAGCGCCTCAAGCTGAGCTTTGCTTGTAAAATACGGGCATTTTATGCTGACAATATCCCCCGGCAGCAGCTTAAGGGCTATGCTTTTGCGCTTTGAGTATGTTAGCTGACAGTGAAGCTCTCTGCCTGCAATGATTACGCTGAAGCTCATGAGCCCTGCACCATTTTGCACAGGAAGGAGACCTCGCCGTTTTCATCCCTGCCGCAGATAAGCAGGCTCCCCTCCTCTTCCTTTCCGCAAAGCTGCACGCTGCAGCCCTGCCTCAGCTCCTGCCGGTAGTCTATCTGGAAGCTCTCTATCCTGCCGGAAAGTACAGGCGCCGCTGCGTCAAGGGCAAAGTCTGCATAGGCGGTATTGTTCACATGACCGTTCACATCTATGCGGCTGTATCCGGGCTTAATGAGCATAAGCTCCTCGCCCTCAAAGGGACGGAGCCTTTCCATTCTTCCGGGCAGGCTCTGCTCGGTGCAAAAATCAAGCCCCTCGGGATAAGCCCGCTCCCCTACCGCAAGCCTGCGGCTCTCCGCGTCCACCAGCGCCCATTCGCTGCTGCCTTTGGCAACAACGCTGCCCTTCAGGTCGGTCACAAGGTATTCTCTGCGAAAGCCCACCCGTGACGGAGGACAGGGCCATGTCCGCAGATGCACCGTGTCGTGCAGGGAGCAGTCGGCGTAAATCCGGTACTTTGTCCGCAGTATGACCCACATGAGCCTGCGTGGTGCAAGGTCATTGTAGCCGCATCCGAGAAGCACCGCATGCTCCCCCGCCACATTCTGGAAAAGCTCCAGCAGGCATGAGGGCTTAAGCCTCCCCTTGCAGTCAAAGTCCGATGTGCGCAGATAATAATCCTTTTCAAAAACAGCCGGCATTTTTCGTTCCTCTTTTGCATGGTTTTAGGAATTATACCATATATAAGGGAAAAAGCACAGCTTTTTTATCCCTCCCGCCTTGACAGAAGCGCAGTCATAAGCCCGGCGGCGAAAAGTCCCGCGCCGCAGCCTTCAAGCATAAGGTAAAGCCCCGCCGCCGTAAGGGCGCCGCAGCACACATCCCCCGTAAGGCGCTGAAGCCTGCCGCCCCTTTCCTCTCCCAAAAAAGCGCAGAGGGCGGCTCTCCACAGTCTCCCCCCGTCAAGCGGGTATATGGGCAAAAGGTTAAACAGGCTGAGAAGCAGGCTGACCCCCGCCATAAGCGCGGCTTTCTCTCCGCAAAGCTGCCGCAGCAGGAAATAAAACACTATCCCCGCCAGCGGCCCCGCCGCCGCAGCGGCCGCATGCCCCAAGGCACCGCAGGATCCGCTGTAATCCATTCTCAGCCCGCATAGCTCAAGATTAAGAGAGCTGACCCCAAGCCCCAGCAGCTTAAGGCACAGCAGATGCCCCAGCTCATGCACGGCGCAGGGCAGCAGCAGCGCCGCCGCCTGCCCCTCCGGCAGCAGGAAGAATACAAGAGCCCAGAATAGCAGCGCTCCCGGTCTCAGCCTCAGCTCAAAGCGCTTCACAGATAGTATTCGGGGTTAAGGTACACCCCGTCCATCGTCAGCTCAAAATGCAGGTGCGGCCCGGTGGCAAGCCCCGTTGCACCCACCTTGGCGATGCACTCCCCCATTTTTACCTGCTGTCCCTCTGCCGCGCTTACGCTGCTGAGGTGAGCGTAGAGGCTTTTGACGCCTCCCCCGTGGCTCAGTATGATGTAATTGCCGTAGCTGTCATCCCACCCCACGGCGCTGACGGTGGCCTCGGCAAAAGCGCATACCGGCGTGCCGCCGTTTGCGGCAAAGTCCGTACCGTAGTGGAATTTCATCACCTGCTCAATGGGGTGCTCCCTGAAGCCGAAGCCGGAGGAGCCGCTGCCCTCCACGGGGCAAACATAATCAAAGGGAAGCTCCGGCATGTCAAGGCGCACATTGGCAGGTATGCTCTCCCCGGAGAAGCTGAGCTGCTTTGCAATAAAGGCCGCCACCATGGGCGGGAAATCGTCTCCCTCGGGGATCTGGTTTTCGGCAGGCATGGGCTCTGCCGGGGCAAGTGCCTGCCGCCATTGCTCCATGGCCTCTGAATTCTGCTGCTGCACCGCCGTGTTCTCCGTGGCTTCAGTCCGGCTTTCCTTCGGCTCCCTGCCGCCTATGGCAGCTATGAGCTCGCCGTAATCAAGCTCTCCGCTTAAAATTCCGTTCAGCCCCTGCCGCAGCATCTCCGGTGTCTCCGGATAGTAAAGCCTGCACACAGCCAGCAAGCCGCAGATAAGCAATATGATAAGAAATCCTGTTTTTTTCATACTTTCACCCTGCCCCCATGTAGCGGCGGTAATTCCGCCCTCTGCTGCAATTATATTTCTCCGGGGACAGGCGTATGTCCAGTTTTTCCTTGACAATCTGCACCGTGGTAATTATAATAGTTAGGCTGTGTCCCGCAGAGGATGCAGCCTTATACAGCATCGGGGTGTAGCGCAGCCGGTAGCGCGCATGGTTCGGGACCATGAGGCCGGGAGTTCGAGCCTCCCCACTCCGACCAAAACGATACGCCTCACCCATCAGGGTGGGGCGTTTTGTTATTGTCCGCAGCTTGGAAGTTTGTGAACCCCCGGCCTCATTAATTGCCGCAGGCAATTTTTTAATAATCGGCTGCGCAGCAGCCCGGAGCGGCATCGCC
>JAZNUQ010000069.1:0-11034 GCA_045592365.1 Candidatus Limivicinus sp. | reverse complement strand
CTAAATTTTTGAATTGTTCCAGTATTTGGATATTTTATCATACAAAAATGCCAAGAATGTACAATTCTGTCCGGGAGTGTAAAACTCCACTTAAACGCATAAATCATAAGCACCCGCATAACGGGTGGTTTGCACGAGCCCTATAAGGGCTTAATACAGGCTTGACCTTCAATGGGGAAAGGAAGAACAATGTCATCCGCCGACTTTCTGCCCCTGCGGGGCTGAAAGTGGCTTGATGGCGTTGTTCTGACGAGCCTGAGGGATTGTCCCCTCGCCCTCTCAAGCCTCCCTTGTGTAAAGGGAGGTGGCTCGCCGCAGGCGACTGAGAGGGCTCCCCCCGCTGCCGCAATCCTGTCATTGCGAGGCTCCGCAGGAGCCGTGGCAATCCGTCTCCCCCTTGGCTCTCCCTCCAGGAGAGCTGTCAGCCAAACGAGCCCCCCATTGAAGGCATGACCTTCAATGGGGAGAGGAAGAAGGAATGAACCAAGCGCAGTTTGCGGCGTGGGCTTTTTGCCTCAGCCGGAAACGAAGCGGGTGAATTTCTTCTGACGAGACTGAGAGAGCCAAATCACCAAATCAAATCCCAGCAAAGCGGATTTGATTTGGAAAGGAAGAACAATGTCATCCGCCGACTTTCTGCCCCTGTCGTAGGGCGGGGGCTTGCTCCCGCCGCAAAGGCTCCCTTGTGTAAAGGGAGCTGTCGCCGCAGGCGACTGAGGGATTGTCCCCGTTGCTCTGCAACCCCTCCGTCATTTGCTTTGCAAATGACACCTCCCCTTACACAGGGGAGGCTTACGCTGCGGCGGGACTACTCATAGGCATAGCCTTTTTGGAACCACGGGCACAGCCCGTGGTTTCCGGTTACAATATTAACAGCCGCTGTTCAGACGAACAGCGGCTGTTGTTGCGGTATTTCATTTGGCGCAGTCGGCGCTGCCTTCGGAGTAGAGCATATCCAGTCCGTGCAATACAGGGTCGATGACTGCCAGTATATTCTCCTCAGAGGCCTTCTTGCTGCCCGGGAGATTGATTATAAGGCTTCTTTCCCTTATGCCGGCGGCGCTTCTTGAGAGGCAGCCCTTGGGGGTTATCTTCATGGACTCGGCGCGCATAGCCTCGGGAATACCGGGGGTGGGGCGCTGCACCACCTCCATGGTGGCCTCGGGGCTAATGTCTCTGGGCGAAAAGCCGGTGCCGCCGGTGGTGAGCACCAGAGCTATCCTGAGCTCATCGGCGCACTTTATAAGCTCCCTCTTTATATATTCCCTCTCGTCGGGGATTACGGAGGTATATGCCACCTCAAAGCCCTTTTCCTCAAGTATCCGGCAAAGGTTGGGGCCGCTGGTGTCCTCCCGCTCACCTCTGTAACCCTTGTCGCTTACGGTTATGACCGCTGCTGTATAGCTCATGCTTAGTCCTCCCTGAAATAATCTCCGTGAACGCCGCCGCTTTTACTGAGCAGGCGGATGTCGCTTATCACCATATCCTTCTGCACGGCCTTGCACATATCGTAGACCGTGAGGGCGGCGGTGCTGACGGCGGTCAGCGCCTCCATCTCCACGCCGGTGCGCCCGTCACAGGATACGGTGGCCTTTATCTCTACGCTGAGACGCTTTTCGTCAAGGCTCAGCTCAAGGTTTATCCCGTCCATCAGTATTGGGTGGCACATGGGGATAAGCTCCGGTGTGCGCTTTGCGCCCATAACGCCCGCTATCTGGGCAACGGTGAGCACATCGCCCTTTTTCATGCCGCCGCTTTTTATAAGGGCAAAGGTAGCCTCGCTTACAAGCACACGGCCTGCCGCCACAGCCACACGCTGGCTTATGGGCTTTTCCCCCACATCCACCATTTTGGCTCTGCCCTGTTCGTTGAAATGAGTAAAATCAGCCACTTTTCAGCCTCCTATCTGGTTCATGTTGCGCCCCGCCTTACTGCGGTGCAGTGCGTCAAGGTCGCCGTGCCATGCAGGCTTATTCCATATAACATCCCTGAGCAGCTCATACATGCCCTCGTAGTCAAGTCCCTTTATAGAGTACTCGTCCCCGGAGTGGAGACAGGGCTTGAGCTTACCGTCGGAGGTCAGGCGGATGCGGTTGCACTCAGAGCAGAAATGGGCGCTTACAGGGCTTATAAGCCCCACATTACCCATTGCTCCCGGCAGCCGCCACAGCTTTGCAACGCTGCCGTCAGGGGGCATTTCCACTGCCTCGGGCAGCTTTTCCAGCACCTTGGTGTAGGATATAAAGGCGCTGGGGCTGAAGTCGCCGCTGTCATACATGGGCATCATCTCGATAAAGCGCACATCTACGGGATACCTAAGAGTAAGCTCCGCAAGGGGGCGTATTTCGTCATCGTTAAAGCCGCCTATTAGCACGACATTTATCTTTATCTTGTCAAAGCCCGCCTCCAGCGCCGCATTCAGACCTGCCATAAAATCCTCAAGTCTGCCGCGGCGGGTGATGTAAGCATACTTGTCCGCGTCAAGGGTGTCAAGGCTCAGGTTAAGCCTGTTTACCCCCGCTGCCTTTAGCTCCTTTGCAAGCTCCGGCAGCCTTGTGCCGTTGCTGGTGAGGCAAAGCTCCTCAATGCCCTCTATGGCGGCAAGGGTGCGGCAGATGGAAACGATGTTCTTTTTTATAAGGGGCTCGCCGCCGGTAAGGCGCAGCTTTTTTATGCCCAGAGCAGCCGCCGCCCGTACAAGCGTCACCAGCTCCTCCTCGGTCATCATTTCGCTGTGGCACTTTTTCTCCACACCCTCCTCGGGCATGCAGTAGCGGCAGCGGAAATTGCAAAGCTCCGTCAGGGATACGCGAAGATAGCTTATTTCCCGTCCGTGTTTATCTGTCATTTTCCCTCTTTATCCTTTCGTAAGCGGTAATACCCGCCTGTGTTCCCTCGGCACACACGCCCTCCACCATAGGGTGGACGCTTTTGCAGTTGCCGCAAAGCTGCAGCCAGTCCACATCCTCAAGCCCCAAAGCCAGCTCCCGCTCCGGCACAAGGCCAACGGCTATCAGGAGCGTGGCACAGGGAAGGTATCTGCCGTTTGAGAGGCGGACCCTTTCTATGTGCTTTTCGCCGTAAATCTCACTGACGGTGGCAGAGCATATAAGCTCCACCGAGCCGTCCTTCAAAAAGACCCGGTTTCTGGCCATGCCGCCGCAGTGTTCCTCACGCTCCACCAGCGTGACCGGAAGCCCCAGCTCCGAAAGCTGCCTTGCCATGATAAGGCCAAGGTCGCCGCTTCCCAGTATGACGACCGGCCCGGAGGGCAACACGCCGTACAGGTTCATCATCTCCTGCATCTGCCCTGCGGTATATACGCCTGCGGGTCTTGTACCCGCTATGGGCAGCGCCCCCGCCGGTATCTCCCGGCAGCCGGTGGCAAGTATAAGCTGCTTAAAGGCTATCTCACTTCCGCCGGAGAGGATCGCCCTTTTGTCCCGGCTCAGAGAAAGCGCCGTTGTGCCCTTTATAATATCAATATTTTCCGGGAAATCCCGCATAAGCTCCGCTGCGTATTCGCCCCCGGTCTGTTCCCTGCCAAAGCCCCGGTGGGTGCATTGAAGCAAAACTCCGCCGCCTTCTTCGCCGCTGTCAACAAGGGCTATGCTGCGGCAGCCTGCCGAATAAGCAGCCTTTGCCGCGCAAATGCCGGCGGCTCCCCCACCTATAACAAGAATGTCAAAGCTCTCCATTCCGGTATTCCTCCAACATTCTCTCTATTTTATACGCGCAGCGGCTGCCCTGACAGCGACCCATGCCGCTGCCCACACGGCGCTTCACAGCGTCAACGCTTCTTGCTCCGCGGGCTATGGCCTCAAGCACCTGCCCCTTTGTTACAGCTTCGCAGCTGCAGATTATTTCCCTGTCGTCCCGGCGGACTATGGTCTGCCTGCCGCCGTCAAAATCCGGGTTTTCCCTCGCCTCAAGATACGCGGCAGCCTCCCTTGCAGCAAGCATGCCCAGCTCCTGAGCGCAGGTGAGCCCAGGAGTTTTTACACCGATAAAGCTCAGAAAGCCCGGCTCGGGTCTGTCTATGACAAAGCTGCCTATGCTGCTGCCGTCGGGCACATATTCGCCGTTTTCAAGCCTCACCCTGTGGGGATTGGGGCGCAGGGTCGCAAAGGAGCGTATGGTCTTTTCAAGCTCCAGCCCGGGCAGCACCCTCAAGGCGTCACGGCGCAGAAAGTCAAGCCCCGCCTCATGGGTAGCGCCAGGGGCATGGCTCAGCTTGCGGCGGCTGGGGCCGAGAAGGAGATTGCCCTCGGTGGTGGGGACGGCGGTTATGCCCTTGCCGTGCTCTGCGTCCTGATGGAAGATAATGCGCCGGGGCTTTTTTGCCAGCTTATCCAGCACAATAAAGTCTGCCGCGTCACAGAACACACGCACACCGGGCTCAAACAGCATTTCCTGCACCCGATGGGCATATAGCCCGGCGCAGTTTATAAGCATCCGGCAGGAAAACTCGCCGCTGTCGGTTTTAAGCACATAGCCTCCGTCGCGCCTTTCCACGGAAAGAAGCTCAGTTGAAAGCAGGCTGTCACAGCCGTTGGCAGAAGCATTTTCCCATGCGGCGATGCCGAGCTGCCACGGGTTTACGGTGGCGGTGGACTCTGCGTACAGAGCAAGGGAAATTCCCCCGGCAAGCATGGGCTCAAGGCTCAGAGCCTCACTTGCGCCTATAAGCTCAAGCCCCTTTACGCCGTTTTCCCGCCCGGCGGATAGCTTTTTGCGCAAAGCCGCGTCCCCCTCCGGGGTAAAGCTCACCATCAGTGAGCCGCAGCGGGAAAAGGGCACCTGAAGCTCCCGGCAAAGCCTGCCGAAGTCTTCGTTTCCCCGGCGGGTGAGCTCCGCCTTCAGGCTGCCTGCCCGATTATCGTAGCCTGCGTACACTATGGCGGAGTTTGCACGGCTTACGCCGCAGCATACATCCCCCTCCTTTTCTATAAGCAGGGTGGAAATGCTGTATCTTCTGAGATTTCTTGCCGCAAAGCAGCCCAGAAGACCGCCGCCTATTACCGCGGCATCGTAATGCTTCATATCATTCAAGCTCTATTATTTCCCCGGGATTTTCAACTGTATAGCCGCCCAGAGCCATGAGCTTTTCTCTGAACTTTTCGCTCTTGAGCGTCTCGATAAGCATTTTCACCATTGGGGTATCCCATGCGCTGTCGGGAATTATAAGGTCATATTCCTCGATGCACACGGGGATAAAGTCCAGCCCATAGAGCTTTGCGGCAGAGTAAATGCCCATGCCCACATCGGCGCTGCCGCTGACTATCTGAGCGGCAACGGAGGTATGGGTAAGCTCCTCCCTGTCATAGCCGTACACGGCGGCGGTATCCATGCCGTTTTGCTTAAAGAGATAATCCGTGAGTATTCTGGTGCCGGAGCCCTTCTGCCGGTTTACATAACGCACTCCGTCGCCTGCAATATCGCTGAAGCTCTGTATGCCAAGGGGGTTGCCAGCGGCAACCATCAGTCCCTGCTGACGCCCCACGCAGCGAAGGAGCCTCACTCCGCCCTTGGGAAAGTATTTTTTTATAAAGGACTTATTGTATTCACCGCTTGCGGTGTCAAGCAGATGGCAGCCTGCGGCATGGGCTTCGCCCCGGCGCAGCGCCATTATACCGCCCATGGAGCCCACATGGGCGCTGCTCATGTAGATGCTGTTGTCTTCAAGGTGCATCATGTCGCCCAGCTCGTCCAGCAGGGGGTCATGGCTGCCTATTACCACAAGGGTATTTTCCAGCTTTTCAGCCGGGCAGAGCAGGCGCACCTGTACTTCTTCTCCGGCCTCGTAGCCCTCGGTGCCCTGGGGCACCTCAAGTATGCCGTCAGCCTTCATGAAGGAGGACACAACGCCGCTGCCCCGGTTCAGGGGAGAGGCCATAAGGCGGCTGCCCACATAGCCCATGCGCACACGGACAAACTCCTGATACTTTAGCCCCGACACAATGGGACGGGTCAGGGTGGCCTTTGCATAGCGGGCGGGGGCTTCATTCACCCGGAGCCAATGATCTATAAGAGGCTTCATAAACTGCTCAACAACAATGATGCCCGACACGGGATAGCCGGGAACGCCCAGCACCGGCTTTGCGCCGCAGCAGCCCAGAATGGCAGGCTTGCCGGGCTTCATGGCGATGCCGTGGTACAGCACCTCACCCAGCTCTCTTATGACCCTAACGGAAAAGTCCTCGCGGCCTGCGGAGGAGCCTGCATTGAGTATGACCAGATCGCACTCCTCACCGGCCCTTTTGACCATTGCCTTTATATCCTCAAATATGTCCTTGACTATGGGATAGACCCTTGCCTCTGCGCCCCAGTCCTTTACCATGGCGGAGAATATGGAGCCGTTAAATTCAAGAATATCGCCGGGCCTGGGGTCGGTGCAGGGGGGAACTATCTCGTCGCCGGTGGGGATAATGCCCACCAAAGGCTTTCTTATAACCTCTATTTCCAGCACGCCGCCTGCTATCATGGCGCCTATGGCCGAGGGAGATACCTTCACCAGCCCCGGCAGTATCATTTCCCCGGCGCATATATCCTCACCTATCTGGCGTATGTGCTGCCAGGGGGCGGCAGCGTCGTGGATGCTTATGCTGCCGTCGTCGTTTTTGACTATCTCCTCCACCATTATCAGCGCATCACAGCCGTCGGGAATGGGGTCGCCGGTGTCAAGCACGGTGAACTGCTCCTCAGAGAGAGTGATGGGCGTAGTCTCAGTTGCGCCGAAGGTATTCTTTGCGTCCACAGCCACGCCGTCCATGGCGCTGGCGGCGTAATGGGGGGCGCATATGCTTGCATAAACCGCCCGGGCGGTCACTCTGCCGCAGGCCTCAAAGACGGGTATGGTCTCCGTCTCATGCTTAAAGCCCTTTTCGCAGAGCCAGCTTATATATTCCTCTCTGGCCTTGTCCAGAGCCACATTTGTAAGATATTCAAATCCCATATTTTATCCTCACTCTACATGTACCTGAATTTCCGCGCCCCGCGCCAAACCCTCGCAGTCTCTGTCAATGCAGAAATAGCCGTCCGCTCCGGCAAGGGTGGTAATAAGGCCGGACTTGCCTCTGATGGGGCTTGCGTACAGCCCGTCCTCCCGCCGTTCAAGGCGGCAGCAGTGATACTGGGCTCTGCCGTGGTTTGCGCTTAAGCTCTCGCCAAGTCTTGCGCTGACGGTGTAGCTTTCGCTTTTTCTGCCCTCAAGCCTTTTAAGCAGCGGCAGCACAAAGAGCCTGCTTATAAAATAGGCCGCCACCGGATGTCCGGGCAGGCCGACAATGGGCTTTGCGCCGCTTTTGCCCATAAGGGTGGGCTTGCCGGGCTTGATGGCGATACCGTGCAGCAGAAGCTGCCCCACCGTCTCGATTATGCGGCAGGCCGCGTCCTTTACGCCCACGCTGCTGCCGCCGGAGAGAAGCACCGCGTCACATTCCGAAAGCGCAAGCCTCACCCTGCTGTCAAGCAGCTTTTCATCGTCAACAACTATGCCGTAGCTTCTGACGCATACGCCGAAGTCTTTAAGCATGGCGCATAGCATGGGGCCGTTCACATCCCGGACCTGACCGGGGCCGGGCTTCACCCCCGGCTCAACCAGCTCATCCCCGGTGGAGATTATGCCCACGGTGAGCCTGCCGCGCACCGGCACGCTGACGCGGCCTATGGCGGCAAGAGCGCCTATGTCCTGAGCGCCCAGCACCCTGCCCTTTTCCAGAATGAGCTTGCCGGGGTACACATCGTCGCCTCTGAATATCATGTTCTGACCGGGAGCTGCGGCCTTGGCGATGCCTATGCTGCCGTCGCCGTAATCCTCGGTGTACTCTATCATAACCACACTGTCGGCGCCCTTTGGAACAGCCCCGCCGGTGGGAACCGCGGCGCACTTTTCAGCCTCAAGCTCAAAGTCCGCCCCCTGCCCCATAAGCACCTCGCTCTGCTTTTCAAGTATGGCGGGAATTGCGTCGCTGCAGCCAAAGGTATCCCTTGCCCGCACAGCGTAGCCGTCCACGGTAGAGCGGTCAAAGTCCGGCACAAATTCCGTGGCTTCAATGTCCTCTGCAAGCACACGCCCCTGAGCCTCCTCAAGGCTCACAGTCTCCGTGCCGGCAACGGTATCAAATTCTCTTTCTATAAGCTCAAGCACCTCTTCGGGTGTTTTGACCTGAAGCATGTGGCATTCTCCGTTCTGCCCTGAGGCAATGATTATATTTCGGCAACTATCCTGCCCAGATCCCGGTAGTCGTTGCCGGAAAAGCGGCTTATTTCCTTGCGGAAGGCCGCTGAGCGAAGTATCTCAAGGAGCTTTGCTCCCGCCTCGCTTTCCGCAAAAGCCTTGCGCATAACAAGGTCATAGCGTTCCTCCATGAGAGGGATAAAGTCAATCCCCTCTATCTGGCGGGAAATTCTCTCCGTACCGATGGCAAGGTCAGCCTCCCCCTCGGCAATGGCGGCGGCCATGGTCAGATGGGATTTCATCACCCGACCGTAGCCTTTAAGTGAGGATGCGCTTATTCCCAGCCTTTTAAGCTGCATGTCCAGAAGTATTCTGGCGCTGGAGCCCTCACGGCGGTTAAGAACGCTTATATCCTCTCGGCAAAGGTCGTTCCAGCCCTTTATCCCCTTGGGGTTGCCTTTTTTCACATAAAAGCCCTGAGCCCTGTAACTTACATTTACAAGCACTGCGGGAATACCCGGCATGAGACTTCTCACATAGGAGCCGTTATAGTCCCGGCCGTCAAAAAGATGGCAGGCGGCAACCTGAACCTTGTCCTGATACAGGGACAAAAGCCCCTCAAAGCTGGCAAGGTAGCTCCTTGCGGCGTTTACACCGCTTTGATGAAGCCAGTTTGCCAGAATGTCCAGCACCACATCCTGCCCGGCTATGATAAGCTCGGGTTCCGGCTGCTCACCGGGGGTAAGCAGAGTGGAATGGGTATCTATCCGCTTTACCGGCTGGGTGGAGTGCTCATGCCTTGAGCGGGCAATGTAGGCATCCACATCGTCCTGAGTAAAGCGTACCTTGCGGCCTATTTTATACGAATGTATCTCACCCCGGCGGATAAGGTCATAGATGGTGGACTTGCTTACATGCAGTATATCCGCCACTTCCTGGGTGGACAAGGATTTGTTCTGTGCCATATTTTCTACCTCAAGCTGATGATCTTCCTACATTATTTTATCTTTAATCTCACTATTAAACAAGTATATAATTTAACATTCTATATACAGTTTCATATCATTTCATGCAGTTTCGCACATCCATATTATTCCAAGGTGAAACCTTTCGTTCATTTTGAAATGTTTTCGTACAGTTTCGCACGGAAATATCCTCAAGCCCTTGAAGGCAAAAACATTTCCAATATAATTAGACTGTACAAGATTGGAACCGTACTAAACAATCATATTATTTTGGAGGTATTGCAATGGCAAACGCATACTACGAAAAAATTGCCCGCATTAACCTGACCACCGGTGCCGTTACCGTCGAAAAGCTGGATGTTGAGCTGGCTAAGAAGTTCGTCGGCGGCCGTGGTCTTGGTACCAAGATCGTCTATGACGAAGGCTGCGCAACCGTTGATCCCCTGGGTCCCGATAACAAGCTGGTTTACGTCACCGGCCCTCTGACCGGCGCAGGCGCCCCCTCCTCCGGCCGTTACATGGTCGTCACCAAGTCCCCCCTTACCGGCATGATCGCCTGCTCCAACTCCGGCGGCATCTGGGGCGCAAAGCTCAAGTACGCCGGCTGGGACGCTCTCATCGTTGAGGGTGAGGCCTCCGAGTGGACCTACATAAACATCGTTGATGACCAGATCGAGCTGCTGGATGCACGCGAGTATCTGGGTATGTTCTCCGAAGAGCTGGATGAGAAGCTCAAGGAGAAGCACGGCAAGGATGCTTCCGTTCTCTCCATCGGCATCGCCGGTGAGAAGAAGGTTCTGCTGGCCGCCATCATGAACGACAAGGACCGTGCCGCAGGCCGCTCCGGCGTCGGCGCTGTCATGGGCTCCAAGAAGCTCAAGGGCATCGTTGTCAAGTCCACCAGAAGAAATTCCGATGACTGCCTGGCAGACGTTGAGGCTCTCAAGGTCGCCAACAAGGAAGTCATGGTCAACATCAAGGAGAACGGTCTCACCGGCGGCGGTCTGCGCGCTCTGGGTACCGCATCTCTGGTCAATGTCATCAACGGCGTCGGCTGTCTGCCCACCAAGAACTGGCAGGAAGCCTACTACGACAAGGCTGAGGACGTTTCCGGCGAAGCTCTGGCAGAGAAGTATCTGGTCAAGGCCGGCGCCTGCCACCGCTGCCCCATCGCCTGCGGCCGCGTAGTCAAGGTCGGCGAGAAGGTCGTCGGCGGTCCCGAGTACGAACCCCTGTGGGCCTACGGCGCAGACTGCGCCAACAATGACCTTGCAATCGTCAACGAGTGCAACATGCTCTGCAATGAGTACGGTCTGGACGCTATCTCTGTTCCCTGCACCATCGCTGCAGCTATGGAGCTGTACCAGCGCGGCGCAATCAAGGAAGAGGAGTGCGCAGGCGTTCCTCTGGAGTGGGGCTCCACCAAGGCTCTGGTCGAGTGGACCAAGCGCATGGGCAACCCCGAGACCGAGCTTGACTGGCTCATGAGCTCCGGTTCCGCACGCCTCTGCGAAGCCTACGGCATGCCCGAGGTTTCCATGTCCGTCAAGAAGCAGGAGATGCCCGCATACGACGCCCGTGGCGTTCAGGGTATCGGCATCACCTACGCTACCTCCAACCGCGGCGGCTGCCATGTCCGCGGCTACACCATCGCTCCCGAAGTCGTCGGCCTGCCCGTACAGCTTGACCGTACCGTAACCGACGAGAAGGCATTCTGGTCCAAGACCTTCCAGGATCTGACCTCCGTCATCGACTCCATGGGTCTGTGCCTGTTCACCTCCTTCGCTCTGGGCGCACCCGAATACACCGCTCTGCTCAACGCAGCCTGCGGCACCGAGTACACTCCCGAGCAGGTTCTGGAGATTGGCGAACGTATCTACAACATTGAGC
>JAZNUQ010000068.1:0-5529 GCA_045592365.1 Candidatus Limivicinus sp. | reverse complement strand
CGTATGGTTTAATATATTACTCATTGTATCATCAATTGCGACATAAATCAACTAAAAGAGACAAAAATGCGCCAAAAAAACATTTGACATGTTCGATGTTTTGTTGTATTATTTAAGTGTATAAAAGTTTACAATACTTTTTAGAAAAATTGAGAGGAGCATATGAAATGAAAACATTTAACATTCTTTTGAAAGAAATCAATGATGTAAAGAATTTTGTAAACATTATGTGTCGCTTTGATACAGAAATGGACCTTTCTTCAGGCAGATACATAGTTGATGCCAAGTCCATTATGGGCATTTTCAGTCTTGATCTTACCAAGCCTATCAAAGCTGAGATTGTTGCAGATAATGGTGATGCAGAAGCACTTGTAAAAGAACTTGCACCATATATCGTAGACTGACAATTGATTAATTAAGATTGTTTATACTATAGCGTCGGATATTCGACGCTATATGTTTTTGGAGGATAAGATGGAGCATCATGTATACAGACCTACAGAGTTTGAATTGCAGATAGCAGTTGTAAACAATATGTTTATTGCCCTGCCTGTGGTGGAGCAGCTTTTCGGGGCGCAGGCGGTGTTTTACTGCTCTCTGTCCTGTCTGCCCTACAATGTGCTTTTGTACACCTATGGCACCGGACGGCTTAAAAGCAGCGCCGGTAAGGGGGGCTTTCGCATAAGGGATGTGTTCAGCATTCCTCTCATCGCCACCCTTTGCGCCCTTGTGATATTCCTTACCCGGCTGCAGCTGCCTCAGGTTGCAAAGGAGCTTATAGGCTCCATGGCAGGCGCCACAATGCCCCTGTCCATGATAGTTATAGGTGCATCCCTTGGCTCTGTGAGCCTGCTGGATTCCTTCAGGGACTGGCGCATGTATGTGATGAGCGCCCTGCGCCTGATGCTGGTTCCCCTGCTGGTGTGGCTTCTCACGGGCCTTGTTACCGACGATTTTATGCTGAGAGCTACCTCCACCATAATCGCCGCAAGCCCCAGCGCCGTGGTTGTGACGGTGCTTACCATACAGTATGACAGAGACTATATTTTTACCTCCAAGGGCATACTTCTCAGCACGGTGCTTTCCATGCTGACAATACCGGTGGTGGTTTACCTTATACATCTGGTCTGAAAGGGGAGGCTTATGCATATACCCAGCGCAGAAAGTCAGACGCTTGAGCTTCTGAGCTTTGAGGAGGCTATGGAGCTTTCCGGCAGAAGCGGCGGCTACGATTGTGAAAAATGGCTGTATGTGCCGGATTTTTATACCGAATACCGTTACATATTGGGAACCCGGGGGGATAATCCTCTTATCTGCATCGGTATTAATCCCTCCACCGCAGCGCCGGATGACCTTGACAATACTCTTAAGTCCGTCTCCCGCATTGCCGACGGCAACGGCTATGACAGCTGGATAATGTTCAATGTCTACGCCCAGAGAGCCACCCGCCCGGACGATATGGACAGGGAGCTGAACGAGAGGCTGCACAGGGAGAATATGGCGGCCTTTGAATACATTGTGTCCAAGGCTTATGCGGCAGGCTATGCCCCGGCAGTCTGGGCCGCATGGGGCACAATAATAGAAAAGCGGGATTATTTGCCATACTGTGTCCGTGAGATGACGGATATAGGCAAGCGCTACGGGGCAAAGTGGCTTTGCGCCGGTAAACGCTCCGTGAAGGGGCATCCCCACCACCCCCTGTATCTGAGAAAAGATGAAAAAACCGTGGATTTCGATGTGGACGCTTATCTGGAGGCTTTATGAAAATTAAAATTGCGGTATGCCAGCTCAGAACCGAGCTTATACAGGAAGAAACCATGAAAAAGGCCGAGGGCATGGTTCGTGAGGCGGCGGCAAAGGGCGCTGACTTCGTGGTGCTGCCGGAGATGTTCAACTGCCCCTATTCAAAGGAATATTTCAAGAAATATGCCTCTCTGGGCCATGAGACGGCGGTTGAGGCCATGTCCTCATGGGCAGGGGAGCTGGGCATATATCTTGTAGGCGGCTCTATCCCTGAGCATGAAGACGGCAAAATATACAATACCTGCTTTGTCTTTGACCGTCAGGGCAGACAGATAGCAAGACACAGGAAGGTCCACCTTTTTGATGTGGACATTCCCGGTATGCGCTTCAAGGAATCCGCTACCTTTGCTCCCGGTGAGGAGATCACCGTCTTTGACACCGAGTACGGCAAAATGGGCGCTGCCATCTGCTTTGATTTGCGCTTTCCCGAGCTTTTCCGCGCCATGGCGGTGCGGGGCGCTCAGGTGGTGTTCCTGCCGGCTCAGTTCAATATGAAGACCGGTCCCGCCCACTGGGATATAAGCCTGAGAAGCCGCGCGGTGGACAATGAGTATTTTATGGTGGCTGCCGCCGCAGCCCGCTATGAGGGCTTCAATTACGAGTGCTGGGGGCATTCCATGGTGATCGACCCCTTCGGACAGGTGCTTGCCTCCTGTGAGGCGGAGGAGACTACCGTCTTTGCGGAAATTGAGCTTCAGCGTGTGGATGAGGTGAGAGCACAGCTTCCCACCTTCCTCAAGCTGCGTCGTGAGATATACACGGTGGCTGAGTGATGGGCATTTATCGGGATATTGAGCGCTACACCCCCTGCTGTGAGCAGGAGGCGGCGGACAGGGAGTTTATTCTCCGCTTTTTGGAAAGCAATGAAAATGCCTTTTCCCGGGAAAATACCCTGGCCCACATGACGGCCTCCGCGTGGATTGTTAACCGTGCCAGAGACAAGGTGCTGATGGTGTATCACAACATCTATAATTCATGGTCATGGACGGGAGGACACGCCGACGGGGAGCGGGATATGCTCAGTCTGGCGCTGAGAGAGTGCCGGGAGGAGACGGGCGTAGAGCATGTCCGTGCTGTCAGCCCGGAGATTTATTCCCTTGAGGTGCTGACTGTGGACGGCCATGAAAAGCGGGGCAAATATGTGTCCGGCCATCTGCACATGAATGTGACCTATCTGCTGGAGGCGGAGGAAAGTGACACTCTGCATGTATGCCGGGAGGAAAACAGCGGCGTTGCATGGTTTTCCCCGGATGAGGCGCTTAAGGCCTCCACCGAGCCCTGGTTTGTGGAACGAATTTATAAAAAGCTGAATAATAAGCTGAAAAATTTCCGTCCTGAATAAACAGGACGGAAATTTTTTGAAATATGGGCGCAGCTTTGCGGTCAATACAGATGAGACGGAAAGGAAGTGAGCTTTTGGACGACAGAGAGATAATAGACCTGTTCTTTGAGCGCTCGGAACGGGCTGTGACGGAATGCTCGGCCAAATACGGCTCCCGGCTCAGAGGCATTGCTGCAAATATCCTTGGCGATGCCGGTGAGGCTGAGGAATGTGAAAACGACACCTATATGAGCCTGTGGAGCAGCATACCCCCAAAGCGACCGCAGTCATTGGCCGCCTACGCCTGCCGCATTGCAAGAAACAGAGCCATCAAGCGCTACCGCGCAAAGGCCGCCCGGAAGCGGGACAGCAGGTATGAGCTGTCCCTTGAAGAGCTGGAGGGCTGTCTCAGCAGCGAAAATCAGCCGGAAGAGCATATACAGGCGGCAGAGCTGGGATGGGCTATAAATGTGTTTCTGGCGGGACTGAAAGCCGAGGACAGGCGAATATTTCTGCGCCGATACTACTTTGCCGACAGCATAGGGGAGATCGCCGCAGAGCTTGGCTCCACAGAAAACCGTATTTCACTCCGCCTTTTCCGTATCAGAGAAAAACTGCGTAATCATCTTGAAAAGGAGGGCTTGCTGCCATGAAAAGACTGATTTCCGATGCACTGGACTTTATTGACGACAGCTACATTGCCGAGGCTTTGCAGCCCTCCGCAGAAACGGAAAAAGGAGGGAACACATGTTCCGTGAAAGCAAAAAAAGGAAAGCTGTTTAAAATCGCCCTTATTGCCGCTGCTGTGGCAAGTCTTCTGGGCGTCACCGCCGCTGCCGCAAGCTATTTGATAGACAGTCCCGAGAAGGCGCTGAAAACCGCCCGACATGAGCTTGCCGCCATGCAGGAGCTGGGCATACTCTCCCGGGAAATAAGCCTAAGCGATGAGCCCAATGACATTGTTGAGCTTCCAAGCTATACCGACAGCCGCATTTACCCCGGCAGGCAGTTTAAAAGCCGCTATTCCGTCCGCGAATGGGGCGGCAAGTACAGCCTGACGCTGGATGTGGACATGGCCACTGGAAAAGTCTTTAATTTCACCGTTGAGGCAAAGGCGGACGAAAATGACCAGCCGCTGCCGGACAGGGTGTTTGAAACCGAGAACGGGGAAAAGCAGTACTATTACAGTAATTTTGACGACCTGTTTGACCCGGGCATGACAGTGGACACTTATTGCAGCGCCCTTGCGGAATACTGGGGCTATTCCGGCTACACCCTCGGCGGCACCGAGGATGATTTTTATAATTACAGCACCGAAGCGCCAAAGGGAAATACTCTTCTCAGCGAGATTTGCGATGGGGCGTATCTGACCGTGTATTTTGAGGGGGACGACAGCGGTGTGCCCATGTACATCCAGCTTACGCGCTTCCCCGGCAGAATTTGCCTCATGGCAGGCACAAATCACGCGGTGGGCTGACAAAAAAATCCTGTTTGCATAAGCTGCAAACAGGATTTTTTGCTGCATATCAGCCGCCGAAGACGCTCAGCAGGAAGCCTGCGGCGATGGCGGAGCCGATGACGCCTGCCACATTGGGACCCATGGCGTGCATCAGCAGGAAGTTTGTCTTGTTGTACTTGCGGCCCACATCCTGAGCAACACGGGCTGCCATGGGGACTGCGGAAACGCCCGCAGAGCCTATCAGGGGATTTATCCTGCCGCCGGAGGTCTTGTACATTACTATGCCGCCGGCAAGGCCGCCAACGGTGGAAATCGCAAAGGCGGTCAGACCCAGCAGGATGATCTTTATTGTGCTGATGTTCAGGAAGTTCTGAGCCACCATGGTTGCACCTACGGAGGTGGCAAGGAAGATGGTGACAATGTTCATAAGGGCGTTCTGAGCCGTGTCGGAGAGACGGTCGGTAACGCCGCATTCGCGGAAAAGGTTACCCAGCATCAGGCAGCCCACCAGAGGTGCGGTGGAGGGGAGAAGCAGGATAACGAAGGTGGCAACAACGATGGGGAAGATTATCTTCTCGGTCTTGGATACTTCGCGGCTCTGCTCCATCTTCACCTTGCGCATCTTATCCGTAGTCATAAGCTTCATAATGGGAGGCTGGATGAGCGGGATAAGTGCCATGTAGGAATAGGCAGCTATAGCGATGGGGCCAAGCAGATGGGGTGCAAGCTTGGTGGCAAGAAAGATGGCCGTGGGACCGTCAGCACCGCCTATAATGCCGATGGATGCTGCCTCAGGTCCGGTAAAGCCCAGCAGAACCGCACCAAAAAAGGCCACGAATACGCCAAGCTGTGCCGCCGCGCCCAGAAGCAGGCTCTTGGGATTTGCAAGCAGCGGGCCAAAGTCCGTCATTGCGCCCACGCCCATGAATATCAGGGAGGGGTAAAT
>JAZNUQ010000067.1:0-22739 GCA_045592365.1 Candidatus Limivicinus sp. | reverse complement strand
TTCTGAATGTCCTCCTTTTGCTTTTTACTGCAGTTGGCAGACCGCAGTTTCAGTATAGCAAAAGGAGTTTTTTTGTCTTGTTTTTCGCTTAAGCTCTTTTGAACCACGCGTCTAACGCGTGGTTTTCGGGATACAAAAAAGAAGACTGCAAAAGCAGTCTTCTTTCCGTTTTTACTTTGCGTAGTCCACAGCCTTTGTCTCGCGCAGAAGATGGACCTTTATCTGACCCGGGTAGGTCAGCTCCTCCTCTATCTTCTTTGCAATATCCCTTGCCAGCAGGATCATCTTGTCCTCGCTGACCTCCTCGGGCTTGACCATTATGCGTATCTCGCGGCCGGCCTGAATTGCATAGGAGCTTGCAATGCCGGGGAAGCTCTTGGAGACCTCCTCCAGCTTTTCAAGACGCTTGACATAGTTTTCGATGTTCTCGCGGCGTGCTCCGGGACGGGAAGCGGAAATAGCGTCCGCTGCCTGAACCAGACAGGCCACGATGCTGTGGGGCTCCACATCGCCGTGGTGAGCTTCAATGGCGTGGATAACAGCCTCGCTCTCACGGTACTTGCGGGCAATGTCAACACCGATGGTAACATGGCTGCCCTCAACCTCATGGTCGATGGACTTGCCAAGGTCGTGCAGAAGACCTGCGCGCTTTGCGGTGTGAACATCTGCACCCAGCTCCGCTGCCAGAAGACCCGCAATGTGGGAGACCTCGATAGAGTGGTTGAGCACATTCTGACCGTAGCTGGTACGGTACTTCATGCGGCCCAGGAGCTTGATGATTTCGGGATTGAGACCGTGGATATTGGTCTCAAACACGGCTCTTTCGCCTTCGGCCTTGATGGTTGCGTTGACTTCCTTCTGTGCCTTGGCCACCATTTCCTCAATGCGGGCGGGGTGGATACGGCCGTCCTGAATGAGCTTTTCCAGCGCCAGTCTTGCCACCTCACGGCGGACAGGGTCAAAGCTGGAAACGGTGATGGCTTCGGGGGTATCGTCAATGATCAGATCGCAGCCGGTGAGAGTTTCGATGCTGCGGATGTTGCGGCCTTCGCGGCCTATGATGCGCCCCTTCATTTCGTCGTTGGGGAGAGCGACGACAGAAACGGTGATCTCACTTGCATGGTCGGCGGCGCAGCGCTGGATCGCGGTGCTGATTATCTCTCTTGCGCGCTCGTCGGCCTCTTCCTTGTACTGGGTTTCGATTTCCTTGACCTTCATTGCCATCTCGTGGGTAACATCGTCGCGGATATTGGCAATAAGGTAGGCCTTTGCTTCCTCAACGGAAAAGCCGGAAATTTTCTCCAGCATCTCAAGCTGGCTCTTTTTGATAAGCGCAACTTCCTGCTGCTGGGCTTCAACGGATGCTATCTTGTTGGAGAGCGTATCGCTCTTCTTCTCGATGGTATCCAGCTTCCTGTCGAGATTTTCTTCCTTCTGCTGCAGACGACGCTCCTGCTTCTGAAGCTCGCTGCGGCGCTCCTTTACCTCCCGGTCACATTCGGACCGGACTTTGTGTATTTCTTCCTTTGCCTCGATGAGAGCCTCTCTCTTTTTGCTCTCTGCGCTTTTTATAGATTCATTTATTATACGCTTGGCCTCTTCCTCAGCGCTGAGAATTTCGCGCTCGGCGACCTTTTTGCGGTACAATATACCGAAGAAAAAGCAGACGATGCCTGCTATAACTACAATAACGGCAGAAATAATCGGTGGCATAGTAAGTAAACACACCTCCATTCTTTAAGAATTTTGCGGTGGTTTAGATGCTGCTGTGTTTAATTTGATCTAAAGCAAGACAGGCCATAAAACGCACCCGTCGGAATTGAAAAGCAATATTTTAACGCCGCCTCCCCTGGCAGCGAAAAATACCATTCAAGATATTTTACCTTGATTGCGGTGTTATGTCAAGTAAGTTGCCGAAACAATTTTTGGAATAAATTCTGCGGCGGCACACAGTAAACCCGCCGCAGACATTTGTCTGCGGCGGGTTTATTCACGCCACGGTCAAAACTATGCCGTTTTCATCCAGCAGGGCCGAAAGCCTGTCACCGGGCTTTATGCGCCCTTCCAGCAGCAGCTGGGCGGCGGCGTCCTCGATATTTTGCTGGAGAGTTCTTTTCAGGGGTCTTGCGCCGTATTTTTCGTCATAGCCCACCTTGGCTATCCATTTTTCCGTATCCCCGGGCACAAGCAGGCTCAGCCCCAGCTTCTCAAAGCGCTGGGTCACCTGAAGGAGCATGTTTCTGGCAATGGCCTGCATATTCTCCTGACTGAGCCGGTGAAACACTATTGTATCGTCCACACGGTTGAGAAATTCCGGTCTGAAGGTCTGGCGAAGCTGCTCCATGACCTGCCGGTGCATCTGCTCATCGCCGCTTCTGTCCCCGTCGTGAAAGCCCAGAGGCTGACGGCGCTCGGTTATGGTCTTTGCGCCGATATTGGATGTCATCACAATGACCGTATTGCTGAAATCCACCCGCCTGCCGGAGGAATCCGTCAGGTGTCCGTCGTCCATTATCTGCAAAAGTATGCTCCACACATCCTCGTGAGCCTTTTCTATCTCGTCAAAAAGCACCACCGACCATGGCTTCCTGCGCACCTTTTCCGTAAGCTGCCCGCCGTCCTCATAGCCCACATAGCCCGGCGGAGAGCCGATAAGCCGGCTGACTGTGTGCTTTTCCATATACTCGGACATATCAAGGCGTATCATTGCCCGCTCGTCTCCGTACACCGCCTCCGCAAGAGCGCGGCAGAGAGCGGTTTTGCCCACGCCGGTGGGGCCGAGAAAGAGAAAGCTCCCCACGGGCCTTGCCGGGTCCCGAAGCCCAACGCGGCTTCGCTGTATGGCTCTGGAAACGGCACGCACCGCCTCGTCCTGGCCTATTATGCGGTTTTTCAGCACATCCTCAAGGCGGCGAAGGCGTCTTGTGTCGTCCTCGTCGATACCGCTTAAGGGTATGCCCGTCCAGACGGACACCACCTTTGCCACATCCCGGGGCGCAAGCTCTGCGCCGCTGTTTGAGATGTGAACGGCCGCCGCTGCCTCATCCAGAAGGTCTATGGCCTTGTCCGGCAGGTAGCGGTCGTTTATATATCTGACGGAAAGCTCGTAGGCGGCGGTGAGAGCCTCGTCGCTTATGCTGAGCTTGTGGTGCTTTTCAAGGGCAGGGCGCAGGCTGCGAAGCATATCAAGGGTCTGCTGTCTGCCGGGCTCTGATATGCGAACAGGCTGGAAGCGCCGCTCAAGAGCCGCGTCCCGCTCAATGTGGCGGCGGTATTCCTCCGGGGTGGTGGCGCCTATTATCTGCACCTCTCCCCGCCCCAGCGCAGGCTTGAGGATATTGGCAGCGTCAATGGCTCCCTCTGCGCTGCCGGCGCCGATAATGGTGTGAAGCTCATCCACAAAGAGGATAACATCCCCCGCCCGCTTCACATCCCGAAGCACGGACTTTACCCGCTCCTCAAAATCCCCCCGGTACTTGGTGCCGGCAAGCATGGCGGGAATATCCAGGGATACGATACGCTTGCAGCTAAGCTCCGCGGGAGCCTCTCCCCGGGCAACACAAAGGGCAAGCCCCTCCGCAACGGCGGTTTTGCCCACGCCGGGCTCGCCTATAAGCACCGGGTTATTCTTACTGCGCCGTGACAGTATCTGCACCGTGCGCCGTATCTCATCGTCACGGCCTATCACCGGGTCAAGCTGCCCCACCGCCGCAAGAGCGGTCAGATCCTTGCTGTACTGGTCAAGTATCCTTGTTTCGGTTCTTTTGACCGTGCTCTTTACAGCACCGGGCTGAGCCTTGCCGTGGGAATAGCCGCCGCCGAATACATCGGCAATGTCGGTATATACATCGTTCGGGTCTATCTCCAGCCTTTTAAGCACCCTCACAGCGCCGCATTCGCTCTGACGCAAAAGCCCCAGCAGCAAATGCTCCGTGCCTATATAGCTCTGGCGCAGGAAGGCCGCCTCCGACGCCGCCTTTTCCACAGCCCGGCGCGCTCTCAGTGTGAGCCCCTGATGGGGAGTGCCCGGCGCACCCACGCCGTCAAATTCCGCTATCACCCTTCTTACGCTTCTCTCCTCCAGCCCCCGGCTGCGCAGTATCCTGCTGCCAAGACCGGCGTTTTCCCGTAGTATGCCAAGCAGCAGATGCTCCGTGCCTATGAAGCTGTGTCCCATCTCACCGGCGGCGGCTCTTGCCTGCTCAATGGCAAGCTCCGCCCGCTGGGTAAATTTTTCATTGCTTTTAATTATGAATACCCCCCAACAGAGTTAATTCCAATTATGCCTCACCGGCAGCGGCAAAACCATCGAAAAAAGCCGGTGCTGCTGAGAATTATCGCCAGTAATTTCAGGAATTATATTAACATCATAATTTTTCAATTGATTTTTACAGGATATGTGTTACAATATGGGCGATGATGGCCGTAAGGCCAAATACATACGGAGGTAATGTTATGGCTTTTGTTATCACTGACGAGTGCCTGTCCTGTGGTGCATGCGCAGCACAGTGCCCCGCCGAAGCTATCGACATGGGCGATCTCCACTACGAGATCGATGCTGAAAAGTGCCTGGACTGCGGCGCTTGCGCATCCCAGTGCCCCGCCGATGCCATCGTGCAGGAGTAATTTCCGGAACAGACCGGAGGACGGTTTTGTCCTCCGGTCTTTTCATTTTGTCTTTGGAGTTAATATGGCTGAATTTACCCAACTTTGGCAGGACGGCCCCTATTTTGCTCAGGCCGGGCATTTTCGTCTGAGCACGGACTGCGTGCTGCTTGCCGATTTTATAAATACCACCGGCTTCAAATCCGGCATTGACCTGGGCTGTGCCAGCGGTGCAATCGCCCTGCTGCTGCTGAGCAAAAGCGAAAAGCTCCACATGAGCGGCCTGGAGATAATCCCGGAGGCGGCGGCGCTTGCCCGCCTCAATATGGAAAAAAACGGCCTCGAGGGAAGAAGCCGCATCATAGAGGGCGACATTCGTCTGCACAGAGAGCTTTTCCGTCCGGGGAGCTTTGACCTTGTGGCGGCAAATCCCCCCTATTTCCCTGTGGGCAGCGGCTTTGTCTCCCCAGACAGGGGCAGAGCCTCCGCCAGAGCCGAGGGAAGCTGCACGCTTGAGGATATATGCGCAGCCGCAGCCTTTCTCTGCCGCACCGGAGGCAGCTTTTCACTGGTTCATAAGCCGGAGCGGCTCAGCGAGGTTTTTTGCTGCATGAGCGGGCACGGCATAGAGCCAAAGCGCCTGCGCCTTGTTTGCCACAGACCGGGGGCAGCGCCGAACCTTGTGCTTATAGAAGGGCGCCGGGGCGGCAAGCCCGGGCTTAAAATCGAGGCACCGCTGTATATACACGAGGCCGACGGAAATATGAGCGCCGAGAGCCGGCGCATCTATCACAGATAACGGTAATGAATGAAGATAGGCGGATATTTTGTATGAACAAAATATCCGCCTATCTTTACGCGTTCACATGCGAATTATTTGGCCTTGAGCTTAGCAAGACAGTCCTGACAAACAAACTTGCCCTGAAAACCCACAACAGCCTTCGCACTACCACAGAAAATGCACGCCGCCTGGTACTTACGGAGAATAATGCTGTCTGCCTCAACATATATCTCTACTGCGTCCTTCTCTGCAATATCGAGGGTCCTCCTCATCTCTACCGGTAGCACAATTCTGCCAAGTTCATCTACCTTGCGAACTATACCTGTAGATTTCACAGCCTCTCCCCCTTATACAATTGTATTCTAATTTTAGCACTAACTTCCGACATGTCAAGCATTTTTTCTTGGCATAAATTGGAAATTCCGTTATTTTTCCTGTGTTTTTCGAATAAATTCCAAAAAATATTTTAGCAATTCATGGTGATATTCATACCACTCCGCTCCTTGTTCTTACAATTTGGGGGTAAAAATGCTGGGATTTATACTTCTTGCAATGTACATTTCAGCGGTTCTTGCAGCCGCCGCATCAGGTGGAAGCGCCGCTGCCGGAAGCGCCGTTATGGAGGGTGCTCAGGCAGCGGTGCAGTTTTGCATCGGCATAGGCGGCAGCCTCTGCCTGTGGAGCGCGGTAATGGAGCTTATGTCCGAGTGCGGGCTTTCAGGGGCGCTTTCCAGGCTGCTGCGGCCTCTGCTGGGCAGGCTCTTTCCCCGCAGCGCCCGTCACGGGGAGATAATGTCCGCCCTGTCGGAAAATGTCAGCGCAAACCTTCTGGGGCTGGGTAACGCCGCAACTCCCGCAGGCATACGGGCGGCAAAGGCCATGGCAGTCCGCCCGGAAAAATCGTCCTTTTCCGATGAGCTTTGCATGCTTCTCGTGCTCAACTCCGCCTCCATCCAGCTTCTGCCCACCACAATTGCCGCCGTGCGGGCGGCAGCCGGCGCTTCCTCCGCCTTTGACATTACACCTGCGGTGCTGATAAGCTCCGCAATCGCCCTGATCACCGGGCTCAGCGCAGGGCGCATTCTGAGAAAGCTGTGGCCAAGGGCATGATTCTGGACATGACGGCGCCTCTTATCATAGCCTGCGTAATGCTGTACGCGGCGTTTAAGGGCGTGGATCTATACCCCGTCATGCTGCGGGGTGCTAAAAAGGGGCTTGAGCTTTGTGCAGAGCTTCTGCCTGCGCTGACGGTACTGTTTTCCGCCATATATCTGCTGCGCGCAGCGGGCATACCCCAGCTGCTGAGCCGCATTTTTGCACCTGTGCTGTCTCTTTTGGGCATCCCGCCGGAAACCGGCATAATCATGCTGCTTCGTCCCCTCAGCGGCAGCGGAGCCCTTGCCGCAGCGGCAGAGCTTATTGAAAGCCACGGCGCCGACAGTCTTATCGGACGCACGGCAGCGGTTATGGTAGGCTCCAGCGAGACCACCTTTTATGTGGCGGCGGTGTATCTGGCGGCGGCCGGGGTCAAAAAAAGCCGCTGGGCAATTCCGGCGGCGCTTATGGCGGATTTGGCCTGCTTTATATCCTCGGCTTGGATATGCAGGCTTATGTGGGGATAGAAAATGTTGATTTTTCTCCTGTATATGGTATAATGCCCTTGTTTTTACAAAGAAAAATAACAGGTGACAAAACTACATGACTAACAGGATAAAAAGCCTTATTTTGGATCTTGCCTTTACCGTTCTGGGCAGCGCGCTGGTCGGCGGCGCTCTTGCGGTGTTTACCATTCCCAATGACATTGCCCCCGGCGGGGTCTCCGGTCTTTCCACCGCCCTTGCCCACATAAGCCCCATCCGTGTCAGCCTTTGGAATATTATATTGAATGTTCCGCTGCTGCTTCTGGCCTGGAGAGCTCTGGGCACCCGCGCTCTTGTTTTTACAGTGCTTTCAACGCTTCTGCTTTCGGTGTTCATTGAGCTCAGCGCGGCTGTTCTTCCCGCCTATACCGGGGATTTTGTGCTGGCCTCGGTCTTTGGCGGCGCAGTGTGCGGACTTGGTATAGGTATGCTGTTTATGCGCGGCATCAGCACCGGCGGCACCGACCTGCTGGCGCTTGTGCTCAAAAAGGCACTGCCCAACGTCCCCAACGGCACCTTGCTCATGGCTATTGACGCTGCGGTGGTTGTCTTCGCCGTATGTGTTTTCAGGGACATGGATGTGGCGCTCTACTCCACCGTCACCATCTTTGCCTGCTCCAAGGTAATTGACGCGCTGGCACAGGGCGTGGATTACGCCAAGGTGGTATATGCCATCACCTCCGACGGTGAAAGGGTCTCCAAAATGGTGGTTGACCTTACCGACCGGGGTACCACCATAATCCCCGCCACCGGCGGCTACACCGGCGACGGCAAGGAAATCGTTGTTATCGTCACACGGCGCAACATGCTGGCTCAGACCCTGCGTGCCGTAAAGCTGGCAGACCCCAAAGCCTTCACCTTTGTAATGAACACCACGGAGGTTCACGGAGAGGGCTTCAAGCTGGATCAGATAAACTGAAAAAACGGGTTCCGGAAATTTCGGAACCCGTTTTTCATATCTCTATGTCAAATTCAAGGCTGACGCTGCCGCACTGCGGACATGTCACGGTAAGCTGTGCCTTACCTGCCTTGCCGATACTGCGCACATAGCAGCCGCACATGCCGCCCTCGGCGGTGACAGTGGCAGGCCCCACCAGCTCTGCCTCCCCGCTTATACCGAGGCTTACGGGCAGTTGGGCATAGCTTGCGGTGTTTCCGAACTCGTCGGCTATCCTTATTCTCACCGCCGCCATGTCATAGCTCTGCTTTTCGCAAAGACGCCCGGAGCTTACAGTCAGCTCAAGATGCAGCTTTTTCCCCGGGCAGCGGATGCTTTCCGCCACGGCTTCGCCGTTTTTCTTTGCCACAAAGCGCCAGCGTGTGGCTTCGCCGCCCCAGTTGCCCACATATTTACCGTAAAGCTCCGTTGCCTGTGCCATGTCTATCTTGTAGCGCAGCATGGCATAGCCCATTGTCAGCATATCCTTAAGCGGCATGGCCTCAAGGCCATGCCTTGCGGCGGACAGCAGGCAGCGGTGCAAGGTCTCCGCCCTGGCTCTGTCAAAGCCCTCCTCAGTTTCCAGAAGTGCTCCTATGGTATCGTCCATCAGCAGCGGAAGATGGGGAAGCCCCGCGGAAGTCTCCGGTCTGAAGGTCTTTACAAATTTATCGTTCTTGTAGAGCTCCACGCAGTCGGCATTTGTGAAAATATAGCTGTCCCCCGTCTGACCGCCGGCATAGTCGCCTATATCCATTGGAGAGCCTATCTCAAGCACCGGTCTTTCATCACCCTGACTTGCGTAAAGGGCTGCGGCCAGCTTTGGGTTTCTGAAGGCGTCCAACACGCCGTGGTAGCATACCCTGTCGCCGGAGCCGAAATCCTTGTGGGTGGGATAGTCAAACATGCACCAGCCGAAGCAGCCCACATGCTCCCCGGAGGCCGCCGCCTCATGCTGCACCCGGCAATGGCGCAGCGCCTGCTCCTGACGCTTCCACCATGGGTCATAGCTTTTGGTGGGGAACATATGTCCGTTGTGCTCGGTTATCATAAGGGGCTTCGAGGTGTCGCGCATGACGGCTCTTTTCCTCCTGACGCCGGGGTTATCCCCGGTATGGGAGAAGTCATTGTAGCCGTAGACATCCTCAAGCAGGCTGCTTTTCATAATAAAGCGCACGCCGGAGGTGGCGCGTCCCGGGTCAAGCTCCCGTGCCACGGCGTTTGTGCGCCGGTAAAGGGCGTCATTGTCCTGACTTTCGTTTATGCGAACGCCCCAGAGGATAATGCTGGGGTGGTTGCGGTACTGAAGCACCATTTCCCGGGTGTTCTGCACCGCCTGCTCCTGCCAGTCCTCACCGCCGATGTGCTGCCAGCCGGGGATCTCCGTAAATACCAGAAGTCCCAGCCTGTCGCACTCATCTATAAAATAGCGGCTCTGGGGATAGTGGGAGGTTCTGACCGCGGTGCAGCAAAGCTCCTCCTTCAAAATGCGGGCGTCCTCCCGCTGGAGGCTTTCCGGCACGGCGTAGCCCACATAGGGGTAGCTCTGGTGGCGGTTCAGACCCCGGAGGAAGGTTTTTTTGCCGTTGAGGTAAAAGCCGTCGCCTTTAAACTCCGCCGTGCGAAAGCCGAAGCTCTCCTCCCGCACATCCTCTCCCAGCTCCACCCGGCAGGTATAGAGCTTAGGCTGCTCACAGCTCCACGCGGTGACCTTGGGGATGCGGAAGGAGGCAGACCGGCCTTTGATGCTTGCAAGGCTCTTGTCTCCGTCCAGAATGCTTATTGTCACATTGCCCTCCCCGGCCCATACCTTCACATCCACCGTGTCGGTGGCAGGGGTGGTGATGTACACATCCTCAATGTATTCCCGCTGCCGCACATCCAGCCACACCTCCCGGTACAGTCCCCCGTAGGTCAGATAGTCTATGACAAAGCCAAAAGGCGGTATATCCGGGTTTTCGCTGCTGTCCAGCCTTACGGCGATGAGGTTATCCCCGCCGTAATTTACAAGCTCCGTTATTTCCGCACGAAAGGCGGTGTAGCCGCAGCGGTGGTGGGCGCACTCCACGCCGTTGATGTACACGGTGGCAATATGTGCCGCGCCGTCAAACTGCAAAAACAGCCGCTTGCCCCGAAGCTCCTGCCCCACATTCAGTCTGCGCCTGTATCCGCAGAGCATTTCGTAGTGCTCCGGGTCTGCGTAATGCAGAGGTATCTCCCTGACGGTATGAGGCAGGCGCACCCTCTCGGCGCTGCCCTCGCCGCGCATGAAGCCCTCCGACCAGCGCTCCGTAAATTCCCAGTTATTGCAAAGACTAATCATATTTAAACTCCTTTGCACAGTTATAATCAAATATTACCATTACAGACGGTCTTTCTCAATAGCCCGAGAAAAAATTCCCCTCCCGGCGGGAGGGGAATTTTTTCATATAAAGGGATTGAAGAAACGACCGCCGTTAAGGTGATTCAGGTACAGTGACAGCACAAAAAGCAGTGCGCAGAATATCATCACAAATATATCCGCTGCCCTGAATTTGCGCTCCATATACCAGCTCCTTTTTTTGTTCTTGCCAAAGCCGCGAAGCTCCATTGCGTTGGAGATGACCTCTATTCTGTCCATACTGGAAAGGATAAGGGGGATAAGTATGGCAGACGCGCTTTTAAGGCGCTTGGCAAGACTCTCCTTTTTGCTCATCTCTATGCCTCTGGCCTGCTGGGCCTGAGAAATGTCGTGGTACTCACGCTGGATGTCGGGGATATAGCGCAGGGCCAGTGCCACGGAGTATGCAATGGTGTATTTGACGCCGATACGGCTGAGAGAAGCGGCAAATTCACTGGGATTGGTGGTGCAGACAAAAAGCAGCACTATGGGAATGGTGGACAGGTACTTGAGAAACAGGTTCAGGTGGTAGAAAAGCTGCTGGGAGGTCACCACATAGTTGCCGCCCAGACTGAAAAGCACATTGCGGCTGCCGTAGATGCTTACGCCGTGCTGAGGGGAGAACACAAATACCAGCACATTATTCAGCACCAGAAACACCAGCGTGAAGGCCAGCATAAAGGACACATCGCGTATCTTTATCTTTGAAACGTAGAAGAGCGCTATGCTCAGCACGGACAGTGCCGCCAGAAGCCGCGTGTCGTAGGTCACCATTGCCGCAAGGCTCCACAGCAGCAGAGCCACCAGCTTGGTTGCGCCTGTAAGGCTGTGTATGGGTGATGGCCGGTCAATGTAGTTGAAAATATTTGTCATTTGCGGCACACCTCCCTCTCATAGTCTATAAAGCACTGGACAAAAGCCTTTGCGTCCTCAATTCCGCAGAGCAGTGCCAGCTCGTAGAGGGAAGTTTCCTTCAGGTTTGCCTGACGGATTATGTCCGGATTTGTGAGAATGGCGGCGGAGCTGTCATTGGCTATGACCTGCCCGCCGGAAAATACCACCGCACGCTCTGCATACTCAAGCATAAGGTGCATATCGTGAGTTATCATCACCACGGTTATGCCCCTGCGGTTAAGCTCCTCCAGAAATTCCATGATGTCCGTATAGTGCCGGTAGTCCTGACCTGCGGTAGGCTCGTCAAGGATTATCATGTCCGGCTCAAGGGCCAGAATGGAGGCGATGGTGACGCGCTTTTTCTGCCCGAAGCTGAGGGCGGAAATGGGCCACTTGCGGAAGGGCCACAGTCCGCAAATCTTCAGGGTGCTTTCCACCCTTTCCTTCACCTTGTCCTCATCATAGCCGCGGCAGCGAAGGCCCAGGGCAATTTCATCGAAGATAAGGGTCTTGGATATCATCTGGTTGGGGTTCTGCATCACATAGCCAATGCGGTCGGCTCGCTCCTTTATGGAAAGGCCCATCATGTCCTCGCCCTTGAAGCGCAAAGAACCCTCCTGCTGCTTTTCAAAGCCGCAGACCACCTTGGAGAAGGTGGATTTACCCGCGCCGTTGGTACCCACAATGGCGATAAGCTCGCCCGCCTTAACCGAAACGGAAACGCCTTTAAGGGCGGGATGTCCGTTTGAGTAGGCAAAGTGAATACTATCGGCCTCAAGCAGCATGGGGCGTTCCGGCCTTGCCGGAGCTGCCGGCCGGGAATTAAACCAGCTTCTCAGTTTTTCCTTGTCCCCTGAATCAAGCTCTATGCTCTTTATACTGCTGGGCCTCTTCTCCGGCCTGATTTGGACGCCTGCGTATTTAAGGGCAGTAATGTAAAGAGGCTCACGGATGCCGTTTTCCGTCAGACTGTCACCGCTTAAAAGCTCATCGGGGCTGCCGTCGGATATTATGCGGCCCTCACTCATAAGCACCACCCGGTCCACCGAGCGGTGCAGCACGTCCTCAAGCCGGTGTTCAATGATAATAACGGCGGCACCGGTTTGCTTCTGTATCTCGTCTATAAGCTCAATAGCCTGCTTGCCGGTGGCGGGGTCAAGATTTGCAAGAGGCTCGTCAAAAAGCAGGATGTCCACATCCTCAACCATTACGCCTGCCAGAGAGACACGCTGCTTCTGTCCGCCGGAAAGCTCATTGGGCGCATGGTGCAGATGCTCTGCCACATTTACCGTCTCTGCCACCAAACGTACCCGGTCGTGAAGCTCCGGCTCTTCCACGCAGTCATTTTCCAGCGCGAAAGCAATGTCCTCCGCAACGGTAAGGCCAATAAACTGGCCGTCCGTATCCTGCAGGACGGTCCCCACATGTCGGGATATTTCAAATATGCTTAAATCCTTTGTTTCCTTGCCGCAGAGCTTGAGGCTGCCTGTACTCTCGCCCCGGTAGGCAAAGGGTATCAGGCCGTTTATGCAGTGGGCCAGAGTGGACTTGCCGCAGCCGGAGGGTCCGGCAATAAGCAGCTTTTCCCCCTTGCGGACGCTTAGATTTATATTGTAGAGAGTGGGCCTTGCCTGTGCGTTGTACTGAAAGCCAAAGTCCTTAAATTCAAGTATTACTTCGCTCAAATCGCTTTCCTCCTGTTGGGATACTATGGAAAATGTACGCCCTGAGTACCCTTTCCGCAATATCCAAAATACGGCGGGAATACTCCCGCCGTATTACGGATTGGCAGTTACAGCTTATGCCTCTTCCTTCAGGCTGCCCTTCTTGGGCTTTGCTGCTGCATAAGCAAGGCAGAGCAGGGTGCCGATGATAGCGGTGGTGACGATGTTGGATGCGCCGCCTACCAGACCCTGAATGAGAGCCTTGTTCACGGGCTCCTGATACATGAGAATGTCCAGAACGAATGCAACGCCGACCCAGGAGATGGCGTGGGCAACAGCCTGGAACACGTTGAAGCCAACGATTGCCTTCTTGCCGAACACACCGTCAGCAAGGCTGAGCTTCTTGGACAGCAGGCCCATCAGCAGGCCGAACACGCCGGAAGCGATAACCCAGCTCCACCAGATGCCCCAGCCGTAGCTGAAGTCGATGAGGGTGTGGCCGATGAGGCCGATGAGCAGGCCGGCAACGGGTCCGAACAGAACTGCCATGAAGGCCAGCAGACCGTACTGAGTGGCAATGTTAGTGTTGGGAACAGGGCTGGGGATGGAAACGAAGCGGCCCAGAACGAAGAACAGGGCTGCGCCGATGCCGATAGCAACGATAGTCTTTACGGGAGACTTTTTCATGTTTTCTACTCCTTTTTTAATTTGAATATATATTTTCAGTGCTCAGTCCACGGTCAGGACATACGCAACCAAAAATCACCATCTGCTGGGGGCAAAGCTGATTTTCCAGCTGTTGCCGGTTCCGATATTGTAGGCTCTGGCAAAGCTGCCCTGATTGATGGCCACCGCCATACAGTCAAGGGAGTTAATGTACACCAGAGGCTCGCCCACATTCACATCCGCGAAGGAGTGGGCATAGCTCATAACATTGCGGTAAACGCAGCGTGTGTCATTTTCTATTGTGACCTCCACACGCTTGCCTATCTCAATGCCCAGAGCCTTGAACATTTCCTTGGGCACATTGGTCCAGAGACTGCCGAAGCGAATATCCAGCACATCAATAGTACCCTTAACGCTGTTTTCGTCCCCGGTGGGAGCCACCACGGGAAGCTCAGCCACCCTGTCCGTATCGTAGAGAGGCCCCACCTGCTCAAAGTCGATTATCCCTGCGGCAAGGCGCGCGCCGGTATAGGCGTAAACATCCCTGCCGTGGAAGGTGTAGGACTCCTCCGAGCCGGAGCGGCGGTTCACCCTTTCGTCTATCACACGGGCCTCGGCAATGCCGATGCGACGCTTCACATGGGTGAGGGTGCCGTTATCGGGAGTGACAATGTACTGTCCGGTGCGGGTCTTTATAACAATGCTGCTGCGGTCCGAGCCTACCCCCGGATCCACCACGGACACAAACACCGTGCCCTCCGGCCAATAGCCCACGGCCTGAATGAGCCGGTAGCTTGCCTCCCAGATATTGTAAGGCTCAATGTCATGGGTCAGGTCAAAAACCTTAAGGTCTTTTTTGACGGAGTAGGCCACGCCGTACATTGCGCTGACCGCACCGTCCTGCATGCCGAAGTCGGACTGAAATACCAGGGCGTTCATTCAAATTCCTCCACAAAGTACAAAAGCTCCATCTTCCGACAGAGCACAGCATAAGTACAAAGCCTCATCTTTCGTCTCCGCCGGATTTGGCACCTTGCTTATGCAGGTTGCCGGGCTTCACAGGGCCGATCCCTCCACCACTCTTGATAAGGAATTCAATTGATTTGCTTAGATTATACCAGTTTTACGGCTCTTGTCAATAATCTGCTTATCATTTCCGCCCCACTGTGGGTAAATCCGTCACATTCTCCGATTTTGTGCTTTTTAATGGCGGCAGATTTGTCAAAACCGATTGCGAAGCGGCCTCAGTCGTGTTATTATTCTGGTATAGCCTGACGGATATAGTCCGAACCCGCTCTGCGGGGCGGCTTTTCGCGCCAGACTTCATTTCATTCTTTGCCGGGCGTCAGCCCGGCGGCATCACTCAATTTCGCCTGACACAAAAATACACTCCCGCAGAGTCGGAGATTTCTGAGTGCGTATAGGAAGACAGTGCAAGGCGCCGGCTTGCAGATGGGCTGTCGCCCTTCAAAAGCCGGCAACGACGCAATGTCGATGTATACGCTCTCAGAAACGGGTTCGGATTATATCCGTCAGGCTAAACTGTTTCCGGGAGGAACACGCATGAATTACAGGAAACTGATTGCCCTTCTGCTGGCGGTATTTATGCTGGCGGGCACGCTCTCAGGCTGCAGCGTTGAGGATGTGCGCGACACGGTTGAAATCGTCTCGGATGTGGTGGATATAATCAGCGAGCTGGAGGAGACTCCGGCAGAGGCAGAGCCACAACAGGAGGCAGAGCCCGATGAGGGTGAGGCCGCCCCGCCTCAGGAGGAAGCCGCCCCCGCCATTGACGAGGACGGAAGCTACACCACCGCCGAGGATGTGGCGCTGTACATACACACCTACGGCTGCCTGCCGGGGAATTTCGTCACCAAGGATGAAGCGCGTGCCGCCGGCTGGAGCGGCGGCGGGCTTGACAAGTATCTGCCGGGTAAGTGCATCGGCGGCGACCGCTTCGGCAACCGGGAAGGTCTGCTGCCCAACGCTCAGGGGCGCACATGGACCGAGTGTGACATCAATACCCTTGGGGCAAGCTCCCGGGGAGCCGAGCGCATTGTCTTCTCCAACGACGGGCTTATATATTACACCGCCGACCATTATGAGAGCTTTGAGCTTTTGTACGGTGAACCCTGAGCTTTTGGCAAAGCCTAATGCCTTTTTACACGGTGCATCAAGGCTTTGCCTTCTTCACAGATTATTTTTCGACAAAATTCGACAAATTATAAAATTTCCCCTGAAATAAATTGTCGAAAGCTATTGCATCGTGTAGTTTGATGAAATATTATGTCAACAAGTTCTCTGCGATATTCGACAAGTTTCTGTTGTCTCATAAATGCCGTTATGATAAATTTAATGCGACATTTCGGAAATTCCATCATGTTAAGGCCATTAATTGAATTATACAAAGCCATTGGGAGGATAAAATTATGGAAACCAAAACGCGCATTCTCATAGCCGACGCAAACGCAGAATTCTGCACGCTGCTCACAGAGCTCATAAGCGCCGAGAAAGATTTTGAGGTGCTGGGCACCGCCGGAGACGGCCTTGAAGCCCTGGCTCTGGTAACGGAGCTCAAGCCCGATATACTGATAATGGATCTTCAGCTTTCACAGCTTGACGGGTTGGAGCTGCTGCGCCGCCTGCCCGATACCAAGGTCAGGTGCCGTGTGGTGGTGCTTTCCGGCTTTATTAACCAGACCGTTTTGGCGGACTGTGCCTCCCTGGGCGTGGAATACTTTATCCCCAAGCCCTGTGACAGCTCCTCTCTGCTTATGCATCTGCGCCGCATAAGCGCCAGCAGCGCCACCGCATCAAGCCCCACGGATTTTGCCGAGAGCAACTCCCGCCGTGACGCTGACCTTGAGGCCGTGGTAACCGACATTATCCACGAAATCGGCGTTCCCGCCCATATAAAGGGCTATCAGTATCTGAGAGAGGCCATCATCCTCACCATAAACGATATGGACATGATAAATGCCGTCACCAAGGTGCTCTATCCCGAGGTGGCGCGGAAGTTTTCCACCACCCCCAGCCGTGTTGAGCGCGCCATCCGCCACGCCATCGAGGTGGCATGGGACAGAGGCGATATTGAGGTTTTGCAGAGGTTCTTCGGCTATACCGTCAGTAACATCAAGGGTAAGCCCACCAACTCTGAGTTCATTGCCATGATAGCGGACAATCTTTCCCTCCGCCGCAAGCACGCCGCCATAAGGTAAAAGCTCAGATACCGGAGCTTTTGCCTCCTGCCCGGCAGTTATATTGACTAAGCCCCTGTTTTTCCCCTGTATCGGAGGAAAACAGGGGCGTTTTTCTGAATTCGGTGACAGTCCGTATAAACACATTGACATGGAAAGCCGCATTCGTGTATAGTTATGTAATAGCATTCAGCCCTTATTTAAGATTTTAAAATAACAGAAATGAGGATTGCTTATGAAGAGAATTATCTCCGCGCTGCTGCTTGTAATTATGCTCCTGAGCCTCAGTGCCTGCGGCTGCGAGCACGAGTGGGCCTCCGCCACCTGCACAAGTCCCAAAACCTGCACCAAATGCGGCGAGACCGAGGGTGAAGCATTAGGTCACACATGGGCAGAAGCCACCTGCACGAGCCCCAAGACCTGTACTGCCTGCGCTGCCACCGAGGGTGAGCCGATAGCCCACACATGGGCGGAAGCCACCTGCACGAGCCCCAAGACCTGCACCGTCTGTGCCGCCACCGAGGGCGAGCCTGCAGGCCACGAGCCGGTTCTGCAGACCATAAAAGGCAATACCCGCACCGATCTCTGCTCCGTCTGCGGTGAGACTCTCACCTCCCCCGTCAGCGACATGAGCGCCGAGGCTCCGGCTCTCATTATCGGCAGTTGGGAGGCAAGCAGCCTTTACAACGGCATCGAGGTCAACGAGATCGCCGATACCTTTGGATTTGAGTTCAGAGCGGACGGCACCGTGGTCTCCGATCTGCCCGAAAATCCCGGCGAAGGCGTATTCAGCTTTGATTCCTACAACGAATGGCTGGAAATGTTCCGCTTCGTTGCCGAGGTCAACGGCGTTACCTATGATATTGCCTTCGTCAGCTCTGCTCCCGATGAGCTGCAGTGGTGGTACCGTGACCGCTACGCCGCCTACATCTCCCAGCGTCAGTAATACCCGACACAGCACCCCCGGACTGAGTTCCGGGGGGTTTTTACGGCCTTTGCTCCGCTCATGCACATTTTCTCTTGTAAGTCGCCGCCGCACGCCGTATAATAGCAGCAGAAATATTCCGTAATTTTTATAAAAAGGGTGGTTTGACATGAAAATAGCAATGATAGGTTCAGGTGCGGCAGGCAGCGTATTTGCAGCCTATCTGAAAAAGAGCAGAGCTTAACGACAAGGTCTGCGAGGTTATGGAGAAGGCCTACCGCGACGGCGGCTGCGACGCCTACTGGCGCAAGGACGATGTATACAAGTTCCTCTGGAAAAAGGTCATTGTCAATTCCACCGTCAACACCGTATGCGCTGTGCTTCGTCTCAAGATCTCCGAGGTTGAAAACGACCCCTACGGCCGTCAGCTCTTCCACGGTGTTATCCGCGAGGCCTGCGCCGTTGCCACCGCCAAGGGCACTCCTCTGGATGCGGATGAGTTTATCGCCCACGACCATAACGACATTGTGACCAACATCGGTGACTACTATCCCTCCATGGCTCAGGATATGCTCTTCAACCAGCGCCAGACGGAAATCGATGTTCTCAACGGCAAGATTGCCGAATACGGCGAAGAGCTGGGCATCCCCTGCCCCACCTGCTCCGTGCTGTCCACCGTGGTGCGCTGCATTCAGGGCAACTACGACAGGCAGTATTTCAAGAAATAACAAAAAATACGCGCTGCGCTTTACACTCCGGCTGCCGTGAAGATTTCACTTCACGGCAGCCTCAGCTTGTCAAAAAAGTCATTTATGACTTTTTTGACTGCGCTTCTACCGCCAAGCATTTTGCAATATGCAAAATGCTGCTTCGCCCAAAAAACTTGTATTTACAAGTTTTTCTGTGGCGGTTTATTGTACTGGGAGGCGGGCCTTGCCCCCTCGCGCTCCCCCGCGGCTCTGTAACTTGCGGCTTGAAACATATTTTTTGACAGTCTCCGGCTGCCGTGAAGATTTCACTTCACGGCAGCCTCTTTTTGCGTATTGTCTTGCGTATTGTCGTTGACACATTCGCTGTTTTTACATTAGAATAAAGCATAAAGATTTCAACAAGACATTCAGCATGTTTGAAAGGATATTTTTATGAAAAAAATTCTGTCTGTTCTCATAATATGTGCCCTGTGTCTCTCCCTCTGCGCCTGCGGAGGAACAGGCAGCAAGGACTACGACTACATAGTTTCCCTGCTTGAGGAAGGCAGATACGACATGGCCATACATGTTATAGAGGGTCTGCGCAGCGACCTTGGTACGCAGGCTCCCGCAGAGCCTGCCCCAATCGCAGACGGCGAGCCTGTCCCCCCCATCCTCCGCGACATGGGCTGGATTTTTGAGATGCATCTTATTAACGAAAGCGGCCCGAGACTCAGTCTTGTGTCACTGGAAATAAAGAACCTGAATAACGGCGCCGAGCAGGACAGCTACCTCTTCCCCACGGAGGAGCTTGGCCGCCTGCAGCTGCCATCCACGGTGCTTGAGCCGGGTCAGGGCTTCTCATGGACTGACGGCCATCCGGTAACGGATGATTTTGACGGCAGACAGTATATTTTCAGCTTTACCGACCCGCAGGGCAATGCCCATGACATGGTCTTCAACTTTGATATGCAGGGCATGCAGCTTAAGGATCTGGGCGTGCAGCCTCAGGACGGCTCTCAGCCCACCGGCAACTGGGTTTTCCCCTTCCTGTTTGAAAACAAGGGCGCAGACCCCATTGAGCTTTTTTCCATGGATATAACTGATTTCAAAGACGGTCAGCAGCTTGGCACCTATATTTTTGAGGCTTCCGACCTTGAAAATATTGGGCTTGGAAACCTCGTTATCCAGCCCGGAGAGAGCTTCAGCTGGATGGACGGACACCCCGCCACCACCGAATTCAACTGCCGCGAATACCGCTTCCATTTTGTTGACCCCAAGGGGCAGCAGCAGACAATGAGCTTTCGCTTTGACGAGCTTGACAGGCAGAACGAGCCCACAGACTACTCCGGCGACCGGGGGCAGGACCTGAAAACACTGCGCCACGACGCCGACTTTGAGCTGGAGGTATACCCCGGTGTGTACTGGGTGCCTGCCAATGCTCTCGGCAGCAGCCGATATACAAACGCCGATATATATCAAATGCTTGACGCCTCCCCCGAGGATAAGCAGCAGCTTATCTCCACCCTTTATGAGGCTCTGCAGCTTTACCAGATAGGTAATTTCACCTCCTCCGACGACAATATACGCATTTTTGAAAACGGAATAAACTGGGAGCACCACAAGCCCGGCTATTACGCGGTGCTCAGCAACAGCGGCTGCTGTGCCACCGATTCCAACTGGCTGCGCTACATTCTTTCCTCGGACTATGAGCAGGTGGGCTATCTTGCCACCTCTCAGCGTGACGGCAGCGGCCATGTGTATAACTACATTTACCACGATGGCTGGTACTATTTCATTGACCTTACCCACTACCACGCCTCCGGCAGCCCCGTAGACAGCGCCGTGGAGGACGGTAACATGAACAGCTACCGCGTCACCGACTACATTCTCGGCAACCTCCACAAAACCCGCTCCGTTGAAAGCTATGTGAGCTATGTGCAGGAGAGCTTCACCGATCCCCCCGGCCTTATGTTTATGTACACGGCAGATAATGTTCCGGCTGTTGACAGCGCCCACAGCGGCAGCATGCTGCAAATAATTTACGAGACGGCCCCCGACCTTCGCATTGAAACCGTATTCGACGACCCCAACGATACGCTGGAGTATGCCAGTCGCCCCTCCCCCACGCAGCTTCCCGACTGGCAGGCTATCACCGCAAAATAACTGGAGGCGAAAATGAAAAAGCTGTTTTCCGCAATTTTATGCCTTGCTGTGCTCCTGTCCCTCTGCGCATGCACAGCGGAAACTTCGGAGCTGCCGGGCACAGCGCCCAAAAATGACCCCGCCGCTACTATCGGCGCCGATACAGTCAGCGCCCAGAGCGTCACGGTAGATGAGCTTCCCATTATGGAAAGCTATGTGTACAGCAGCGAAACCGGCGCGGGCCTTTATGTCTGCTGTATCTATCTCCATAGCCAGAGCGGACTTTGCTATGTGGAAAAGGACGGTGAGCGCAGGGAATGCGCCTTTTCCCGGGACGAGGCAGGGAATATCGCCATTACGCTGAACGACAGCGTGTGGAATTTCCGCCGTGTGGATACCGGCCTTGAGCTCAGCGGCGACACTCCCCTTACCGCATATATGCCGGAAAATGCCGATAACATGGTTCAAATCAGCTCCGGCAGCCTGTTTGCGCCTATGGAAAGCCTTGTTATCCGCTCCGGCGTGTACGGCATGGACATTTCCGGATACACGCCCTTTGGCGAGGCGCCGCAGCTTGCCATAGACCTAACAAACATGGTCTGCACCCTCCGCGGCTATGACGGCAGCCTGTACGAAGGCAGCATTGTCTTTACTCAGGACATTCTCCGCTGCATTTTCCCGGAGGGAAGCGTGGATTTCTCCGTCACCGGCGGAGAAGAGCTCAGGCTCTCTGCCCGGGATACGCTGCCCTTTCTTGCCTATCCCAGCGCAGGCTATTCCGGTCGTTTCGGCTTTGTCTTTGACGAAAACGCAGCCCTCAGGGACAGCAGTGCATCAGTACTCAGGGACAGCCGCAGGCTCTACTGCGAGAGCTTCCGCTTTTACTCCGAGGGCTTCTCTCTGAATATAGAGCACAATGCCCTTGCAGGCACATGGCGTTTTTCCTCCAACGGCGAATATGGGGATGTATGGGCAGTCTCCGATGAGGGCGACAGCATCATTCTCACCGACGGGCAAAACACATGGAGCTTCCGTCGGCAGGGCAATGACCTTGTGTATGAAGGCAGCCTGCTCCTTGCCTACGGCCCGGGCGCCGAGGGTGAAGAGCCCCCCTCCGTCACCGTTATGCACGGAACCGTGTTCCCCCGCATCAGCGCCTCATATATATACCACATGCTGCCCTATGTAATGGACATAAGCGCCACGGAAACCAAGTCGGATGTAAGCGGGCAGGCCTCTCAGGTAAGTCTGCTTCTGGACACCGAACACCGGCGCTTTGTGCTCGTTGACCAATTCGGCACGGCACAGCAGGGCGTTCTTGAATATGACGGACGCTGGCTGAGACTGCACTACGGTCAGAGCGAGTGTCTGGTACGCCCCGAGGCTCACGGCCTTGTTTTCCGTGCCTATGAGTTTTTCTCTCCCATGTATGTGGATGTAAACAGCGAGCTGCATTTTAATCCCCTGTACGATGCGCAGGCGGCAGAGGGGCTTGAGTTCTTTATAGATTACGCTCCCGCAGCTCTGCCGGAGGGAAGCCGGCTCCTTGCGGAGGAATACGCGATTTACACCGAGGAGGACGGCATCATGTATGACTCCGTCATTGCCCTCATCCCCGAGGAAAAGCTCTTTTATATAGGCTCCTACGACACGGACTACGGCAGCTACACCGAGCAGGACGGAACTCTCCGGATGCTTTCTCAGGAATACGGGCATGAGTACATTTTTTCCCGTCGGGGTGAAAGCCTTGTTCAGACCGGCGGTGCGCCTGTGTACCTTTACGGCAGCATCTTTCAGGGCGCCTGGGGCATTAAGGTGGAGCTCCCCTCAGGTATCAAATTCCCCCTTTACGCAAGAAATGCCATACGCAGCGGCAGCTATCAGCTCGAAAGCGAGCTATGCACCGCAAGCATACGCCTTGATCTTGAGGCTATGACCTGTACCATCGTGACCACCGACGGCACAGAGCACACGGGCCCCATACAAATCAGAGAAAACCGTGTCCGCATGGAGATACCGGAGGGGGCCTTTTTCTTCTCCGCCTCCTCGGTTGACGGCATACGCATATCAAATCTTATTGAGGCGCTTAAAATAGCCCCGGAGCTTGAGGACAGCGACCTGTATTTCAAATATGTAGAATAAAAGAATAAAAACTCTGGCGCACCAAAGGGCGGGGGAGGTTCCGTTTACAGGGTCTGGGGTGGGGCCGGAGTGCG
>JAZNUQ010000066.1:0-3874 GCA_045592365.1 Candidatus Limivicinus sp. | reverse complement strand
ATAAAAAAGCCTGATAAACAGTGCTTTTTTACCGGATTTGACAATTGGGCGCAATAAGGGTGTGCCTGCGCCCACACAATTTGCGATTTTAGCATATTTCACAAATTTAGTCAAGAATTTTTGTTATAAAAAAATAAAAATTTTTCTTCCGGCGGACTTCGAAAAAGGGTGCGGGGCACTCAGCCGCCGAATTTTTCAAAAAGGGCCTTGATCGCGTCAAAGCTCTCGTCGCTTATCACATGCTCGATGCGGCAGGCGTCCTCAATGGCGCAGTCACGGCTTACCCCCAGCATCTCAAGCACCCCCGAGAGCACCGTGTGCCGCTCAAACACCTTGTGAGCCGCCTCATGGCCCTTGTCGCTGAGGGTGATGAAGCCCTCCTCATTCACAGCAATGTAGCCCCCCTGCCTGAGAAGTCCCACGGCGCGGCTGACGCTGGGCTTTGAATAGCCCATGTGCTCGGCAATGTCAATGCTGCGAACGGCGCTTTTCTCCCTTGAGAGGATGTATATCGTTTCCAGATACATCTCCGCCGATTCCTGAAGCTGCATAAAACCCCTCCTTTCAGGCGTAAACAGTATTTTATCATATATTCCCAAATGTGTAAAGAAAAAGCACCGGACAGACAATTAAGGAATTTCATGGGAGAAATCTCAAATTCCTACTTGACAAACGGGAATATCGGTATTATTATATCAGTGAGGTTAGCTGCGGCTAACCCTTTTAAGGAAGCATCGGTTAGCTGTTGCTAACAGATAATAAAGACAGACGAAGGTGAAAGGATGGATACCATGGCACTGAGCAAGGCAATGGAAGGAAAGGAATATATAATCAGCCGTATCTCCACTCAGGATGAGGAGCTGGATGCTTTCCTGTTTTCTCTGGGTTGTTACAGCGGCGAGCCCATCACCGTAGTATCCCGCCGCAGAGGCGGCTGCGTCGTTTCCATTAAGGACGCAAGGTATAATATAGACAATCAGCTTGCAGAAGCAATCCTCGTATGCGCATAAGTCCGCAAGGCGGCTTTACTGTGTCTCCCCTACCGGGCAAAAGGCGGTTTTTATAAAGCCGCCCTTTATTAAGGTCTCTGGTTAGCCTCTGCTAACCGTAAATTTTGTATCTATCGGCTCAGGCCGTTAAGAAAGAGAGGAAAATAAAATGAAAATCGCACTGGCGGGAAATCCCAACAGCGGTAAAACAACCATGTACAACGCCCTTACAGGCCGCAACGAAAAGGTAGGCAACTGGGCAGGCGTTACCGTGGAAAAGAAGATGGCTCCCATAAAGAAGGCATATTGTGAGGGCAATGAGCTTGTGGCTGTTGACCTTCCCGGCGCATACTCCATGTCTCCCTTTACCTCTGAGGAGAGCATCACCAGCTCTTTCGTAAGGAATGCAGAGCCCGAGGCGATCATCAACATCGTTGACGCCACGAACCTGAGCCGCAGCCTTTTCTTCACAACTCAGCTTCTGGAGCTGGGCATCCCCCTTGTTGTGGCTCTCAACAAATCGGATATAAACGCCGCCAAGGAGACCGTCATTAACGCAGAGCTTCTCAGCCAGAAGCTGGGCTGTCCCGTCATTGAGACCGTTTCCACCTCAAGCTCCGATAACGGCCTCAGGCAGGTGGTGGAGGCCGCCGTCAGGCAGGCGGGCAAGGCTCAGCAGGCCCCCTACACTCAGGCAGATATTGACCTGAGCGACAGAGCCGCCGTTGAGCAGGCGGACAGGGAGCGCTTTGCCTTTGTAAACGGCATAGTCAAGGCGGTTGAAACCAGAAAGGTTCTGACCCGTGAGCATAACGCACAGGATAGGTTTGATGACATTATAACCAACAAGTTTGTGGGTATCCCCATCTTCGCGGCAGTCATGTTCCTTGTGTTCCAGATTTCCCAGGTTTGGGTGGGCCCCTATGTGGCGGACACTCTGGTAGGCTGGCTTGAAGGCTTCCAGGGCTGGGTTGGCAGTCTTATGGAGAATGCCTCCCCCTTCCTTGCGGCCCTGCTGGTTGACGGCGTCATCGGCGGCGTTATAGCGGTCATCGGCTTTTTGCCGCTGGTCATGGTCATGTATTTTCTCATTGCTCTGCTTGAGGACTGCGGCTACATGTCCCGCGTCTCCGTTGTGCTTGACCCCATTTTCAAGAAGGTGGGGCTCAGCGGCAAGAGCGTCATCCCCTTTGTTATCGGCATAGGCTGCGCCATCCCCGGCATCATGGCAAGCCGCACCATACGCAACGAGCGTGAGCGCAGAGCCACCGCAATGCTGACACCCTTCATGCCCTGCGGCGCAAAGATACCCGTTATCGCCCTTATCGCCGGCGCCTTCTTTGACAATGCCGGCTGGGTCAGCACCGTCATGTATCTCAGCGGCATCGTGCTTATCTTCCTTGGGGCTCTGCTGGTAAACAAGATAGCCGGCCACAAGGTCAGAAAGTCCTTCTTCATCATGGAGCTTCCCGAATACAAGCTCCCCAGCTTTAAGAGAGCCTTCCTGTCCATGTGCAGCCGCGGCTGGGCATACATAGTCAAGGCCGCCACCATCATCCTGCTTTGCAACACAGCAGTGCAGATAATGCAGACCTTTACATGGTCCCTGCAGGTGGCAGACAGCGCAGACGCCTCCATTCTCGCCTCCATAGCCGGTCCCTTTGCATATCTTCTTGTCCCCATCGTGGGAGTGCTGAGCTGGCAGCTTGCAGCCGCCGCAGTCACCGGCTTTATCGCCAAGGAAAATGTTGTGGGTACTCTGGCAGTCTGCTTTGTGGGTCTTGAAAACTTCATCGATGTGGAGGAGCTTGCAATGCTTGAGGGCGCAGGCGCCGAGGTTGCCGGAGTCATGGCAATCACCAAGGTGGCAGCCCTTGCCTATCTGATGTTCAACCTCTACACTCCCCCCTGCTTTGCAGCCATCGGCGCAATGAACAGTGAAATGAAGAGCAGCAAGTGGCTCTGGGGCGGCATCGGCCTGCAGCTTGCCGTAGGCTATTCCGCAGCCTTCCTTGTGTATCAGCTTGGCACTCTTATCACCACCGGAGCTGTGGGCGCAGCCTTCGTCCCCGGTCTTATCGCAGTGCTTGCAATGGCAGGCACAGTCGTCTGGATGTGTGTCCGGACAGACCGCGAGCTTAAGTCTGAGTACGCACTCAGCGGAAAGTAATTGTATGAGCGATTTTATTATTGTAGCAATTGTACTTGTAATCGTAAGCCTTGCCTCTGTATATGTTATCAGAGCCAAAAAACGCGGGCAGAAATGCATAGGCTGCCCCGGCGGCTGCTCATGCAGCTGCGACGCCTCCTGCAGCACATGCACAAGCTGCGGCGGCTGTGAGCACTGAGCAAGCTATCCCCCTTATCTCCGTAATGTTATACTCCCGTACCCAGCGAAAGAGCCCGGAATTATCCGGGCTTTTTCCTTTGCGGAGGGATGGTTGAACAAAATACCGTCATTGCAGGCCGCAGGCCCCCTAAGGGCTGTCGTAGGGCGGGGGCTTGCTCCCGCCGCTGCCGCAACTCCTGTCATTGCGAGGCTCCGCAGGAGCCGTGGCAATCCGTCTCCACGGGCGAATATTATCCGCCCCTCAGTCACCCCTCATCCGCTTCGCTTCGCTCAGCACCTTCCCCCCTCAAGGGGTGAAGGCTTTTTCAGCAAAACCCCACACTTGCACCAAGGCTTCCCCCCTGTGGGGGGAAGCTGTCAGCGAAGCTGACTGATGAGGGGCATTTCCAATCCGTGCCGCAGGCACACCACACCTGTTCGCTCTTCACTCTTCACTCTCCCCCCACACAAGCAAACGCAAAAAAGAAGCACCCGCGGGTGCCGCTTTTTTGCTTATTAAATTACAGTGCGGTGGTCTTGCTGGCAAGAGCGCTCA
>JAZNUQ010000065.1:0-9351 GCA_045592365.1 Candidatus Limivicinus sp. | reverse complement strand
AACTGCCTTGCTCCCATGGCAAAGGTCATCAACGACAACTTCGGCATCATCGAAGGTCTCATGACTACCGTTCATGCCTCCACCGCTACCCAGGCCATCGTTGACGGCTTCCCCAAGAAGAAGGACCTGCGCGGCGCACGCTCCATCTACAACAACATCATCCCCTCCTCCACCGGCGCTGCAAAGGCAGTTGGCAAGGTTATCCCCGAGCTGAAGGGTAAGCTCACCGGTATGGCAATGCGCGTTCCCACCGGCGACATCTCTGTTGTTGACCTGACCGTCCGCCTCGAGAAGGGCGCTTCCATGGAAGAGATCTGCGCTGCAATGAAGGCAGCCTCCGAAGGCCCCATGAAGGGCGTTCTGGAGTATGTTGATGACGAGGTCGTTTCCTCCGACTTCCGCACCGACGCTCACACCTCCATCTTCGATGCACAGGCCGGCATCTCTCTTAACGACAACTTCGTTAAGCTGGTTGCATGGTACGACAACGAGTGGGGCTTCTCCTGCAAGATGCTGGACCTCACCCGTCACATCGACTCCGTCCGCAACGCATAATTTTAAAGCTGTATTGGCAGTGCTTTCTTCGGAAAGCACTGCTTTTTTACTATATCAGTCAGACTATAAAGAATTGATGACTGTTCGACAGTATTGCTGATATAGCATGCACGGGAGGAAAATACTTGTGTTGCAAATTTTTGTGTGTTAATATCAATTTGTTATAAGATTGCACTGTTACCATCCCCTGTCCGAAATGGTTGATAATTTCCTTTGTTTTAAGTCCATGCGAATTCGCTAAGGGCATTATTTTATGTTCGGCCTTTTAGGACTTGTGTTTTGTGATTTCTTGAGCGGAAGGAGCTTTCTCATGAAAACCAAAAGTCTTTCTGAGCGTCATAAGAGGAACCTGACTTACGGTGGCTTTTTTGCCGTCTTTTTTCTGTTTTGGGTATTTGTTTTTTACTGTGCCCCAATGACTGCGGATGACATATTTTTCTGGACACTGAGGCTTAAAGGTTTCAATAACATTTTCAACTATGCTCTTTCCTATGGCAATGGGCGCCTGCTTGGAAATCTGGGTGTATATTATCTGGTAGAATATATACATCTAAGGGTGTTTGTAAAGGCGATTTGCTTCACCATCCTTCCTGTTCTGATTATCCGGGTCTTGAGAATCAGTAACCCTATCAGCCGTATAGTAACTGTGGTTTTGATTCTGTGCGTCTCTCCGGGTATTTTTGCTCAGGCTGCAGCTTGGACTGCCGGATTTCAGAACTATGTTCCGCCAATCATACTTTTTCTTTTGGGATTTATACTTGTGGAGATGTCTGCCAGTAAAAATAGAGCGGGCAAGTTCGTGATTTGTGTGGCAGTTTTTCTGTGCGGACTTGCCATGCAGCTTTACGTTGAGCATAGCTCCTGTATAAACCTGATACTTGCTTTCGTACTTGTTGTTTACGCGTGCAGAGTAAAGAAAGAACTTTTTGCAGGAGCGTTTACATTCCTGATAGCAGCGGCGCTGGGGGCTGTTCTTATGTTTATGATTCCCAAGTGGTTTTGTTCAGATTATGGGCTCATGATTGGCTATCGCAAATTCAACTTTGCCGGGGGCATCATGAAAACTATCTATGGGATGGTAAAAAACGGTGTGAAGCTGGTCAGCATGTATTCTGAAAACACAGTGGCCTTTGCCGCGCTGGCACTGGGGCAGACCGTGCTGCTTCATAAGACTGCTAAAAGTAGCCGTAATCATCTCCTGTTTGTCGGACTTTGGCTGCCGGTAGCATTTTTCTTCGCCTGCCATGTGGCCAGTCTCAGTCGTTGGTACGGCAAATTGGCAGTGGCAGAAAGTGTTTGCCTGGTCCTGTTTATGTGCATGTTTTTGGCGGGATTTGTTGCAAGTGCGGTTGTTGTGCTGCGTGCCGGGTTGGAAAAGCGACTTTTGGTCTCATATTTTCTCATATTTATGGCTATATTCAGTCTGGGGCCCTTCCTGTTTGTGGAGCCAATAGGTTATAGGAGCCTAATGCATTCGTACGTTTTTCTGGTGGCAGCGGATGTAATGCTGCTGGACTGCGCACTGTCACGTATTACGCTGGAAAAGCCTATATCCTGTATATACATGTATATCAAGGCAGGAGTGTGTGCGCTGGTGGTGGTATGTATGCTTTCCCTGTGCGCCGTATTTGCCGATACTGCTAGGATATGCAGTGTCAGGGACAGCTACATAGAAGAACAAGTCAATGCAGGTGCTGAGAAGATTGACTATTTTGTACTACCCGGGGAATATATTTTTGATTACTGGGTCGAGCATGCTCACAATAGTTATTATGAGACAATGCATGGCAAACCGGTGGAACTGAGCCTTATGACCGCAGAAGAATGGATAAACACACACTATTATTTTTATTACGAATAAATGCTTCTTTAGCTGATCATAGTTACTTTACTTGACAGGGGCTTGCATTTCGTGTTATTGCCAACAGAAATACATTTTACAAAATCGCTTCAGTTTCCCCAAAGGGGTAGCAGGCACCCTTTGCCTTGGCAATCTTTTTAACTGCTTCGAACTTCTCCAAAGCCTTTTCGCTGTTGGGCTGGGTCTTGATGTATTCAGCCATTCTTTCGAGGGTCAGACCATTGTGGGACTTCTTGTTCTTATTGACATCGATAACCTTTGCCTTAACAGAGAAAGTGGGCTGTGCTTTCAGCATAGAGGTCAGCACGCTGTATTCGGGGTTAATGCCTTTATTTGCTCTTGCGATAGTGGACTTGTAACTAACAACTGCCTGATTTTCAAAATCATAAACAAACATCTTCTTCATAGTAATTACCTTTCTGGCTGTTCTTGGGAGCTTTTTGTTTTTGTCGTCTCCCTTACTGTGGTTATATAATAACAAAAGTGGTGTCCTACATTGAGCGGACACCACAAAAACTTTTTTATCTTTTTTTATTTTATTTTTGCCTCTTGGATGAGGGTTTGTTCTTCAAAGATGTTCAATAGACTTTTGGAGATGTGTGAAGATGTTCCAAGATGTGCAGAGATGTTTTTAGTTGTACAAAAAGGGTCAGGGGGCTTGTTTCGCTTACATTTGGAAGTGTATAATAGGTATGAAAAATGTTGTTAAATTTGGTATGACAACGAAAACAAAAAAAGTAATTGGCAATTTGACACAGAACTTTTTGAGTATGGAAAAAGACCTGAAAATGCCGAATTTCGGCATTTTCAGAACTTTGTCAAGCTCGTCGCTTGGTACGACAATGAGTGGGGCTTCTCCTGCAAGATGCTGGACCTCACCCGTCACATCGACTCCGTCCGCAACGCATAATTTAAAAAGCATAGTTTTTCACCCCTTCCTTCGGGAAGGGGTGTTTTATATTTGTATGCCCATCCGGCACAGCTATGCAGAAAAAATTTGTAAATGCAGCCCGACCGTCCTTCATTTTTTTCAGGAGGCATTGAAGAAAGGGGAGCAATGTAATAATATATCAAAAAAACAAGGAGAGCGGATAATGAAAAAAAGCCGATCCATAGAAGATATATTCAGCAGCATGAGTGTTGCGCAGGCGGTAAGGACTATGGCCGTACCTGCCGTTATCAGCCAGCTTGTTGTACTTGTATACAACATGGCGGACACCTTTTATATCGGGCAGACAAACGCCCCCAACATGGTGGCGGGCGTGTCCCTTGTGCTCCCCGCTTTCAACCTCTCCGTTGCGATAGGCACTATGTTTGGTATGGGCGGCAATGCTCTTCTGCCCAGCTTGCTGGCCATGGGCGATAAGGATGAGGCAGAAAAAACCGCCGCATATTGTGTGCGCATGGGCGCTGCCGTAGCCATTTGCACAGCGGTGCTGATGCTGTTTTTTCTGCAGCCAATCCTCAGATTGCTTGGAGCTAACGCCAACACACTGCCATATGCCAGAATCTATGCCCTGACTGTAATGGTGGTGGGCGGGGTTCCCACGGTGCTTTCAAACATACTTTCAAATATTCTGCGAAGCCTTGGCCTTTCAAAGGAAGCCGGATTTGGGGTTTCCTTGGGAGGTATGCTCAACATTTTTCTGGACCCTCTGTTCATGTTCGTGCTTTTGCCCAGAGGCAATGAGGTGCTGGGTGTCGCCATTGCCACGCTGATTTCCAGCGTAACTTCCTGCGTATATTGCTTTATTGTGTTCTGCCGGAAGCAGAACGTAATAAAAGTAAAACTTTCCACACCCATGCCCGGAAAAGAAATCCGCCGCAAGGTAATAGGCATCGGTATTCCGGGCACCCTTGGCATGGTGCTGTTTGATCTGGACTATCTTGTACTGGACAGGCTGATGTCCGCTTACGGTGAAAACGCCCTCGCCGCCATAGGCATCATTCTCAAGGTGGAGCGACTGCCGCAGCAGATTGGTGTAGGTCTTTGTCAGGGCATGGTTCCTCTTGTAGCTTACAGCCATGCGCTTAAAGACCACAAACGCACAAAGGAAATCATGGGCTGTACTCTGAAAGCCGGGGGATGTGTAGCTCTTATCAGCATTGTTTTGTATGAGCTGTTTGCCCCCTTCATCGTGGCATTTTTCATTGATGACCCGGCAACGCTTGCCCTCGGCACCGTATTTCTTCGTATCCGCACCCCGGCTGCCGTTATAATGTTCTTCTGCTTTTTTGCGGTATTTCTCAATCAGGCACTCGGTAACGGCAGGCGCTCCGCTTCTCTTGCCGCGCTTCGCTGGCTGGGTATTAACATTCCCATGCTCTTTGTGCTGAATTTCTGTTTCGGTATTCTGGGGCTGGTCTGGGCTCAGTTTGTAAGCGACGTCATAATGACAATAATCTCCTTTGTGGTTATATATCGGGATGCAAAAAGCTGGTAGAATTTCAGTAATGGCAGGCACATGGTGCCTGCCATTACATTATTGTACAGTTTGATTATCCGGATAATTTACCATGAGCGGTCTTCATAAGGTGTGTCTTCCGGACCTTCCGCCTGAAGGCGTAACCATAAACAGTCAAGACCACCCGCATAGCGGGTGGTCTTGACTCAGTTTGATACGAAGTGCCGCCGTGGCAGCCTGTAATACCCAAAAGAGAGACGGATTGCCACAACCGGTCTGCGGACTGGTTTCGCAATGACAGGAGTTTAGGTTAATGCTATAATCTGTCATTGCGAGGAGCGCATCGACGCGGCAATCCGTACCGGGAATTTCAGAGTGAGCGGAAGGGCAAGTTCACAGTTACTTTACTTGACAGAGCACGGTTTGCCGTGTTATTATCAACGAGGATACATTTTCAGACCGCTTCAGTTTCCCCGAACCGGGAGGCTGAAGCGGCTTTCATTTTGAAAGGAGCATAGTATGAATTACGATGTTATTATAATAGGAGCGGGCCCCGGCGGTATCTTCTCCGCCTATGAGCTTGCAAAGGCAGACAGCGGCCTTAAAATAGGCGTTTTTGAGATGGGCAGGGCTCTCAGCCAGCGCAAGTGCCCCATCGACGGCAAGAAGGTAAAAAGCTGCATCAAGTGCAAAAGCTGCGCCATTATGAGCGGCTTCGGCGGTGCAGGCGCATTTTCCGACGGCAAATATAACATCACCAACCAGTTTGGCGGCACTCTTTACGAGTACATAGGCAAGCAGGAGGCCATTGACCTTATGCGCTATGTGGACGAGATTAATCTCAGCCACGGCGGTGAGGGCACCAAGCTCTATTCCACCGCGAACACCAAGATTAAGCGCACCTGCATTGAAAACGGCCTGCATCTGCTGGACGCACAGGTCCGCCATCTGGGAACGGACATAAACTATGTGGTGCTGGAAAATATATATAATGAGCTTAAGGACAAGGTAGACTTCCACTTTAACACTGCCGTCACCGGCGTCGGCAGGGGAGAGGCCGGCTATACTGTAAGCACCGCCGAGGGTGATTACAGCTGCCGCTACTGCGTTGCCTCCGTTGGCCGCAGCGGAAGCAAGTGGATGGAAAAGGTCTGCGAAAACCTTGGCATCAAGACCAAGTCAAACCGCGTGGACCTGGGTGTTCGCGTGGAGCTGCCGGCACAGGTGTTCTCCCACCTGACCGACGAGCTTTACGAGAGCAAGATAGTCTACCGCACCGAGAAGTTTGAGGACCTTGTGCGCACCTTCTGCATGAACCCCAACGGCGAGGTGGTAAACGAGAATACTAACGGCATTGTCACCGTCAACGGTCACAGCTATGAGGACAAGTCAAAGCACACCGAGAACACAAACTTCGCCCTGCTGGTATCCAAGCACTTTTCCGAGCCCTTCAAGGACTCCAACGGCTACGGTGAGAGCATTGCACGCCTGTCCAATATGCTTGGCGGCGGCGTTATCGTTCAGCGCTTCGGCGACCTTGTGCGCGGCAGACGCAGCACCCAGCGCCGCATTGACGAGAGCTTTGTTACCCCCACTCTGGCGGCAACTCCCGGTGACCTGAGCCTTGTAATGCCCAAACGAATACTTGACGGCATAATAGAAATGGTCTATGCTCTTGATAAGATAGCTCCCGGCACCGCAAACGATGATACCCTGCTTTACGGCGTGGAGGTCAAGTTCTACAATATGGAAGTTGAGCTGGACAATGATCTGCAGACTACCTGTGACGGACTCTATGTAATAGGTGACGGCTCCGGCGTCACCCACTCCCTGTCCCACGCATCCGCCAGCGGCGTCTATGTGGCACGCCGCATCCTTGAGCGCAGCAGCGTGTAAATACCCAAAGCAGCATTATAATTAACAGGAGGATGGCCATGGCCAAGTCCAAAGGACAAAACTATATGTACGGCGCCGCCATACTTACGGTGGGTGTGGCCATAATGAAGGTGCTTGGCTTCATTTACAAGGTACCTCTCGGCAACATCCTCGGGGATGACGGATACTCGCTGTTCATAGCCACCTATAATGTTTACAATGTTTTTCTGACCCTGGCCACCGCGGGCCTGCCCGTGGCGCTTTCCCGCATGATATCCGAGGCCAATGCCCAGGGCAGACCCATGCAGGCCCGGCGCACCTTTACCGTGGCATGGCTTACCTTCTTCGTGATAGGCACAGCCTTTTCCTCGGTGATGTTCTTCTTCCCGGATTATCTGGCGGATAACATCCTGCACAATCCCGAGGCCTCAAGAAGCATCTGGGCCATGTCTCCGGCGGTTTTGCTGGTGTGCCTTGTGTCGGCATACAGAGGCTACTGTCAGGGTCACGGCAACATGATACCCACCACTGTGGGTCAGGTCATCGAGGTTCTGGTTAAGGTAGCCTTCGGCCTTGGCCTTGCGGCTATCCTTATGGGGCTGGGCAAGGGCAAGCCCGCAGCCTCAGCTGGCGCCATCTTCGGCGTCACGGTAGGCTCTCTTGCAGCTCTTTTGTATATGTTCCTGTACAAAAAGCGCAATTACGAGGACGAGCCGCTTGCCGAGCCGGATATTCCCGACGACGGCATAAGGATATTCAAGCGCCTTATGCGTATAGGCATACCCATTGCGCTGGGCGCTTCGGTAATGACCATACTCAACCTGGTGGACTCCAGCCTCTGTATGGGCAGGCTCCAGTCCGCGGCAGGCTTCAGTCTTGACGAAGCCCAGACCCTTTACGGCGTTTATGGCAAGGCGCAGACCCTTTTTAATCTGCCGGCTGCCTTTATCACGCCTCTCACCATATCCGTGGTGCCGGCAATTGCCGCAGCCATCGTTCGCGGTGAGGACGATGAGGCAACAAAAATATCCGAGGACTCCATGCGTATCGCCACCGTTATCTCCATGCCCATGGGGGCGGGGCTTGCGGTGCTGTGCGCGCCGATAATGCAGGTGCTCTATCCGGGCAGCCACGAGGCAGGCCCGGCGCTGCTGTGCATCATGGGCATTGCATCCTTCTTTGTGTGCCTTGTGCTGATGGAAAACGCCATTTTGCAGGCCACCGGCAAGGAGCAGTATCCCATGTATTCCATGATAGTGGGCAGCTTTGTCAAGATAGGCATAAACTACTTCCTTGTCGCCAACAGGGAAATAAATATCTACGGCGCTCCGGTGGGTACCCTTGCAAGCTATGCGGTGATGTGCATAATGAACTTTGTCTTCATGTGCAGGGTGCTGGATAAAAACCCCAGACTGAGGGTCATACTTTTCAGACCCCTGCTTTGCAGCGTGGCCATGGGCGGCGCTGCCTGGGCTGTGTACGGTATTGCCCAGCGGGTTCTGGGCAGCGGCAGATTTGTAATGCTGCTGGCCATGGGAGCAGCAATGGCGGCGGCAATTGTGGTGTATCTTGTTATGACTGTTCTCCTTGGAACGGTCACAAAAGAGGACATGAAGCTCATTCCCGGCGGCGGAAAGCTGGCAAAATTGCTGCACTTGCACTAAAATCTGGAAATTTCGGATAAAATCAAGAGAAAATAATCAGAAATTATCAATTTGCACTTGATTAATGCCGGAAGATGTGATAAATTCATCCATGCTGTTGCGCTGAGGCGCGGCAGCACCGAAAAAATGAGTATTCTGCCTGCTTTTGGGGCAGACTCATCATAAACACATGGCGATGAGCCGATAATATTTAGGAGGAACACACATGAATAAGGCAGAACTCGTATCTGCAGTTGCAGAGAAGGCTGGCCTGTCCAAGAAGGACAGCGAGAAGGCTATAAACGCAGCATTTGAGTCCATCACCGAGACCCTGGCAGCAGGTGAGAAGGTCCAGCTGGTTGGCTTCGGCGCATTCGAGGTTAAGGTTCGCAACGCCCGCGTTGGCCGCAACCCCAAGACCAAGGAAGAGATCCAGATCCCCGCAAGCCGCGTCGCTTCCTTCAAGGTTGGCAAGGCTCTCAAGGACGCTATTGCAAAGTAATTGATGCATGAAAAAGACAGCGGTTAAAATGCCGCTGTCTTTGCATTTGGGGAAGATTTATGAGACTTGACAAATATCTTAAGGTATCGCGCCTCATAAAGCGCAGAACCGTGGCAAATGAGGCCTGCGACGCAGAGCGGGTAAGCGTAAACGGCAGACAGGTGAAGGCCTCCTATCAGGTGAAGGTAGGCGATGTGATTGAAATAGCCTTCGGCCAGCGGAGCCTTCGGGTTGAGGTCATCGAGATAAACGAAAACGCCGGCAAGGCCTCTGCTCCCGCCATGTACAGGGAGCTTGAGTGAACCCGGGTGACAAACAGGAAAAACACGGCAGTCTATGCCGTGTTTTTTCGTTGTAACCGGAAACCACGGGCTGTGCCTGTGGTTCCAAAAAGGCTATGCCTATGAGTAGTCCCGCCGCAGCGTAAGCCTCCCCTGTGTAAGGGGAGGTGTCATTTGCAAAGCAAATGACGGAGGGGTTGATGAAAAAGACAATAACAATCCCTCAGTC
>JAZNUQ010000064.1:0-21948 GCA_045592365.1 Candidatus Limivicinus sp. | reverse complement strand
GTGAAGTAGGCCCGTTCACGGGCGGCAAGTAACAATCCCCACGCAGTTGGCAGATCGTATTACACGTTTGACGTGTCGGCGAGGAACAGAGGGCTATGCCCGCAGGAGAAATACCCCCCGTTTTACGGGGGGATATTTATTCTCTGCGCTCAGGTGTCTTTCCTTTTGGAGCAGCAGAGGATGTACATTCTGTGTACCACAAGTGTCATAAGCAGCACGCCCAGAGACATGATGGCGTAGCACATAAGATACCAGTCGCCGTGGCGCTGCACCAGATACTCACAGACGCCGCCTGCGGCAAGACCCACGACCCAGAGACCCCACATGAGCCAGTGATACCACTGCCTGCCCTCGGCACGGACGGAGATATTGCTGTACTTGATGAGCATCACAAGGGCGCACACGGCGGAAACTATCTGCACGAAGCTGATAAAGCCGGTGAACTTGTTAAGGAAGGTCAGCAGGCGGAAGTGGATGAAGCTGGCGTCGTAGCGGGTACTGTCCAGAACCATCTCGATGCAGCCGTAAAACAGCAGAAACATGTTCATAACATGTCCGTCGCTGCTGTAATCGCCCTTGATGCGCCGGCGGCGCTTGTTCATAAAGAAATTCACAAGGGCAATCGCCAGTATCAAGGTCAGAATGAACTGAATAAAGAAGCTGGCAAAGAGATACTGGGTGGCGCCGGAGGAGTCGGTAACCGGGGATGCCAGAGGCAGATGCTGGAGAATAGGCTTGTTCACAACGATTTTGCTGCGGCCGGAGTTTGTGAAAAGTGCGCTGAGACGGATAAGGGCAATGCAAAGAGCTTCGCCGGGAGCTACCGCGTCAAGAAGCCTTTTGGAGCTTTCCGCAAGGTTCATAAGCTGGGTGAGCTTTGCGGAGATTAGCACCGCAAACAGTATGCCCGGCACGCAGAAGCTGCCCACGGAATAGTCGGTGAGACAGTTCAGAAGTCCGGTGTACTGATCCTCATGGCAGTACCAGTGAAGAAGCCGGCTGAGGAAAATGGACAGAAACAGGCTCAGCGCCAGCATGACGAACATGGAGCCGGCTCTGCCGCCGGCGGAGGTGTAAAGGGCGAAGCTGAGAGCAAAGCAGGCAAGTATGCCCAGCACGATGATTATGGAGTTCCAGTAGATTGCAAATTCACCGATGGAAACGGCTATCTGGCTCATTTTCTCACCTCCGATTCGGGAATTGCGGTGGCAAAGTAGATTATATCGCTGACGGTACGCTCGGCATTGAAGTCGATGTAGTTGAAGGGCACATCGTTCATGACAATTTCACTGGTCTGTCCGCCGTCCAGACAGTAGGCGGTCTTTACGCCCTTGCGCTGGAAAATGTCCGCAAACTCGGCAATATTTGCTCTGGGGGTATTCTCGCTTGACCAGTTTACGGTCATGTACAGATAATGGAGACTGTCAAGCTGGCCCAGACCTGCGCGGGAATATTCGGAATGTATCTCACCTGCGGGGTAGCTGTTGCAGGGGACTACCTGGCTGTTATCCACCAGAACAGGACCGAAGGCCAGACCGAAGAGAATGTCATTGTCGGCAATGTACTGCTCCATGCTCTCCTTGGTGAACTCCTCACCCCGGTACATGATGTTCATATCGCCCTTGCCGTCGATAAAGCAGTGGTCAATGCAGTTATAGGACTTGAAGCCTGAGGCGTTGGCGGTATTGAAGCGGTAAAGCTGACGCTGGTACACCACCATGCCCAGAGAGCGGAAGGCGTAGAAGTCTGCGTTCATGGCAACAACCGCGTTTGCGCTGGCGGAGAGCTGGGAGGCGTACTGCTTCACGGAGCTGCCGTAGGTGTCCTCGGTTATCTTGCGTCTGAACTGGGAGGCGTCGGCTATCTTCACCTCCACTATGGAGCAAACCCTGCCGTCTATCTGCTCCTTCCAGCAGATTACAAGTATGGTGTCGTCACAGTAGTACTGGATTTCGGACAGATGATAGAAATTTGCGTTGGGGTCAAAGACCACATCCTGTCCCTCCAGCAGACCGGAATCCCGGGCGCGCTGGATGACCTCCAGCACCTTGTCCGCCTCGTTTATCTGCACCGTGCCGTACTGGTTCTGGTCGGGTGCAGGGGCGAAGGTGGCGTTTTCGTCTATTTTATAGACCTTTCTTATGTAGGCCAGGTCACCCATCGCGTCGCTTGCCATGTTATTAAGGTACACATCAAGCTGGGATACCATATCAAGCCGCTGGGCTGCGGAATCCACCGTGGCGGCGGAGGTACCCGGGTGGACATTAAGGCCTGTCCATACAAGACCAAGCAGGATTATAACTGCGCATATAATGCCGATAAAGGGGGTGAGAGGGCTGATGCCGGGAGTCTTTTCGCCGGTCTGGGGCTTCAGGGGATTTTCCTCTCTGACGCGGCGGGGCTTAGCCTCCGCCTTTTCCTTTACGGGGCGGGAGCCGCCTTTTGTCTCAGTGCGTACAGGCTCGCTGTGCCGCTGCCTTTCGGCGGGGTATTTTTCCCTTGCCTCGCCACGGCGGGGAACACTTTCCGGCTGAGCCTTGGGGCGCGCCGGGGGCTGAGACGGGGTAAAGCTCTGTGTGGGACGCTGAGAGATCACCGGCTCTGTCCTGTGCTCCGGCTGAGAGGGCGTGTATTTTTGGGTGGGCTCACCGGGGAAGACAGGTGCGGCCGGCCTCTGCACCGGGGCGGGCTTTTCCGCCGGGGGCTCCGGACGGGGCTTTTCCTGCTCACCTATATGGCTGCTGAAATCGGAAAACTCCTCAAGTATGGAATCTATGTTGAAGTCAAATTCGTTTCCGCTCATTGACTGTCTCCTTTCTCAGTAGCATCCGCCGATAAGGGCGTTGAGAAGCTGGGGATTGGTTTTAAGCTGCCAGTGACCCGCGTGGTAGCTGAGCTCCAGCTCCACATCCACGGAGGCGCAGTATTCCTCCGCCCGGCTGAGTATGTTCTCAAGGGCCAGGCGGTAGGCCTCATCCGTGACACTGGGCAGGTAATTGTTGTTCTCGTCGTAAATCTCGCTGCGGGGGCGCTCGGCAACAATTGCCTCAAGATTTTGGTTTGTAAGAAGCTCAAGCTCCGAGCCGAAGGACTTGAGATCCAGATAGCGAAGCTCCGCCTGCTGTGTGGCGCTGAGCCCGTCAACCTTGCATTCGCCCTTGAGAGAGTAGCTGAAGCTGTCCCTCACAGCCTGCTGCACCAGAGCGCCAATGTCACCCTGAGCCTGATTTTCAAGGCCGAGAGAGCTGTAATCGGACAGATATGTATAGGCCTCGTTGTAGCTGCCACGGTCAAGTGCCTCAAGGAAGGCGTTCACCGTCTCGGCAGGGTCGCCGTCGGGCTTTGCCACAAGGGTGCCGAAGGTCATGCCCACAATGCTCAGCAGCAGGGCGGCTGCGGCAAACAGCACCGCAATGCTGCCCCAGAAGCCGTTTATCTTATCCTCCTGAGCGCTTGCGGCAACCTTGCTTATGAATGTTATGGCGGCGATGACCACCACTACTGCCAATGCAAGAGCAATGATTAAACTTTTTATATTGCCCACTCCTTTCCTGCCGGTGGCGTCGGTTTCAACGGTGGAATTTTCTTCTTCGCGGCGGACGGCCTCCTCTGCCGCCTGACGGTCAGCCTCCTGTGCTGCCTGCAGCGCCTCCTGAGCCTCCTGTTCAAGGCGAAGGGCGGTGTGATACTGGGTGTAATCACACATGAGCGTGCAGAAATCGCTCAGAGCGTCGTAGGGGTCGGACACAGTGTCCGTAAACATTACGATAACTATGGGGTCGTCGGTATAGACAATGGCACTGTCATTGAGGAAAAGCTGCCAGCCCTCGGAGTTGTAGCCGTATTTGTGAGCCACATCAAACTGTTGGGGCTTGTAGTTGAAATAGTTTTCGGGCTCTGCCTGAAGCATGGCGTCTATGACGCCGGGAAAGCGCTCACTTTCGGTGTAGAGCAGATTAAGGCAGTAAAGCATCTGCCGGGGAGTGAAGAAATTGTTCTCATAGAACTTATCCTCCACGGTCTCCGCATCCACGCCCATGTAGGGGCATATCAGCTTACGGTACTGATGATAGCCGCCCATGTGGTTCCACATATACTCGGCAAAGGTGTTGTTGGAGTTGACGATGGTCCACTCAAGGAGATTTTTATACTCGGTGCCGGCAACATAGCTGTCCCAGCTCATTTCACCTCTGGATATTTTCTCCGTGAAATACATGTTCATGGGAACCTTGTACAGGGAGCCGGCATCCCTGTATTCATCGCCGTTTATGAAATGCTCCTCACCGGTGACGGTATTGCGGTAGCCGATGCCCACATAGCGCCGGTCGGTGCCCCGATCGGAGAGAAACTGCTCCACTACCTCATCCCAGCTTTTGCCCTCAAAGCGCTCATCCCCCGGCTGAAGCTCGGAGGCAAGGGCAACGGGAGCAAGGCTCAGCAGCAGGCACAGCGCTGTCAGCAATGTGAAAGTTTTCTTGAAAAATGCCATATTCTACCTGTTTCGCCTGCAGCGAAGGCATCACTGACCTTTCGGCAGACAAAAACCCATTCTATAATATTTTATACAAAGCCCATTTTACCACTATATGTGTCAAATTCAAGAGGCAAGGGGAAAAGAATAAGAAAAATTAATCCTAAGCCGCCGCCATGCACAAATGCCGATAAATTGGGCATAACATAGCATGAGGGGGCGATGCGTTGAATATTCCAAATGCCATAAGTCTTTTCAGAATAGCCTTGGTGCCGCCTTTCATGCTGGCATATGTCCGCGGGCAGACGCAAAATGCGCTGCTTTTGCTGCTTATATGCGCTGTAAGCGATGTGCTGGACGGAGCCATAGCAAGGAAATTCAACATGATAACGAGCCTTGGCAAAATCCTTGACCCGCTGGCGGATAAGCTGCTTCAGGCAGCCATGCTGCTGTGCGCGGCGGGGCGCTTTCCCGGGATGTGGCTTCTGTTTTCGCTGCAGCTTCTGCGGGAGATAAGCCTCGGGGCGCTGGGGCTTTATGTGATGAAAAGCACAGGCCGTATCCACAGCGCACGCTGGTACGGCAAGCTCTGTACAGCCGCCCTTTACGCGCTGATGCTTTCGCTGCTGCTTGTGCCGGATATGCCCGCTGCGGCGGTGCAGGCGGCTACGCTTGTCTGTGGCGGACTTATGATAATATGCCTTGTGATGTATGCCCTTGACTTTATCGGCATACTGAGAGAGGAAGAAAAAAAGGACCGGGCCTGATTTCACAGGCCCGGCTTTTCAGATATATTTATCGGTCATATATTCGTTTTTCAGGTATTCCGTCAGCACCCGGTAAAGGCGGTTTATGTTCCATATGCTTATACCGCCAAGGCCGTATTCCGGCACAAGTGCCAGCCTTGCCCGCACGCTTCGGGCGTCCTCATACCAGACGATATGCCTTTGACCCTCGCTGTCGGTGTAATTGAAATAGGGCGCCATGGCGTCCCGGTCAAATTTCACCTCGGCGCCGGTGGAGGCGGCAAGGTTCTGCGCCGCGGCATTGGACAGAAGCTGCGCAGGAGTACCCTGCCTCCATGGAAGCGTCCAGTTATAGGCGTAGTTTGAAAAGCCCATGAGTATTTTGCCGCCGCTCATTTCGCTCAGTGCATATTCAAGCACCTGCCGCATTTTGTTCACCGGCGACACCGCCTGAGGCGCACCGTAGAGATAGCCCCACTCATAGGTCATTATTACGCAGTAGTCGGCATATTTGCCGTGGGCGGCGTAGTCGTGGGCGGAATAGAGAAGCCCCTCCTGCCCTGCGCTTGTTTTGGGGGCAAGGGCGGTGCTGAGGTAATAGCCCTCTGCGTGAAGCTGCCGGGAAAGCCGGGCAAGAAACTGGTTGTAGCTGCCCTTGTCAAAGGGATAGACATACTCAAGGTCCAGATTAAGCCCCGCGCAGCCCTTTTCCTCCAGAAGTCTCATACAGTCCTCAAGGAAATTATTCTGCGCGGTCTCATCGGTAAGTATGCTGTGGGCAATGTCCGGGGAAAAGCCCCCTGCCGGGTCAAGATTTGCCGCCGACAGCCATGCAGCGGTGCCGCTTTGCCGGGCGCTTTCCAGAAGCAGGGCGTCATTGAGGGGGCTGAGTCGGCCTCCCTCGTCTATCATGTGGGTAAAAGGACAGAGAAAGCTGAGAACGGGACTGTATTCCTCCAGCACCCCGGCGGAAATGTTGGGATAGGCGTAGGCATTTACCGCCATGGAGGCGGCAGGCGGTCGGCTCTCTGTGGGTATAAGCAGAGCCATGCCAACGGAAAGCCTTGACGGGTCGCTGAGTTGATTTACATAGCTGATGCGCTCCGCCGGCACCGAGTACCTGAGAGCAATGGCGCGGAGGCTGTCTCCCGGCCTTACAATGTGTATCTGCATATTCTTCCCCCTTTCCGTATATGTATATTCTTCCGACGGGAAGATATATCCGCGGCGGTTGACGGAAAGGGCGGGGGAGGGGTATAATCAGGAAAAACAATAATAAACCGGAGGTTTTTATGGCAGAAAATAAAATACCCAAGAGAAGTCAGGTTCCCGTGGAATACACCTGGGATCTGAGCCACATGTTTGAAAGCGACGAGGCATGGCATAAGGAAAATGAGGAGCTTAAAAAGCTGCCCGCTCAGATACTTGAGTTCCGGGGCAAGCTGGGCGAAAGCGCGGAAAGTCTTCTCAGCTATCTGCGTCTGAGAGATCAGGTGGAGGTCCGCCTTGCTCCTCTTTACGGCTACGCAAGCTGCAAGGGCGACGAGGACACCGGGGACAGTGTGTATCAGGATATGCGTGGCAAGGCAATGAGCACCCTTGTTGCCATTTCCAGCGCCGACGCCTTCTCCACCCCGGAGATAATGGCTATCCCCGAGGATACCCTGAACCTTTTCTACATTGCCCAGCCTGAGCTTGAAACTTACAGACGGGTGCTTTACAGCATACGCCGCAAGGCAGAGCACATACTCTCCCCCGCAGAGGAAACTCTCCTTGCAGCCGCAGGCGAAATGGCCCACAGCCCCGACAGCATAGGCAGCGTTTTCAGAAACGCCGAGCTTCGTTTCCCCGATGTGGAGGATGCAAAGGGGGAAAAGCACCAGCTTACCAACGGCCTTCTGGTTCCCCTGCTTGAAAGCGATGACAGAGTGCTTCGCAAAAACGCCTTTGAAGCCTATTACAGCAGATTGGGCGAGTATAAAAACACCATCGCTGCCACTCTGGATGCTCAGTTTAAGCAGCTTCGCTTCTTTGCAAACGCCAGAAAGTATAACAGCACCATAGAAGCCTCTTTGGACAATACAGAGGTTCCCGTGCAGGTATACATGAACCTTATAGAGGCCGTCCACGCCAATATGGACAAGATGTACCGCTATGTGGCGCTGAGAAAAAAGCTCCTGGGTGTGGACGAGCTTCACATGTACGATGTATACACGCCCATCGTTGCCGACGCTGCCGAGAAGATAAGCTATGAGCAGGCCAAGGAAACCGTTCTGGAGGCTCTGCAGGTTCTGGGCGAGGACTATGTTGAGCTTTTGAAAATGGGCTTTGAAAACCGCTGGATAGATGTGTACGAAAATGAGGGCAAGCGCGGCGGCGCCTATTCCTCCGGCAACTCCCGCCCCCATCCCTATGTGCTGCTCAACCACAAGGAAACGCTGGACAGCATGTTTACCCTTGCCCATGAGATGGGTCACGCCCTGCACAGCTACCATAGCTGCAAGTATCAGCCGGTGTGCACCTCCGACTATGTGATTTTCGTTGCAGAGGTTGCCTCCACCTGCAACGAGATACTGCTGATGCGCCATCTGCTTAAGAAAACTCAGGACAAGAAGCAGAGAGCCTATCTTATAAACCATTTCCTTGACCAGTTCAAGGGCACCGTTTACCGCCAGACCATGTTCGCGGAATTTGAGCTTATTATGGGGCGCATGAGCGAAAGTGGACAGGCTCTTACCGCCGATGCTCTCAGCCGCGAATACCACGAGCTCAATAAGCTCTACTTCGGTCCCGACATGGTGTCCGATGAGGGCATTGCTCTGGAATGGGCGCGTATCCCCCACTTCTTCTACAACTACTATGTGTTCCAGTACGCCACCGGCTTTTCCGCTGCGGTCGCCATTGCCAACCGCATAAAGGACGAGGGAGAGGCGGCTGTGAAGGATTACAAGAAGTTCCTTTCCGGCGGCGGCAGCACAGACCCCATCTCCCTGCTGAAGATAGCAGGCGTGGATATGTCCGACCCCGCTCCCGTCAATTCCGCACTGAAGCTCTTCGGTGAGCTGGTGGACGAAATGGAAGCATTGGTATAAACACAGCCTGAAAAAGTGTAAAAAACAACTCTACTGCCCAAATTCTACCGGCAGTAGAGTTGCTTTTTTCTCTCTCCACTTTAACGCAAAAAAGTGTATAGGCGGGAAACTTGCATTCTCCTCCAAAATATGGCTATAATTTCGGGGTAAATAAGCACGCGGAGGACACAATATGAGCTTCGTAATAGTCACAGACACTTCGGCAAATCTTCCCACAGCCTACGCCCGAGAGCATGGCATACCCGTGGTGCCCTTTTCCTTCTACATTGACGGAGAGGAAAAAACCTGCACCGATACCGGGAGCTTTGACTGCCGTGCCTACTATGACCTTATCCGTCACGGTACCCGTGTGACCACCTCTCAGGTTACGCCTCAGCGTTTTATGGAGTACTTTGAGCCTGTTTTGCAGCAGGGTAAGGATCTGATTTTTGTCAGCATGTCCTCTGGAATAAGCGGCTCCTGCAATTCCTCCCACATTGCAGCAGCCGAGCTTATGGAGAAGTATCCGGGCAGACAGATACGCATTATCGACACCCTGGGCGCCTCCCTTGGTGAAGGGCTTATAGCCATGCGGGGCATTGACTGCCGGGAAAAGGGCATGAGCTTTGAGGAAACCGCGGATTATCTGGACAAGCTCAGACACAGGGTTTTCAATGTGTTCACCGTGGAGGATCTGATGCACCTCAAGCGCGGCGGCAGACTTTCACCCCTGTCCGCTGTGCTGGGCACGGTGCTGAATATAAAGCCCATACTCAAGGGCAATGAGGAAGGTAAAATCGTGGCCTACGCGAAGGTAAGAGGCCGCAAAAAGGTCATAAGCGTCCTTGCGGAGAAGTACGACGCCTTTGTGAGAAATCCCGCTGAGCAGACGGTGTGCATATCCCATTGCGACTGCCCGGAGGATGCAGAGCATCTCAAGGAGCTTATAATGAGAAACAATCCCCCCAGGGATGTACTTATAGTGGAGCATGAGCCCGCCACCGGCTCCTACCTTGGACCCGGCGCTCTGGCAATATACTACGAGAGCTTTGAGGGCGTCAGATACGATAACGACTGAGAATAATAAGAATATCCGTGTATCTCAAAGGATACACGGATATTTTCATATTATAAAACCCTGTTTTGACGGTAGGGCAATCACCTTCACCGCCGAAGACGGTATATATACAGCTCTCCCTCTCTGCGCTCAAAGCTCATGCCCAGCTTTTTCATAAGAGCAGGGGAGCGCTCCGTGTCAATAGTCTCGGCAAAAATCTTATTTGCGGAAAGCTCCCTGAAAGCATAGTCAATGACTGCCCGGCAGGCCTCATAGGCATAGCCCTGCCGCCAATAGTCCCGGTTCATTATCCAGCCCAGCTCATACTCTCCCTGCGAAAGCTCCTTGAAGAGAATATAGCCGATAAGAGCGCCGCTTTCTCTGAGGCAGGCGGCAAAGGCGCCTTTGCGACCTATACAGAAGGAGCTTAAAAAGGCCTCGGTTTGCCGGAGGCTGTAAGGCTCCTCCAGATATTTCATCGTCTCGGCGTCGCCTAAAATGCGGTGCAGCGCCTCTGCGTCTCCGGGGCAAAAATCCCGGATAAGAAGCCGTTTCGTTTCTATATGCATAATTCTCAATCGGTAAAGGGCAGGGAGCAGACACCGCCGGAGCAGACATAGAAGCTGTTTTTCCCGTCGATGCTGTTCATCCCGCGGGTAAAGGGGGCAAGCTCTGAGAGTGCTTCGGCGCTTGAGGGGGTTTTAAGCAGCACTGTAAGCTCCGGGGCGTATTTTGCGGTGACGGCCCTGAGCATTTCCGGCTCTTTTTCCGAAGCGGCGGCGCATACCAGCTCCCGTGTGGGATATACCCGGCTGAGCTGGGCAATAAGGGCATAGCAGCAGCCCCATGCCGCCTCTCCCGTGCGGGAGAAGATAAAATCAAGAAGCTCATCCCGGCGCTGCCGCCATTTTATATCCCCCGTAAGCCTGAAGCACAGGTCAAACAGCACCGCCGCGGCGCTGTTTCCGGAGGGGATGGCGGAATCAAATATCTCAAGAGGCCGCTTTATGAGGTTTTCCGCATTGTGGGCGCTGAGATAATAGCCGCCGCCCTCTGCGCCGAAGCTGAGGCATATCCTCTCTGCAAGCTCAAGAGCTGTGCGCAAATGCTCCGGATTGTGGCTGAGGTCGTAATACTCAAGCATGCCAAGAGCGAAAAAGGCGTAGTCCTCAAGCAGTGCCATATCCCGGCTGTCCTCAAATATGCAGTGGCGAAGGCTGTCAGGATTGCCGGCGCTGCCGAGCATGAAGTCAGCCAGCTCCCCTGCCGCATTTTTGTACACCGGGTCTGAAAATACCCGGGCGGCGCGGCTGAGAGCCATGAGCATAAGGCCGTTCCAGCCGCAGAGTATTTTTTCGTCCCCGTGCAGGGGATGGCGCTGCTGCCTGTAAATGCGGAGCTTTTCCCTGAAATCTCCATAGCCCTCGGGGAGAAAATTCCAACGGGTGTTGAGAAGCAGATTGGGTATGCTCTTTCCCTCAAAATTACCCTCGGGAGTGATGTCGTAGCATTCGCAGAAGTGCCGCCCGGCATCCTCACCCAGAACGGATTTTATTTCCTGGGGTGTGAAAAGATAGTATTTACCCTCAACGCCCTCACTGTCGGCATCCTGGGCGGAGAAAAAGCCGCCGCCGTCGCTTTTAAGCTCTCTGAGACAGTAATCCAGCGTGCTCTCGGCTACCTGACGGTAGAGAGCCATGTGCCCGTCCTGCCATGCCTCCGTGTAGCACAGCGAGAGCAGGGCATTGTCATAAAGGGTCTTTTCAAAATGGGGGGCAAGCCACTCCCTGTCGGTGGAGTAGCGGGAGAAGCCGCCGCCGAAGTGGTCAAAAATACCGCCTCTGTACATCTGGCGCAGAGTATTTTCCACCTGTGCGCGAAGCGGCTTATCTCCGGACATGGCACTGAGCCGCAGCAGGAAAATCAGCCGGTGGGGACAGGGGAACTTGGGAGCGGAGCCAAAGCCGCCGTATTCTTCGTCATAGGCGGAGCAGAGCTGAGCCTTTGCAAGCTCAATAAGCTCCGCAGGCTCTCTGAGACTGCCGGAGCGCTCCTCACGGCGGATATACTCCGTAATATCCTCTCCGGCCTTTATAAGATAGTCACGCTCAAAGCGCCACTTGTGGCTGACGGCATTCAAAAGGGAGATGAGCCCCATCTGTGCGCCTCTGCTTTCCTTCGGCAGATAGGTGCCGGCAAAAAAAGGCTGCTGCTCAGGCGTCATAATCACGGTCATGGGCCAGCCGCCGCTGCCGCTGAGGGTCTGGCACACCTGCATATACACGCTGTCTATATCGGGGCGCTCCTCCCGGTCGACCTTTATGCTTATAAAATTTCGGTTGAGGATGGCTGCTACCTTTTCATCCTCAAAGGATTCCCGTGCCATAACATGGCACCAGTGGCAGGTGGAATAGCCGATGCTGAGGAAAACGGGCTTGTCCTCGGCCTTGGCCCGCTCAAAGGCCTCGCTGCACCAGGGATACCAGTCCACCGGGTTTTCACTGTGCTCACGCAGATAGGGGGACATTTCATTTGCAAGTCTGTTGCTCACGCTACAACCTCCAAAGGCTTTTGTATGTTAATTATATTATATGACATTATACATGCTTTCATCAAGGCGGGATTTAAAAATGGATAAAAGAGATTACATGGACAGCGCCTGCTGCTTTGACAGCAGCGACTGGGTAAAAAAGCCCGACGCTGCCCCCACACCCGAAAGGCTCTCCGTGCCGGATATAATCAAAGGACTTGACAGGCTTCACGCAAAGGGCAATGAGGCTGCGGCCCGGCTTTATCTTGAAAGCTGGTATCTTCACGCCAATAGCATTGGCGACTGGAGAGCGGAGTTGAGCATACTCAGCGAGCTTCTGGGGCAGTACAGGCGCACAGGCAACGAAAAAGAAGGTCTTATTACCGTGAACATGGTCACAGACCTTATTGAGCGGCATAATATGGGAAACACCGTCTCCGGCGCAACGGTGCTGCTCAATGCGGCCACTACCCTTAATTGCTTCGGACAGACCCGGCGCTCACTTAGCCTTTTTGAGCAGGTGAGCCGTATATACTCGGAAAATCTTGACCCCATGGATTACCGCTTTGCTGGGCTGTATAACAATATGGCTCTTTCCTATGCCGACATGGAGGATTACCCCAGCGCCGAGCATTATTTCAACCGGGCAATTGCGGTGATGAAAAGCTGCCCCAGACCGGAAAACGAGCTGGCGGTGACCCTTTGCAACAAGGCGGAGATATACGGCAAAATGGGGCTGGGGGATGAGGAGATAGGAGACTGTCTTGAGCAGGCATGGGAGCTTTTGAACAGCCCGGAGCTTCCCCGGGACAGCTACCACGCCTTTACAGCATCCAAGTGCGCTCCCTGCTTTGACTATTTCGGCTATTTCATATACGCAATGGAGCTTAGAAAGAGGGCGGAGGCTATTTATGAAGGGACTTGAGCTGGCCCGGACCCTTTACGTGAGCGGGGCAGGGAAATGCTGCGTCGGCTCTTCGGTGAATATGAGCAGCGCATTGCCGTGGGGCTTGCAGGCCATGGCTCGGAGTGCTTCGGCTTTGACGATGAGCTTTCCCGCGACCACGATTTTGAGCCGGGCTTTTGCCTTTGGATAGATAATGAGACTGACCGGGAAATAGGCTTTGAGCTTTCAAGGGCGTACAGGGCGCTGTGCGACGAAAAGCCACGCAGCCGCAGCGTTTACGGCAGAAGCCCTGTGGGGCTTTGGCGCATAGAGGATTTTTACCGCCGCTATACCGGCAGCCCCGGCGCACCGGAAAGCTGGCAGCAGTGGCTGTACCTGCCCTCCCACGCTCTGGCTGAGGCCACAAACGGACAGGTATGGCGTGATGATGCGGGAGCCTTCAGCGCCGTGCGTGAAAGGATACTTCACGGCATGCCGGAGGATGTGCGAAAAAAGAAAATCGCCGCCGCTGCCGTCACAATGGCTCAGTCCGGCCAGTATAATTACTCCCGCTGCCTCCGGCACGGAGAGCGGGGAGCCGCAGTGCTGGCGCTGAGTGAATTTGTAAACGCTGCCGGCAGCATGATATATCTTCTTAACCGCCGCCACATGCCCTATTACAAATGGATGCTCAGAGGCATGGCAGAGCTTGAGCTGCTTTCCGACATGGCGGGGGCGCTTGAATTTCTGCTCTGGGGAGATAATGACGAGACAGGCGTAAAAACAAAGCAGCAGGTGATTGAGGACATCTGCGCCTGCGTGGTCAGGGAGCTTAAAGAGCAGCAGCTAAGCTGCGGAAGCTGGGATTACCTTGAGGCTCATGCCCACGATGTTATGAGCCATATCGAAAATGCGCAGATAAGGTCACTGCATATTATGGAGTGATTTTTGCCCTTGTTTATATTTAACTATTTACATGGGAAAAGCTTTGTGATAAATTATTTTGTGTCTTAACAAGAAATCATATCGTGGAGGTACAGAGATGTATAAATTTGCGGAAAGAATGAACGAGGTTACAGCCTCTGATGTAAGAGAAATACTTAAAATAACCGCCAGACCCGAGATTATCTCTTTCGCAGGCGGTCTGCCCGCTCCCGAGCTTTTCCCTGTGGAGGCAATACGCAAGGCGACCAACGATGTTCTTGACGAGGCCGGCAGGGTTGCGCTGCAGTACGGTCCCACTGAGGGCTATCTGCCTCTGAGAAAGCAGATCTGCCAGAGACTGAAGGAAAAGAACAACATAGACTGCGGCCCCGAAAAGGTCCTTATTACCGCCGGCAGCCAGCAGGGTCTTGACTTTGTTGCCAGACTTTTTGTCAACCCCGGCGATGTTATACTGATGGAGAGCCCCTCCTATCTGGGCGCCATCAGCGCCTTCAAGGTAAGCCAGCCCAATTTTGTTGAGGTTCCCACCGATGAGTTCGGTATGGATATGGACGCTCTGGAGAATATTCTTGCCACCACCGACAGAGTGAAGATGATCTATGTCATCCCCGATTTCCAGAACCCCAGCGGTCGCACCTGGCCCATGGAGCGCAGAGTACGCTTCATGGAGATAATCAACAAGTACGAGGTTCCCGTCATTGAGGATAACCGCTACGGCGAGCTGCGCTTTAAGGGCGAGTATTTGCCCTCCCTCAAGAGCATGGACAGCAAGGGTCTGGTCGTATATCTGGGCACCTTCTCCAAGATACTGGCACCCGGCTACCGCCTTGGCTGGATAGTTGCCGACGGCGACATTATGGAAAAGCTGGTGCTGCTCACTCAGGCTGCCGTTCTGCAGACCTCCACCATCAGCATGATGATAGTCTCCAAGTTCCTTGAGCAGAACGACCTTGACGCCCATGTGGAAAAGATCCGTGAGGTATACAAGCACCGCTGCGATCTGATGCTCAAGACCATGGACGAATACTTCCCCAAGGAAGCAAAGTACACCTATCCCGACGGCGGCCTCTTTACATGGGTTGAGCTGCCCGAGCATATAGACACCAAGGTGCTGGCCTCCAAGGCTCTTGATAAGCTGGTTGCCTATGTCCCCGGCATCGGCTTCTTCCCCAACGGCGACACCCATAACTGCATGCGTCTCAACTACTCCAACATGCCCGACGAGCGTATTGTTGAGGGTATCAAGAGACTGGCAGAGGTGCTGAAAGAGGCGATCGGCTGATGGAGCTTAAAGCCGGCATAAGCGGCAGTGCCGAAACTGTCGTAGTGCATGAGAATACCGCGGCTGCCGTGGGCAGCGGCGCTTTGGAGGTTTTTTCCACTCCATCCATGATCGCCCTGATGGAAAAGGCCGCCCTTGAGGCTGTGGCGCCTTTCCTGGAGCCGGGGCAGACCACCGTCGGCATCCGGCTGGAGATTTCCCATCTGGCTGCAACGCCTCTTGGCAGAAGCGTCACCGCTGCGGCAGAGCTTGTATCCGTGGAAAAAAGGATACTTAAGTTCAAGGTATCCGCATCCTCCGGGGACGAGCTTATCGGCGAGGGGCTACACACCCGCTGCATTGTTGACGCGGAGCGTTTTATGGCAAAAGCCCTTGCAAAATAAAGGAATATCAGGCCCGGCTCGGTGGAGCCGGGCCTGTTTTTTGCCTGTTTTAACGGCTAAAGACTTGACTTGAAGGGCCGCAACATTTAAAATACTTTAAGAATAATATGGGGAGGACAGCGGTATGAACATCAAAAAAGCATATTACAGAGCATTTCAGATGGGCATGAACATCGGCGCCAGAGCCCTGTATTGGAGAAAGCCTATACCCATTACCGGCGTGGGCAGCGCCGGGGAAATACCCCGTCTGCTGGAGGAAAGCGGGGTTCACCGGGTAATGGTGGTAACGGGCCGTCATGTGGGCAAAAGCCTTGCCCCCGGAATTATTGAAAATATAAAGTCCCGGGGGATTGAGTGCGTCCACTTTTCTCAGGTGGAGGCAAATCCCTCCACAACCACGGTTTTTGCCATAAGGGATATGTACAGGGCTGAGGGCTGCGACGGTTTTCTTGCCATAGGCGGCGGCTCACCCATGGACGCTGCAAAGGCGGCGGCTGCACTTATTGTGCGCCCCAACAAGCCCATAACCAAAATGGCGGGGCTTTTTACCGTGCTTAAAAAGATACCTCCCTTTATTGCTGTGCCCACCACTGCCGGCACAGGCTCAGAGACTACCATTGCCGCGGTAATAACAGAGGCAGAGACACGCCACAAATACGCCATAATGGATCTTAATCTGGTGCCGCGCTATGCCGTGCTGGATCCGGAGCTTACCCGGGGACTGCCGCCCAAAACCACCGCCACCACCGGTATGGACGCCCTTACACACGCAATAGAGGCATATATATGCTGGACAAACCGCACCCCTGAGGTTGACAGGCTGGCGGAGGAGGCCACGGTCACCGTTTTCAAATACCTTGAAAAAGCCTATGCCGACGGGGAGAACATGGAGGCAAGAGCCGAGATGCTTATGGCAGCCTATAAGGCAGGCTTTGCCTTTACAAGAGCGGGTGTGGGCAATGTGCATGCCATAGCCCATACTCTGGGCGGACTTTACGGCGTGCCTCACGGCCTTGCCAATGCTGTAATACTGCCGATAGTGCTGGAGGATTACGGCGCTGCCGTGTATTCCCGCCTTGCAAGGCTTTCGGAGCTTACGGGGGTATGTACCGAGGGAAGCGAACAGGAAAAGACCCGGGCCTTTATAGCCGAGATTTATGCCATGAACCGGCGTATGGGCTTACCCAGAGGCATTGACTGCATAAAGGATGAGGATATAGACCAGATGGTGAGCTGGGCCCTTAAGGAGGCAAATCCCACCTATCCGGTTCCCGTGGTATATGACGAGCGGCGCTGCGCCGCACTTATCCGCCGTATAAGAGACATGGCAGACTGAGCGATATTTTTAGGAGAAACTGTTTTGCAAATATCTGAGCTTAAAATGATAACAGCCAGTAATATTATCCGGCTGAGAACCAATGCGGGCATGACCCAGGCCAAGCTGGGCGCCGCGCTTAATTATTCAGACAAAACCATATCCAAATGGGAGCGGGGAGACGCATTGCCCGACGCCTATGTGCTTACACAGATGGCGGAGATATTCGGCGTCAGCGTGGATTACATCCTCTCCTCCCACGACGGCTGGGAGGCTGCGCCGGAAACGGAGGAAAAGCCGGAGCGCACATACAGTGCCGGCATGCTCATGGCGCTGGTATTTGTCGCAGTGTGGACAACGGCACTGAGCGTCTTTGTCGTTCTGTGGCTGTTTGACATTATCTGGTGGCAGATTTTTGTCATTACGCTGCCGATTTCCATTATAGAGCTGCTGGTTTTTGCGTGCATATTCAAAAAACGCAAGTATCTGCCCTATGTGATCGGTGCGCTTGTGCTGTCTGTGCTGTTTGTGATTTTCACCTTCTGGCCTCATAAGGCGCCCTGGCAGCTATTTATTATTGCTGTGCCCGCAATGGCTATCGTGTTTCTGGCCTGCAATATAAGGCGTAGACCTAAAATTAAGTAAAAAAGCCTGATTTTAAAGGCTTTCTATCAGGCGTAGAGCCGCATATCCGCCCCCGGTAGAGAGAATTCTCCCCTCTCTACCGGGGAGGTTTTATTTTGTAGAGAAGCAAAGCAAAGCCTGTCCTTGCATTTTATGCCGACAGGGGACTATTATTGGCATGAAACCGGCCTGAGTAATTGCAGCACCCGGGTCAAGCAAGGAGGATATACCTATGAAAGAATATGTGCTTAGCTGCTGCTCCACCGCAGACCTTGACAAGGAGCATTTTGAAAGGCGCGGCATTGAATATGTGTGCTTCCGCTACTCCCTTGACGGCGTGGAATACAGCGACGATCTGGGGCAGAGCATACCCTTTGAGGAGTTTTATTCCCGCATGGCAGCGGGAGCGGAGACAAAAACCTCCCAGGTCAATATTTCCGACTATGTGGCTCACTTCTGCCGCTTTTTGGAGCAGGGCAAGGATGTGGTGCATGTGTGCCTGTCCTCCGGTATTTCCGGCTCCATCAATTCCGCAAGAAACGCCGCTCTTATCGCCAAGGAGAGATTTCCTGATAACAGTGTGTATATCGTGGACTCTCTGGGAGCATCCTCGGGCTACGGCCTGCTGATGGATACTGCCGCTGACAAACGGGATCAGGGCTACGACAGTCAGCAGCTTGTACGCTGGCTTGAGGAAAACAGGCTGAGACTGCACCACTGGTTTTTCTCCACCGACCTTACAAGCTATGTTAAGGGCGGCAGAATTTCCAAAACCGCGGCGGTTTTCGGCGGCATTCTGGACATTTGCCCGCTGCTTGATATGGACAATCTGGGGCGGCTCATTCCCCGGGCAAAGATACGCACCAAGAAAAAGGTTATCCGTGAGATAGTGGAGCGCATGGCCAAATACGCCCAGGGCGGGGAAAACTATTCCGGCAAGTGCTATATCTCCCAGTCTGCCTGCATGGAGGATGCAAGGGCTGTGGCAGATCTGGTGGAGGCACGCTTCCCCCTGCTTGACGGCAAGGTGGAAATAAACTATGTCGGCACCACAATCGGCGCTCACACCGGCCCCGGCACCGTGGCGCTGTTCTTCTGGGGCTCGGAGCGGGGAGAATAAAGCATATAACATCGTATTACAAAATGACCTCAAGTGTACAACTTGAGGTCATTTTTGTCTGTGCGCTATTGCAAGCAAAAAGGCACTGTGTTATGATATACAGGTACAAAAACGGCAATATTTGCCAAATTGGGGGATTAATATGTGGATATGTAAAAACTGCGGCAAGCAGAACGCAGACGGCTTTGAGATATGCATGTACTGCGGCAGCCTTGCAGAGGAGGCGGCACAGCCTGCACAGCCCCAGAAGCCCGTACAGCCTCAAAAGCCTGTACAGCCCCGGAAGCCCGTACAGCCTCAAAAGCCTGCACAGCCCCAGAAGCCCGTGCAGCCTCAAAAGCCTGCACAGCCCCGGCAGCCGGGACTTAAGTCTGAACCCGGGAAGCCTGCTCAGTCTAACAAAAAAGCGCTTATTGCGGGGATAGCCGTTGTTGCTGCGGCGCTTTTGCTGGTGTTCGGTCTGAGCTTCGGCGCTCACAGCAAGGCTAAGGCCGCCCTTGAAAACGGCGACTATGCTCAGGCACTGGAAAGTGCAGAGGCCGACTTCCTTTTCGGCAAGGAGCTGCTTCAGGAGGCTCAGGTAGCTTTGAGCAGGGAATACATATCCCAGGGTGAATACGAAGATGCCTTTGAGCTGATTAATGAGATAAAGGATGCGGTGCTGCGCTACGATATGCTTACAGAGCTTGGCGAGGCTCAGCTTGAAGCCGGATTGTACGAGGACGCTCACATTACCTTTCTTGGCATGGGCGAGGTTCCCAGAGCCGTGGAGGGCAGGAACAGGGCGCTGCTTGGGCAGGCAAGGGACGCCACATTTCAGAGAAACTACGCCTGGGCGGAGGAACTGCTTGAGGAGATGGATGATGAGCAGTATGAAAGTCTCAACGGCGAAGAGGTCTATCGGCTTATAGCCTTCAACAAGGGCAAGGACTGCCTTTTTGCAAAGGATTACGCCGGCGCGGTGGAAAATCTTGAGGCTGCCGTGGGCTTTGGCAATGCAGCCGCCACGCTTGAAGCAGCAAGATGTCTTGCAGAGGGCAGAGCCTATGATGCAGCCCTCTTTGCCCTCAGCGGTGTGGGCGACGCCGTTGAGGAGAGTGCAGACGCCGGACTGAGCCTGTACGATGATGTACCCGTGGATGACGATGGGCAGATAAGCAGGGAAGAGTGGAAACACATATTCTGGGAAGAATGCAAGGCGCGCTGGCATTCCGATGCTGTAAGCCGTATGGACTCGGAGGCCGCCCATAAGCTGTTTTGCGCCGACCGTGAGCTGCCCGTTGAAAGTGACGCCCGTAAATCTATGTACACCTATCTGAACCTGAACGGAATACCCTCCGGTATTTCGGTTGCCATGAGTGAAAGCTCAACCACTCAGGTGGATAAGGCCACCCTTAGCTCCGCAGGCAGCGCACCCGAAGGTAAGATACTTATTGTCTGGCAGCTTAAGAACTACCACAGCAAGGAAAAAGAATACGGCATTGCCTGGAATCTTATGGATTATCTGCCCGAGGAATACTATCCCCACGATCTGGCCTCTGTTGAGTATGTGGTGCGTATAGCCTACGACTATCAGGGTGACGGATACTATTCCCTTGACGGTGAAACCGTGGCAGCTATCAGACAGTATGCCAAGATCTACGCCGAGAAGGCGGGCTTCGGCAAGCAGGTTTACGCCTCCTCCACTGTCTGGGGCACCGAGGCGCCCAATGTTATCTATACAAATCAGATACGCTGGGGTGAAAGCGGCGGCTATGTGCCGGGCAGCAACCCCGAAGCCATTGAGGCAGCCGAAGCGGTTATAGAAGCAATTAACGCCGCAGCGGAAAAAATAGCGTAAAGCCAAAGACCCAACAGGCACAAAAAGCCTCCCCTGTGTAAGGGGAGGTGGGCCGCCGAATGGCGGCTCGGAGGGCTTGTCAATCCCTCAGTCGGCCTAACGGCTGCCAAAACCCTTTACACAAGGGAGCCTTTGAAAAGCAGCTTTGTCTGCACTTTAAGACCGCGGATAATCCGCGGTCTTTTTGCAATTAAACATATCTTAAGTTGACAGGAGCCGCGCTCTGACGGATAATAAAAACAATATAAAGGGAGAGGGCGGCAATGAGCGGCTTTGCACTTAAACTGACAGCGCTTATATGCATGATAATCGACCACAGCACCCATGTGCTGTGGTCGGCAGGCCTGCTTGAGGGCTATAAGCTGTATCTGCTTTTAAGGGGTATAGGACGGCTTTCATTTCCCATATATGCCTTTTTACTGGTCAGAGGCTTTGAGCACTCGGGAGACAGGGAAAAGTACTTAAGCAGGCTTATGCTCTTTGCCCTTATTTCCCAAATACCCTTCAGCCTGTGCTTCAATGACGCAAATTACACGGCGGGGCAGTACTCTCCAATAGGCGTTGACTGGCTTTTGGGCTGGGATGCACTGCTGCTTTTAATTCCCGCGGGGCTTTGCCTTTATTATAAAAAGCTCTGTAAGGCAAGCCTCCTGACGGTGGGCTTTCTGCTGCTGCCCTGCCTTGGACTGAGGCTGGGCGGGCTTTGGCTGCTGGACGGGCAGATGAATGTGTTTTACACGCTGGCGCTTTCCCTCTCGCTGCTGCGCTTTGCGGAAAATATCCGTGAGCTGCCGGAAAACCCGAAGCTAAGGCAGATAGTGCTGCATGCTGCGGCGCTTATGCCGGTGCTGCTTATTATTCAGCCCCATGCCGACTATGCCCTCAAGGGCGTGGCACTGGTGCTGCTTTTGTATATGTGCTCCGGCAGAAAATGGGCGCAGGCGGCGGCGATACTTGTGTGGAGCGCCGCAGAGTATCTGTACCCCTTGAGCCCGGTGCTGGCGCTTATCTTCTCCCTGCCTGCGCTGCTGCTGCCGCTGCTTCGGAACAGGGCGCTGCCTTGGCAGGCGCTTGCCGTTTCGGTGTGGGCGCTTGCTTGCCTTGTGCTTTTGCCCTATGAGATTTCGCTGCTGCCGGTATTTGCCGGACTTTCAGCGCTGGTGCTGCTTTTATACAGCGGGAAAAGGGGCAGGGGAATGAAAAACTTCTTCTACGCCGCATACCCTGTGCATCTTCTCATACTTTTTATTATTTCTTCTTTTCTTTAAAGAAATATAGTGATAGAATAAAGGAAGTATTATACAAACAATAAATTATACGGTATAAATCTGAAAGGAGAAAAAACATGGGACTTATTAAAGCAATAGCAGGGGCAGCCGGCGGCGTGCTTTCCGACCAGTGGAAGGAGTATTTTTACTGTGAGGCCATGCCCGCGGACGTTCTGGCGGTAAAGGGACAGAAGCGTGTCAGCAGCCGCTCAAGCAACAGAGGCGCAGACAATATAATCAGCGACGGCTCGGTTATCGCCGTGGCCGACGGTCAGTGCATGATAATCGTGGAGCAGGGCAAGGTGGTTGACATCTGTGCCGAGCCCGGTGAATACACCTATGACATTTCCACCGAGCCCTCCATCTTCTCCGGCAGCCTTGCCGAGAACATAGGCGAGATATTCAAGAAC
>JAZNUQ010000063.1:0-7110 GCA_045592365.1 Candidatus Limivicinus sp. | reverse complement strand
AAGGGAGCCATTGCCCCTCATCCGGCGCTTCGCGCCACCTTCCCCCCCGAGGGGGGAAGGCTTTTGCGGCGACAGCAAGCCTTGTTCTGACAAGACGAAGGGCTGTGCCGGAGTACCGGCACGGCCCTTTTCCTCTCATCGGTCGGCATTTCGCCAATCGCTCCCCAGAGAGGTAATCTGCAATTTTAAAGCTCCTCCACGGTTATTACATCCTCAAGAGCGGAGAGAGCCTCGCTGAGCCCGCCGTCCATTCTCTTGCGGCTGGCAAGGATGCTCAGCACCGAGCAGTAATAATGCTCGGCATCGTCCGCGTCGCCTATGCGGGTGACCTCAAGGGAATTTACCGGCACATGCTTTTCCTTGAGAAGCCTGATGATACTCTCTATACAGGCCGAATGCCGGTACTCCACATACAAATTCACATCGCTTACCCGGCGGGTAAAGCGGTACTCCAGCTTGATAAGCAGAAGCTCCGCCAGCATCACGAGAGCCGTTGCACCCACGGCACACTCCACATAGCCCGCGCCGCACACAAGGCCGATAATTGCCGCCGTCCAGAGCCCCGCCGCGGTGGTGAGACCCTTGACCCGCTGGCGCCGGGTTACGATGATGGAGCCTGCGCCGATAAAGCCTATGCCGGCAATTACCTGTGCCCCAAGCCTTGCCACATCCGTAAACATCCCCATAACCAAGGCCATGTACTGGCTGGTCATGGTGGTCATGGCAGCGCCCAGACATATAAGTATATGGGTACGAAAACCTGCAGGACGGCGCTTGAATTCCCGCTCGATACCGATTATGCCGCCGCAGACAAGGGCAAGCAGCATGCGTATCAGAATGGAAAGCCCGCTCATTTCACGGATAAAATCAAAACATGACAGCATATCACAATTCCTCAACAGTTCTTATACCGTCCAGAGTGGACAGGGCAGCCAGTACCTCCGCATGCTGCATTTTGCGGGGCATACGCAGGGAGAACAGGGCGTTAATCTGAACCTCCGCCTCACGCTGCTGCTTTTCTATCTCCATATCATACACGGACAAGCCCTCAGCCTTGAGGCGGCTGACCACATTGCCGAATATCTCAATATTGTCCATCTCGATATACACATTGACATTACGGGCGCGGCTGAGAATGGCACGCTCAATGGCAGGCAGAAGCCTCATTGAGAAGAATATCATAAAAAAGCCCACCAGCACGCACTCATAAAAGCCCACGCCAATGGCAAGCCCCATGCAGGCCGAGGCCCAGAGCCCCGCTGCGGTGGTAAGCCCTTTCACCTGCTGGTGCCCGGTGACGATAATGGTGCCTGCGCCCAGAAAGCCCACGCCGTTTATCACCTGTGCGCCAAAGCGGGCCACATCCACACGGTTACCAATCCGCTGAGCGGTGGCCTGCCAGAGAGTGTCCAGCATGGTGTTGTAATACTGACCCAAAATCATGGTGAGGGCGGCGCCCAGACTTACCAGCATATATGTACGAAAGCCCGCGGGACGGCGCTTCATCTCCCGCTCAAGCCCTATCATGCCGCCTACCAGCACCGCAAGCAGCAGCCGCAGCAGCAGCGAGTGGATGTTAAGCTCCCTCAGATAATACAAAAGCTCGTACATCATAAGCACCCTCCTTTCAAAATATTTTGGGACGCCTTCAAAGCGTCCCTCAATATGTAGTACAAATTACGCTAATTATAGCATCCAAATAATTAATTACAAGTCACAGTTTTTACCAAAATCTCCCCGGCGATTATGTACACTTTTACCAAAGGCTTTCCAGCAAGGCGGGAAACTCCGAAAGCTCGTGTATCTCGTAATCGGTGGGAATGTCGGCTCTGGGCGGAAGTCTCTTGGGATTATACCAGCAGCTTCTTATGCCGGAGTTTATGCCGCCGCGAATGTCGGAGGTGAGACTGTCACCGAGGATTATGGCGCGCTGTCTGTCAAAGCCGGGGATTTTTCCCGCGCATATATCGAAAAACTCCCTTGCGGGCTTGGTGGCGCCTATCTCCTCGGAGATGAAGATGCCCTCAAAATACCTGCCGATGCCGGAGCTTTTGAGCCTGCCCTGCTGCACCACGGGGGTGCCGTTGGAGACGATGAAAAGCCTGTATTTGCCGTAAAGGGCGTCCAGCAGCGCCTCGGCGCCCGGCATGAACCAGTGGCCTATGCTGAGAAGATTTTCATACAAATCCTGCGCCTGCTGCCCGTCAAGCTCCATGCCAAGCTCCCTGAACAGTAGCTCAAAGCGCCCGGTAAGCACCTGACGCCGGTCGATCTCACCCAGCTCCAGCCGCTCCCACTGCCTCTGATTTATCTCACTGTAACGCCGGATAAGCTCCGGCGTGGCCTCCGCCCCAAGGAGGCGAAAGGTCTTTTCGATGGCCACGGCCTCGGCCTTGTGAAAGTCCAGTATGGTATCGTCCAGATCCATAAGGACGAATATATCTTTCCCGCTCATAGGCTCATTCCTTTCAGCGCTTCGGAGATTTCCTCGAATTTTGAGGCTCGGGAGGCCTTCACCAGCACCGCGTCACCGGGTCTGATAAGCTCGGGCAGCGCCCTTATAAGCGCCTCACGGCTTTCAAAGAACACGGCGCGCTCCCCCGCCGCCTCGGCGGTATGGCGGCTCAGCTCGCCGCAGAGGATAAGAAGCTCCACGCCCTTATCAGCTGCATATTCGCCGCAGCCTGCGTGAAGGGCGGGGGACTGCTCCCCCAGCTCCAGCATGTCGCCCAGTATGCACACATGCCGTCCGGGCAGCTTCAGGAGACTGTCAATGCCGCTTTTCACCGAGTCGGGGTTTGCGTTGTAGCAGTCGTCCACAAGGCTGATGCTGCCGGTATTACACAGGTTTGCTCTGCGCCCCACGGTGCGGTAATCGGCAACCCCTGCGGCTATCTCCTCAGGGCTTAAGCCCAGCTCCAGCCCCACCGCCGCCGCCGCAAGAGCGGCGTAGACCATGTGCTGCCCGAAGGCGGGGATATAAAGCTCAATTCTGCCGCCGGGATAAACCGCGCTGCACTCAAGCCCCTCACCGCTTACGCGGACATTTTCCGCTCTGAGAGTGTTCTCCTCCCCCAGACCGAAATACAGCTTCCTGTGGGGGCTGTCTATTTTGCGAAGATATTCGTCGTCGCCGTTGAGCACAAGCAGCGCGCTCTTTTTAAGCTCGGGCAGATGCTCGGTCTTGGCTCTGAGCACCCCGTCAAGGTCGCCCAGGAACTCAAGGTGGGCGTGGCCTATGACGGTGTACACCATAATGTCCGGCTTTACCATGGGGTGCAGCGCCGCCATGTCACCGAATTTGGATATGCCCATCTCGATAACGGCGCAGTCATGCCACGGGTCTATGCGGGAGACGGTCATGGGAACGCCTATCTGGTTATTCAGGTTCTTGTCGGTCTTGTGCACCCGCATACGCCGGGACAGCACCGACCATATCATCTCCTTGGCGGAGGTTTTGCCCACGCTGCCGGTGACACCCACCACGGGCAGGCTCAGCTTTTCCCGGCAGGCGGCGGTGATTTTCTCAAGAGCCTGCTGCACATCGGAAACCAGTATGACGCTTCCGGATACCCCCTCCGGCAGATACTCCGCCAGAGCGCAGGCAGCGCCCCTGTCAAGGGCTGCTGCAATATAGTCATGCCCGTCGGCATGCTCGCCCTTATAGGCCACGAAAAGGTCGCCGGGTGAAACAAGGCGGCTGTCTATGACCACGCCTTCAAGGGGCATATCGGCCTTTGTATCGTCAATAAGTCTTCCGCCGCAGCTCTGCGCCGCAGCCTTAACCGTCATACCAAGCATAAAAGCACCTCCGTTGTCAATGGCTTATTATAGCATATATTTGGCTTTAGGCAAAGGGGTAAAGCTGTTACCCCTCCTCAGGCGCTGCGCGCCAGCTCCCCCCCTAAAGGGGGGAAGCCTTTAATAAGCCTTCCCCCTCCGGGGGAAGGTGGCAGCCGCAGGCTGACGGATGAGGGGTACACCTTTTGCCCCTTGCTTTAAGGATATTGCTGTGTTATAATGCTCTGTACGATTTTTTTAAAGGACTGTTTATATGAACTACATTGTGGTGGATTTGGAATGGAACCAGGCCATGAGCTCCAAGTCCTCCGTTTTCAACAAGCTCCCCATCCATCTGCGGGGGGAGATTATAGAGATAGGCGCGGTGAAGCTGGACGAAAACATGATGCCCGGTGAGGAATTTACCGTGGATGTAAAGCCCGTTTACTTCAAGCGCATGCACTACAAGGTCAAGAAGATTACCGGCTTTGACAAGGAGCGCCTTGCTCTCGGCCTCCCCTTCCCCGACGCTTTGGAGATGTTCAGGGAATGGTGCGGTGAGGATGTGTGCTTTATCACCTGGGGCTGTGACGACCAGGGTATCATGGAGCAGAACATCATCATCCACGACCTTGACTGGGACTGGATAGGCGGCTGGATAAATCTCCAGCTTATATACAATCTCCAGACCGGCGGCGACAAGAACCAGAAAAGCCTTGCCAGCGCCATGGAGCATTTTGAAATTGAGCAGACCCGCGTTGCCCACGACGCTCTCGGCGACGCTTACAACACCGCTCTGGTAGCAAGCCGCCTTGACATGAAGGAGGGCCTGCGCCTTTATCCCGAGGCGGGACGCATCCTTGCCTCCCGTATGCCAAACTACAAGCCCCCTGTGGAAAACAGCGGCCCCGAGCCTTTGCAGCATGAGAGCTTTGAGGGCTATCAGAGCAAAAGCGAGGCCTTTGCCGAGGAAAAGGTGGCGGAATGCCTCTGCCCCCGCTGTGCAGCAAAAATGGAGAAGCTGCGCTGGATTAATCAGGGCGACCAGAGATATATGAACATCTTCACCTGCCCCCAGCACGGCAATTTCCTTGTGCGGGTGCGCTTTCGCAAGGACACGGACAGCGGACTGTGGTGTGCAAACAAGCTGGTCTATGAGGCCGAGGACGATATGCTGGACTTCTACCGGCAGAAATCCACTCAGGCCCGCCGCCGTGGACGCAGCCACGGGTCAAGGAAAAACAGACCCGCGAAATAGACAGACTGATGAGCGGATATTTTTAATTTCCCCTCATCAGTCAGCTTCGCTGACAGCTTCCCCCCATGGGGGGAAGCCTTTTCTTTTTTTATATAAGTACCTGCAATATTACCAGTATCACAAGCCCGGGAAGACCGGTGAGCCCCACGATGGCGATATTCACAAAGTTCATATTTATGTGCAGGCCGATGGGGTCGCCGAAGAAATTCACCAGCCACATCAGCACAAGACCCAGAACGGTATTGAGCAGGAATTTGAATATGCCCTTGGCGGTTTTCAAAACGAACTTTATAAACAGAAAGGCCGCCAGCGCCAGCACTATACCAACAAGCAGAATTTCCATATTTTCACCCTTATTTACACAAAAAATTTGCGGATAATACTCTCAGACAGGCCGAGACAGAGATAAAGCCTGTCAGCGGCCTTGCCGCGGGACGGACTGCATTGCAGTCCGTCTTTTATTATATGTGCATAGTTAAGGAAAGTCAAATTATTGAGCCCTCTCAGTCACGGCTTGCGCCGTGCCAGCTCTCCCAAAGGGAGAGCCAAGTTTGAGCCCTCTCAGTCTCGCTACGCTCGCCAGCTCTCCCAAAGGGAGAGCCAAGGGGTGCTGCTGAGTATCTTGCCTCCCCCTATGGGGGAGGTGGCTGCCCGCAGGGCAGACGGAGAGGGTTCTCCCACCCTTGAAATTCTCTCCAAATGTGGTATAATAAGCTGATTAATTACCCATAGATATTGAGGTTATGGCATTTATGAGCAAAATCAACGAACAGTACGGCAACGACAGTATTACCCAGCTCAAGGGCGCGGACAGAGTACGAAAGCGCCCCGGCGTCATCTTCGGCTCCGACGGGCTGGACGGCTGCCAGCACGCGGTATTTGAAATACTCTCCAACTCCATCGACGAGGCCAGAGAGGGCTACGGCAAGCTCATTACCCTCACCCGCTTTGAGGACATGAGCATTCAGGTGGAGGACTTTGGCCGCGGCTGTCCCCTTGACTGGAACGCCAACGAAAAGCGCTACAACTGGGAGCTGGTATTCTGCGAGCTCTACGCCGGCGGCAAGTACAAAAACTCCGACGGCGGCGACTACGAATACTCCCTTGGCTTGAACGGCCTCGGCTCCTGCGCCACCCAGTACGCCTCGGAGTACATGGATGTGACCGTGTGGAGGGATGAGAAGAAATACTCCCTGCACTTCAAGTCCGGCAAGGTCTGCGGCAAAAAGGGTCAGGAGCTTGTCACCGAGCCTGCCGACAGGAAGAAGACCGGCACCTGCATTCGCTGGAAGCCCGACAGGGAGGTTTTCACCGACATCAATATCCCAAGGGAATACTTTGAGGATGTGCTGAAAAAGCAGGCCGTTGTCAACGCCGGGGTCACCTTCCGTCTCCGCTGGGAGAAGGGCGGCAAATTTGAAAGCGCGGACTTCGTCTACGAAAACGGCATTACCGACTATGTGCGGGAGCTTGCCGGGGATAATTACCTTACAGAGCCTGTATTCATCTCCGCCGAGCGAAAGGGTCGGGACAGGGAGGACAAGCCCGACTACAAGGTGAAGCTCTCCGCCGCCTTCTGCTTTTCAAACCGGGTAAACGCCATTGAGTATTACCACAACTCCTCCTGGCTTGAAAACGGCGGCGCGCCGGACAAGGCCGCCCGCTCCGCCTTTGTCTCCGCAATCGACGGCTATATAAAAAGCATCGCCAAGTACCAGAAGAACGAAAGCGCAATAAAGTTCCAGGACGTGCAGGACTGCCTTATACTGGTGACCAACTGTTTCTCCACCCAGACCAGCTACGAAAACCAGACCAAAAAGGCCATAAACAACCGCTTTATCCAGCAGGCCATGACGGAGTTTTTCAAGCAGCAGCTTGAAATTTACTTCATTGAGAATAAGCCCGAGGCCGACAGGATTGCAGAGCAGGTGCTGATTAACAAGCGCAGCCGCGAGACTGCCGAGCGCACCCGCCTTAACATGAAAAAGAAGATTTCCGGCAGCATTGACATTGCAAACCGGGTGCAGAAGTTTGTGGACTGCCGCACCAAGGACGTGGACAGGCGTGAAATC
>JAZNUQ010000062.1:0-13323 GCA_045592365.1 Candidatus Limivicinus sp. | reverse complement strand
TCACGCTGGTTTGTGATGCCGATGGCGGCAATGTCCGAGGCGGTAACGCCCAGCTTCTGCATGGCGCTGCGGCTCACCTCAAGGGTGGTGTACCATATCTCCATGGCGTCATGCTCCACCCAGCCGGGCTTGGGGAAGATCTGCTTGAATTCCTTCTGTACGCTTGCACAGATATTTCCGGACTTGTCAAAGAGTATGCAGCGGGAGCTGGTGGTGCCTTGGTCAAGAGACATTATGTATTTCATGTTTCAGCATCCTTTCCTTGCGGCAATCTGTATTTTTACTCTGCGATAAGCCTTCTCATCTTGTTGAGAGTGAGGCGGTTGCGGATGGCGGCGGAAATGTCCAGCGCCTCCTGCTTCATGCTCTCGTCAATATGCAGGTCTGAAAGACTATGCTTTGCGCCGATGGACTGGAAAAGCTCAACCAGCTCCTCCGCGTCGGGAATGGCGGCGATTATCTGACGCACCTTCTGCCAGTTTTTCTTGAGATTTTCGACGGGGAAGGAGGCCAGCACATCGTTTTCGTTCTCCTTGAAGATGCCGTCTGCAAGCTCACCGAACACATCGCGCACCCACTGCTCATCCAGCGGCTCATAGGGCTTCACCTCTATGGTCTCAAGCCGGGCAAGCCTGTGGTATTCCTCGGCGCAGATGATGGTGCCGACGCCCACGCATTCGCCGTGCATGCCCTGGGCATTTTCAAAGCCGCGGGGCTTCATTTCAACAAGGTGGGCAATAAGATGCTCGGCGCCGGAGGCGGCTCTGCTGTGGGAGAGTATCTGCATGGTAAGACCGGAGAGCATCTGGGCATAAGCCATGGCCTCATAGTCGGGGCTCTTGCCGTGGGAAAGGTCCTCGGCACACTTTACCATGATGTCCAGCGCCTCCTGAGCCATATCGCAAACGCGCTTGCAGAAATATTCGCCGGAAACCACATTTGCTATCTTCCAGTCGGCGATGGATACATGCTTGGAGAGAATGTCCTGCACGCCGGAGATGGTGAGAAAGGCGGGAGCCCCGGAGACAATGTCAAGGTCGCAGATAACCGCGTCGGGAGCTATCATGGGGATGGACTTTTTCTGCCCGTCAATGATGATTGAGCAGATATTTGCGGTAAAGCCGTCAGAGGATACCAGAGTGGGGATGGCAACAAAGGGTATATCCAGCTTATATGCACTGTAACGGCCAAAGTCCATGAGAGTGCCGCTGCCCACGACCACGATAACATCGGGCTTGCGGTGGAGCTTTGTCATCATGTCCTCAATCATGCCCTTTTCGCTGTGAAGCCCCTTGGCCTCCAGCACTATCTCCTGATCTGCCCGGACATGGGTCATGGTGGGCAGATTATAGGTGTTGGTGTCATAAATCACGGTACGGAAGCCGCCCAGGCCGCAGTCGTCCATGTATTTGTCAAAGCTGGCAAGAGCGCCGTATTCACATACCACCAGCTTGGTGCGAAGCTCATGCGTGCGGCCGCAGGCACATCTGCCGGTATATTTTGCAGTGTCAAGTATCATTTTTGTATCCTCCCGAATGTATTGATAATTATTTTAAATATCGTAAAGGGGCTTTGGCGGCTGGCTGGGTAAAAGCACCTTGCCAAAGCAGATGCAGCTTCTTCCGCTTGAGCGGGAGATGCTGATATTGGCATCCTGCCGTTTGGGATTTGCCGAGAGCAGGTGCAGCGTGCCGCTGTAATCCACGCACCACTGCTTGCAGAACACATCCCCGTCAACAAAGAACACGCCCACCTCAAATTCCTTCAGGGGACTGTCACGGCGTACATAAATACGCTGACCGTCGCTGATATAGGGCTCCATACTGTCGCCGCTTATGTCTATGCAGAAATCGGCAGCAGCCGGAGCGTCATCGGGCCGGACGATATTCTCGTAGTCCTCACCCTCGATGGGGGAGGCATAGCCTGCCGCCGCAGGTACGATATAGTGCTTTATATAGCTGATCTGGCTTTCGCCTCCGGCGCTGTACTCCTCCTGCATGGAGAGCATGCGCCCGTAGCTTATAAACTTTGTCTGCCCCTTTTCGTTAAGGCTGCGGTATATCGCCTCAGCCGGGGAAAGGTCTGCACCGTCCGCCGTGGGGGCGGCGGCTCTGCCGGGGGCCTCTATAAGCTCCGAGAGACTGACGCCGAAGTGCTTTGACAAAGCCTCCAGCTTGTCCATGCGCGCCATCTGTATGCCGCTGCAATAGGCCGAAACCGTGGCCTTGCTGACGCCCAGCAGCTTTGCAATATCAACCTGCCGCTCACGGTTATCACTCATCAGGCGCTTGAGATTTGCGGCAAATATGGCTCTGTCGTAGGAAATGTCCTGCACTGCCATAGCTTGGCTCCTTTCGTTGGTGTATCATACTATAATTTATATGTTTTGAACTTTTGTGTCAAGTTAAACCTGATGAAACAGAGTAGTATATTGTAAACTTTCTTGAAAGTGTGAAAATGGGTATTGGAAAATTCCCGCAAAGTGGTACAATGATACTTATACAATAACTGGGATAGGGTGTTTGCTGTGCTGCTTGGTATTATTATTGTGGGTGCGCTGCTTATTACGGCGCTGAGCGTTTTTGTATTTGAGCTTATTCCCCTTGCATTCCTTAGCTGTGTCGGCGTTTTTGCGCTGAGCTTTGTGGGACTTTTGCTGCTTTATCTTCTGGGTATGGCGGTTTTGTCCCTGTTTGTGGATAAAAAGCCAATTGAAAAGGAATATCCCCTCTGCCGCAGCTCCATCGGGGCGCTGGCAGGCTTCGTGATGGACCTTCTGGGGGTCCACTTTCATGCCCACGGCCTTGAAAAGCTGCCGGAGGAAGAGCGCTTTCTCATGGTGTGCAATCATCGCGGCGCCTTTGACCCCATAAGCATTATGGCCCGACTTCAGAAATACTGCATCTCCTGCGTGTCCAAGCCCTCCAATATGAAGATACCGGTGCTGGCAAGGCTTGCCCATGGCATGGGCTATCTGGCCATCGACAGGGAGAATGACCGCAACGCACTGAAAACCATTCTTCAGGCGGCGGATTATCTGAAAAGAAATGTGTGCTCCATGTGCATTTACCCCGAGGGCACCCGCAGCCGGGACGGTAAGCTCCTGCCCTTCCACGCAGGCTCCTTCAAGATAGCCCAGCGGGGAAACGCCCCTCTTGCCATAGCCAGCATCAGCGGCACAGAAAAGGTTTTCCGAAATTTCCCCTTCAGACCCACTCATGTGAGCTTCAGAATACTTGAAACGCTGCCGGCGGAAAAGGTGAAGGCCATGAGCACTCAGGAGCTTTCCGAGTACAGCCGCAGCCTCATAGAAAAGAGCCTGAGCGATGAAAGCAGGGAGGCTGCCGTATGAATACAGCAATAGTTACCGGCGCATCCCGTGGAATAGGCGCAGCCACCGCCGCCGCCCTTGCCCGGGCAGGCTATGCGGTGTGCATAAACTACCTTGAAAGAGGCGACAAGGCGGAGCAGCTTTGCCAAAAGCTGCGCGCCGAGGGGCATGTTGCAATGATACACCGGGCTGATGTGGCCGACCGGGCCGCCGTGGATGAAATGCTTGAGCATGTGCACAGTCAGCTCGGAGGCGTGAAGCTGCTTGTAAACAATGCCGGCATTGCAAGACAGCAGCAGTTTCAGGACATTGACAGCGCCACATGGAAGCGCGTGTTCGATGTTAATCTGGGGGGCTGCTTCAACTGCACTCAGGCAGTGCTGCCGGATATGCTCAGCGCACACGAGGGCTGTATTATAAATGTTTCCTCCATCTGGGGCAGCCATGGCGCCTCCTGCGAGGCCCTATATTCCTGCACAAAGCATGCCATCATCGGTCTTACCCGCTCCCTTTCGGCAGAGCTTGCGCCCAGCGGCATAAGGGTAAACTGTGTCGCTCCCGGTGTTATAGATACCGATATGATACAGGTTCTGGGGCAGGAAACTCTGGATGTGCTGAGAGCTGAAATGCCCATGAGACGCTTCGGCAGAGCGGAGGAGATTGCAGAGACCATTCTCCATCTGGCTAAGGCAACATATACCACCGGGCAGGTATTTACCGTGGATGGCGGCTTCATAATATGATATAAAGGCAGGTCGGTGACCTGCCTTTCGCAATGAATAGTTTTTTTCACAGCGGGTAGAATAATACCGGTACCCTACATAAAATGTATTGGGCGAACAGTATTCCGGAGAGTGAAAAATTAATGGTCAAACGAGGAGATATTTACTATGCCGACCTGAGCCCGGTGGTGGGCAGCGAGCAGGGGGGCATGCGCCCGGTGCTTATCGTACAGAACGATACCGGCAACAAGCACTCACCAACGGTCATAGCGGCGGCCATAACCAGCCAGATAGGAAAGGCAAGGCTGCCTACCCATATTGAACTGTCCGCCCGGAGTGTTGGCTTGAGCCGGGACAGCGTAATTCTGCTGGAGCAGATACGCACAATAGATAAATCCCGTCTGCGCGAGCGGATGGGCAGACTTGACGAAAGCACCATGAATGCCGTTGACAGCGCCATCGCCGTGAGCTTTGGTCTGGGCAGCTGAAACGAATATTTTTCCCTCCCCGTTCATAGATATGGACGGGGAGTTTTCACACAAGGAGGGCTAATATGGACTATCCCGTGTACATTGACGGCAAAAAGGCGGGGCGGCTTACGGTTTGCCGTCAGGGGCTGTACACCGTGTACAGCGCCCGGGTGGAAAAGCGGGAGGGGCTTTTGCGCCTGTCGGTCTACGGCCAGGGCAGGGAGGGCAGGCTGGGCCTTATGCAGCCGGGGGATAAATGCCTGTATCTTGAAAGGCGGCTTTCAAACGAGGCCCAGAAAGGCTTTCCCCGGCGGATAGAATACGCCGCCCCCAGCGGAGAAAAGAGCGCGGCGGAAAACTGCGACAAGGGCGGACTGCTGTGGTACCGGCACAAAAACGGAACGCTCAGCGCCTTTGACGGCAAGCGGCAGCTGGTGGCGATCCCCGTGTGCTGCGGGCTGTGCTTCAGAACAAAATGCATAGAGGGCAGGGAATATGCTGTGTTTTACTATTGAGTATAGGAAAAAACAGGTGTATAATAACAGGATAGAAAATACAAAGGAGGCTGCCTCTTATGCTGATGACAGAGCTTCTGGCGAAAAAGCGTGACGGAGAGAGACTTTCCACCGAGGAAATAGATTTCATGGTGCAGGGCTATACCCGCGGGGAGATACCCGACTACCAGATGTCCGCCATGTGCATGGCCATTCTTCTCAAGGGCATGGATGACAGGGAGACCCTTGACCTTACAAACTCAATGGTAAATTCCGGCGAGACCCTTGACCTTTCCCGCATAGTGGGCGTAAAGGCGGACAAGCACTCCACCGGCGGCGTGGGGGACAAGACAAGCCTTGTGCTCTGTCCCATGGTGGCGGCCTGCGGCGTGAAGATCGCAAAGATGTCCGGCAGGGGTCTGGGGCATACCGGAGGCACCATAGACAAGCTGGAGAGCTTCCCCGGCTTTGTCACCGGTATCGACGAGGAGACCTTTACCGATAATGTGAACAGCATCGGCATAGCCATTGCAGGGCAGACTGCCGACCTTGTCCCGGCGGACAAGAAGCTCTACGCCCTGCGTGATGTTACCGGCACCGTGCCCTCCATCCCCCTCATCGTCAGCTCCATCATGTCAAAGAAGCTGGCCTCCGGGGCGGATGTTATCGTGCTGGATGTGAAATGCGGCAGCGGCGCCTTTATGAAGACCGAGGCGGAGGCCATGGAGCTTGCCCAGGGGCTCACCCGCATAGGCAGGCTGGCCGGGAGACGCTGCGCGGCGGTAATTACCGACATGGACCAGCCGCTTGGCAGCGCCGTGGGCAATGCCCTTGAGGTGAAGGAGGCCATAGCCGTGCTTAAGGGCGAGTTTGGCGGCGAGCTTCTGGAGCTCTGCCTTACTCTGGGCTCCTGCATGGTAACCGAGGCTGGCTTTGCTGCCGATGACGCCGAGGCAAGAAAAATGCTTATGAAAACCATCGAAGACGGTACGGCTCTTGAGAAGCTGGCGCAGATGGTCAGGGCTCAGGGCGGCGACGCCCGGGCGGTTTATGATACCGCACTTCTGCCCAAGGCTGAAATTACCCTTGAGGCAGTCAGCCGCAGCGAGGGATTCGTGCAGCGCATAGAGGCTGAGGATGTGGGACTTGTGTCCATGCACCTGGGAGGCGGCAGAGCCACCAAGGAAAGTGATATTGACCTGTCCGTAGGCGTGCAGCTTAAAAAGAAGGTGGGCGACTATGTGAAGATGGGTGAGAGCCTTGGCACCATACACGCATCCGATATGAAGAAGGCGGAGGAGGCAGCGGAGCTTTTGCGCGGCTGCTACACTCTGGCAGAGAATAAGACAGAGGAAAAGGCCTTTATTAAGGCGATTGTGAGATAAATTGCAGGACAAACATAATCTTATGACAGAGGGAAGCATAGCGGGGCATCTGCTCCGCTTTGCAGCTCCCTTATTTGTGGGTAACCTGTTTCAGCAGCTGTACAACACGGCGGACGCGCTGATAGTGGGTAACTTCCTTGGCAGCGAGGCTCTGGCTGCGGTAAGCGGCACGGGAAGCCTTGTTTTCATGCTTATCAGCTTCTTTGTGGGCATCTCCGCCGGCGCGGGAGTTGCCATATCAAGATATTTCGGCTCCGGCGAGCCGGAGAAAATGAGCCGTGCCATACACACCAACATTGCCCTTAGCCTTGCGGCGGGGGCTCTGCTTACGGTGGCGGGGGTGGCGCTGACGCCGGCGCTGCTGCGCTGGATGGATACCCCCGAGAATGTTATGCCCATGGCGGCAAGCTACATACGCATTTTCTTTGCAGGCAGTCTGGGGCTTGTGATATACAACAGTCTCAGAGGCGTTATGCAGGCTGTGGGGGACAGCCAAAGCCCCCTGCGCTATCTGATAATATCCTCTATACTGAATGTAATACTGGATATCCTCTTTATCGGCGGCTTTGGCATGGGCGTTGAGGGCGCGGCCTACGCCACGATCCTTGCCCAGCTTGTAAGCGCGGTTTTGTGCGTTATACGCCTGATGAAGACCCGCGAGGCCTACCGGGTGGAGATTAAGAAGATTGGCTTTGACCTGCCCATGCTCAAGCTGATAGTCAGCTACGGTCTGCCCTCGGGCATCCAGAACTGCGTTATCTCCTTTGCAAATGTGCTTGTCCAGTCCAACATAAATGCCTTTGGTGACATGGCAATGGCAGGCTGCGGCGCTTATGCAAAGATCGAGGGCTTTGCCTTCCTGCCGGTTAACTGCTTCGTTATAGCCATTACCACCTTCGTAAGCCAGAACCTTGGCGCAAGGGAGCTGGAGCGAGCGAGAAAGGGCGCAAGATTTGGCGTGCTGTGTACCGTCGTGGCCTCGGAGCTTATAGGCATCCTTGTGTATTTTACGGCGCCTCTGCTTATCGGCGCATTTACCTCCGAGCCTGCGGCTATTGCCTACGGCGTGCAGAAAAGCCGGGTTTGCGCGGTGTTTTTCTTCCTGCTGGCAGCCAGCCACGGCCTTTCGGCGGTGCTTCGAGGCGCAGGCAAGGCGGTGGTGCCCATGGCGGTGATGCTGGCCTTCTGGTGCATCGTGCGCGTTACCATACTGGAGCTGGGGGTGCCGTATTTCGGTACCATAGACATTGTGTACTGGGTCTACCCCATAACATGGTGTCTGAGCAGTATAGCGCTGCTTATATACTATTTCAGGGGCAACTGGCTCAACGCCTTTGAGAAAACGGCCTGAGCGCCGCAATACAAATCCCACCTGCTGTGCAACAGGTGGGATTTGTGTTGCTTTGTGCCTTTTGTAGTGGTACAATACTCAGGCAAAACAAGGTGCAATAATCCTGAGGGAGAGAAAGAGAAATGGCGATTGTTGTAGTAGGCAATGTTTTTGTTGACATCAAGGGCTATCCCGATGACATCTATGTGCCCGACGGGAGAAATGCCGGACGGGTGGAGATATTTCACGGCGGCGTGGGACGCAATGTGGTTGAGGATATAGCCAATATTGAGCTCAGACCCCGCTTTGTCAGCATGGTGGACGATACCGGCGAGGGAGCTGCCGTTGTGCAGAAGCTGCAAAACCACAAGGTGGACACCCGCTATGTGGCCTCCGTGCCGGACGGTATGGGCATGTGGCTGGCGGTGTTTGACCACACCGGCGATCTGGCGGGCTCTATCTCCAAGCGCCCTAAAATGGACGCGATGGTGGAGCTGCTGGAGGAAAAGGGCGATGAAATTTTTGCCGATGCCGACAGTATTGTTATAGAGATAGATGTGGACAAGGAGATAGTAAAGCAGGTCTTTAAGTACGCAGAGAAGTACCGCAAGCCTGTTTATGCGGTGGTGGCAAACATGTCCATTGCCAGCGAAAGGCGCGATTTTCTCCAGTCCATTGACTGCTTCGTGTGCAATCTGCTTGAGGCGGAGATACTTTTCGTGGAGGACTTTTCATCCCTCAGTCCCGAGGAGCTTTGCGAGGTGCTGTCCGAGAAGGTGATAAGCGCACGCATCCCCTCCATGGTCGTGACCATGGGCAGCCGCGGCGCGGTTTATGCGGACATGAACGGCGAAAAGGGCGTGTATCCTGCGGAAAAGGTCAAGGTCAGGGACACTACCGGCGCAGGCGACGCCTTCTGTGCAGGCATTGCGGCGGGACTTACCTACGGCAAAACCATGCGTGAGGCGGTGGCCATCGGCACAAAGCTGGCAGCCTCCGTTATCATCAGCTCCGAAAATGTGTGCCCGCGCTTTATGCCCAGGGAGCTGGGGCTGGATATAGATGTTGAAGACTGATTTTTTATAGGAGGAAGCATTCATGCAGCGCAGCAGCGGAATACTTATGCCCATGAGCTCTCTGCCCTCAAGCTACGGCATTGGCACAATGGGTAAAAGTGCGTACAAATTTATAGATTTTCTCAGTGAGGCAGGCCAGAAATATTGGCAGCTCCTGCCTCTGGGACCCACCAGCTACGGTGACAGTCCCTATCAGTCCTTTTCCACCTTCGCAGGCAACCCCTACTACATAGACCTGGAGCTGCTGGTAAAGGACGGGCTTTTAAAGACGGCCGAGCTTAATAAGCTCAATTGGGGCGCAGACCCTCAGCGTGTGGACTACGGCCTTATATACGAAAACCGCTTCCCGGTGCTTGATAAGGCTTTCAGGCGCGGCAGGGAGAAGTATGGGGAGGAATTTTCCGCCTTTCGCAGCGAAAACGCCTCCTGGCTTGAAAACTACGCCCTTTACATGGCTGTGAAGGCTCACTTCAACATGGTGGGCTGGACCGAATGGCCCGATGAGGACATTCGTCTGAGAAAGCCCGAGGCTCTTGAAAAGTACGGTGCGGAGCTTTCGGAGAAAGTGGACTTTTATGCCTTCCTGCAGTTTCTGTTTTTCCGCCAGTGGAATGCGCTGAAGGCCTATGCCCATGAAAAGGGTGTGCAGTTCATAGGCGATATTCCCATCTATGTTGCGATGGACTCTGCCGATGTGTGGAGCGAGCCCCATTATTTCCAGCTTGACGACAGGAATGTGCCTCAGGAGGTGTCCGGTGTTCCTCCCGACGCCTTTACCGCAGACGGTCAGCTCTGGGGCAATCCCCTCTATGACTGGGACGCCATGAAGGCTGATGGCTACGGCTGGTGGATACGCCGTATCGACGGGGCAAAGAAGCTCTTTGATGTTATCCGCATTGACCATTTCCGCGGCTTTGAAAGCTACTGGGCAGTGCCCTACGGCGAAGAAACCGCCCGCAACGGCCACTGGCGTCCCGGCCCCGGCATGGGACTTGTGGGTGTGCTTAAGTCCTGGTTTTCCGACATTCGCTTTATCGCGGAGGATCTGGGCTATCTGACGCCTGAGGTGGCAAAGCTCCTTTCCGACTCCGGTCTTCCCGGCATGAAGGTTCTGGAATTTGCCTTTGACCTTAATTCGGACAGCGGCTATATGCCCCACAACTGCGTGAAAAACAGCGTCTGCTATGTGGGCACCCACGATAACGAGACCGTCACCGGCTGGCTTAAGAGCACCGACAAGGCGGTTATCAGGTACGCAAGGGATTATCTTCGCATTACTCAGGACGAGGGCTGGTGCTGGGGCATGATACGCGCCGGCATGGGCTGCTGCAGCGAGCTTTTTGTCATGCAGATGCAGGATGTCCTTGAGCTTGGCCCCGACAGCCGCATGAACACTCCCGGTACCGCCTCCGGCAACTGGCAGTGGCGCATGCTGCCCGACGCGCTCACAAAGCCTCTGGCAAAGAAGCTCAGAGCCTATACCAAGCTCTACTCAAGACTGTAAAATGTTAAAAGGAGATGGCTTAGCCATCTCCTTTATATTTTCTCCTCGTTGCCATGCCGCCGCGGATATGCCTTTCGGACTTGTTCAGGTCAAGGAGGCCTCGCACCTGCCGGAAAAGCGCCATGTTTACCCCCGGAAGCCTTTCCGTCAAATCCTTATGTACCGTGGATTTCGATATACCGAACTGCGCGGCCGCGGCGCGTACCGTGGCCTTGTTTTCTATTATATACACCGCCAGATCACAGGCGCGTTCTTCAATGTTTGTATACACATGCACCACTCCCAATACTCGCGTGGTTAAATATATGAGCAGGGGAGGGGCGATATGAACCTCTTTCCAAGTATTACGGCTTGCCGTAATGTGAAAAATATAGTATTATTTTGTCCATGGAACTTAAAGAGAGAGCAAAAAGCGGCCTTGCCGCCATATACAGGCTCTGTCCGCGCCGCCACATTGCAGCCTTGGCGGCGGGGCTGCTTGTGCTGCTGCATTTGTGCCTGAGGCCGAATTATGCATTTATGCTGTCGCTTTCAAAAAAGGTGCTGCGTCCGGTACATGATAAGCTGGCGCTGTGGCTCGACTGCCTGCCCTTTTCACTGGCAGAGGCGCTGACAGTGGCGGCCGCGCTCTTTGTTTTAGTTTACATAACAGCACAGATTGTTCTGCTTTTTTGCAGGAAAGAAAAGCTAAAAAGGGTTTACATAACTGTTATAACCCTGCTGATGTGTGTGCTTTTTGTTTACGCGGGCTTTACCTGGCTTTGGGGCAGCCATTTTTACGGCGATGATTTTATTACCGAAAACGGCCTGAGTAATGAAAAGATCAGCACTGAGCAGCTTGAGACGGTCACAAGATACTTTGCCGCCCTCAGCAACGAATACGCAGGGCAGGTAACGCGGGACGGGCGGGGAGCCTATATTGCCGACAGGGACGGCATTTTAGCCTTGTCGCCTCAGGTTTTTGAAATAACGGAGCAAAATTTCCCCTGTCTTCAGGGGCCGGAGGTACATGCCAAGGGCATCGTGTTTTCAAGAGCCCTGAGCTATCTGGATTTTACCGGCTTTTTCTTCCCCTTTACAGGGGAGGCCAATGTGAACACGGACTTTCCGCCAAGCCTTTTCGCCTCCACCGTTGCCCATGAGCTCAGCCACCAGAGAGGCGTTGCCAAGGAGCAGGAGGCAAACTTCACTGCGGTGCTGGCAAGCCTTGAATACGGCAATGCAGATTACTGCTATTCCGCCTGTCTGCTTGCCTATACACACCTGGGAAACGCCCTGCACGGTGCGGACTATGAGGCATGGGAGAAGATCTACATGAGCCTTGATGATAGCGTGCTTGTGGACTTTGCCGTAAACCGGGCATACTGGAAGCAATTTGAAACCCCGGTGCAGACCGTGTCAAACACCGTGTATGAGGGGCTTTTGTACAGCTATGACCAGCACCTTGGCCTTAAAAGCTACGGCGCCTGCGTTGACCTGCTGGTAAATTACTACTACGACGCGGCGATTGAATACCTTGGAGAGTAAAATCCTCTGCTGCAGGAAAAGCGTATCCTTGGCGGCGGTATATAATGGGACAAAAAGCGGCTGACGAATGGCGGGTGCTCGTAAAACAGTTAACAGGCACAACAGTATGTACTGCTGTGCCTGTTCTTGTATGTTCGTACAAAATATTATAGTATGTACTCAGTTAAATAAACTTGAATATGACGAACAGTTAGAAAATTAGTAGAGGTGACGATATGTTAGTTTTATGTTCAAATGGTTTATCAAGTAAAGAAATTCTGGCATACACAAGAGGTAAGGTATGTGATTGTAAAATGGCTGCGTTAGTAGTCACAGCAGATAATGAATACAAAGAAAATAACTATCATGTAGCAAGATGTATTTCTGAATTAGAATCATTAAACTTAAAGGTCGATATATTTGATTTGGATAAACAACCTGCTGAGTTGCTATTAGATTATGATGTTGTAGAATTTATTGGCGGGAATCCATATTACTTATTGCATTCTATCAGAAAAAATAATGCAACAGAAGTATTAAAGGATATTGCTAAAAATAAAATGTTGATTGGTTGGAGTGCGGCTGCGTTCGTTTTTAGTCCTACACTTGAATTGGTAAATTCTTATTCGCCAGAAATGAATTTTTTGAGTTTAACGGATTTAAGAGGTCTTTCATTAACTCAAGTCCAAGTATTGCCACATTATAGTAAATTTCTTTCAAGATTTGATAAGTTTGAAGAAAAATGTTGCGCATACGAAAAAGAGCATAATGTTAATGTGATTCGTATAAATGATGGCGACGGAATTTTTATTGATTCGGAAGTTTATATTTGTAAAGCATAAATTCCAATTTATCGAACAATAAGGGCGCACTTATATACACCTTTCGGTGTAGTGCATACGGTGCGATATTGCACCGCACCAAAGCCTCCCTTGTGTAAAGGGAGGTGGCACGGCATAGCCGTGACGGAGGGATTGTCATGCAGAGAAAGCATAATAAGCAGTTGGTTCCACTGGCAAAGCATTTGCGAAGAGAAATGACCAAAGAAGAGAGGCATCTATGGTATGACTTTTTACGCTCCTATCCCGTTCGTTTCTCCAGGCAGAAAGTGCTTGGTAAATATATCGCTGATTTTTACAGCGCAGAAGCAAAGCTGGTAATCGAACTGGACGGATCCCAGCACTATGAGGATCGGAACATCCAAAAAGATACAGACCGAACAGCCTTTCTGGAAAGTTATGGGCTTACCGTTATCCGCATCCCCAATAATGAAGTCAAGCGCAATTTCCGTGGAGTTTGCGAGTATATCGATGCTGCGGTAAAACAATCCCTCAGTCAGCTTCGCTGACAGCCTTCGGCCCGGGTCGCAATCATAGATTGCTCCCGCCTTTGGCTAAAAACATGCCACCGGCATGTTTTCTTAACGCGTCGGCCCCTTTACACAAGGGAGCCTTATAAGGTGTTATTCAATTCTTCCAGCCCTTGAGGAAGCGGACGAAGAACTC
>JAZNUQ010000061.1:0-34657 GCA_045592365.1 Candidatus Limivicinus sp. | reverse complement strand
TTTAAAGAACCCTTTTCTGGTGCTTATTTAGCATAAGCTTTGTTCTTACATTGTTCAATTTTCAAGGTACACTCGCGCCTGCCTCTCGGCGGCAGCTCGATTAATATATCACAAGTTCTTTCCCTTGTCAACACCTTTTTTATCTTTTTTTCAAAAAACTTTTCGGCATCGACTTCGCTTCTCTTGTGGCCCCCGAAGGGTGCTTGCCTAATATAGCACCGCGAAAGCCCTTTGTCAACAACTTTTTTTGCAAAATCCAAAAAAATTTTTCACTCTCTACATATTGTGGTTAATTCTGTAAATAATAGCTTTTATGTACAAGAACAACAGCTCCGGCCCTCACAAAAATCAGGTTCCGGAATACAAATGTAAAATCACAAGTGAAAATTTGCGGGATATTTTCTTTCGCTGCGGGGATTTTGTTTTCCGAAAGCTCAGCTTTGGGCTTGAAAAGGATTTTGAGCTTTTCCTTTGCTGGATCGACGGAATGGTAGCCGGCGCCGATGTGGCGGAGAATATTATTCGTCCTCTCACCCAGCACAGCCGAAACCACGGAGTAAAAAGCGTCAAGCAATGTCTTGATCATATTCTGCGCGGCTCGGTTTACAGCTATTCGGTGAATTTGCGTCACAGCATGGATGAGCTTCTTTCCGATATTGGCCGGGGCTGCTGCGCCCTTGTTTTTGACGAGCTTGAATGCGCGCTTAGCTTTGAGGTTCGCTCAGGCTTTGTGAGAGCTGTATCCGAGCCAACGCTGGAAAAATCTCTCAAGGGCGCAAAGGATTCCTTTGTGGAGACGCTTCGGATAAACACCTCCCTTGTTCGCCGCCGTATATGCTCCCCAAAGCTCAAGCTTCTGGAGAGCACCGTAGGGCGTAAGAGCCACACCCGTGTGGCTGTGATGTTTGTGGACGGCGTTGCTTCCCCGGAAACGGTGGAGGAGCTTGCCCGCAGGCTTGACACAATTGATGTGGACGGGCTTACTGCCCTGGGCACGCTGGAGGAGTATATTGTGGACGCTCCCCGCTCCCCCTTCCCTCAGATACTGCACACGGAGCGTCCCGACCGCTTTGCTATGTATCTGCTGGAGGGGCGCGTCGGCATTATTGTTGACGGTATACCCATAGGGCTTGTTGTCCCGGTCAGCCTTTCGGAGTTTCTCAAGGTCACCAGTGACAACAGCATGCACCACACTGTGGCGTCCATTCTTGCGTTTCTGCGCTATCTTGCGGTAATGCTCTGCGTTTTTCTGCCGGCACTTTATGTGGCGGTGGCCATGTACCATCAGGAGATGATACCCACAAAGCTTCTTTTATCTATAATAGAAGCAAAGCAGGATGTCCCCTTTTCCACTGCGGTGGAGGTGCTGAGCATGATAATCGCACTGAGCATGCTTCAGGAGGCCGGCCTGCGCCTGCCAAACCCCATCGGCAACACCATATCCATAATCGGAGTGCTCATAGTGGGGCAAAGTGCGGTGGAGGCCCGTGTGGTATCCCCAATCGCCATAATAGTGGTTGCGGTGTCCGGAATATCCAGCTACACCCTGCCCAGCCAGGATCTTGGCTTTGCCCTGAGGATATGCCGGTTTTTGCTGCTGCTGGCGGCGGTGGTGGCAGGGCTTTACGGCGTTGGCGTTGTGTGCGTTCTGATTCTGCTGCATATTGCGTCCATGGACAGCTTCGGCGTCAATTACACCGGCCCCCTGAGCTCCGCAAAACCCGGCGGCCTAATCAGACTGTTTTACCGTCCCTTCAAGCCGGAGGATAAATTCCGTGACCCGGCGCTGAACACTCCCGACAAGAGGCGACAAGGATGAAAAAATTATTGGCCTGCATGCTGTGCCTGTGCATTTGCCTTTCCACGGCGGGCTGCGGTTCCATCTATACAAACTACAAGGAAATAGAACAGCTTCAGGTAATACAGACAATGGGCCTTGACTACAAGGCCGGAGGCGTCAGTCTTTCCCTTGCCACCGCTTTTGATCCCAAGGCGCTCAACGGCCCGGCGCGGCTGTTTTCCGATGCGCCGGGAATAACCACAGCCTTCGAGCGTGTGCGGAAGTATTCCTTTGAGGAAGAGCTGTTCTTTGCCCATATAAACAGTCTGCTTTTGGGTGAAGAGGCGGCAAGAGAGGGAATTGACCCCTATCTTATGTATATATGCCGCTCTCCGGACATCCGCATTGATATTCCCGTATTTGTGATAAAGGGCGGCAGTGCAAGGGAGGCTGTGCTGAATGTAGGCAACAGCATTAACGGCGTATCCGAGGTCATGCGCTCCGTAAAGCAGACGCTGGAGTGGCGGGGAGACGGAGGGCTTACCCGAACCGCCGATGTGGTTGACGACCTACGCCGCCACGGCAGCACACTGATATGCGCTCTTGAGTATTCCGCCGCATCGGAGATAAGCGGCAGCGTCACAGAGGGAGACGGCTCCGTAAGCCCCTCCGACACAGACCCGGAGCAGTCTCTGGCAAGTCAGGACAGAACCCTCGCCTATGTGGGCTACGCTGTCATAAGAGACGGCAGGCTTTGTGAATATATAGACCGGGAGCAGGCCATCGGCGTGGCTTTTCTGAAAAATCAGGTGAGGATCTGCGACATTATGGTTCGCGACAGGCAGGGAAACGCGGTGACCCTTGAGATTGACGGCGGCAGCACGGATATACGCCCCCAATGGGCGGAGGACGGCAGCCTGCGTGGCTTTGAGGTAGATGCTAAGGTGGAGGCATCAATTGTTGAGCTTTCCAGCGGCAATCTAAATGGCGGGGAAAGTCTTGATTATGTGCAGTCGGCTCTTGAAAAGACGGTTTCCGATTATATTGCACAGGTGCTGATGCTGTCCCGCCGCTATCGGGCGGATTTTCTCGGTCTTGGCAGCCGTATAGAGCTTAAGGATGCAGAAAAATACCGTGCACTCACAGAGGAATTTGACCAGCTGCTGCCCGAGCTTGAGATACGGATTAATGTCAGCGGCAGGCTCAGGCACACAAATGATATAAAGGACGAGGAAGCGTGAATACCAATTACAGATTTAAGCGCAACGAGCTTATTGCCCTGAGCACCGTTGCGGTCATGGCCCCCACACTGAGACTTTTCCCCGCAGGCTCGGCTCAGCTTGCAGGAAAGGCCGCGTGGCTTTCTCCCTTTCTGGCGCTGCCGGTGCTTATACTGTATGTCTGCTTTATTGGCGTATTTATGGGCAGACGGCAGGAGGGAGAGGGCCTGGTGCAGCTTATCCGGCGCTGTCTGGGGGAACGCCTTGCTCCGTGGCTGCTGTGGCCGGTGCTGCTGTGGCTGCTTTTATACAGCGCCTTTGTGCTGCGCTCCGGGGCTGACAGGATAATCACCACCATTTACCCCAACAGCTCCCCTCCCATATTCTGCATAAGCATGGGGCTGCTGGGCTTTGCAGCGGCCGCCGGAGCCGCACGCAGTCTTGTAAGGGTTGGAAAAATCGTCTTGCCGGTGGTGCTGGGCGCGCTGCTTCTGGTGCTGCTGTTTTCTCTTTTCTCCATTGATACCGCAAATCTGCTGCCTATCAGCTCCTACGATGTGCTGCCGGCATTAAGGGGCTCTCTTGCGGTGGTGGATGTGCTGTCGGTAAGTCTTTACTGTATTTGCTTCATTGAGGGGCAAAGCGAAAAGGAAAACGGCAGAACCCTGCCCTTTTCCCTGTGGATGCTGGCAATGGTTGCTCTGCTCACCCTGCTTTCCGTGGATGTGCTGGGCTGCTTTGGCTCGGAGCTTTGCTCCATACTCACCCGCCCCTTTTTCTCTCTGGTAAAGAACATCGTTTTCTTCAACAGTCTTGAACGGGTGGAGGCGCTGGTGGTAAGCCTTTGGATATTTCCCGATTTTCTGCTGCTGTCGGTGTTTCTGTTTGGCGCTCAGCAGAGTCTGCAGCTCTTGCTGGGCAAGGAGTACAATTATCGGGGCGAAGGCCTTTTGGATATGAAAAACGGTCGCTGGTGTATAGCGCTCTGTGCGCTTCTTGCCATTGTGGTGTCTATTTTAATGGCGCCCAATTCCAAAATGCTGAATTTGTGGTCAAGCATTATTATTCCCCTTGCGAATTTAGTTTTTGCCTTTATTCTGCTGCCGTTAATATATATAGTAGGAAAAATACGAAAGAGCATATAAGGGCATAGAAAAATCCCTGTGACCTCAGGTCACAGGGATTTGAGCTTTTAGTTACTCAAGATAATCCTCAATGGAGAAGTTTTCAAACTCGGGGCTGTACTTAATCTCCAGAGCGTCGTAGTACTCCTGCATATCAAGGGCGTAGCGCTCGTTTGCAAAGAGGCTGCGGGCGCTGAGGGGAGTACCCTCGCTGCTGTATTCGATAATTGCATCGGGGTCAAGAGGCAGGCGGATAATAACATGGTAGCCGTAGCTGGACTGTACGGGGTCGGAGACGCCGTACTCTTCAAGTGCCTGGCTTGCCTGCTCAAACTCCGGAACCATGGTGCCGGGCAGGAATACATAGCCGCTGGGGTAGGCTTCCTTGCCGGTATCCTCGCAGTGCTCGGCCTTAAGCTCCTCAAAGCGGGCAACAAGCTCGGAGGGCTCCTGAACCTCAAGGGTCCTCAGATACTCGGTCATCTGCTGGGCTGCTGCCAGCTTGTCTTCTTTGGCGGCCTCATCCAGCTCCTCACCGGTGCTCATGTCCTTGGTGAGATAGAGGATGTGGTTTACGGACATATAGCCATTGTCTGCAAGATATGCCAGAGCGTCCTCATCGGAAACCAGCTGGCCGTTTTCACCGTAGATGGTGTTAAAGCCGTTCTGATACAGGTAATTGACCTTGCCCATGCGGTCATAGAGCGCGCGGCTCATGTGCATCTGAGCAAGAAATGCATTGAAGTCCTCATCGGTAGCGCCTTCGCCGCAGGCGGAAGCCTTTGCGCTTTCGGTGTCGGCGTCAATTTCCTGCTGGTTTTCAACGCTTATACCCACGCTGTTCTGTTCGGCAAAGCCCTCGATGGCGTAGAGCTGACGGATAACATCCTCGGAATAATTGGTGACATACTGAAGATAAGTCTCCCCTGCCTCAAGCTCGTCATTCCAGTCCACAGGCATGCCATAGGCCTGCATATTGGCAAAATAGCTGCTTACGGTGTCTGCATTGCCCTTTACAAAGTAAAAGTAATCCTGCCAGACAACATCCTTGCCGCCGATGGTCATAACCACCTGCTGGGGATCATAGGCAGCATAGAGCTTCTCTGCATTAAGCACACGGATGGAGGGAGCTTCGACAGTCTCGCCCTCAACAGGCTGTACCTGCACATCGTTTTCTATTTCTGCCTTGGTGAATGAGCCTTCCTTATAGGAGACGAAGCCTGCAAAAAGCAGACACACAACAAGCAGCAGTACAACAAATTTTTTCATCTTTTTCTTCCTTTCCAGAATGTCAACTGTTAGTTTAACACCAGAGAGCTTTTTTCACAAGCATTTAGGGCCATATTAACAAATTATTTTTCGCCCCAGTGGGTAACAAAGGCTCTCGCTTCGTCGATAACCTTGTTTTTCTGCTTGATTTTAAGGCTGAGACAGGGCTTTGAGCCGGCCTCCACTCTGAGCCGACCCCTGTACTCCGGCCGGGCATACAGCTCCGAGACCTTTTCCATGTCAAAATCCCTGACGGTGAAGCGGAGATAGCCCTGCTTCTGGGAAATGTCGCTTATTCCCGCCTTGCCTGCCTCGCCCCGCAGCAGCGCCACATGGATAAGGGCGCTTACTCCCGAAGGCGGGTCGCCGAAGCGGTCAATAAGCTCATCGGTAAGGTCGTCCGCCTCCTCCTGACTGCGGATAAGCGCTATGCGCCGGTATATGTCCATGCGCTGCTCGGAGGAGCTTATATAGCGCTCCGGGATATTGGCTGCAACGGCAAGGTCTGCGGAGCATTCCGCCTTTTGGGGAAGCTCTATGCCCTTTGCCTCCAGCACAGCCTCATTGAGCAGCTTCATATACATATCATAGCCCACATCTATCATGTGACCCGACTGCTCCGCACCGAGAAGATTTCCCGCGCCTCTTATTTCAAGGTCACGCATTGCGATCTTGAAGCCTGAGCCGAACTGGGCAAAATCCCGTATGGCATTAAGGCGCTTTTCGGCAATTTCGGTAAGCACCTTATCCCGCTTGAAGGTCAGGTAGGCTGAGGCTCTTCTGGTGGAGCGGCCTACTCTGCCTCTTATCTGGTGAAGCTGGGCAAGCCCCAGCCTGTCAGCGTCTTCTATTATAAGAGTATTTACATTGGGGATGTCGATGCCGGTCTCGATTATCGTTGTACAGACAAGCACCTGTATCTGCCCGTTTGACACATTCTCCATCACATTCGAAAGCATTGTTTTGTCCATCTGCCCGTGGGCGACGGAGATGCTTACATCCTCCAGAAGCTCTCTGAGCTTTTTGGCTGTGCGCTCAATGTCGTCTATGCGGTTGTGAAGATAATATACCTGACCGCCTCTCTGAAGCTCACGGCGTATGGCCTCGGCAAGAATGCCCCAGTCATGCTCCATCACAAAGGTCTGCACCGGAAGCCTGTCCTCCGGCGGCTCGTCAATTGTGGACATGTCCCGTATGCCGCTCATTGCCATGTTAAGGGTTCTGGGTATGGGGGTTGCGGAAAGGGTGAGCACATCCACGCCCTTGGACAGCTCCTTTATGTGCTCCTTATGGCTGACGCCGAAGCGCTGCTCCTCGTCCACCACAAGAAGACCCAGATTTTTAAAGCGTACATCCTTGCTCAGCAGTCTGTGAGTGCCTATCACAAGGTCACACTTGCCGTTTGCAATGTCCGAAAGGGTTTTTGTGGCCTGAGCGCCGCTTCTGAAACGGCTCATCACCTGAATTTCCACCGGGAAGCCGAAAAAGCGCTGCAGGGCGGTCTGATAATGCTGCTGAGCAAGCACCGTTGTGGGCACAAGGATGGCGGCCTGCTTGCCGTCCATAATGCATTTCATCACCGCTCTCAGTGCAACCTCGGTTTTCCCAAAGCCCACATCGCCGCATAGAAGCCTGTCCATAGGCACGGAGGCCTCCATGTCCCGCTTTATCTCGGCTATGCAGCGAAGCTGGTCGTCAGTCTCGGTATAGCCGAAGTTTTCTTCAAACTCCCGCTGCCACAGGCTGTCCGGAGCAAAGGCGTAGCCGGGCAGACGCTGGCGCTGAGCATAGAGGGAGATGAGCTTTTTGGCCATGTCCTTTGCCGCGCCCTTTGCCCGGGAGCGGGTCTTTGCCCATTCGGTGCCGCCCATTTTTGACAGCTTTACCGGCTTTTCCTCTCCGCCGCCGGTATATTTTGTGACCAAATCAAGCTGCGTGGCAGGGACATAAAGACTGTCCGTCCCGGCGTAGCAGATTTTTACATAGTCCTTTTCAAAACCGTCCACCTGCATCTTGACAATGCCGGCAAAGCGGCCTATGCCGTGGTTTTCATGCACCACATAGTCCCCGGGGGAAAGGTCGGCATAGGACTCGATGCGCTGCCTGTCCGCAGGCAGCTTCTTTTTTGCGCTTTTTTTATTTTTGCTGCGTATAAGCTGCGAGTCCGTAAGCACAGCCAGCTTAAGCAGGGGATATTCCATACCTGCCGAAAAAGCACCGATGCTTATGCAGCAGCCGCCTTTTTCAGGTATTCTTTTAAGCTCGGGCTGGATAAGGGCGTTTATGCCGTTGTTTTTCAGGAAATCCTGAAGCACCTTGGCTCTGCGCTCATCCCCCGCCAGAATAACAACGCTGTAATCCTGCTTAAGGTACAGCCTCACATCCTCGGCTGCCGCCTGAGCGCTGCCTGCATAGGAGGGCAGCTGCTTTGCGTGCAGGCCGGTAATGGTTTTGGGTGCAAGGGCTGTTCTGCCCACAGTGAAGGCCTCCGCCATATACACCGGGTACTCCGCCGCTTTTTTTATAAGGGCGTCCCATGACATGTAAAAGCCGTCCGGCGTGGAGGCCACCATTGCCCGGCGGTTCTGCTCCTTCACATCGTCCCCGGTCTGGCGGGCATATTCCTTTGCCCTTTCGCTGCAGCGGGAGGGCTGGTCAATGAAAAGCAGCGCGTCATGGGGGATATAATCCATTGCCGAGGCCATGGGATATATCATGGGCAGGTAGCGGTCAGCGTCGGACATTATTATTCCCGAGGCAAGCCTTTGCGCATCGGCGCGGATATTGGCAGCGAGCTTTTGGGCATTTTCGCTGCTGCGTTTGGAGGCGTATCTGCGGGCAAATTCCTCCATACGGCGGCAAAGCTCCGCTGTTCCCCCTTCACTTAGGCTGGACAGAGTTTCCGCTGCGGGAAGGATTACACAGCGCTCTGCCTGATGGGTTCTGCGCTGTGTGGCTATGTCAAAGTAGCCCATGGAATCTACCTCATCACCCCAAAACTCCATGCGCACGGGAGCCTCGTCTGAGGGAGAGTAAAAGTCCAGTATGCCGCCTCTGCGGGCAAACTGACCGGGGCCTTCAACCTGGGCTGTTCGGGTATAGCCGCAGCGCAGCAGAGCTTCTTCCACGGCCTCCGGCTGATAGCTGCCGTCAATTCGCAGCTCAAAGGCTGCGGAGCGAAGCAGCTCCGGCGGAATTGTGCGCATCATAAGACCTGAAACGGATATAACCGTGACGGGGCTTTTTCCCTCACTGAGAGCATGGAGGGCGGCAATTCGCCGCTGCTCACTTTGACGGGAGACGGCTTCCGCCGCAAAAAAGGTAAAGTCGCGCATGCCCAGCACATTGACTTCCTCGCCCAGCATGTTTCTCAGGTCGTTTGCGAAATTCTCCGCAGAGGTATCGTCGGGGCTTATTACAAACAGCGGACGGCGGCAATTATAGCGCAGCGCCGCCGCAAGATTTGCCCTGTGGACCGCCGAAAGTCCGGAAACGAGCGCAGGAAGCCCTCCGCTCTCCAACAGACCCGGGAGGGCGGCAGCTTCCTTGTTTTCAAATATCTGATTGATAAGCAGCTTCATAGCGTGGTGATTATACCATTAAAACATGTCGCAGGCAAGAAAAAGCAGAGAGTAGCTCTCTGCTTTTTCTTATTTTACAGGTCGAATGTCTATCATTTTGTCCATGGCAAAGGGGTTGAGGCAGCGGCTGTAATACTCGGAGATTATCCGATGGTACACCGGCTCTATATTCTGCGTCCCCTTTATGGGCTTTACAAAAACATGGGCGGTGGTGCCTGAAATGCGGTAGTCGCTCTTTATCTCCACATAGCCGAAGCGGGCAAAGTACTTGAAGAGCTTTTTAAGGTGATTTGGGTAATCGTCCTCAAACTCGGTAAGCTCGGCTATTATTCCCTGACGGTCGGCATAGCGCTTGTTTATAAGCCTCATTGCCTCAACGCCAAGCCCCCTGTCCCTGTACCAGGGCAGCACCACGAAATACTTGAGCAGCACATAGCCGTAAAGGCTCCTTGTGCATACAAGAGCGCAGGCAATGTCCATGCCGCTTTCTTCCTCGTACATGGCTATCAGCTCCTGCTCACCCTTGAGCATTGCTCTGTGAACAGACATTTTCGGCAGCATTTCCTCACTGTCGAATTCCATTTCAAAGAGAGGATAATATCTTTCAAGGTCACTGTGGCTGCATTTTCTCAGCTTAAGCATTATTTTTCCTCCTTGTCTGTATTTCCGTCGGACATGAACTGCGCCCTGCAAAGCCGGGCATACACGCCGTCTTTTTCCATAAGCTGTCGATGACTGCCCATTTCAACAATATTCTCGTCCTCCACCACCGCTATCATATCAGCATTTTTAATGGTGGAAAGCCTGTGGGCGATAATTATGGTGGTTCTGCCGCTGCTCAGCTCGTCAAGAGCAGCCTGTATGCGCTGCTCGGTAACGGTGTCCAGCGCGGAGGTGGCCTCGTCCAGAATAAGTATCTTGGGATTTTTCAGAAACACCCTTGCAATGGATATGCGCTGCTTCTGACCTCCTGAGAGCATAACTCCCCGCTCGCCTATATAGGTATCGTAGCCGTCGGGCAGCTCCATGATCTCGTTATGTATTTCCGCCCTTGCGGCAGCCTCCATTATCTCCGCGTCCGTGGCGTCCGGTCTGCCGTAGCGAATGTTCTCCTTTATAGTGCCGGCAAACATGAATACATCCTGCTGTATCATGCCGATATTCTTTCTCAGGCTGGACTGGCTCACATCACGCACATCACAGCCGTCCACCCTTACGCTGCCGCTGCACACATCGTAAAAGCGGGGCAGAAGCTGACAGAGAGTGGTTTTGCCGCCGCCGGAGGGGCCAACAACAGCGAGGCATTTTCCCGGCTCCAGCTTAAGACTTATATTCTTAAGCACGGGAACGCCGTTGCCGTAGTCAAAGGATACATTGTCATACTCCACCTCTCCGCGGACGGAGCCAAGCTCCACGGCGTCGGGCTTATCCTTTATGCCGGGCTCGGTGCGCATGATCTCAAGAAAGCGTGAAAAGCCGGTGCTGCCCTGCATGTAAAGCTCGGCAAACTGAGCCAGCTTCCTCACCGGGGATATGAATGTGGACACATAAAGGGTGAAAGCGATCAGGTCCACATAGTCCATTTTCCCCTTCATTATGAGAAGGCCGCCAACGGTGATGACCACCACCTGCATTATGCCGGTGGCAAATTCCATGCCGCCCATAAAGCGTCCCATGGCTCTGTACTGCATATCCTTGGAGGAGCGGAACATGGCGTTTGCCTCGTCAAACTTGGCGCTTTCCTGCTGCTCGTTTGCAAAGGCCTTTGCGGTGCGTATGCCTGAAATGCTGCTTTCAATGGCAGCATAAATTGCGGCGGTCTTTTTCTTGACCTCCATGCTGGCATTTTTCATCCTCACCCGCTGGGCGATTATGAACCAGAAGCAAAGAGGTATAATAAGCGTCAGCACCAGAGCAAGCTGCCACTGCATGGTAAACATCATTATAAGCGCGCCTACAATTGTCAGTGTGCAGATAAGCAGGTTTTCCGGTCCGTGATGGGCAAGCTCCGTTATATCAAAAAGCTCGGTGGTGATGCGGCTCATAAGCACACCGGTGCGGTTTTTGTCATAGAAGCTGCAGGAAAGGTCCTGCATGTGGGTAAAAATATCCCGCCTCATGTCCGACTCCACCAGCACGCCCATGCGGTGGCCGATAACGGTGATTATATAGTAGAGCACGGATTTTCCCAGATAAGCCAGAGCCATTATTGCCATAACCGTGAAAAACGCGGTGTACAGCCTGTCCGGCAGCAGCTTATTCATGGACATTCTGGACACAAAGGGAAAGCAAAGGTCTATACCCGAGGCCAGAACCGCACAGAGCATATCCAGCAGGAAAAGCCCCTTGCGCCCCATTATATATGATATAAAAATTTTGAGGGGATGCTGATTATAGTCTTTTTTCATTATTTCTCTGCAAAAACATCCCGCTGGGCAACTGCCAGTCGGTCACATCTGTTGTTATACTCGTTCTCCGCATGTCCCTTGACCCAGTGATAGTGCACTTCATGCCGGGACACAAGCTCCAGCAGCAGCTCCCACAGGTCGGAGTTTAGGGCAGGCTTCTTGTCGGCCTTGATCCAGCCACGGCGCTTCCAGCCCTGAGCCCATCCCTTTTCAAGGGCGTCAATCACATACTTTGAGTCGGAATAAAGCTCCACCACGCAGGGCTCCTTCAGCGCCTGCAGAGCGGATATGACCCCCAGCAGCTCCATGCGGTTATTTGTTGTGTGAGCTTCGCCTCCGCTCAGCTCCTTTTCATTGCCCTGATAGCGCAGAATGGCACCCCAGCCGCCGGGGCCGGGGTTGCCGCTGCATGCGCCATCGGTGTAGATGGTCACAGTTTTCATTTGCCGTTTCTTTCGTACCTTGCCTTGAGGATATAGTATTCTTCCTTCTCGATTATGCCGTTTTTGAGAAAATCGTCAAGCTGCAAAAGCCTGCGCTGAATGTCACGCTGCTCGTTTCGCTCGTATGCCCTGTCGTCGTAGACAAAGGTTTTGGGTCTTGCGGCGGTGACAGGAGGCGTTTCACCGTTATCCCGGCTCCATCTGCTGACGCTTTCGACTGCTCTTGCCCCAAAGCCGCCTGCCGTCTGTCCTGACTTTGTCGCTTTCTTTGCAGCCTTTGCCGCCAGCACGAACACCGCAACAATAACGCCTATACCAAAAAGTATGGCAAGGACCACGGGCAGATCGTCCCCTGCGCTTTCCGCTACGGAGGCAAAGCCAATAATCACCGCTGCCACCGCGCCGATGGTGCTGTTTTTCTTTTTCTTTTTGTTGCTGTTGTTGTTATTCAAGTCAGTACCTCCTTATTCTGCGGTCGGTTCTGCTTCTTCCTCCACGGCTCTGTCGGTTTTTTCTATGGAAATTACTCTGCTGCCCTCCAGCAGGCGCATTACACGCACGCCCTGAGTTGCACGGCTCAGCAGGGAAATCCTCTCTGCGGGGGTACGGATGATGGTAGCGTCGTCGGTGATGATAAGAATATCGTCCTGCTCATCCACCATCTTTACATCGGCAACCTTACCGGTCTTTTCGGTAATGTTATAGTTCTTCATACCCATGGTGCCGCGGCCGTGAACGCTGTATTCGTTCACATCGGTGCGCTTGCCGTAGCCCTTTTCGGTTATGGTGAGAAGCGCCGCTCCGGAGCTTGTGCTGCCTGCGCCTACAACGAAGTCGTCCCCTCTGAGCCTTATGCCGCGAACACCCACGGCAAGTCTGCCCATGGGACGCACATCCTGCTCATTGAAGCAGACGGCATAGCCGTTTCTGGTGGCGATAAGGATATTTTCGTCACCCGTGGTGGAGAGAACGGAAATAAGCTCGTCGCCCTCGTCCAGATTAAGCGCCCTTATGCCGTTGGCGCGTATATTCTTAAGCGCGGTCTGGCTCATGCGCTTTACGGTGCCGTTCTTTGTTACAAAGAACAGGAAGCAGTCCTCCTCAAGATTTCTGCCTCTTATCATGGCGCTGACCTTTTCGCCGCTTTCCGCGCTGTCTATCTGGATGATGTTTACGATATTGGTGCCTCTGGCGTTTCTGCCGGCCTCGGGAATATTGTAGCCCTTCTTGATGTAGACACGGCCCTTGCTGGTGAAGAACAGTATATTGTCATGGGTGGAGGCGGTGAACACCGTTTCCACATAGTCCTCATCCTTGGTGCTCATGGCGCGTATGCCCTTGCCGCCTCTGCCCTGAGCCCTGTATTCACTTACAGGCAGGCGCTTTATATAGCCTCCGTGGGTGAGGGTGTATACACACTGCTCCTCCTCGATAAGGTCTTCAATGTCTATCTCGTCGGCAATATCCTGAATTTCGGTCATGCGCTTGTCGCCAAACTTATCCCGTATGGCGGTAAGCTCATCCTTAAGAACGCCCTTTATAAGCTCAGGGTCAGCCAGCAGGCTGTTGTAGTAATTTATCTTCTCCTGAAGCTCGGCATACTCTGCCTCCAGCTTTTCCCTGTTAAGACCCTGCAGAGCTATAAGGCGCATATCGCATATTGCCTGTGCCTGTGCATCGTTAAGGGCGAAGCGCTCCATAAGACGCAGCTTTGCATCGTCATAGCTGCTGCGGATAATGCTGATGACCTCGTCTATATTGTCCTGAGCTATAAGCAGACCCTTTACCAGCATTGCCCGCTCCTCGGCCTTCTTAAGGTCATAGCGGGTGCGGCGTACAATAAGCTCCTCCTGGAAAGTGAGATACTCGTCCAGAATGTTTTTCAGATTAAGTATCCTGGGCTGTGTCTGGTCATTTACCAGCGCCAGCATATTTATGGAGAAGCTGGACTGCATGGCAGTCTGAGCAAAGAGGCGGTTGAGCACCACCTGAGGATTGGCGTCGCGCTTAAGCTCAACCACAATACGCATGCCGTTGCGGTCAGTCTCGTCCCGAAGGTCGGATATACCCTCAAGGCGCTTATCTCTCACCTGCTCGGCTATGTTCTTTATAAGCTGGCGCTTGTTTACCTGATAGGGAAGCTCCGTGACGATAATTCTTGTGCGCTTATCCCTGCCGTATTCCTCAAAATCGGCTCTGGCGCGGATTATCACACGGCCCTTGCCTGTTGCGTAAGCCTGACGGATGCCGGCTCTGCCCATGATTATTCCCTTGGTGGGGAAATCCGGGCCGCTTATATGCTGCATAAGCTCAAAAAGCTCAGCCTGGGGATTATCCAGCACGCAGATACAGGCGTTTATAACCTCTGTGAGATTGTGAGGGGGAATATTGGTTGCCATACCTACGGCGATGCCGGAGCTGCCGTTTACCAGAAGATTGGGAAAGCGTGAGGGAAGAACACGGGGCTCCTTGCGGCTTTCGTCAAAGTTGGGGTCCCAGTTTACAGTGTCCTTTTCAATATCCCGAAGCATCTCGTTGGAGATTTTGGAAAGTCTGGCCTCGGTATAACGGTAGGCCGCAGGGGGGTCGCCGTCCACGGAGCCGAAGTTGCCGTGACCGTCCACCAGCATATAACGCATGGAGAAATTCTGTGCAAGTCTTACCATTGCGTCATAAACCGAGCTGTCGCCGTGGGGATGATATTTACCCAGAACATCGCCCACACAGGTGGCTGACTTCTTGAAGGGCTTATCGGAGGTCAGGCCGTTTTCATGGAGGGTATAGAGTATGCGGCGGTGAACAGGCTTGAGACCGTCACGCACATCGGGAAGCGCTCTGCCTACGATAACGCTCATTGCATAGTCACGGTAGCTGTTCTGCATCTCCGTAACCAGCTCCGATTCGCTTATTTTCTGGTTGGGGAACAAAATGTCCTCGGGCTTATAATCTCTTTTATGTGCCATCTGATCTCACCTCCTCAGATGTCCAGATTGGTGGCATATTTTGCGTTGCGGTCTATCCATTCACGGCGCGGCTCAACCTCTTCACCCATAAGGATGGTGAAGATCTGGTCGGCCATTATTGCATCGTTAAGGGTAATACGCCGCAGCGTGCGTTTTTCCGGGTCCATGGTAGTCTCCCACAGCTCGTGGGGGTCCATTTCACCAAGACCCTTGAAGCGGGTTATCTCTATCTTTGCGTTGGGATTGTCAGCGCGCATTTCGGCGCTTATGCGGTCACGCTCCTCGTCGGAATATGCCACTCTCTGGGTCTTGCCCCGGCTTATCTTATAAAGGGGCGGCACGGCGGAATATACAAAGCCGTTTTCAATGAGAGGACGCATATAGCGGAAGAAAAAGGTAAGAAGCAGGGTACGGATATGAGAGCCGTCCACATCGGCGTCCGCCATTATAACTATTTTATGATAGCGGAGCTTTTCAATATTGAACTCATCGCCTATACCGGCGCCCAGCGCAACAATAAGGGGATAGAGCTTGTCGTTTCCGTAAATTTTATCTGCTCTTGCTTTTTCCACATTGAGCATCTTGCCCCACATGGCAAGTATGGCCTGGAAGCGGGAGTCTCTGCCCTGAATTGCAGAGCCTGCGGCACTGTCGCCCTCAACGATGTAGATTTCACAGAGGGAGGGGTCTCTCTCGTTGCAGTCCTGCAGCTTGTCGGGCATCTGACCGCTTTCAAGTCCGGTTTTGCGTCTTACGGTCTCCTTCGCCCTTCTGGCGGCTTCTCTGGCGCGGTTTGCCATCATGGCCTTTTCAAGGATTATCTTCGCCGTGGCGGGATGCTCCTCAAAGTATGTTGTAAGCTGCTCGTTTACAATATTGTCAACAAGGGTCTTTATATAGGCATTGCCCAGCTTCTGCTTCGTCTGGCCCTCAAACTGAGCCTCCGGGAGCTTAACGGAAATAACCGCAGCTATACCCTCGCGCACATCCTCACCGGAAACCTTGTCACCGTTTTTGATGACATTGGTCTTCTGGCCGTAGGCGTTTATCACGCGGGTGATGGCGGTTTTGAAGCCGGTCTCATGCATGCCGCCCTCAGGGGTGCGGATGTCGTTTGCAAAGGAGACTATGGTCTCGTTGTAGTTCTCGTTGTACTGAAGGGCAATTTCCGCAATGGCGTCGCCCTTGCTGCCGCTGAGGTATATCACATCACCGTGCAGCACGGCCTTATTATTATTGAGAAACTTAACATACTCACGGATACCGCCCTCATAGTAGAGTACCTCTCCGTTTTCCCTTCCTTCACGGCAGTCCTGAATGCTTATGGTAAGTCCCCCGTTAAGGAAGGCCTGCTCACGCATGCGGTTATGCAGAATATCGTAGTCATACACCACATCGTCAAAAAGCTCCGCATCGGGCTTAAAGCGCACGGAGGTACCCACCTTGTCGGTGCTGCCGATCACGGTGATATTCTGGGTTATCTCACCCCGGGCAAACTTCATCTGATGTATTTTCCCGTCCTTGTGTACCTCAACCTCAAGCCACTCGGACAGGGCATTGACAACGGAGGCGCCAACGCCGTGAAGACCGCCGGATACCTTATATCCTCCGCCGCCGAACTTGCCGCCGGCGTGAAGCACGGTGAACACGACCTCAAGCGCGGATTTTCCGGTCTGCTCCTGTATATCCACAGGAATACCGCGGCCGTTATCCGTTACGCGTATAATGTCCCCTTCCTCGATAACAACATCAATCCTGTTGCAGAAGCCGGCAAGAGCTTCGTCAATGGAGTTATCCACAATTTCATACACAAGGTGATGAAGACCGGAAGATGATGTGGAGCCGATATACATGCCGGGGCGCTTACGCACAGCCTCAAGTCCTTCAAGGACCTGAATCTGCGAAGCGTCATATTCCTGTTCTATCTTTTCAATAATATCTGACATTTGATTGCCTCCGAGTATTAAATGCTGCCGGACTCGGCTCTGCGCAATAAGGTTGCAGTTGCCATCTGGCTAAGGTAAACGCGGTATTCGTCGTCACGGCAGACTATAAAGGATTTTGGTATGTCCTCGGCGGCATTAATTACCTTGCCGCTTTTGTCTGCCATGTTCAGGTATTTTCTTGTAAGGTGGGACTGTGAGGTTATTTCAAGGTCGAATATTCCGACTATGCTTTTTGTGTTTATCACATTCCCCTTGCCTATATGGAGATACATCAGAGTATCCTCCCCTTTTCAACAAAAAGCACCTTGCCTCCGGTGCGGCTGGATATTCCCTCATCCTCACAGCAGCTTATAAGGGTCTGCCCGCCGCCGATGCGGTTCAAAACAAACTCCTGCCGCTTCATATCCAGCTCCGAAAGCACATCGTCCAGCAGTAATATGGGATATTCTCCCGTTTCGTCAAGGAAAATTTCCCGCTCTGCCAGCTTGATTGATAGGGCTGCGGTTCTTGTCTGCCCCTGGGAGGCAAAGCTCCTTGCATTGTTGCCGTTTATGGATATTTCAAGGTCATCCTTGTGAGCTCCCGTAAGGCACTGGCAGCTTTCTATCTCTGCCTTTCTGTGTGCCTCCTGGTGCTCACATATATCGTAATAAATCTCCCTTGCCGAGGCAAAGGGATCCTTTACGGTGCTTACGGTTTTGTACACAATTTCAAGCTCCTCATCCCTGCCGGAAAATTCCCTGTGAATGGGCTTTGCGGCACTGTTGAGGCGGGCGGCAAAGGCTGCACGGTATCTGATTATCTGAGCGGAGGCTCTGCACATTCCGTCGGAAAATTCATCCAGAGTATCGAGAAGCCCCGGCTTTTCACGCCAGTCCTTGAGTATTCTGGTTTTATTTTCATAGAGCTTGTTAAAGTCCGAAAGATATTCGGCATACCTTGGGCGTATCTGGGAAATGGCGTTGTCAAGAAGCCTTCTCCTTACCGCGGCTCCCTCTTTTATAAGATTAAGGTCATCCGGGCAGAAAAGCACCGTATTTATAACGGAGGAAAGCTCAGCGGCGGTCTTTTTAACGCTGTTTACCGTTATTCTTTTACCCAGACCCTGACGAAGCTGTATCTTTATGGTCTGCTCGCGGTCATGGCTCACCACATCGGCAAGTATCTCTGCCCCTGAATAGCCAAAGCCTATAAGCTCCCTGTCAAATCTTGTGCGAAAGCTCCTTCCGCAGGAGAGCATATACACAGCCTCCAGCAGATTTGTTTTCCCCTGAGCATTTTCGCCGGAGATAACATTTGTGCCCTCGTTAAACTCAGCGGTTTCCCACTCGTAGTTTCGAAAACCGCTGAGAGCTATTCTTTTTATCCTCATTCTTTTGTAACTTCAAAGCTGAAAGCGTCAAAGCTCACCCTGTCCCCGGGGTATATCTTCTTGCCGCGCATGGTGCATACCTCACCGTTTACGCTGACCATACCCTCGGATATGACATATTTGGCCTCGCCGCCGGTTCCTACCGCCGCTGCAAACTTAAGCAGAGAATCCAGCTTTATAAATTCTGTATTTATAACTATTTTTTCCATATTATCCCTTTTCAAATCAGTTTCCGGCGCGCAGACGCACGGGAAGTATCATATAAGTGAAGGCTTCGCTGCTGTCGGCTGCCTTGATTATACAGGGGGAGGATGCGGTATTGAAGCAGATATGCAGCTTGTCCTTGCCGGAGGCCTTGAGGGCGTCCATCAGGTATCTGTCGTTAAAGCCTATTTCCAGACCCTCGCCGCTGCCCTCGCATACGCAGACATCCTCAGCCTTACCGATGGGAGTAACGCAGAGGCAGTCAATGCTGCCGTCGTTGAAGCTGAGCCTTACGGGGCTGGAGTTTTTATCGCTTATAATAAGGGCGACACGGTCAATGGAGGACATGAACTCGGAGCGCTCCACCTCGATACTGTATTTGAAGTTGTCGGGAATGGACTTTTTGTAATTGAGAAATTCACCCTCAAGCCTGCGGGATACCACAACTGTCTTGCCTATGGAGAAAGAAATGTGCTTTGCGCCCACGGAAATTTTAATTTCCTCATCACTGTCGGTGCAAATTCTTTCAATATCGGAAAGGGCGGAGCCGGGAACAACGAAGCTGCAGTTTTCCATATTTCCGTCGGTTTTTTCGCAGCGCTTTGCCAGTCTGTAACCGTCAACGGAAACAAGAGTGAGCATGTTTTCCTCCACATCAAAGAGAGTGCCGGTGTAGATGGGACGGATGTCATTGTCAGACACGGCGAAAATGGTCTGGTTTATCATGCTCTTGAGTATTTTCTGGGGCAGGCTTATATTGTTCAGCCCGTCAACGCTTGGCATTTCGGGATAGTCTGCGGAGTTGATGCCGGAGAAGTTAAACTGGCTCTTGCCGCATTTAACATTTACATTGTCGTTTGCATCCACATCAATTGTAACAATACCGTCGGGAAGTCTTCTCATCATTTCTCCGAAAAGTCTTGCACCTACGATAACGCTGCCGCGTCTTTCAATGTCGGCCTCTATGCTTGTATATATACCCTTCTTAAGGTCGTATCCGGTAATGGTAAGCTCGCTTCCGCACTGGATAAGCAGACCCTCAAGAGCGGGGATGGGGCTTTTGGAAGCGCAGGCGCGGGAAGCAACGGCACAGGCATTCTGAAGAACATGCTTTTCACAGCTGAATTTCATATCATTTCCTCCTTGAATTAACAAAGATTTTTTTAATCAATAAATAATAATATTTTTAAGTAATAGCCTTAGTAGAAAAAAAACTTGTTGAAAAGTCTGAATTTTCCTTATACGCCAAGACTTTTTTCTGTTGACGGATTTGTGGGCAAAAGCGGAGTTTTAAACATGTGAAATTCTAAAAAGCTCTTTAAACAGATGCTGTTTCAACTTTACACATGAAAATGTTTAAAACTCAGACGGAGTTTATATTGGAGGTAATATCTCTTATGGTGGCTGCCATATTTGGATCGGTGGGCAGCAGGTCTTCCACCTTTCTTATGGAGCTGAGCACTGTGGTGTGATTTCTGTCCTCAAACTCGGCGCCTATATCCTTAAGGGAGAGATTTGTAAGCGAGCGCATCAGATACATTGAAATCTGTCTTGCCATGGCGGTATTTTTGGCGCGGCTCTGTCCTCTAAGATCCTCCTCCTTAAGGGAGAAGTATCTGGCGGTCTCCCTTATGATGCTTTCGGGATTTGGGATATAGGCCCCCGTCCTTACAACATCCTTTATGGCTCTTTTTACCGAGTCTATGGTTATTACATCGTCCAGAATTTCCTTGTAGGCTGTGAGGCGCTTTATAACACCCTCAAGCTGGCGGATATTTGCGGTTATATTGTTTGCTATATATTCGATAGCCTCGTCCGACAGCATAAGTCCAAGCTGAGTGGCCTTATTTTTGGTAATGGCCATCCTTGTTTCAAGGTCGGGAGGCGCAATGTCTGCCATAAGTCCACCTTCAAAGCGTGTACGCAGTCTGTCATCCAGGAGAGACATTTCCAGCGGAGGACGGTCGGAGGTTATTACTATCTGGTGGCCGGCCTCGTAAATGTTATTGAAGGTGTGGAAAAATTCATTCTGTGTCTGGGGCTTGCCGGATATAAACTGAATGTCGTCCACCAGAAACAGGTCAACATTCCTGTATTTGGTGCGAAACTCCTCGGCAGTACCCTCTCTTATGGACTTTACCATTTCATTGGTAAACTCATCGCCCTTGATGTAAGCGATCTTCTTGCCCGGTTCGTTTTCATGGATATACTGACCGATTGCCAGAAGCAGATGGGTTTTGCCAAGGCCGGAATTGCCGTAGATAAAAAGGGGATTGTAGGTCTTGCCGGGATTTTTTGAAACGGCAATGGCGGCGGCATGGGCATATTTATTGGAGTTACCCACTATGAAGCGGTCAAAGGTGTAGCCCGCCATTTCGGGAAGAGAATTTTCATCCTTCTTTTTGGTGACATAGTCATTGAGCTCGTCGTCAGCCAAAATCAGCAGCTCAAAATCACAGGAAAAAAGATCCGACAATGCAGCCTTTATGTTTTCTCCGAAACGGGGACCTATAATACTGCGTTTAAAGCCTGTGGTGTGTATAACAAGTCGGCAGTCATCTATCTCCACCGGTGTGCAGTCGGAAAACCATGTGGTAATGGCGGTGGAAGTAAGCTGCTTTGAAAGTATTTCCATTATTGCATTCCAAACATCGTTTACAGAATTCATAATTCGTGACCTTTCCATAGTATTCCTAAGCATAGATTATACCAAAAGACGCTGAGTATTGCAAGATATAAATATAATATAGTAGAAAAAACAAAACCGGGAGAAAACTCCCGGTTTTGTTTATGTTGGTATTTGATTATTTTTTGGGAACCAGCACGGTCTTGCCGCCCATGTAGGGCTGCAGGGCTGCGGGAATGGTAACGCTGCCGTCTGCCTGAAGGTGGTTTTCAAGAAAGGCGATGAGCATACGGGGAGGTGCGGCAACGGTGTTATTGAGGGTGTGGGGCAAATAGGTTTTACCGTCTGCGCCCTTTACGCGCATTTTAAGTCTGCGGGACTGGGCGTCGCCCAGATTGGAGCAGGAGCAGACCTCAAAGTACTTGTTCTGTCTGGGAGACCAGGCCTCAATATCACAGGACTTGACCTTAAGGTCGGCAAGGTCGCCGGAGCAGCATTCAAGCTGACGCACGGGAATTTCCATACTTTGGAAAAGCTCCACGGAGTAGCGCCACATTTTCTCATACCATTCCATGGAATCCTCGGGCTTGCAGACAACTATCATTTCCTGCTTTTCAAACTGGTGGATGCGGTATACGCCGCGCTCCTCGATGCCGTGTGCGCCCTTTTCCTTGCGGAAGCACGGGGAGTAGCTGGTAAGGGTCTGGGGCAGGCTCTCCTCGGGTATCATCTGGTCTATGAACTTGCCTATCATGGAGTGCTCAGAGGTGCCGATAAGGTACAGGTCCTCGCCTTCAATCTTATACATCATGGCGTCCATATCGGTCTGGCTCATAACGCCTTCAACCACATTGCCATGGATCATAAAGGGAGGTATGCAGTAGGTAAAGCCCTTTTCTATCATAAAGTCTCTTGCGTAGGCAAGAACGGCGGAATGAAGACGGGCAATGTCGCCCATGAGATAATAGAAGCCGTTACCGGACACGCGGCCGGCAGCGTCCATGTCAACGCCATTAAATCGCTCCATTATCTCGGTGTGATAGGGAACCTCAAATTCGGGCACCTTTGCCTCACCGAAGCGCTCTACCTCAACATTGGCACTGTCGTCGGGGCCGATGGGAACGGAGGGGTCTATTATATTGTGGATGGTGAGCATTATGCTGCGTATTCTCTCGGCATACTCCTCCTCCAGCTTTTCAAGCTCCTGCAGACGCTCTGCGTTTGCTTTGACCTGAGCCTTGATCTTTTCTGCCTCCTCCAGCTTGGAGGGGTCCTTCTTGGCCTGACCCATAAGCATGCCTATCTGCTTGGAAAGAGTGTTGCGGCTGGCGCGAAGCTCGCTTGCCTCGGTGATGGCGCTACGGTTTTTTGCGTCAAGCTCAATTACCTCGTCAACCAGAGGCAGCTTTCCGTCCTGAAATTTTTTCTTTATATTCTCCTTTACCAGCTCGGGGTTTTCTCTAACAAATCTTATGTCCAGCATTTTCTTTTCTCCTGTTACAGCTTCATTATTTTTTCAATCAGCGCTTCCCTGTCGTCCGCGCCGTAAAATTCAATTTCAATACGCCCGGTGCGCTTGCCGTCCACAAGGCGTACCTTTCGTCCCATTGCTCTTGTGAGAAGCTCGGACACCTCGGCGGCGTAGTCCACCACCGGCAGAGCGCTGTGATTTTCCTTCTCATCGGCAGGCTCCTTCTGCAACCGGGCTGCCAGCTGCTCGGTTTTCCTTACGGAAAGATTTTTCTTCAAAACCTCATTTGCCGCCTCAAGCTGCTTCTTTTCATCGGAAAGAGGAAGCAGAGCCCGGGCGTGTCCGGCAGAGAGCTCATTTTTCTCCACCATCTCCATCACAGCGGGAGACAGAGACAAAAGTCTTAAAGCGTTGCTTACTGCCGGGCGTGAGCGGCCCACACTTTTTGCAGCCTCATCCTGAGTAAGGCCGTATATTTCAATGAGGGTCTTATAGCCCTTGGCCTCCTCAATGGGGTTCAGGTCCTCACGCTGAAGATTTTCCACCAGCGCAAGCTCAGCGGTGGTTTTATCGTCAGCCTCGATTAACCTTACGGGAACCTCCGTGAGACCTGCAAGACGGGAGGCGCGCCAGCGGCGTTCACCGGCAATTATCTGGTAATAGCCCGTGTCCAGCTTTCTCACGGTTATGGGCTGAATAAGGCCGTACCTTGCTATGGAATCCGCCAGCTCCTGAAGTGCCTGCTCATTAAAGTATTCGCGGGGCTGCTCAATTCTGGGCTCCACCTTGCTTATAGGCAAGGTGAGAAGTTCGGACTGTTCGTCATCGTCATACTGATCTGCGCCAAAAAGAACGCCAAGACCGGTGCCAAGACCCTTTTTATCCTTTGCTGCCATTTTTCCTCCTTAGCTGTTGCTCCTGGCAATGAATTCCTCCGCCAGAGCCATATATGCCTTACTGCCTTTGTTGTATTTGTCATAGGAAACGCCGGGAATGCCGTGGCTGGGTGCTTCGGAAAGCCTTATGCTTCTGGGCACCACTGTGTCATAAACCTTGTCGCCCAGATATTTACGCAGCTCCCCTGCCACCTGAGTGGTGAGATTCATTCTTGCGTCATACATTGTCAAAACTATGCCCTCAATGCTGAGCCTGCGGTTAAGACGCTTGTTGCACATTTTTATACTGGTCATCAAATCCGCTATGCCCTCAAGGGCGTAGTATTCGCACTGCATGGGTATCAGCACACTGTCTGCCGCCACAAGAGCGTTTACGGTAAGAAGCTCCAGAGAGGGCGGGCAGTCGATAAGTATGTAGTCATAATCGGTATAAAGAGGGATAAGCGCATTTTTGAGAACATATTCTCTTTTTTCGCTTCCGATAAGCTCAACGGAGGCGGCTGCCAGCTCCTTACCGGTGGGCATCACATCTCCGTAGTTGGTATGTACCACGCAATTCTCCGGAGAGGCATTATTTATTATAAGGTCATAGGTATTGGGTCTTTTGCTTTTTGGAACGCCCATGCCTGAGCTTGCGTTACCCTGAGGGTCGCAGTCTACCAGAAGAACCTTTTTGCCCAGCTCATTAAGTGCGGCACAGAGATTTACACAGGTGGTGGTTTTGCCTACGCCGCCCTTTTGATTGGCAACAGCTATTATTTTGGCCATGTTCTTTCTCCTCTGTTAATTTATACAGCATGAAGCATTATAACAGCATGGAGATAATATTTCAATGTTTCACGTGAAACAATCATATAAAATTTTCACTTAATGTTTCACGTGAAACACAGTCAGCCTAAAAGCATGTCAACATCCTCAATACCAAGACCCGGATGCATGGCTAAATTGATGCCGTAGCCAATAAGACGGGCGCAGCAGCGCACCTGACTGTCTATCCCCCGGGGCGTTACAAACATATCCTCCAGCCCTTCCTCTGAGGAAATGCTGCCTGCGTCAATGACAGTAGGCACGCCGATGGCCACCACAGGCACGCCCAGAGCCTGGGCGCTCAGCTCCATGCGGTCGTTTTTTACCCCGGAGCCGGGAGCAATGCCGCTGCTGCTTATCTGAACGCTGCGGCATAGCCACTGAGCCTCCGAGCCTGCCAGTGCATCAACCGCTATGACCAGCTCCGGCCTGAGTTCATCACACAGCAGCTTTATCTGACGGGCGCTTTCAAGACCCGTGGTTCCCAGTACTCCTGTGCGGCACAGTGCGACAGAAGCAAAGGAATTGAAGTATCCTATACCCTGCTCCTTAAGGTGTCTTGTTACCAGAATGTTTGAGGCGCAGAGAGGACCCAAGGCGTCGGGGGTAATGTCAGGATTACCCAATGCGGCGATGAGACAGCTTTCCGGATGCCTGCCCTCAAGGCTTCTGCCGATAAGCTCCGCAACGGCCTTTACCCCGGCAGGAAAGCTGTCTCCACGGCGCTGAAAATCCTCATCAAGATAAAGAGTGTGGTATGTGCCTTTAGCCTTGCCCAGACGCTTGGATGCCTCGTCTCCAAAAATGCTGACGCTAAGGGCCTTCAGCCCGAATATGCTTTCCTCCCGCCATTCAAGCCCGGGAAAGGGACAACGGAGCTTTTCCGCGCCGAGAGCTTCGCTGGCAAGGTCTGTACGGTATTTTATAATCATGCTGCTTCCTCTTTTCCGCCTTTGCGCAGACCGATGAAATATCTCCTGATACTGCCCAAAGAACTACAATATGTTGTGTATTTTTCCCGGAAAAAAGCTCAAAAATAACAAGAAGAAAAAATTAAACTTTTTTTGAAAAAACTCTTGATTTTCAAGACTTCTTTTGCTATAATCCCTAAATGCGGGTCATGTTGGCTCAATTTTATAGGAGGAGGTGGCGATTGAAACATGGCAAACATCAAATCTTCTGCAAAGAGAGACGAGAAGTCCAAGCAGCTCAGAGCAAAGAATCGTGCTGAAAAGACCGAGCTCAAAACCATGATTAAAAAGTTTGACGCAGCCGTTGCCGAGGGCAACCGCGACGCAGCCGTCAATGCCTATAAAGTTGCTGTTAAAACAGTTGACCACGCAGCCGGCAAGGGCCTGCTGCACAAGAACAACGCAGCTCACAAGAAGTCCGCTATGACTGTCAAGCTCAACGGCATGGAGTAATTAACAGTAAACAAGGGGTGCAGAAATGCACCCCTTTGGCATTTTTTTAGAGAATTTTATATAATTGTCTTTAAAATACCAATTCTTGACGGAAATGCACCTCAGCTATATACTGTATATATTGTAATGCTTTTTACAGGAGCGGAATATGGAAAAGAAACTGATGCTTATAGTTAACCCTGCCTCGGGCAAGGGCGGATACAAGTTCAATTTCGGTGAGGCAATGCAGGTTCTGGACAGGGGCGGCATGCGCACAAGTCTGTATTTTACCACCGCTCAGGGGGACGCAACGGAATATGCAGCCAAGTATGCCTCCGATTATGATGTGGTGGCCTGCGTTGGGGGTGACGGCACTCTCAGCGAGGTGATTGCCGGGCTTATGACGCTGGATAAGCGCCCTCCTCTGGGCTATATTCCTATGGGCACGGCAAACGATGTGGCCACTACACTGAGCCTGCCGAAAAATGACACGGTAGGCGCGGCAAGGCGCATGCTTGAGGGCAGTCCCCACCCCTATGATATAGGCGGCTTTGGAAGGGATAAGTATTTTGCCTATATTGCGGCCTTCGGCGCCTTTACAGAGGTCAGCTATGCCACGCCCCAGAACCAGAAGAAGGTGCTTGGGCATCTGGCCTATGTGCTGCAGGGAGCCTTGCAGCTTCCAAAGATAGAGAAGTACCATGCCATAGTGGAGTATGACGACGGTGTTATTGAGGGCGAGCTTATGTACGGCAGCATGTCCAATTCCACCTCCGTTGCAGGCATAGTCCATCTCAATCAGGAGATAGTGGGTCTTGGCGACGGTATGTCCGAGCTTGTTCTGGTAAAGGATCCGGGCAGCATGAAGGGGCTTGCCGAAATGCTGGACTGCGTTATAAACCAGCGCTATGACAGCGATAAGCTGCTGATACTCCACACCAAAAAGGCCAAATTCACCTTTGACAGGCCCCTGCCCTGGACCCGTGACGGCGAGGAGGGCGGCGCTTATCAGGAGATTGAGCTGTGTAACTATGCACATGCCATAGAAATGATATTCTAAGGCTTGCAAAAGCAATAAATGGTGTTTATAATTAATAACTGCCGTTTCAGACGGGAAAATAAAAATATGAGTGCCCAAGGGCACAAAGAAAGGATAGGTGCCAAATGAAGCATCAGAAGATCAGAGGCATATTTGCCGACGCTTCTGCTTTTGACGGGCAGAAGATAACTGTCTGCGGATGGGTCAGAACCGTGCGCGACATGAAGAATTTTGGATTTATCGAGCTCAACGACGGCAGCTGCTTCAAGTCGCTGCAGGTCGTATTCGAGAGGGGCAGCCTCAATAATTATGATGAGATAGCAAAGCAGAATGTTGGCGCCGCCCTGATAGTAAAGGGTACACTTGTACTCACTCCGGACGCCAAGCAGCCCTTTGAGCTTAAGGCGGACGAAATATGCGTGGAGGGTGCCTCCACTCCGGACTATCCCCTGCAGAAGAAGCGCCACAGTGTGGAGTTTCTGCGTACCATCCAGCACCTCAGACCCAGGACCAATCTGTTCTCTGCGGTTTTCCGCGTCCGCAGCGTTGCAGCCCAGGCCGTGCATGAATTTTTCCAGAACCGGGGCTTCGTGTATGTGCACACTCCCCTTATCACCGGCTCCGACTGTGAGGGCGCAGGCGAGATGTTCCGCGTCACCACTCTGGACATGGAAAATCCCCCCCGCAGGGAAGACGGCAGCATAGATTACAGCAAGGATTTCTTCGGCAAGGAGACAAGCCTCACCGTTTCCGGTCAGCTCAATGCTGAGAACTTTGCAATGGCCTTCGGCGATGTTTACACCTTTGGCCCCACCTTCCGCGCAGAGGTAAGCTATACTCAGCGCCACGCTGCCGAGTTCTGGATGATAGAGCCTGAAATGGCCTTTGCCGACCTGTACGACTACATGGATACCGCCGAGGCAATGGTAAAGTATATCATCAACTCCGTGCTGGAAAAGTGCCCTCAGGAAATGGCCTTCTTCAACTCCTTTGTGGACAAGGGTCTGCTTGAGCGCCTGCAGAATGTAGTCTCCAACGATTTTGGCCGCATCAGCTACACCGAGGCGGTTGAAATACTGGAAAACAGCGGCAGGAAGTTTGAATATCCCGTAAAGTGGGGTATCGACCTTCAGACCGAGCATGAGCGCTATCTCACCGAGGAGGTTTTCAAAAAGCCCCTTTTCGTCACCGACTATCCCAAGGACATCAAGGCGTATTACATGCGCCTCAACGATGACGGCAAGACCGTCGCCGCAGCGGACTGCCTTGTGCCCGGCGTAGGCGAGATAATCGGCGGCAGCCAGCGTGAGGAGCGCTACGATGTGCTCACCTCCCGTATGGCGGAGCTGAGCCTCAGAGAAGAGGATTACTGGTGGTATCTTGACCTTCGCCGCTACGGCAGCTGCCGTCATGCAGGCTTTGGTCTTGGCTTTGAGCGTATGGTAATGTATCTCACCGGTGTCTCCAACATCCGCGATGTTGAGCTTCACCCCCGCACCACCGGCAACGCAGAATTCTGATTTGCTGCAAAGGCCCCCTTTTAAGGAGGCCTTTGTTTTATAAGAGGAGATAATATGAAAAAAGTATTGATCCCCCTGATAAGCCTTGTTCTGCTGGCAGCCCTTGCAACAGGCGGATTTTTCGGCTATGAGGCGTATATTTTGTCCAAAGCCCCGGAGATACCGGCGGCAGCGGAGCAGACAATACGGGAGACTATGGCGCAGATACCGGCGGATGCCTCTGAAACCCAACAGGGCAAGGCTCTGTATGAGGCATACATATCCTCCCTAAGCTGCCGTCTTGAGGGGCAGGCCCGGCAGGAAGGGCGAGAGGCATGGCAGACGGTTGCCGTCTCTGCAATGGATATTGAAAGCCTCTATGATGGACTTGGACAGTATGCCCAGCGGGTTCTTTCTCAGCAGGTGGAAAATGCGGCGCTTTCCTCTCAGGTCTATAACGAGGACCTGAGCTATAAAAGCGAGTTTCTTGAGCTTGCGGCAAACGAAGCCTTTTACGCAGCGCTGCCGGATGCAAAAACCGCAGAGACATACATAGAGCTGAGACTGTGCTACGAAAACGGAGCATGGCAAATCCTCAACGCCGATGAGCTCAGCGCCGCGATGTACGACTTTGGCGATGGAAGCGACGCGGAGGCTGCCCGGATAATGGCCGCCGCCGTTGAAAATCCCCAATATGTGAGAAAGACATATACAATAGAAGAAACGGCCACCGCAGGTCCCGAGCCTGACCGCAGCCGCTTCGGCAGCACCGACGACCCTGCCGTTATACAGGAGCTTATAGCCTCTCCCCTTGCCCAACAGCTTATAAACGGACAGGAGCTGGTCTGGAACAGCGATATTGAATTTCTTCCGGACACCCAAATACATTATTATCTTGATGAAACCATACTCACCATAGTCTGGCAGGAGGAGGAAGCCCGGGCGGTGGGCACCTTTGCGGAGACCTTCATTGCCGACGGCTCCCAGCTTCGCCGCAAGATAGCCGGCGACCGCTTTGAGGACTTCAATCACACGATTGCCACGGACTTTGCCGCTCAGACCAACGCCGTGCTTGCCCTTGGGGGAGATTTGTACCATCACGGACGCAACTGCGGCATAGTGGTTTACCAGCGGGAAATATACCGATTTGACCCTGTGACCTGCGATTGCTGCTATATCACCACCGATGGCGATATGCTTTTCTCCTACCGCGGTCAGTTCAGTGAGCGCAGCGAGGCGGAGAGCTTCGTTGAGGAAAACGACATTCTGTTTTCCCTATGCTTTGGCCCGGTGCTTATTGATAACGGCGTGGATGTGACCCCTGACAAGTATATGTGGGGCGAAATAAACGAGGCCTACGCCAGAAGCGCCCTTGGAATGCTGGGGGACAAGCACTATCTGAGTATGAACCTGAACTGTCAGCAGCCGGATCACTACTATCTCTGCACTCTGAGACAGGCGGCGGACGCCATGGTGGAAAGAGGCTGCATAAAGGCCTACGCCCTTGACGGAGGGCAGACGGCAAGCACCGTAATCAATAATCAGCTTATAAATCCCGTTCAGTTTGGCTGGCAGCGCAGAATAAGCGATATAATCTACTTTGCCACCGCCGTTCCGAATGTATAAATGTGCAAAAGGAAAGAAGAAAGCCACGGCTTTCTTCTTTCTTTTTATGTCACAAGGGCGCCGAAAGTGAGAATACCCAGATTATCCCGGTATATATCCTCAAGCTGACTTATGGGCAGCGGATTTGTGCCAAGGCCAGCCTCAACAGTGTAGCCCGGCCGGTCAAAATCCTGTATGAACCAGTCCTTGTAGCCGGCAAAGCCCGAGGCATAGGGCGTATCCTCCAGAGCATAGCCGGACAGACGGGAGAACAGCCGTGCTATCTGCTCCGCACCCGGCGGATTAAAATCCAGATATTTCCAGTAAATTACCTGACCCTGAGTGTGATACGCCAGTATCAGCGCAGGGTCAAAGCGCAGGGTAAAGTCATACATGGCCTTTGCTTCCGGTGCGGACAGAGGCGAAAAGCCCACAAAGTCCGCCGGCGCCGGGGAGACTATCCCCTGGGCGTATTTGTTTTCCCTTGCCTGCTCCCAGCCTGCCGGGTACTGGAGATTAAGGTCTATGCCCCGGATGTTTGCCTTCCAGTCCTCCGGGAAGCGAAAGCGGGGATAATTTCCCGCAATGCTCAGGGCGCCCCGGTAGTATTCCCCCTGATTTATATCCCCGGTCACAAGGTCAATGCCGTCCGGGTTTACCGCAGGAACAAGGCATACGGTGGCATAGCTCAATATGTCGGCGGCGCTTTCTCCGAAGATGCTGCCCCCCGAAGCGTATGCTGCCGCCAGCTCCTCGGCAAAGCGCAGCAGCAAAAGTGTGCAAATCCATTCGTTGGCGTGGTGGGAGGCGTTATACAGCACCCGGTTTGCCCCCTGACCCATGCTCAGCGTCCATAAGGGTCTGCCCATGACGCTTCTGCCTGCCTCCCCCACACGAATAAAGGGATAGCGGGCGGAAAGACCCCGCACGCAGTAGGCCACAAGCCGGGAGGAGCAGCTTATGCCCTCCGGCACCACGGGAAAGCCCAGCGGTACCGTAATGCTGCTGCCCGGACGCAGATTTTCCGGCACAAGGCCGGGGTTTGCGTTTAAAATAGCCTCAAGGCTGCTGCCGTAGCCCCGGGCAATGGCGTAAAGACTGTCACCCTGCCTGAGGGTATGGACAAGGTAGCCTGTGTACCAGGGCAAAAGCGCCCTGTGGCTTTCTCTGCCGGCGATGCCGTCAGCCGTAAGTCCGTTCTGCCGCTGAAAGGCTTTAAGCGCCCTTTCGGTATCTCCGCCGAAAAGTCCGTCTGTGTCCAAAGCGCCGAAGCCCGCTCTGTTCAGAGCAAGCTGCAAAAGCTCAACGGAGGCTCCCGCAGAGCCTCTTTTAAGAAGTCTCATATAATAATCCCCCCAAATACGGCACTGACAAAGAATATGCGCAGCGGAAGCTGACATTGCCTATTTGCTGTAAAAGTTAAAAAAATAATATCATTAAGAATAAAAACAGTAATTGTTGACATCAATGGGTCAAGATGCTATATTCACAGTAGCAAGGTTTATTAGAACTTTATTCACAAACGGAGGAAAAAACATGAAAAAGACACTTGCTATCATTCTGGCACTGGCAATGGTCTTCGCTCTGTGCGCATGTGGCGCAAAGACCGAAGCTCCTGCACCGGCTCCCGCAGAGACTCCCGCTGGGACCCCTGCAGAGACTCCTGCAGAGGCTCCCGCAGAGGCTCCCGCATGGGCTCCCGACGGTCCTGTTACCCTGATCATCCCCTACAAGGCCGGTAACGGCACCGACCTGACCGGTCGTGTTCTGGCTCAGTATGCTGAGAAGTATGTTGGTCAGACCATCGTTATCGAGAACGTTGACGGCGGTTCCGGCGCTATCGGCTGGTCCCAGCTGGCAGCAGCAGAGCCCGACGGCATGACCATCGGCTTCATGAACCTGCCCAACTTCAACTCCTCTATCGTTAACGAGGACGGCACCTACACCACTGAGAGCTTCGCTGCTATCTGCAACCATGTTACCGAGACCTCTCTGGTTATCGTCCGCGCTGACGAAACCCGCTTCACCACCATCGAAGAGCTGGTAGCATACGCTAAGGAAAACAAAACCGTTGCTTCCACCAACGGTCCCCAGAAGTCCAACCACATCGGCGCTCAGGCATTTGCTAACTCCGCAGGCTTCACTTATATTGACAATCCCCAGGGCGGCACCGCTGACGAGCTGCTCAGCCTGCTGGGCGGCGAGGCCGACTGGTGTGTAGCAAAGGTTGCTGACATTGCAGGCCGTACCGATGTTAAGCCTCTGGCTTCCTTCTCCACCGAGCGTATCTCTGAGTACGACATTCCCACTCTGGGCGAGCTGGGCTACTACGATCAGTGGCTGGGCTCCTCCCGCTGCATTGCTGCTCCCGCAGGCGTAAGTGCAGAGGTTATCGCATTCTACGAGGCAGCCTTCAAGGCAGCTATGGAAGATCCCGAGTACCTGGCTGCAGCAGCAGACATCGCCACCGACTACAAGAATGCCGCTGACACCGCAGCTCTCATCCAGCAGCAGCAGGCATTCACCGAAGGCCTTGCAACCGGCTTCTGGTACGAGGAGTAATTCAGTATTGTCCTTTCAGGTGAGGGGTGGGGGTAACCCTCCCCTCACCTTTTTAGAGCTTTTATTTAACCAACAACCTATATATAACATCTCTTAATATGGAGGAACCCCCCCATGAAAATGAAAAAGACAGATATAGGTGTTGTAGGCTTCATGTATGCTGTGTGTGCATTTTTCTATGTGTACAGCTTTGACCTTAAAAAGGGAAGCGAGACTTATCCACTCTTTACCATAGCTCTGCTTTTCGGCCTTACAACTCTTTATCTTATCAATATGATAATTGCCGCAAAAAAACACGGCGTTGAAAGCGGTGTAGACGAAGTATTTGAGGGTTTCCAGCCCGTCCAGTTTTTCGTATCTGTGGCATTAACTATCGTGTATTTCTTTATGATGAAGTATCTGGGCTTCTTTGTTGCAACTACTGTGTTTATGATAGCCTGCCTTGCTTATCTGAAGGTCCCTGTGCTTCACTCCGCGATCGCAGTTGTTGCAGTAGATTTGCTGATCTACCTTGCTTTTGTTGAGTTCCTGGGCGTTAAGCTTCCCAAGGGCCTGCTGTTCTAAGGAGGTTTGACTATGCTTGACACTTTACTGCTGATGGGTCAGGGCTTTTTAAGCGCCCTTACCTTTATTAATCTGCTGGCTATGATCGGCGGCGTCACTCTCGGTATCATCATTGGCTGTCTGCCCGGTCTTTCCGCAGCAATGGGCGTTGCGCTCATGCTGCCCCTTACCTTCACCATGCCTGCCGACACCGGCCTTATCGTGCTGGGCGCAATTTACTGCGGCGCTATCTTCGGCGGCTCCATTTCCGCAATCCTGATACATACTCCCGGCACTCCCGCCTCCGCCGCCACTGCCATTGAGGGCTATCAGATGACCCTGCGCGGCAAGGCAGGTAAGGCACTGGCCACCGCCTGCTGGAGCTCCTTCTGGGGCGGTCTGCTCAGCTGCATTTCCCTGTATTTCTTCTCCCCCCTGCTGGCTCAGCTTGCACTCAAGTTCATGTCCGCAGAAAAGTTCTGGCTGGGTATCTTCGGCCTCTCCATCATTGCCGGTGTTTCCAGCAAGTCCCTTTTGAAGGGTCTTATGTCCGGCGCGCTGGGTCTTATCATATCCACCATTGGTCTGGACCCCATCACCGGCTCCAAGCGCTTCATGTTCGGTCAGATCTTCCTGGCTGAAGGCATCAATACCACCTGCGCCCTCATCGGCCTTTTCTCTATGTCTCAGGTTCTTGTTCTGGCTGAGAAAAAGATTGCGGAGAGAGCCAAGGCCCAGAGGTTTACCGATAAAATCATGCTGACAAAGGACGAAAAGAAGATACTTCGTCCCACCGTTATCCGTTCCTGGCTCATCGGTAATATCATCGGTATTCTCCCCGGCGCCGGCGCATCCATAGCCTGCTTCATGGGATATAATACCGCAAAGCAGTTTTCCAGGCATAAGGAAGACTTCGGCAAGGGCTCTATCGAAGGTGTCTGCGGCTCCGAGGCTGCAAATAACGCCGTTACCGGCGGCTCTCTCATTCCCATGCTGACTCTGGGTATCCCCGGCGAGTCTGTTACCGCGGTTTTGATGGGCGGTCTGGTTATTCAGGGTCTGACTCCCGGCCCCGAGCTGTTTACCAAGCACGCTGCAATGACCTATACCTTCTTTGCGGGCTTTGTTCTGGTTCAGTTCTTCATGCTCTTCATCGGTTTGCTGGGCTGCCGCGGCTTTGCCCAGATTTCCCGTCTGTCTGACGCGATCCTTATCCCTGCCGTCACTGTACTCTGCGTTATCGGCTCCTATGCAATCCACCGCAATATGAGCGATGTTGTGGTTATGCTCATCTTCGGTCTGCTGGGCTATCTGATGCGTAAGTTTGACCTCAACACTGCGGCGGTCGTTCTGGCCCTCATCCTTGGCCCCATCAGTGAGAAGGGCCTGCGCGGAGCTCTGCGCGTAAGTGAAGGCAATATTGCCTGTCTGTTTGAGTCTCCCGTAAGCTGGATACTCATTATCCTCAGCATTGTTGGTATCTTTTCTCCCATGCTCATGAGCAAGTGGGAAAAGAAGGTGGAAGCCGGTGCCAACGCCGATGTGGACATCGACGGGGAAAACGGCTGATAAAAAATCTCTTACAAACCGGGCGGACTTCCGCCCGGTTTTAGTTCTTTCTCAGCAAAATACACAAAAAAAGGGATGAAATTTTGGCTTGCAAATCAACGGAGATCCCTCTATAATATATACGGCCTTTTAGGCCTAATCTGACTGCATGCCCGGCTCTCCATCATCAAGCCGCGCATAGCTTTAATAAGGAGGAAATACCATCCCTGTGACTCAGGGTGCGGCAGTGTGGAGACCTGTCGTAATGCGGGAGGCGAAATGCCCCTGCGAGGGCGCTGAGGCGGAGGCCCGGCGGTTCAGAGTCGAGAAAATGGCAAACGTATCACT
>JAZNUQ010000060.1:0-15006 GCA_045592365.1 Candidatus Limivicinus sp. | reverse complement strand
CTGCCCAGTATGAGAGGGTCATGTACAAGCTCTTTTACCATTTTTACCTCTTTCCGAAAAAAAACTCCGCTGTGCGGAGTGTTTTTTTAGCCTGACGGGTATAATCCGAAAGCGTTTCTGGGAGTGTATACATCGACATTGCTTTGTTGCCGTCTTTTGAAGGGCGACAGCCCATCTTCAAGACGGCGCCTCGCACTGTCTTCCTATACGCTCTCAGAAATCTCCGACTTTGCGGGAGCGGATTTTCGTGTCAGGCGAAATTGAGTGATGCCGCCGGGCTGACGCCCGGCAAAGAGCGAAATGAAGTCTGGCGCGAAAAGGCACCCCGCAAAGCGCCTTCGGACTATATCCGTCAGGCTATATTATGCAACTGCGCTTATGCTGCCGTTTCCGGTGCTGACGGTGTATTCCGTGCCCGCCTTAAGCTGGGGAGAGGAATAGAGCACGGTATTGAAGTCCCACACGGCGGTGAGCTTTGCCAGCTCATCAACGCTGACATCGCTGCCTGCCGTACCCTTGAGGCTAAGGCCGATAAAGGGCTGGCTGCTGCCTGCGTCAAAGCTCTTGAGGCTCTTGGAAAAGCCCAGAGCAAACACGCTGCCGCCGTTTACGCTCACAGCGCCCTTGCCGTCGATGGCGTCGCCCATGGCGCTTATAACAACGTCGCCGCCGCTAAAGGTAATAAGGCCGTTGTCGGTCTCAAAGCCGGTGCCGGTAAAGCCCGCCTTTATGCCGTTGTTGCCGGCTTCAATATTGTAGCTGCCGCCGCTGACGGTGATGCAGCCCTCGGTCTCAATGCCGTCGTCCCATGCCTGCACGGTGACTGTGCCGCCGGCAAGCAGTATGTCCTGATGGGCTGCAATGCCCTTGCCGCTTTTGCACACAAGGTCAATGGTGCCGCCGTTGATGCTGAGGCCCGCCGCGCTGTGTATGGCGTGGTCAGAGCTGTCAAGAGTAATGCTGCCGCCGTTTACGGTGAGGCCGGTTTTGCCCTTGAGAGCCTTGCAGCTTGTTACGGCAGGGTCGCCCTCGGTGACAACGCTTATCTCGCCGCCGTCAATGGTAAGCTCGGTCTCGGCTGCGATGCCGTCGCCTGCGGCTCTGATGCTTATGCTGCCTGCGCTTATATGCACATAGCCCTTGCCCGCCTTGGATGCGGAGCTGGACTTGATGCCGTCATTGCCGGCGCTGACGGTGATATTGCCGCCCTTTATGTCCACGGACTCGGAGCCCTTGATGCCGTTATTGACCGCATATATCTCAATATTGCCGGAGTTTATGTCCACATCGTCCTTGCCGGTGATGCCGTTATTGATGTAGCCGAAGATACGCAGGGTACCCTCGCCCTCAATGTCCAGATCGTCCTCGGAGAAAATCACCGCGCCGCTGGCGTCGGCCTCGGAAACGGCCTGACCCTCCACACCGGAGCAGAGGCGGTTTTCGCTGCCGCTTTCAATGTAAATGCGAAGGTCCTTGGCCTGCTGAACCTCAATGACGGAGCCCTGAGTGTTGGTAATGTCCGCATTGTTGAGGATAATGCGCACTCTGCCCGGGTCATCCCCGGTGTTTACAACGATTTTCCCCTCGCCTGCGGTGCCGCTGACGGAATAGTCGCCTGCGGCGGAGACGGTGACCACATTTCCGGAGACGGACAGGCCGCCGCCCTTGGTCTTTATCTTGTCCCCTTCAAAGGTGACGGAGCTGGATTTTTCAGCGTCGGGGGCGTCCTTGGAGGAGCTTATGCCCACATCGGCGCAGCCTGAGAGGGTACACAGCAGCAGAGCTGCCGCAAGAAGAACAAAAAGTACTTTTCTTGTCATCACATCATATCCTTATCAGCTTCTCTGCCGCAGATAATGTTCAGATTTCCGTTGCGGCAGCGTATCTCGTCTATAAACTGCTTGCTAATGCCCTTGTCCTTAAGGTGAATGTCATAGCTCAGCTCATAGAGAGTACCCATGTTGGTGGTCTTTACCCTTACCAGGCTGTGGTCCTTGGTGTATTTTTTGAAGATGTCCTCAAAAAGGTCCTCATAGTCAAGATTTTCCGGAATGGTTATCTTCAGTCGTCTGTAACTTTCACTGTCCTCACCGAAGCGCAGGAAGGTCAGCAGCAGCACGAAGATCGCCATGATAACAAAGAATATTGCAGCTATCGTCACATAGCCCATGCCGCAGGTAAGGCCTATGGCAACGGACATAAAGAGGGCTGCAATCTCCTTTGCGGTGCCGGGCACAGACCTGAAGCGCACCATGGCAAAGGTGCCTGCGACGGCAAGGCCCGCGCCGATGTTGCCGTTTACAAGCATGATGACAAGGGTCACCATGGCGGGCAGCACCGCCAGCGTCACGGAAAAGGAGCTGGTATGGTGGCCTCTTACGGTGAATATAAGGGCGGTAAGAAAGCCCAGAACTATGGCCGCCACCTCGCATATAAGGAAGGCGGAAAGGGTCATGGTTGTGGAAATCACACTGTCAAGCACTGAAAATCACTCCGTTTATGTATTTATCAAGCAGTTCGTTTTTGTAGCAGGTGCCGTATTTGGAAAAGCTCTGAGGGAAAATCTCAAGCTCGCTGAGAAGATGGGCAAGCCACATGGGCGCAGCCCCGGGTATCTTTATCTCCATGAGAACCTGTCCCTCCTCAAGTATGGGCTCCCCGTGGCTGCCGAGGGTCAGCTCAAGCTCCGTATCACGCCAGCGCAAATCCTTATCAAAGGTAATGCGCAGATTTTCATCATCCTTTGAAACATAGGCAAAGCGGTCGCAGGCGATGAATATCTTGGGGCTGAGCGCATAGCTTTTAAGCACCCAGTCCAGCTCCCGTGAGGTCTGGTCATCCTTGGGGGCGGGGGCTCTGCCTGAGAGATACTCCTCCGCCTGGCGGGCGGTCATTTTCACCCGGCGCTTATAAACTATGCCCTTGTATTTCTTCTTAAGCTCCACGAAAACCTCACCCTCCGGCGAAGGCACATTATAGCTGCGAAGGCGCAGCTTTTCCTTATATACCGGCTTTTCGATGGAGTGGCGGATAAGCTCATAGCTGTCCGTGTCATAATAGATACTGCACACGGTGCTTCTGTGGAAGCGGTCAGGCAGGATGTATTCCTCCAGCCGCTCCATGAGCCGGGCGTATTTCTCCGCCGTAAGCAGGTATTTTTTTTCGTAGCGCTTAAAGGTAAGCACCGTATCTTTCATAGGATACCTCACTGTATAATATCGCAGAACAAGCGTTTTTTCAATCTTTAAATGCCTTATTGACCGAAGTATTCCAGTCTTTCCTCCTCGGTCACATCAAGAAGCCGGCAGATATTGTTGATGCTGTACTGCTGCCAGTCATAGTCGATTATCATTGAGCGGAGCTTTTCAACGCAGTATTCCCAACGGCTTGCGGAAATACCCCAGCGCTGGGAATCCCGTGCCATCTCCGGCGCAATCTGCCCGGAAAGCGCGTCTATCTTGGCAAGCACCGCCTCATTTGACAGCGGCCCCCTTATGGCCACAGAAAACTTTTCAAGGAAGCGGCTGCGGAAGCTCTCATTTTCAAACAGCGCATCGATTATCTGCGAAACCTGCTGATTGAATATGGCAGAATCGGACATCAGGTTATAATAGTTCATATCCCCGTGGCGGAAGGCACAGTCAAGGTCATAGTACACCACCCGCCATTTGCCGTCATTCTCAGTTGAATGGCAGTAGCGCACATTGCCGCTTCTCAGGTCGTTGTTTGCACAAAAGCCCTCTATTATTATCCAGTCGATAAGGCTTTCCACATCCAGATGCTGACAAAGCGTCCGGTAATTTTCATCAAGGCTCATGTCATTATCCCGGCAGAAGGCCCACACATCCGGATAGAAGGAGATATAGGACTTTACATTTGCCTCCACCATGGTGACGCTTTCCTTGCTGACGCCGGCAATATCGGCATAAAACTGTTCGTTTATCTTGTCCTTGAGAGCATATACGCCCCAATACCTGCCGTTTATGTACATCACGCAGTATTTGCTGCGCTGGGTCAGAACCGCGTCGCAGCTGTCCAGACAAAGCTCCTGGCAGAGCTCATTTCTTATAATGGCGTCGGTCTGATCCTGACCGGCGCGCATGGTCAGAGCGCTGAAGCTGCTTATGCCGCCGTCAAACACATCGTACTCAAGCCGCTCCTGCCCGTAGCGGGCGCGAAACTTCACGCTGATATTCTTTTTCGGCAGCACAAGACTGGTGGCGCCGCTGAGCCTTACGCCGCAGTTTATGGTAAAGGAGCCGTCCTTTTCATAAAGCGATACGCTGCCGGGAAGCTCCAAGCCCTTCATCTCGTTTTTATACATGTGGTTGAAGGAATAGGGGCTGTCGGTAACAAGGCTTATGACCGGCAGGCTGTGTCCCTCGTTTATTATGAAGCTCAGGGTCAGCGCCTCGCTGGGGAGCATGCCCTCGCTTATGCTTACCGCCCTTACAACGGTGGTCTCCCTCAGCTCTATGGGGCCGCTGTACTTATTGTCATATACCGTGGGCAAAGAGCCGTCGGTGCTGTAATAAATATCACCCGCAGCGGACAGGGTCACCGCCACACTGTCAACACCCTCATATACGCCGTCCCTGGTCAGGCTGACCGGTGTCTGCGCCACAAGGCGGCAGCCGCCGTAGTTGTCAGAGCCGGGGCTGGGCTTTACAAAGTGGAAAAATCCGTTCTCCCCATCCATGCGGCCTACGCTGCTGTTAAGGGGGCTGTGCCCCACGCTGATATAGTCCGCTATGCTTTCCCGGCTGCTGAGAAAGAGCTGGTCTCTCTCGGCTGAAAGGGCAAAGTTTGAATAGGCCGTGCGGCCGTAGCTGCCTGCGTCGCTGCCGGAGCAGATAACGATAAAGCACTGCCCGGGCATAAGCGTGACCTCGGGGAACTGCCACTTAAAATAGTCGTCGTCATCGTCGGACAGCCAGTAGTCCGACAGAAGCACCGCCTGCCGGGACACATTCTTTATCTCCGCCCAGTCGTAGTACTCGTAGTCGCTCTGGCGCAGATATTCGCTGTTGGCGTTCATAAGCTCGTTTATCACCAGAGGGGAAGAACACAGCCTGCTCTGCTGCCACAGCTCATAGCCCGCCGGGTCGTTTGAATAGCCGGGGCTGGGGTAAGCGGCGCTTACAAAGCCCTGAGCCTCGCGCTTATACGAAATGTCGGTTTCCGCCTGCACCGGGGATACAAGGTCGATAATGCGGCCGTATTCGTCTCTCAGGCAAATGTCCTCCCCCTCGGAAAGGGAAAAGTCCGCATGGAGCTCGTTTACGCCCTGATCCCTGCCGGAGGCAAAAATCAGCAGATAGCCTCCCGCCGCTATCTCCGTGTCGGGGATGAGCCAGCCCTGCTCCTCGGCGCTGTCGGATATGTGCCAGCCGCTGAGCATTACATTCTTATCCGAATAGTTTTCCAGCTCGATCCAGTCGGAAAAGAGGGACTGCCCGTTAAGCAGCACCGCCTGATTTTTGGCCATGTATTCGCTTATGCGTATCCCGGCAGGCTCCGGCAGAGGCGCAGGAGTTTCAGCCGGGGTCTCAGGCGACGCCGTGGGTGCAGGGGTCTGCGCGGGAACGCCGCCCAGTGCGGTGCAGGCGCACAGGCTCAGCAGCAGCGCCGACAAAAGCAGCAGCACCGCTATGCGCTGTGAATTTTTAACGAAGCTGTGTTTCATGCCTGTCCGGGGCGCTCTTATGCCCGCTTCCTCCTGAATGCATATCATTTCGACTTTAGATTATACATCATAGTGTAAGGGCATGTCAAATAAATGTCCGTTGCCAAGATAGCCTTATCTTGGTATAATTAAAGGCAACAAGTCACGGGGAAGGTGTTATATATGAAAAAAATACTCATGCTGGGCACCGGCGGCACGATTGCCTCCGAGATGACCCCGGCGGGTCTGGCTCCGGAGCTCACTCCCGCTCAGCTTCTGCGCTATGTGCCTGCCATTGCGGAGCTTTGCACCGTTGACTGCATCTCCCTTTTCAGTATAGACAGCACCAACATCACCCCCGCCCACTGGACTGCCATTGCCGGGGCGCTGAGGGAGAATTACGATAAATACGACGGCTTCGTCATAAGCCACGGCACGGACACCATGGCCTATACCGCCGCCGCTCTTTCCTACATGGTTCAGGGTGCGGACAAGCCTATTATAATTACCGGCGCTCAAAAGCCCATAAACTACGACTCCACCGACTCCAAGCTCAATCTTATGGACGCTTTTGTCTGCGCCTGCTCCGAGGCGCTGTGCGGGGTGTGCATAGTTTTCAGCGGCCGTGTGATAATCGGCACCCGCGCAAGGAAAACCTGCTCAAAAAGCTACGCCGCCTTTTCCAGCATCAACTACCCCGACCTTGCCATACTCCACGACCACAGGCTTCTCAGCTATATTAAGCCGGAAAAGCGCGCCTATCCCGCCTTTTACGAGAGCATCAACCCCCGGGTGGGGCTTATCAAAATGATACCGGGCATAGACTTTGAGCTGCTTGAGTTCATGCTCTCAAGAAAGGATGCCCTTATAATGGAATGCTTCGGTGTAGGCGGCCTGCCCTCATACAGCGATGACAAGCTCTTTGAGGTGATACGCCGCTACACCGCGCAGGGGAAATTCATCGTTGTGACCACTCAGGTTCAGAACGAGGGCTCCGACCTTTCCGTTTACAGCGTGGGACACAAGCTGAAGGGCGACCCCAATGTGCTGGAGGCCTACGATATGACCAGCGAGGCCGCCCTTGCAAAAATGATGTGGATACTGGGGCTCAGCCGGGACAGCGCCATTGTGGGCAGGCTGTTTTACGAGCCGGTGGCCCATGACATTCTTTATCGGGGATAAGAATATGGAAACTGTAATCATAATAGGAGGGGGCGCCTCGGGCATGATGGCCGCCCTTACCGCCGCAGAGGATAAAAGCCGCCGGGTAGTACTGCTTGAGCGGCAGCAGCGCGTGGGCAGGAAGCTCCTTGCCTCCGGAAACGGCCGCTGCAATCTCACAAACACAGGGGCCGCGCCCTCAAACTACCACAGTGAAAATCCCGGCTTTGCCGACTTTGCTCTGGGCAGCTTTACGCCTCAGGATACGCTGGACTTTTTCCTGTCGCTGGGGCTTGTGACCGTCACCGAATACGGCGGGCGGGTCTACCCCCTGTCAAATTCCGCAAACAGCGTGGTGGATGTGCTGCGCTTTGCCCTTGAAGAGGCGGGCGTGGAGCTTAAAAGCGCCTGCGCCGCCAAGGAGCTGCGCCGTGAAAAATCCGGCTTCACGGTAATCTGCGAGGGGGAGAGCCTCCACGCGGACAAGCTGATACTTGCCTGCGGCGGCGCTGCCGGGGCAAAGCTGGGCGGCGTCAGCGACGGCTATGAGCTTTTAAAGCCCCTGGGCCACAAGCGCACCAAGCTCTATCCCGCCCTTGTTCAGCTTGTAACCGAGCCTGAATATCCCCGGGCGCTGAAGGGCGTGCGGGCTGAGGCCGCGCTGCGCCTTTGTCAGGGCGGAGCGGAGCTTTGCCGCAGCCGCGGGGAGCTTCAGTTTACCGAAAAGGGCATTTCCGGCCCCGCCGCCTTTGACATTTCCAGACAGGCCGCGGTGCTTGGGGAAAACGGGATGATATATGTTGATTTCATGCCCGACCACAAGGCAGGCGAGCTGAGGCGGCTGCTTTCAAGGCGCTGCGCCGGCCTGCCCCGGCTTGCCTCCGCTGAGCTTTTTACGGGGATGGTACATAACCGTCTGGGTAAAATGCTTGTAAAATACAGCGGCATTGAGCAGCTCAGACCCCTGTCCGCGCTTACGGAGCAGGAGCTCGAGCGGGCGATAATGGCCTGCAAGTATTTCCCCCTGAAACTGCGCGGCACCGAGGGCTTTGACAATGCTCAGGTCACCGCCGGGGGAATAAAGACCTCCGGCTTTAACCCGGAGACCCTTGAAAGCTGGTTTGTCCCCGGGCTTTTTGCCTGCGGTGAGCTTCTGGATGTGGACGGAGACTGCGGCGGCTACAATCTCCAGTGGGCTTGGGCCAGCGGCAGACTTGCAGGGAGGCTTGGCAGATGATATTGGTTCGCAATCTGCGTCTTGAGCCCGGCGAAGGGTACGAAAAGCTGCCCCTTGCCGCCGCAAGGAAGCTGAGGCTGCCGGCGGAGAGGCTCAAGACTTTTGTCCTTGTAAAAAAATCTCTGGACGCCAGAAAAAAGGACGACATTCACTATGTCTGCGCCGCGGCCTTTGAGCTTGAGGGAGAGGAAAAGCTCCTTAAAAGGCTCAAAAGCCCCGATATAAGCGCCTATGAGCCGCCGGAATATACAATAGAAGAAATCTCCCCGTGTGAAAAACGCCCCGTGATAGTGGGCTTTGGCCCTGCGGGTATGTTTGCGGCGCTGGTGCTCTCCATGGCGGGAGCCCGCCCCATCGTGCTGGAGCGGGGACAGGATGCTGTCAGCCGCAGGGCAGCGGTGGAAGAATTTCGCAGCGGCGGCAGGCTGGACACGGAGAACAATGTGCAGTTTGGCGAGGGGGGTGCCGGCACCTTTTCCGACGGGAAGCTGAACACCGGCACAAAGGACAGGCGTATTTCATGGGTGCTGCGACAGTTTGCCCTCCACGGTGCGCCGGAAAGCATTGTTTATGATGCAAAGCCTCACATCGGCACGGATATTCTGGTGGATGTGGTGCAGAACATACGCCGAAGCGTAACCGAGCACGGCGGGGAGCTTCGCTTCGGACACCGCATGGAGGCTCTTTTGACCGAAGGCGGCAGGCTCCGGGGCGTAAGGGTTCATGCCGGGGGAGAGGACTATGTCCTGCCCTGCTCGGAGCTTATTCTGGCTATCGGCCATTCCGCCAGAGACACGGTGGAGACGCTTTATTCCCAAGGGCTCAGCATGGAGCGCAAGGCCTTTTCCATGGGCGTGCGTATCGAGCATCTGCAAACAGATATTGACCTTGCCCAGTACGGCAGGCAGCGGGACGGGCTTCCTGCGGCAGATTATTCTCTCAGCGTCCATCTGCCGGAGGGCGGCAGCGCCTACACCTTCTGCATGTGTCCCGGCGGAGAGGTGATGGCCGCAGCCTCCGAGGAGGGCGGCCTTGTCACCAACGGCATGAGCTATTCCCGGCGGGATGGGGAAAACGCCAACTCCGCCCTGCTGGTCACCCTGCATCCGGAGGATTTCCCCGGTGAGGGAGTGCTGGCCGGCATGCGCTGGCAGCGGGAAATGGAAAAAGCCGCCTATGACTTCGGCGGCGGAAGCTACATGGCGCCTGCTCAGCTTGTGGGCGACTTTCTGCGGCATGAGCCCAGCCGCGGCCCGGGCAGGGTGAAGCCCAGCTACAAGCCGGGAGTTATTTGGGGTGAGCTGCACTCTCTGCTGCCTCCTCTGATCACGGAGGTGCTTGAAAAGGCCCTGCCGGAGCTTGGAAAAAAGCTGCGGGGCTTTGACGACGGTGACGCGGTGCTTACAGCCCCCGAGACCCGCTCCTCCTCCCCTGTGCGCATAAGGCGGGATGACGGGCTTATGTCCAACATTGTCGGCCTCTACCCCTGCGGAGAGGGCGCAGGCTATGCCGGCGGCATCACCTCCGCCGCGGTGGACGGCATCCGCTGCGCGGAAGCGGTGCTTAAGGAGTACAGATAAGATGATAAAAGCGGTATGCGTCAGCTTAAGCTGACGCATACCGCTTTTCTTTATTTTCTATGCTTAAGTGCCATGAAGAGCTTGGGGGCGGCTTTGCCGGCGAAGGCCACCATGCGGAACACAAAAAGGTTCAGGGACGGGCTTTCGCTGCGAAGCACACCGCAGAGGATTTTTACCGCCATGCCGCCGGCGGGCTTTACGCAGCGGCGGGCCACATAGCCGTCGGACAGCACCGAGCGGATATACTCCAGCTTCTCCTTGCGGCTCAGCTTGCAGGAGGGGGCAAAAAGATTTGTAAAGCAGGAGAAAATGCTCTTTGCAAACATGCAGCGAAGCCACGGGTCGTCCCCGGCGCCGAATTTGGCGCAGAGCTCCGCCACCCGTTTATCGGAGAGGCGGCAAACCTCCGCCTTTTTATCGTAAAAGCGGCTTATGAGGCTTTCGCCCTTGTGCATGATATAGCGGTACTTGCATTCCGGCAGCACAGCCAGCCTTGCGGCATGCTCAAGGCAGTCAAACACAAACAGCCTGTCCTCGCCCCAGCGGTAATCCTGAAAGCGTACCTTGTTTTTCACTATAAGCTCGGCCTTATAGAGCTTGCCCCAGACCTGATTGAGCAAATTTGCCCTGTAAAGGCGGGCAAAATCCCCGCCGATACCGGAAAGCTCAAGCACAGCCTCCGGCTCGGAGTAATTTCGCTCACTGCCGTCGGCATTCACTATCGTAAAGCCGTGTATCACAATGTCCGCCCCGCTCTTTGCCCCGGAGAGGGCATACTCAAGGGCGTCCGGCAGCAGAATATCGTCGCTGTCTATAAAGCATACATAGCCCGTTTCCCCATTAAGCTGCTCAAGGGCATAGTTTCGCGCAAGGGCGGGGCCCCGGTTCTCTATGTTCAGGGCTCTTATGCGCCCGTCCTTTTCCGCCAGAGCCTGAATCAGCTCTGCGGTATTGTCCTTTGAGCCGTCGTTTACGATTATGAGCTCAAAATCCGGCATGGTCTGCGCCAGTACGCTCTGTACGGACTTTTCTATATAGGCCGCAGCATTGTAGGCAGGCATTATTATGCTTACGGCGGCTGCTTTCTTTTCCATATTGCACCTCAGCTTTCGCCCCGGGGGGCGGCATAATAGCATTCAAGGAAGAAGTCGTAAAGCTCCATGAGCTTTTCAAATTCGCAGGCCAGCTTCTCCGGCAGCGAGGGCTCATACAGTGCCTCGCCAAAGTCCCGGCAGCACTCCACGCCTACCCTTTTGCGGTTATACCACCTGTTTATAAGCTCGCCCCGGTCGCCCTTTGGGCGCTTGTATTCCGGGCCGAAAATGCGGAAATTGCCCGCTGCCTCAATCTTTTTTGCAATACGCTCAAAGCGGGCGGGATTTGCGTCTATGCTGCGGCGAAAGGCCTCCATCTGGGAGGCGGTGGCGTCAAAAAAGCCCACGCCGTAGCTGTATTCCGAGGCGCCTATCTCAAACCAGAGGGCAGGCCCCTCATGCCAGCCCTCAATGGCGTAGCCCACGGAAAACCACATGTGGTCCTTGAAGGGGCCTCTGCCGAAAAGCCTGCGGGCGTCTCTGTATATGCGGGAGATATGAAGCGAAAAATCAAGCTCCGGGTGTCTGAGCTTAAGGCAGTCCACCGTGTCGGCAGCCAGAGCCCTGAAGGGCTTGTTGAGCACCCGCTCAAAGCGCTCCTTATTCTCCTGAAACCATGCTCTCTCGTTATTGAACATCAGATCCCACAAGAAATCCGATGTGTCCTTACAAAATCCCTGAAACATTTTCATTCCTCACTGTGTATTGGTTCTTATTCATTTTACCACAGATAAAGTTCTCCGTTCAAGCCCCTGTACATTGAAGCGCGGCTGTGATACAATATATAATTGGTATTATAGCAATAACCGGAAAAGAGGATGCTTATGAAAATAATTATAGCCGGCGCCGGCAAGGTGGGAAGCTCCATTGCCAAAAGCCTCTCCCGGGAGGGGCATGACATCACCGTTATCGACCGGGATGCCGACACCATAATGCGTATTTCCAACGAGCTTGATGTTATCTGTGTTGAGGGCAGCGCCATAAATCCCGAAACCCTGCGGGAGGCCGGGGCCGCCGAGGCGGAGCTGCTCATTGCCGCCACGGAGCGGGATGAGGTAAACATGGTATGCGGTATTTCCGCCCGCAAGCTGGGTACTGCAAACATAGTAGCCAGAATAAGAGATCCCCAGTATCTGAGCCAGACCGAATTTCTCCGTGAGGCTCTGGGTCTTTCCGTCATAGTAAACCCGGAGTATGAGTGCGCCATGGAAATTTCCCGAATGCTGCGCTTCCCCAGCGCTGTGCGTGTGGACGCTTTCTCAAAGGGCAGCGTTGAGATGGTGGAGCACCGGGTCATTGCCGGAGGACGGTTGGACGGCATGCAGCTTAAGGATCTGCCCCAGAGCTTTGGGGCAAAGGTTCTGGTGGGCGTGGTCGAGCGGGAGGGCGAGGCCATCATCCCCGACGGTCTGTTTACCCTTCGGGCAGGAGACAGGCTCAGCATTACAGGCTCCGCCAAGGAACTGAGAAAATTCTTTGTTGCTACCAAGCAGTACAAAAAGCCCGTGCGCAAGGTGATGATCATGGGCGGCAGCAAGATAGCGGTGTATCTTACCCGCATTCTTGAGGACTGCGGCATAGAGGTTTCCGTTGTTGAGAGGGACAGGGCGCGCTGCGACATGCTCTGTGAGCTCGTTCCTTCGGCCCATATAATATACGGCGATGCCACCCGCAGCGATGTTCTGCTGGAGGAGGGTATTACCGGCACCGATGCTTTTGTAGCCCTGACCGGTGATGTCGGCGACAACATAATCACCTCAATCTATGCCCAGCACTGCAAGGTGGGCAAGATAGTCACCAAGGTCAACCGGGAGCATTTCTCCGAAATACTGGAAAGCTCCGGCCTTGACAGCATCGTTTCACCCAAGGATCTGGTGGCAGAGCAGCTTACCCGCTACGCCCGCGCCATGCACAATTCCATGGGCGGCAGCATGGAGACGCTCTACCGTCTGGCTGACGGCAGGGTAGAGGCGCTGGAGTTCAAGGTGGGCGAAAATGCCGCCTGTTCAGGCTTGTGCCTCAAGGAGCTGCAGCTTAAAAAGAACATCCTCATCAGCTCCCTTGTCAGAGGCAGTCACAGCATGATCCCCGACGGCAACACCGTCATAGAGCCGGGCGACCATATAGTGATCATTGCCCGCGCCGGTATGATACAGTCACTCAATGAGATCGTTGAGGATGCCAGATGAATTACAGAATGATATTTAAGGTGACAGGCCTTGTACTGCTGTGCCTGTCTGCCCTGCTGCTGCTTCCCCTTATTGCGGGCCTGTGCTACGGGGAAAATGTTTTGAACTTTGTAATTACCATAGCCATTGCCGCTGTGTCGGGTCTTGCGCTTACCAGACTTAAGCCCAAAACCACCCAGATATATGCCCGCGATGGCTTTGTGGCAGTCGGTATGGTTTGGATATCCATGTCCCTTATCGGTGCGCTGCCCTTTGTTTTAAACGGCGATGTGTCCAGCTACATAGACGCCTTTTTTGAGACCGTCTCCGGCTTTACCACAACGGGCGCCTCCGTATTCACGGACATAGAAAGCCTTTCCAGAGCCAATATGTTCTGGCGCCTGTTTACCCACTGGATAGGCGGTATGGGCGTTCTGGTGTTTATAATGGCGGTGCTTCCCATGAGCGGCGAACACTCCATGCACATCATGCGCGCCGAGGTTCCCGGCCCCACGGTGGGCAAGCTGGTACCCAGAGTACGCAAAACCGCGGCTATCCTCTACCTTATCTACATGGGGCTGACGATTCTTGAGACAGTATTGCTGCTCTGCGGCGGTATGAGCTTTTATGAAGCACTGCTGCACTCCTTTGCCACTGCCGGCACAGGCGGCTTCTCCACCAGAGCATCCAGTATTGCGTCCTTTGACAGCGTGTACATTGAGATGGTCATTGCCGTCTTTATGGTGCTCTTCGGTGTGAACTTCAACCTTTACTTCCTGCTTTTGATGGGCAGGATAAAAGATGTGTTCAAAAATGAGGAGCTTCGCTGGTATCTGTGCATGATCGGCGGCGCAGTGCTTGCTATGGCGCTGGGTATAAAGGACATGTACGGCAGCATGGGTACTGCCCTCCGTCATGCCTTCTTCAACGCCGCGACCATAGTGAGCACCACGGGCTTTGGCACGGTGGATTATATACAGTGGCCCGAGTACTGTAAAGTCATTATCGTGCTGCTGATGTTCTGCGGCGGCTGTGCAGGCAGCACCGGCGGCGGATTGAAGCTGTCCCGTGTGATGATGCTTATAAAGGGAGTTATCTGCGATGTGCGGGAAATTCTGCGCCCCCGCAGCGTACACCGGGTAATGATGGACGGCAGACCCGTTGACAGAAGCGTGCGTCAGGCGGTCAGCGTTTATTTTGACCTGTATATTATAAGCCTGCTGCTGTTTACCTTTATTGTTTCCTTTAACGGCTATGACTTTGCCACGAACTTTACGGCAGCCCTGTCCTGCCTTTCCAACATAGGCCCCGGCCTTTCCCTTATCGGGCCAACAGGCAGCTTTGCCATATTCTCCGCCCCCATAAAGCTGGTACTGTCCTTTGCCATGCTTCTGGGCAGACTGGAGCTTTACGCAATACTGGCGCTGGTTTTCCCCAAGGGCAGGCGCGGATAAGAAAAATGCGACCGCAGGTTTTCCCTGCGGTCGCTCTTTTTTACTTTGAATTATACTGCCTCAGCAGCTCATACAGCTCATAGACGCGCGTTTCCGTGATTTCCGCCGCGGTTGAATTGACCACCAGAGGGTACATTGAGCCGCCCTCTACCTCTTTTCCGGCCTCTTCAACAGCCGCTTCCTTCTCCGCGATCCAGGCAAGCTGCTCATCCAGAAGCAGGGAGAATTTCTCCTCCGGCATGACAGCCTTCAGCTCCGCCCACAGGTAATTCAGCGCGTCATCCCAAAGGGTATAAAGCTGCCCGGCGCTTGTGTTCATTTCAAGCTGGGTCATAGCACTGGTCAGAGCCGCCTTTATCTGCTCAGACTGCTCTTCAACAGAGGCCATGTACTCAGCCGTCCCTTCCCAAGCCTCTGTGCCGAAAATGTCGTCCTCCTCCGGCTGCGTGTTTTCCGGCTGGGCACTCTCCGGCTTCGCGGCAGTACCCGCCTCAGCTTCGGGCGCCGCCGTGATTTCCGGAGCCGGCGTCGGAGTGGGAGGCGCTGCCTCCGTGGCAGTTCCGCAGGCGGACATTAAAAGCATAATCGCCAGCAAAACCGTTAGCACTGATTTTTTCATAAGGTGTGTCCTTTCTTTATTCTGCCTT
>JAZNUQ010000059.1:0-19290 GCA_045592365.1 Candidatus Limivicinus sp. | reverse complement strand
TGATGCTATCTGGCATAAGCCTGATAAAACACATATTTCAAGAGAAGAATTTGATCAAAGAATACAAGAGATTTTTGCAACAGACAAGTGGATCATTGATGGCAATTATAACAGAACGGTTGAAATGCGGCTTAAAGAATGCGATACATGCATTATCTTTGATTTGCCGACAGAGCTTTGCTTGCATGGAGCAACAGAACGACTGGGAAAAGGCCGTTATGATCTACCATGGATAGAAAAAGAATTGGATCCCGAATTTGAAGGTTTTATTAAAGAATTTGTATATAATTCTTTGCCAAAACTATATGCGTTAATTGAAAAATACAGAGCAGAAAAACACATTATGATTTTCAAGAGCAGAATAGAAGCAGATGACTTTTTGAGGAGAGTATAATACACCCTTTTCAAGTAGCAAAACTATTGCTTTAGGTGTACTTTTGCTTACTCTTACCTCAATTCTGCTCCGTTTGGTTACTCTTAGGCAGAAAAAAACAGCCTTTTGTCTACCGGACAAAGGGCTATTTTTTCGAACTAATTGCGCCTTACGGCGAGTGAAGTCTGCTTGGCAAGTGAAGTTTCTGAGGAAGTGGGCGGCGCACTTAACTTCACTTTGTGCGACAGCACAAAACTTCACTATGCCTTAGGCGTAGCTTCACATCAGCGTCAGCTGATATTTCACGAAAAAGAGGCACCTGTATGCAAGCGGAATTTCCATAATTTAGCCCTGAAAAAATCATTTAAATAGCTAAAATCTCTTGCAATTTGTTAAAAAATCTGTTATAATCCCTTAGTATTTTTGCGAGGTAGCTTGCGCAGGGCTGTAAAAAGCGTCAAAAAGTCCCGCAATTTCGGCAAAAATCAGGGAAATTTCCGTACATAATGTAAAAAGCTGCAATTTCCTATTGGCTAAAGGCCCAAGGTATGGTAGAATAAATCACTTGCCCGGCTAAGGAGCGAAAGAATTGGGTTACAGGAAATATGCCTCGGAATACGAAATAGAATATGTTCAGCGGCTGGACAGAAAGCGCCCTCAGGCAGTGCGCATATATGTAGGCCCCTATTTCGTCTTTGAGCAGAGCCCGGAAACGGTGAAAAGACTTAAGCTCTTTTACCTTGCAATGACCCTGCTGACGGCAGCGCTGCTTATAATTCCCATGTGTATCGACTGCGGCAGCACCCGCACATGGTATGTGCAGCTGCCCTCGGCCTTCGCGTGGATAGGCTGGGCTCTCTGCGCCTTCTCCCTGTATGCTCTCTGCACCGCAAAGGAGAAGATGGAGCGGGAGCAGAATGACGGCATACATCAGCGTATGAGCGGAGCAAGCCTCAGCGTGCTTGCGCTGTGTGCCCTGTCCACTGTGGGCTCGGTTATCTACCTCGTAAACCACGGCTTTGGAGTGCCTGACGCTCTGGTGCTTTTGTGCAATGCAGGCGCCGCGCTTTGCGCAGGGCTCATGTTCTCCCGCAGAGCAATGCTTAAAACCCGTCAGGTGGAAAATCCCGAAAAGCCCCAGGCAAAAAAACAAAAATAAAAAGCGAAAGCCCAAAAGGCCATGGCCTTTTGCATGGATACTGCGTATCCATGATGGCGCTGAAAACGGTATTACCCGGGCTCCCCCCGGTTAATATAAAATAAATTAGGAGGATACAAAATGAAGTCCAACTTTGCAAGACTGATGGCTCTGGTTCTGGCTCTTGTTATGGTTCTCGGCCTCTGCGCATGCGGCGCAAAGACTGAAGCTCCTGCAGAAGCTCCCGCACCCGAAGCCACCGAAGCTCCCGCACCTGTTGAAGAAGCAGTCAACAATGACACTCTCGTTGTCGCTTATGACTACTTCTCTCAGAAGTTCTCCCCCTTCTTCGCAACCACCTCTTACGACCAGGATGCAGCCGGTCTGACTCAGGTCAGCCTTCTGCCTGCTGACCGTGAAGGCAACGTGCTCCTCAACGCCAAGGAAGGCGAAGTCGTTACCTACAACGGCACCGACTACACCTACTACGGCATCGCAAACTGCGAGATCGTTGAGAATGCTGACGGCACCGTTACCTACAAGATCGACATGCGCGACGACGTCACCTTCTCCGACGGTACCGCTCTCACCGCTGACGACGTCATCTTCACCGCATACGTTCTGTGCGACCCCACCTATGACGGATCCTCCACTCTCTACTCCCAGAAGATCCTGGGTATGAACGAGTACCGTTCCGGCATGGACACCCGCTTCAACCTGATCTTCGCCACCGAGCGTGCAGGCTACGAAGCAAACGACTTCTACACTGAGGAACAGTACAACGAGTTCTGGGCTGCCTTCGACGCAGCAGGCGAGCTGTTCGTTCAGGAGATCGTTGACTACTGCGCAGCCTACGGTGCAACCACCGTTGCTGAAGCAGGCGCCCTGTGGGGCTACGGCGATCTGGCAGCAGACGCCACCACCGCTGACTGGTTCGCAGTCATCGTTGACAGCTTCGGCTACGACCTGTCTTCCGCAGGCATCAACTACGAGTCCGCAGGCACTCCCCTTGAGAGCTTCATGTACGAGGTTCTGGGCGAGAACGCAGGCGCATACCAGGCAGGTGTCTCCACCGGTGACGGTGCTGCAAACATCTCCGGTATCGTCAAGACCGGCGACTACTCTCTGGAGATCACCGTCGAGACCATCGACCCCACCTTCATTTACCAGCTCACTCTCTCCGTTGCTCCTCTCCACTACTACGGCGATGCAGCAGCTTATGACTACGCAAACAACCAGTTCGGTTTCACCAAGGGTGACCTGAGCACCGTCCGTGCAAAGACCACTCAGCCTCTCGGCGCCGGCCCCTACGTTTTCGTTTCCTACGAGAACAACGTCATCTCCTACGTTGCAAACGAGTCCTACTACCAGGGCGCTCCCAAGATCGCAAACCTGAAGATGCAGGGCGTTTCCACCGCTGACAAGATGACCGGTATGACCACCGACCTGTTCGACGTTACCGTTCCCAACTACAACGATAACGATATCGCAGCCATCAAGGCAGCCAACTCCAACGGCGAGCTGGTTGGCGACAAGATCACCACCGTTGCTACCGACTTCCTGGGCTACGGCTACATCGGTATCTGCGCATCCAACGTCAAGGTTGGCGAAGACAAGGCTTCCGACGAGTCCAAGGCTCTCCGCCGCGGTCTTGCCACTCTGATGGCAGTTTACCGCGAGCCCGTCGTCTACGCTTACTACGGCGACCGCGCTTCCATCATCCAGTACCCCATTTCCAACACCTCCTGGGCAGCTCCCAAGCCTGCTGACGAGGGTTACAACCTTGCATACTCCAAGAACGCCGCCGGCGAAGTAGTTATCACTGCTGACATGTCTCAGGACGCTAAGGTCGCTGCCGCTAAGGAAGCTGCCATCTCTCTGTTCATCGCCGCCGGCTACACCTTCGATGAAGCAGCCGGTAAGTTCACCGCTGCTCCCGAAGGCGCCGACATGGAATGGGAAGTCATCATCCCCGCAGACGGTGTTGGTGACCACCCCGCATACGGCATTCTGACCGAGACCAAGAACGCACTCAACGAGATGGGCCTTGACCTCATCATCAACGACCCCGCTGACTCCAACGAGCTGTGGGATGCTCTTGATGCAGGCACCGCTCAGCTGTGGGCCGCTGCATGGGGCTCCACCGTTGACCCCGATATGTACCAGGTTTACCACTCCTCCAACATTGTCGGTCTGGAAGGCTCTTCCAGCTCCAACCACTACCAGATTCAGGATCCCGCTCTGGACGATCTGATCATGACCGGTCGTTCCACCACTGACCAGGCCTTCCGTAAGGCAACTTACAAGGAAGCTCTGGAGCTGATCATGAGCTGGGGCGTTGAGCTGCCCACCTACCAGCGCCAGGAGGCAACTCTGTTCTCCACCGAGCGCGTCAATGTTGACACCATCCCTGCCGACATGACTCCCTACTACGGCTGGGCATCCGAGATCCACAACCTGGAGCTCAACTGATTAGTTATACATTAAATTAATCAGCCTCGTCCGGAGGGCGCCCTGCCCTCCGGATGAACCCTCAAGTCCATGGGCGCTATTGCGCCCATGGCTTTCGGGGTATTATGGAACAATATCTTGGTTTTGGTCTGAACAGGCAAATCTGGACCCGGCAAGGGTCCTTCCGCCCCATGGCGGATCCGGATTTGTCTGCTCAGGCTGACCCTGCGGCCCCGGGCCGCGCAGAAAGAAATTAATGGAAACGGTGATATAATGGGAAAGTTTATTGTCAAGCGTATTCTGTTATCGGTCGTGATACTTTTCTTTGTCATGCTGATAATATACACGCTGATGCATTGTCTCCCCACAAACTATATTGAGACTATGGCCAGGCAGCTTGCACAGCGGCCCGGCTCCACAAAATCCGCAGCCGAATGGCTGGCGGACCTTAACGCCCAGTACGGTATGGACAAGGGTATAATAGGCGGCTTCTTCGTCTGGCTCAAATCCGCCGCCGTGGGCGACTTCGGTACCAGCTGGGTACATAACATTCCTCCCACGGAGAAGTTTGCGGATGTTATCTGGGTCAGCTTCATACTGGGTGCTGTGTCCCTGTTCTTCGAGGTCATAATCGCTATCCCTCTGGGCATCGTAGCGGCAAAAAAGCAGTACAGCGGCGTAGACTATTTCGTTACCGTCCTTGCTATGATATGCATTTCCATGCCCACCTTCTTTGTGGCTACTCTCTTCAAGCTGGTCTTCGGCGTCAAGCTGGGCTGGTTTGAGATAGCCGGCCTTACCTCCGCCAGATACTTTGACTCTCTCAGCCAGTTAGGCAAGATAGTGAACATGGGCTGGCATCTGGTGATGCCTGCGCTGACCATCGTTGTGATAAGCATCGGCGGCCTCATGCGCTACACCCGCACCAATATGCTGGAGGTCATGAACTCCGACTACATCAGGACTGCCCGCGCCAAGGGTCTGCCTGAGAAGACCGTCATCAACAGCCATGCCTTCCGCAATACCCTTATCCCCATAGTGACTATTCTGGGCGGCAGCCTGCCCAGTCTCTTCTCCGGCGCGCTTATAACCGAGCAGCTCTTCTCCATCCCCGGCATCGGCTACACCGCATACCAGTCCATGATAGTGGGTGACATTCCCTTTACCATGTTCTACCTGACCTTCATGGCAATTCTGACTCTGCTGGGTAACCTTATCGCGGACCTTCTGTACGCTGCGGTTGACCCGCGTGTGCGCCTGAGCTAAGGAGGTACAGAGATGGAAAAAAGAAATTTCAATGAGGCTCTCAAGCAGCGCGAGCTGCGCGAAAGAGAGGAAAATGCCCGCCGCGCCGGCGAAAACGAAATGACCCTGGATGACGCTGCCCGCGTCAAGGTCCTTTCCCCCGGCATGCTGGTCTTCAAGCGCTTTATCCGCAACAAGCTGGCCATCGTGGGCGCAGCCATACTTATAGTCATGTTCCTCTTTGCGTTTCTCGGCCCCTATTTCTACCGCTACGGTCAGACTCAGGTCTTTAACGCATACAAGCTCCTTAATGTCAACTACGCCAACGCCGAGGAGCGCACCGAGTATACCGTGTACCCCGTGGAGGACTTCGGCATCAGCACCAACACCAAGAACATGTTCAACTCCATGATACTCACCATGGAGAAGGACGGTCTTGAGAGCTACACCGATTTTGACAAGCCCAGCAGCCAGAACATCGTGGTTGTAAAGCAGGGCGACAATGTCTATACCATGTCCGTTGCCGATGAAATCGAGATCGGCAGCTACTCCATGCAGGAGATAGGCAAGTACAATACCCGCTTCAAGATGCTGGCTTACAGCGGCGATGCTCTCAGCGCTGAGTTTGAGGCGGCGCTTATGGCGGCCATCGGCGGCGGTCAGGGCAGCTTCGAGTTTGAAGAGGTTCTCTACTTCGTAAAGACCCTCAGCAAGATGGAGTATCAGGTGCTTGCAGCCGGCGGCGCTGCCATGCAGTACAGCGGCGAAGACCTGGGCGAGGATTTTGCAAATACCGTTGCCCAGTGCGTCATGGACGATGTGGAGTCCTTTGACTTTGAGGGGCTGACCTACAATGTCACCGCGGGCAAGAGCGGCAAGTATCAGGTGAGCTGCCTTGGCAATCTCCGCACCGCCTTCGTGTCCTCCACCTTCGTTTTTGACACTCTGGAGCCGGGCATGAAGCTCAGCGACGAGTTCAAAATTCAGGCTCTGCTCTCCATCTACGATGACGGCAGCTTTGAGGCCGACGGCAAGAGCTACACCATCAAGAATTCCGAAGAGGAGCAGGCTGTTTACGATGCTTCCGGCAATCAGTTTGCCGCGATCTCCACCTTCGTTGTCCGCCGCTACAACGGCGAGGACTCTCTGAGCCTTGAGTTCAAGTCCCGCGTCCGTGAGATAGTCATGGACATGGAGGAGCAGGGCATCCAGAAGACCAGCTTCAACTATGAGATAGCTCAGCTTGATGAGAACGGCATGCCCGTGCTGGACGAGAACGGCAATGAGGTTCTGGTGGAGTCCGAGCTGTTTGTAAACAACAAGGTCACCACCTATGTGGTGGTCTGCGAGCAGTACACCTACATGCTGGACCGCTTTGCAGGCCCCACTCCCGAGCATCCTCTGGGCACCGACGGTGACGGCATGGACATTCTGGCCCGTATGATGGCCGGCGGCCGCGTCTCTCTGCTGGTTGGCTTTGTGGTCGTTATCCTTGAGATCATTCTGGGCGTTATCATGGGCGGTATCGCCGGCTACTTCGGCGGCTGGGTGGATAACCTTATCATGCGTCTGGTTGATATTTTCTACTGCATACCCTCCATGCCCATACTCATCATCCTTGGCTCCATGCTGGATGCCATGCGTGTTGAGCCCTATGTGCGTCTCATGTGGCTGATGGCCATTCTGGGCTTCCTTGGCTGGGCAGGTATTGCCCGCCTTGTCCGCGGTCAGATACTGTCCCTCCGTGAGCAGGACTTCATGGTTGCCACCGAGGCAACAGGCCTGCCCGTGAGAAGACGCATCTTCCGCCACCTTATCCCCAATGTTATGCCTCAGCTTATCGTTACCGCCACCATGGGTCTGGGCTCCGTCATCCTGACCGAGTCCACCCTCAGCTTCCTTGGCCTTGGCGTCAAGCACCCCATGGCCACCTGGGGCACCATGATAAACTCCGTTGCCACCAGTGCACAGGCAATGGTCGAGTACACCTACATCTGGATTCCCGTGGGCTGCCTCATCTGCCTTACCGTTATCGCCTTCAACTTCGTGGGCGACGGTCTGCGCGATGCATTTGACCCCAAGATGAAGCGCTAAGGAGGTTAGAGAAATGGCTAAGAACAACGAGAAGAAAAACGGCTATATTTCCGCCAAGGCCTCCCAGAAGATCTCCCGCTTCAACCGCAAGCTGACCAAGCAGCTTGAAAAGGAGAGAAACGACGCAGGCAAGGACCCCTCCCTGTATACCACCACCATGGCCGATAACGGCAATGTTGTGGAGTTTGACAATGTGTGCACCTATTTCTTCACCGATATAGGTACCGTCAAGGCAGTTGACGGCGTCAGCTTCAATGTGCCCAAGTGCTCCACCGTGGGCGTTGTGGGCGAGTCCGGCTGCGGCAAGAGCGTTACCAGCCTTTCCCTGATGCAGCTTCTCCAGCGTCCCACCGGTCAGACCGTGGGCGGCGAGATACGCTTCAACATGGGTGACGGCAAGGCGCTGAACATAGTCAAGACCCCCACCGCAAAGATGCAGGAGATACGCGGCAACCGCATCTCCATGATATTCCAGGAGCCCATGACCTCCCTGAACCCTGTTTTCAAAATAGGCCGTCAGGTCAACGAGGTTCTGGAGCTTCACCACCCCGAAATGACCGAGGAGCAGGTGAAGGCACGCACTCTGGAAATGCTTGAGCTTGTTGGCATTGCCAACAAGGAGGGCGTTTACGAGATGTACCCTCACGAGCTTTCCGGCGGTATGCGCCAGCGTGTTATGATAGCAATTGCACTGGCCTGCACTCCCGAGCTTATTATCGCAGACGAGCCCACCACCGCTCTTGATGTTACCATTCAGGCTCAGATTCTGGACCTGCTTCGCGAGCTGAAGGACAAGATCAATTCCTCCATCATGCTCATCACCCATGACCTTGGCGTTGTTGCAAACATGGCGGACTATGTTGTTGTCATGTACGCAGGCCGCGTCATCGAAAAGGGCACCGCAGACGAAGTGTTCCACAATCCCTGCCATCCCTACACCATCGGACTTATGAAGTCCAAGCCCGTTGTGGGCAAGAAGGTTGAGGAGCTTTACAATATTCCCGGCAGCGTTCCCAACCCTGTTGACATGCCCAACTACTGCTACTTCAAGGACCGCTGCGAAATGCAGTGCGACAGGTGCAAGGGCGAATATCCCCCCGAAATCGCCATCAGCGACACCCATATTGTCTCCTGCTACCGTTATTTTGATGAGGGCGAGGTTCTGGGCTACCCCAAGTCTACGAATGTGGAGGAGCTTTTAAATGGATGAAATGAAAAAAACCGGCTACTCCCTCAACAGCTTTGAGGGTGCTGAAAAGGACCCCCAGTACCTGCTGGTGGTCAAGAACCTTAAAAAGTACTTCCCCATAAAGTCCAGCTTCTTCAAGAAGACCATAGGCCATGTCAAGGCTGTTGACGGTATCTCCTTCAAGATAAAGCGCGGCACCACCATGGGTCTGGTCGGCGAGTCCGGCTGCGGCAAGTCCACCGTAGGCAAGACCATTCTCCGTCTGCATGACAAGACCGACGGCGAGGTTTACTTCAACGGTACCGAGATATTCTCTCTGAGCCGCAATGATCTTCGCATGAACCGCCCCAATATCCAGATAATCTTCCAGGACCCCTATTCCAGCCTTTCTCCCCGTCTTCCCATCGCGGAGATCATCGGCGAGGGCGTCCGCGAGCACAATATAGTGCCCAAGGAGGAGTATGACGAGTACATTTCCCGCATTATGAAGGCCTGCGGCCTGCAGGAGTACCACAAGGACCGCTATCCCCATGAGTTCTCCGGCGGCCAGCGCCAGCGTATCTGCATCGCCCGCGCTCTGGCTCTGAACCCTGACTTCATCCTCTGCGACGAGCCCGTTTCTGCGCTGGATGTTTCCATTCAGGCTCAGATAATCAACCTGCTGCGTGACCTGCAGAAGGAATTCGGCATTACCTACCTGTTCATTTCCCATGACCTTTCCGTTGTTGAGCACATTTCCGACACCGTAGGCGTCATGTATCTGGGCAGCATGGTGGAGTACGCTCCCACCGAGAAGGTATTTGCCAACCCCATGCACCCCTACACTCAGGCTCTCATCTCTGCCATCCCTGTTCCCGACCCGGATGCTAAGATGGATCGTGTTATCCTTGAGGGTACCATTCCCTCTCCCGCAAATCCCCCTGCCGGCTGCAAGTTCCACACCCGCTGCAGCAAGTGCATGGAGGTCTGCAAGCACATTGCCCCTGACTTCCAGGAGCTGGAGCCTGACCATTTCTGCGCCTGCCACCTTTACAACAGCCCTGAGCGTCAGGCCGAGCTTGAAGCTCAGCTCAAGAAGGCATGAGTCGGCAAAGGAAGCGCTATGACGATGACGACGGACGGGTCATCGCCAACATGAATGTGGACGGCATGCCCTGGTTTTTAAGCGATGCTCTCAAGCGCCGCTCAGGCTCAGAGGCGAAGAACGATTTCAGCGACCTGACAAAGGAAGAAAGCCGCGAGCTGGTCAAGGGCGCGGTGAAGGCGGGGCTGCTTATAGCCGGCGTCTTCGTGCTGGGTGCGCTGCTGTTCATACTGTTTTGCATACATATATGGTTCTAAGATAAAAGAGAGACACCCCGGGGTGTCTCTCTTTTGCTGCATTGGCATAGCGGAAAAGCCCTTCGCATAGAGAAGTTTTGTGGCAGATTGTATATTGTCAAATCATAGCCCCACGGATATAATTGATAAAAACAGAAACATGCTTTGGGAGGTCGCTATGGGAATAACGCTTGCACTTCTTGCGCTGGGGACAGCGCTGCTTGTATGGTTCATCTGCGAGAAAATAAAGGCATATACCGTAAAGGCGGCAATTATAAAATCTCTTGTTTCGGTGCTCTTTATCGCCGTGGCAGTCTGGGGCTGGTATTGCTCGGGGCTTGATGTCTTCGGTGTTTTCGTGGTAATGGGGCTGGTGTTCGGTCTGCTGGGCGATATATGGCTTGACCTTAAGTATGTTTTCCCTCAGGAGGACGAAATTTTTACATACGCAGGCTTTGCCGTGTTTGCCCTGGGGCATGTGCTGTATATTGCGGGCATGCTGACTAAATACTACCGTCCGGGAAATCCCCTGTATATAATGCTTCCCCTGTGTCTGGCGGTGCTTTTGAGCACCGGCAATCTTATGCTGGAAAAACCCATGAAGCTGAATTTCGGCAAGCTCCGTGGCGTTGTTGTGCTCTACGGTATACTGCTGTTTTCCACCATGTTCATTTCCGGCGCCCTTTCGCTGCTTCACGGCTGGCGGGAAATGCCTCTGAACCTTATATTTGCCGGCAGCATACTTTTTGCCCTGTCTGACCTTATTCTCTCCGGGACCTTCTTTGGCAGCGGCAGGGACAAACCTGTGGATATAGCGCTCAATTATCTCAGCTACTACCCGGCGCAGTTTCTTATCGCGCTTTCATTGATGTTTGTGAGGTGAGGTAAACATTATGTGGTTCATACTTGCACTTTTATCCGCGATATTTGCGGCGCTGACCTCCATACTTGCCAAGGTGGGCATCGAGGGGGTAAACTCCAACCTTGCAACTGCCGTAAGAACAGGCGTCGTGCTGCTTATGGCGTGGGGGATGGTGTTTATAACCAATACCCAAAGCGGGATTTTTGAAATAGAACGCAAAAGCTGGATCTTCCTTATACTCTCCGGCCTTGCAACAGGCGCGTCATGGCTCTGCTACTATAAGGCATTGCAGATAGGCGAGGCCTCAAAGGTGGTGCCGGTGGATAAGCTCAGCGTGGTGATAACGCTGATACTTGCCTTTGTGTTCCTGCATGAAAAGCTCACACCAAAATCTATACTGGGATGCCTGCTCATAGCCGCAGGTACACTCCTGATGGTAATATAAATCCCCGAAGGAGGCTTGATATATGAAAAGAAAGATCGCCCTGATTCTTTCGCTGATACTGCTTATGAGCCTTTGTCTCACAGGCTGCGGAAATGAGATAAAGCTGGATGAAAACGGCCTTGCCACATGGGAGCCGGTGAGAAAGGCCATTGGCTACGAATACAGCTTCGTTGACGCAAGCTATACAAGCAACGGCTTTAATATCACCCTTGAAACCTCCGTTCAGGTTCCAAAGGGCTATTCGGTGCATGTGCGTCCCGTGTTTGAAAACGACGAGTATGGCTCGTGGATGACAAGCGAGTATTACGGCCTTGCCGTCCGGCCCGGTCAAGCTGCGGGAGACGAATGTCTTGGTGAGGAAGACCCAAATGACTATGTGGATCTCAGCTTTGACCTTAAGCTGGAGGAGCTTATGAGCTATGAGCTTATAAGCAATATAGACTACTCAAGCCTGAGAAGCCTTGACGACGGCAGAGTTTACTTTGAGGCCGCAGGCCCCAAGGGTAATGTAATGCGCTATGTGGGCAGCGGCGTCAGCGTAAGCGAGGGGGCCATCAGCTTTGAGCCGAAGGCTCAGCTTTCCGCCCTTGACGCCATAGGCAGAATTTGCGCTGTGCAGCCTTATATTACCGATCCCGGCAGCAGTGAAAACTGTCTGGACTTTACCGGCGGCTATACCTTTACGGAGGCCACCTCGGTGGAGGACACCGACGAGCTGTATTTTATATGGGGCTTTGGCGGCAATACAGAGTGGTATACCTACAAGGATATGCAGCCCACCTCCCACATGGAGTACCAGCCCAATTTCTTCGCCATACGGTCTTCCGGAATGAGTGTGGATGCTTTTACCCTGTCTGAGATACATATATACTACGATGAAAGCACCTATAACACCGGTATACGCATGGCGGCTCTGAACCAGAGCTTCTACGGCACCTATCTTGAGGGAGAATATTACGACCCTGCCAAAGAGGTTTACGACAGTGCAAACAAGGAATACACCTTTTATCTGCTTGGCCTGCCGGAAATAGCCAACGAAATTGAGCCCTATTACCCGGACCCTCTTGTGGATGATATGGTCCCCAGATGTCTCATGGATTTCAGCATGGACCGCTATGAGATAGGCGATGTGAAAAACGCAGCCGGTGAGGTGCTTGACAGGAACAACGCAGTCCTTGACATAGGCAGCACCCTTGAGATCACCATAGGCGATTATACCATGGATATGCCGCTGCCTGTTATCGGCAGCTACAAGGGCGCACAGACGCTTCATCAGCTTATGCCCTACGGTACCGTCTTCCCGCAGGGGGAGGTGACGCCGCTGGTGGTGCCTGTTTGCTGGCTTGACCAGCCGGAGAACGCTACCGATGAGCTGATGGCGGATATTTACGCAAGTCTGGGCAGGGTTGAGGACGCGCAGGGTAATGTCACCGACTATTCATCGGGCAGGAAGGACGGATATTCCCTCAGCGAATATTATGATACAGTCTCCTGCGGTCAGCATAAAATCACATCCTTTGTCACCGACTGGTATCCGGCGCCCTATAACTTTGCGGAGGAATGGGAGGATATGTCGGTGAGCATGTGCGTGCTGGACGGCAGCTTTGAGGCCTGGTTTGACATGAACTACCCCGACATTGACAAGAGCCGCTTTGACCGCAACGGCGACGGCTTCTATGACGCCGTCATAATCATCAACGCCGGCAAGGACAATGACGATACGATGAGTATGGCCTCATACAGCCATGCGGCGCGCCAGATGCAGGGCTATACCGGCGAGGGTGCAGGCACGCAGACAGAGCCTGTCATAAAGGACTATATAGCCATGAACATGTTCTTCCTGGGCGACAATACTCTTGTCCACGAATATGGACACGGCTTCGGGCTTATAGACTATTATGATGTCACATATTCCGGCATAGACGCGGTGGGGCGCTTTGATATGCAGTCGGGAAGCTACGGCGACTGGAACAGCTTTTCCAAATACGCTGTGGGCTGGACACAGCCTCAGGTGCTTGACGGCCTTGAGCCGGGACAGTCCGTGGAGCTTACAATAGGCTCTGCCGCAACAGGCGGCGACGCCATAGTTATCCCCGCAGCGGGAGTCGGGCATGACGGCCCCTTCGGTGAGTACATTCTGGTGGATCTCTTCACTCCTCAGGGGGTAAACGCCGGGGATGCCGCAGCCTTCGGGCTTGAGGCGGTGCAGGGTGTGCGAATTTACCATGTAAACGCCCTGATGGAAAAGCGCGTACTCCACGGCACAGACGGTGTTGACTACCCCATAGGCACCCCCCACTATGCAAATGCCTATAATGACCGGGGCCTTTATCAGCTTGAGCTTATTCAGGCCGGCGGCGTCAATACCCTTACAGACCTCGAAAAGCTCAGAACAGAGCTTTCACCGGAGGACTTCTTCTATGCCGGTGACAGCTTCAGCCTTGAAAGCCACGGCGAATTTTTCCGCAACGGCCTTATGGACGACGGCAGCGACTTTGGCTATACCCTTGAGGTTGTAAGCATAGACGCCGCCGCAGACGGTTCCTATACAGCCACAATTCGCGTAACAAGATAAAAAATATAAAATCATCATCTTAATTTTACAATTAGATGATGATTTTTTTATTTGCCTGTGTTATAATAGCCTCCGGAGACAAGAAAACCGGAGGTGAGCGGGTGGAAAAGCAGCGCACATACATCGCCATAGACCTTAAATCCTTTTATGCCTCGGTGGAGTGCATACTCCGTGGCCTTGACCCGATGACAACAAATCTTGTGGTGGCAGACACCACGCGCACGGAAAAGACCATATGCCTTGCAGTGTCCCCCAGCCTCAAGCAGCACGGCATATCCGGCAGGGCGCGGCTTTTTGAGCTTCAGCAGCAGCTGAGGAATGTGAACGCCCGGCGCTTACGGGAGGCAGGGCTCAGGGAATTTCGCGGCAAAAGCTGGGACGATAATGCTCTCCGGGCGGACAAGAGCCTTGAAATAGACTATATAGCCGCCCCGCCTCAGATGGCAAGGTACATGGACTTCAGCACGGAGGTCTATAAGGTGTACATGAAATATGCGGCCCCGGAGGATATACATGTTTATTCCATAGACGAGGTTTTTATCGACGCCACCGACTATATACGCACAAGGGGCGTCAGCCCCAGGGAATACACCATGACCATTATCCGGGATGTGCTCAGTACCGTAGGCGTCACCGCCACGGCGGGCATAGGCAGCAATATGTATCTGTGCAAGGTAGCCATGGACATTGTGGCAAAGCGCATCCCTGCCGACAAATACGGCGTAAGGATAGCGGAGCTTGACGAGATGTCATACCGTGAAAAGCTCTGGGAGCACCGACCTCTGACGGATTTCTGGCGTGTGGGTCGGGGCTATGCGGAAAAGCTCCACAAATACGGGCTTTATACCATGGGCGACATTGCCCGCTGCTCTTTATGGGATGAGGGGCTTTTGTACAAGCTCTTCGGGGTAAATGCGGAGCTTCTCATAGACCATGCCTGGGGCTGGGAGAGCTGTACCATCAAGGATGTGAAAGGCTACAAGCCGGAGAATAACAGCCTGTGCTCCGGTCAGGTGCTCACCTGCCCCTACACCGCAGACAAGGCCCGCCTTGTGCTGCGGGAGATGGCGGACATGCTGTCCCTTGATCTGGTGGAAAAGGGGCTTGTCACCGACCAGCTTGTGCTTACCGTAGGCTACGATATAGAAAATCTCTCCGACCCGGGGCGAAGAGCGAAGTATAAGGGAGAGGTGACGACAGACCCCTACGGCAGGGCGGTGCCCAAGCATGCCCACGGCACGGGGAACATAGGCCGCTATTCCTCCTCCACCCGGGAGCTGATGAAAACCGCCACGGAGCTTTTTGACCGGATAATCGACGAAAAGCTGCTGGTGCGCCGCTTTTATCTGACGGCAAATCATGTGATAAGACAGTGCGATGCACCTGCCCCGCCGGAGACTGAGCAGATGGACATCTTTACCGATTACGAGCAGCTTGACCGGCAGCGCCGTGCGGAGGCCTGCGCCCTTGAGCGGGAAAAACGGCAGCAGGCGGCGATACTTGCCATAAAAAACAAGTTTGGCAAAAACGCCATCCTCCGGGGCATGAATTTGGAGGAGGGCGCCACCGCCATGGACAGAAATTCCCGCATAGGAGGCCACAGAGCATGAGCGAATACGAGGATATTATAGGGCTGCCCCACCATGTGTCCCAAGAGCGCCGCCCTATGGGCAGGCGGGAGCGGGCGGCACAGTTCAGCCCCTTTGCGGCGCTTACCGGCTATGACGCGGTTATAGCCGAGAGCCGCCGGCTTACAAAAGGCCGCATTGAGCTTGCCGAGGACAGCAGAGCGGAGCTTGATTTGAAGCTGAGCAGGCTTATGCGGCATATAGAGGAGCAGCCTGAGATAAGCATAGAATATTTCCTGCCGGATGCCCTCAAGGAGGGCGGAGAATATGTGAAGCTAAGCAGCACCGTGAGGAGGATAGACTGCAATGAGCGCTGCATATTACTGTGCTGCGGCAAAAAAATCCCCATGGAGGACATTGTCTCCATGGAGGGGGAAATATTTGAGAATTTATAAGGAAAAACGGCTGAGAAAGCTCTCAGCCGTTTTTGTGCTTATAAGTCCTCCAGAAGCCCGAAGCCGGCAAGCTGGCTGATGGGCATGGAAAAGGCGATGGCGCCGGCCTCGCTGTTGGGGCCTGCGTCTTTGAGTATGGCGCGCATGATGTCCGCCTTGTGCTCGGCGTTGGCAACGATAAGAAGAACCTCCTTTTCGCTGCCGATGGACATTTTGAAGAACTTCTCCGCCTCCTTGGAGGCAGTGCCCTTGCCATGGAGAATGGTGCCGCCCTTTGCGCCTGCGCCGCGGGCTGCGTCCATGACCATTTCGTTTCGGCCTTCATTGGCGATGACCACTATCAGCTCGTAGGAATAATTGAGCTGGGGGCTGTATTTGGCGCTTTGTGCGTCTCCGCTGAGATATGCCACGGTTTTCCCTCCTCCAATGCTTTTTATGGGCAGCGCCACCGCCATGCCGCGGCCTACGGCGCCTATATAAAGTCTGCGCTTAAGCTGTTTAAAAAGCTCGTCAGTTTTTTCGCTGTTTGCAAGGGTCAGCACCACCCGGCGGCGGGAGCTGTTTATACCCAGAAGCTCAAGTGTGCTTTTTGTGGCGGTGCCGCTTGCCGGAAACTCCACCGATACCTTCAGCCCCAGCTCGTCGCAGATAGCGTTCAGCGCAGCCACATCATAGGGATTGACTACGGATACAACACAGTTCACGAAGCGCACACCTCCCAAAGCTCAACAATTTCATCGTCGGCGTAAAGCTCGCCGCCGCTGTCGGCCACGGCAGCTCGCCTGCTGTAAATCAGGCCAAGCACCTGAATGGAAATAAGAGGCATCATAGCCACCGTCGCAACTATGCCGAAGGCGTCGCTAAGCACATTGCCCCCCAGCGCGGAGCTTGCCCCTATCATAAGCTGAAGCATAAAGGTGGCCGTCATGGGGCCGGAGGCAACGCCGCCGGAGTCAAAGGCAATGGCGGTGTAAATATCGGGGACAAAGAAGCTGAGTATAAGAGCCAGCGCGTAGCCGGGTACAAGTATCCACATAAGGCTCATGCCCGTCAGCACCCTCAGCATGGAAAGAGCGTTTGCAAGGGCAATAGCAACGGACAGGCTCAGCTTTATAGCCTTGCCGGGGATGGCGCCGGCGCTGATGTCCTCCACCTGCTTTTCCAGAACCAGCACCGCAGGCTCTGCGGAGATAATGAACCAGCCGAAAACCATGGACAGGGGAATAAGCAGATATTTGCCGCTGCCTGCGGCAAGCTCCGAGCCAAGCTCTGTACCCAGTGGGGAGAAGCCCACATTTACGCCGGTGAGAAACAGCACCAGCCCCGCGTAGGTATAGAGTATGCCGATGCAGATTTTTGCCAGGGGTCTTCCGGAAAGACGCAGCGTGGCAAACTGGAATATAAAGAAAATACCCACTATGGGCAGCAGCGCCACAGCCATTTCCGCAATGTACACCGGCAGCTCCTTCACATAGGCAAGGCCTATCTCCGAGGTGGTGGTGTAGGAGCTGAAATTCATGGCGGAGCTGCCGCTGCCCTCGTTATAGAAGATGCCCAGCAGCAAAACCGCAAGAATAGGCCCTATTGAGCACAGCGCCACAAGACCGAAGCTGTCCGCCTCGGCATTCCGGTCGCTTCGGGTGTTGGCAATACCCACGCCCAGCGCCAGAATAAAGGGCACGGTCATGGGGCCGGTGGTAACGCCGCCGGAATCGAAGGCCACGCTGAGAAAGCCGCCGGGGCTTAAAAAGGCCAGTGCAAAAACCACGCCGTAGGAAATGAGCAGTATCCATCTGAGCTTTATGCCGAAGATGATACGCAGCATACAAAGGGCAAGGAAAAAGCCCACGCCAAGCCCTACCGTCACAAGCAGCACCGTTTTGTCAATATGCGGCACCGTGGAGGCAAGAACCTGCAGATCCGGCTCTGCAATGGTAACGGCAAAGCCAAGAATAAAGCTCACCGCAAGAATAAGGGGGAGCTTTCTTGTGCGGGTGATGGATGTGCCTATTTTGTTGCCTATGGGCGCCATGGAAAGCTCAGCGCCCAGTGAAAAAAGACCTATTCCCACTATGGTAAGCAGCGCCCCCACCAGAAAGCTCAGCATAAGCCCCGTGGGCAGGGGCAGCACACTCAGACTCAGCAGCACCACAAGGGCAACTATCGGCAGAATGGAGGCCGCCGCCTCCCGCACCTTTTCGCTGACAGCTTCCCTGTTCATTATGTAGTACTCCCGGTTTATGGCCTTCACCGCCTTTCGTTTTTTATTATTATACAATAAAACGCCATTCAAAGCAAATCCGTCAGGATAGATTCACAAAGGATTAAAAAGGTGAGCGATGCTCACCTTTTTAATCCTTATCCCATGTGCGCTTGCTGATTATATAGCGGGGGCGCTGCTTGGTTTCCATATATATCTTTCCTATATACTCTCCGATTATCCCAAGGCATATAAGCTGTACGCCGCTTACAAAGCAGACTATGCAGGTCATGCTGGCCCAGCCCGCAACGGCCTTTCCCAAAAGAGCGGTGACCAGCGCCCAGACAACGCCTATGAAGCTGACAAAGGCCACCAGCACACCAAAGCCGGTTATAAGGCGCAGAGGCTTTACGGAGAGGCTGGTGATGCCGTCCACCGCAAGAGCGATCATCTTGCTCAGAGGGTAGTGACTTTCCCCGGCAAGGCGCTCCGCCCTCGAGTAGCTGACCGTGGTGCTTTTAAAGCCTACCAGAGGCACAAGCCCGCGCAAAAAGAGGTTGACCTCCCTGAAGTTTGCAAATTCCTTCAGTACCCTTGAGCTTATAAGCCGGTAGTCGGCATGATTGTATACTACCTCCGCCCCCATAAGCGCCAGAAACTTGTAGAAGCCCTGTGCGGTGAAGCGCTTAAAGAAAGTGTCCGTCTCCCGGTCGGAACGAACTCCGTAGACCACCTCGCAGCCGTCCAGATAAGCGTCCACCATTTTATCCATGGCGTCTATATCATCCTGCCCGTCGCAGTCTATGGAAATGCTGATGTCGCAAAGCTCCTTCGCCTCCATAAGCCCCGCCAGGACCGCGTTCTGGTGACCGCGGTTTCGGCTTTGGCTGATGCCGATATAGTGCTCATCCCTTGCGGCCAGCTCCTCGATTATTTCCCATGTTTTGTCCCGGCTGCCGTCATTTACAAACATGATCCGGCTGTCACCGCTTATTTTGCCCGCCGCCGTGAGAGAATTAATCTTCTCCAGAAACATGGGGGCAGTGATTGGCAGTACCTCCTGCTCGTTATAGCAGGGTATGACGATATATAAAACAGGCTTCATTTTCTGTCCGTCCTTTCATGGCTAGCCTGACGGATATAGTCCAAACCCGCTTTGCGGGGCATCTTTTCACGCCAGACTTTATTTCATTCTTTGCCGGGCGTCAGCCCGGCGGCATCACTCAATTTCGCCTGACGCAAAAATCCGCTCCCGCAAAGTCGGAGATTTCTGAGAGCGTATAGGAAGACAGTGCGAGGCGCCGTCTTGAAGATGGGCTGTCGCCCTTCAAAAGACGGCAACAAAGCAATGTCGATGTATACACTCTCAGAAACG
>JAZNUQ010000058.1:0-5344 GCA_045592365.1 Candidatus Limivicinus sp. | reverse complement strand
TATGCTCCCGGAGGCTGATTGCTTAAGGCTTTTCAATTGCATCGATAAAGGCTGTGATGACCTTTACCGCACCCTCAACGCCTAAGTCGGATCGTAGCCATGTCGTTCTGTGAGCCAAGGAGTTGTGTGTGAATGTTGTCTTCCTAAGACCGCTTGGCCTCCGACTTTATGCTCCCGGAGGCTGATTGCTTAAGGCTTTTCAATTGCATCGATAAAGGCTGTGATGACCTTTACCGCACCCTCAACGCCTGTTCTGCCGCTGTCGATGCAAAGGTCGTAATTCTCCGCCTCGCCCCATATCTGGTCGGTGTAGTATTTATAGTAGCTGGAGCGGTCCTTATCCACTTCCTTCAGAAGACGGGCTGCCTGCTCGGAGCTGATGCCCTTGCGCTCGGCAAGGGTACGGATGCGAAACTCCTTGTCTGCCATTATGAATACCCGCAGCACATCCTCCCGTCCGCGCAGCACATAGTCTGCGCAGCGACCCACAAAAATACCGTCGCCTCTGTCAGCCAGAGAGCGGATGGCATCAAACTGTGCGGAGGCCACCTGCATGTTCAGGCGAAAGCCCTCGTTCATGCCGATATAATGGGGGGTGGGTACTATGTAGGAGCTGACACGCTTTTCGTCGTAGGAGCCGAAAATCTCCCGGCTGAAATTTGAGCTTTCCGCCGCGTGGTCAACTATTTCCTTATCGTAGCAGCTAATGTCAAGTGCCTTGGCCAGAGCTCTTGCAATATCGTGGCCGTTGCTGGCGTGCTGTCTGCCTATGGTGATTATCATAGCTGTTCTCCTTTACTTCTCGGGCTCCAATTCGAGCTTTTCAGCAAAATATTCAAGGCTTCTGCCTCTGAGAATGTAATAGCGGTATATCATCATGGGGTCGTCGCCGGTGACATATACTTCGCCCTTCATTTTAAGACCGAAATTGTAGTTATATACATTGGTGGCCATATCCTTGACCTCACTGTCCTCCCGACCGCAGGGATAGCAGAGAACAAAGGGCTCCTTGCCGGTAACGCGGATCAAATCCAGCTTGGACTGCCCCAGCTCAAAGTGCAGAGCCTCCTCGGATCGCCAGTCAAGGTAATGGTGCTCTGCGCTGTGGCTCTGGATGGACACAAGGCCACTTTCGCTTACCTCACGAACCTGATCGGCATTCATGAAATGGTATCCCGGCTTATTCATGTACTCTGTGACGATGAAGAAGGTTGCCTTGGCCTGATACTTTTCAAGTATTGGGAATAGCTCCTCGTAGTTGTTGAGATAGCCGTCGTCAAAGGTGTATATTACGGGCTTTTCGTACTGATCAACATTGACGAGGTCTTCAAAGTGTATGGTGGTGTAGCCGTTTTCCTGCAGATACTGAAGCTGCATTTCAATGTCTGCCGGGTAGGTTGTCAAGGCCCGGTCGCCGTTCCACTCCTCGGTCACGGCGTGGTACATGAAGACAGGCACCTTGTAGCCCTCGGGAATTTCCCAGTCACCGGCGCCGGGGGTGCAGTACAGGTGCTTGTATTCCTCGTCGTAGAAAAGGGAAATGTCCAGCGCGTCACAGAAGGAGGCCACAGGGAAATAGAGCTTGCCGCCTACGCTTATTATGCTGCCGTCAAGCTGGAAGCGCTCACGGTCTATCGTGATAATGTCGCTGTCCTGCTCAAAGCGAACGGTCTTTCTGCGCCAGAGGAAATTGTATCCTTCCCAGTCCTGTGCAAGCTCCAGCTCAAGAGCCTCCATCATTTCGCTGAGGCTTGCGTAGATCAGGCCGTTCTCGTCAAGAAAGCTGCCGCTTTCCATGGCAATTGCGTCAAAGGTCAGCTTTTCGTGAGCGGTGAGAACAGGCTCCGCCGTGGGGACGGGAGTGGGCTCCGGTGTAGGGGTGGCGACAGGCGCGGCATCGGTCGCCGAAGTGGCTGCCCCTTCGGCCTTTAAGGCTGCGTCATTACTGCCGCAGCCACTGAGAAACAAAACAGTCAGTATCAGAATAAACAGTGGCAAAATACCATGATGAAGTTTTAGTTTTAAAGATCGTACCATAAAAGGGAGTTCCTTTCCGAGGATAGCAGAATTATATCACCCCCGCTGCAAAATAGCAATTTTCTTTTTTGCGCTGTGCACATTAAGGGAAGACGGGCATAGACTTGCAGGGGGAGGTGGACAGAATAAGCAGGAAAAGTCTTGTTTACAATACAGCCTTGCTGACGGGCTCATCTCTGCTTATGAGCTGCATCGGCATGGCCTTTCAGGCCTGGCTTGTGGGCAGGATAGGAAGCTCCGGCATCGGACTTTATCAGCTTGTGTGCTCGGTTACAAACCTTTGCGCGACCTTTGCAATATCGGGCATACGCTTTGCCTCCACCAGACTTATATCCGAGGAGCTGGGGGCGGATAAGCGCCAGGGGATAGGCGACGCCATGGGGCGCTGCCTGGGCTATGCGGCACTTTTCGGCATGGCGGCAGCCGCGCTGCTGTGGTTTCTTGCCGAGCCCATAGGCTTTTTGTGGGTGGGGGACGCCCGAACGGTGCTGTCTCTCAGAATAAGCGCCTTCAGCATGCCCTGTATATCCCTGTGCGCTGCGGTGTCCGGCTATTTTACCGCTTGCGGCAGGGTCTGGAAGCCAACGCTGGTGCATCTTTTGGAGCAGCTTGCAGGCATCGCTCTTGTGGCGCTTTTTCTGTGGAAAAGCCCAAGCCACGATATTGAAAAAAACTGCGCCTCGGTGACCATGGGAAGGCTTCTGGCGGATATAGTCGCGCTTATTCTTATGCTTGCAGCTTACAGGGCCGACAGGCAAAGGCACTATGCGGGAAGACTCAGCGCGGAGCGGATAACCGGGAGAATGCTTAAAATAGCGGTGCCGCTGGCGGTATCGGCCTATGCAAGAAGCGCCCTTACCACCCTGCAGCACCTGCTTGTGCCCAGAGGCCTGAAGGCTGCGGGCTATTCGTCTGACGGCGCGCTTTCCGGCTACGGTACAATTCAGGGCATGGTGCTGCCCATAATCCTCTTTCCCTCCTGCATAATGGGGGCGCTGGCGGAGCTTATTGTGCCGGAGCTTACCGGGGCGCAGGTGCAAAAAAACGAGGCCGGCATACAAAACACAGCACGGCGGCTGCTTCGTATGAGCCTCGGTTTTTCTGTTGCGGTGGCGGCCTTTATGTTTGTGTTTGCCGATGCGCTGGCGCTGGCCGTTTATTCCAGCGACACGGCGGGGCATTACATACGCATACTCGCCCCGCTTATACCCATAATGTACACGGATATGACCATTGACGGCTGCCTTAAGGGGCTGGGGCAGCAGGTGTGGAGCATGGGCATAAACATTCTGGACGCACTGGCGGGGCTGCTGCTGGTGTGGCTGCTGCTGCCCCGCTATGCGCTGGGCGCCTACATAGGGATAATCTATTTTACGGAGCTTTTTAACTTTGTTTTAAGCCTTGTCAGACTCAGACGCATCACAGGAGCAGGGGGAAACCCTTAGCTGCTTTTTGGCGTCGCCCTTGTGGAGAATGGGGGAGATGCGCTTGTAAAGCAGGAAGGTCAGCAGGGAAACTACAACGCCCTTGAGAAGATTGAAGGGAACAACGGCGAAAAGAACCAGAGTGGAGACGCTGTTTATGGCGCTGTTGACGGCGGTGCCCATACCTACGATAACATCAAGGGGCATGCCGAAAAGCTCAGAGAACTTGGGCAGCAGGTAAATGGCGTTGAAGGCGCTGCCGAACACGGTCATAACAAGGGTGCCGGCAGCCATGCCGATGATGGCGGTTTTCTTGCCGGGCTTTGCGTGATAGATGATGCTGGCAGGCAGAACAAAGGCACAGCCCACGCAGAAATTGGCAAAGTCGCCCACAAAGGCGGTGGAGGTACCCTTAATAAGGAGCTTCACCATTATCTTTACAAATTCGGCCGCAACACCGGCCACGGGGCCAAGATAGAAGGTGCAGATGAGAACGGGGATTTCGCTCAGATCCAGCTCGTAGAAGCTGGGGGCGAAGAACAGAGGAATCTCAACAAGCATGATAACGCCTGCCATACAGGAAAAAATTGCGGTATAGCTTATGTAATGAGTGTTGGATAATTTCTTTCTGTCCCGGCAGAGAAATTTCTCAAACAGAGCTGCTACAAGAAACAAGGCCGCGACAATGGCAAGACAGGTGAGAACAAATCTGAGGTTTTCCATGGGGATACTCCTTCCGATGATAAAAAATACGCCTGAAGACTACTCTTCAGGCGTTTATATATGAAATATGAAAGGGAAAGAACCCTATCTTCTTCCATCCAGACTATACTGTCGGTACCGGAATCACACCGGTTCATGCCCTGAGGCTCGCGGACTTTACCGCCGGTAGGGAATTACACCCTGCCCTGAAGATGTTTGCATTATATCACACAATATGCACTTTGACAACAGAAATTTTTGTTGTATAATTTATTCGTACTGAAGGAAAGGGGGGCGCAATATGCAAAGGCATGAGACATGCTGCTTTACCGGCCACAGAAGCGGCAAGCTGCCGTGGAAAAACAATGAAAACGACCCCCGCTGCCTTGCCCTTAAGGAGGAGCTTGACGCAAGGCTTGAGGGCATATATCTTTCCGGATACAGGCATTTTATCTGCGGCATGGCTCTGGGCTGCGACATGTACTTTGCCGAGGCTGTGCTCAAGCTCAGAGAGCGCCACGGCGATGTGAGCCTTGAGGCGGCAATACCCTGTGCCGACCAGCCGGAAAACTGGGCCCGTGAGCACAGACTGCGCTACAACAGGCTAATCGACGCCTGCGACAAGGTGACGGTATTGCAGATAAAATACAGCCCGGACTGCATGATGAAGAGAAACCGATATATGGTTGACCGCTCCTCACTGGTGCTTGCCTGCTTTAACGGCAGCAGCGGCGGCACCATGAACACTCTGCTCTACGCCCGGCGCAGCGGAGCAAAAACACTTGTGATAGATATAGAGTAAATCCCTCCGAATACAATTCGGAGGGATTTATCAGCTTGTCAAAAAAGTCATTTCTGACTTTTTTGACTGCGCTTCAACCGCCAAGCATTTTGCAAGAGCAAAATGCTGCTTCGCCCAAAAATCTTGTAAAAACAAGATTTTCTGTGGCGGATTATTGTACTGCGAGGCGGGCCTTGCCCCCTCGCGCTCCCCCGCTGCTCAGTTCCTTTCGGTTTGATACTCTTTTTTTTGGCAGTCACAAAGGGCGGAACTTTGTTCCCCCCTTTGTGGTGTTTTACCGCTTACCACTTATTTTCCACCTTTTCGGCAAAGCCGGGGAAATCCTTTACTTCAATTACGGTGCCGTCGTCCAGAACGGCCTTGCCGCTGAACTTGCCGA
>JAZNUQ010000057.1:0-119183 GCA_045592365.1 Candidatus Limivicinus sp. | reverse complement strand
AGAGGAGTTTATCCGCAGAGGTAAGGCCGTGGATGTTCCCCAAGAGGAACTGACCGTCAAAGACCGGATGCAGTACGCCTGGGAACAGGTGGTTTCCACCGCAAAGAAGGTGGCTCCCTATGTGCTGATTGGTGTTGGCATTGGTGCATTTATCCATAACTGGATTCCCGAAGAATTCATCATCAAGCTGGTGGGCACCGGTAATCCTCTGGGTGTTGTGATTGCCACTATCGCAGGTGTTCCCATGTATGCGGACATCTTCGGCACCATTCCCATTGCGGAAGCGCTTCTTGCCAAGGGTGCACAGCTGGGTGTCGTTCTCAGCTTTATGATGGGTGTAACGACCCTGAGCGTACCCTCCATGATCATGCTCCGCAAAGCCATCAAGCCAAAGCTGCTGGGTGTCTTTGTGGCCATCTGCACCGTTGGTATTATTATCGTCGGTTATTTCTTCAACGCAATTCAATTCTTACTGGTATAAAGGAGATGTGAAATATGGCAAAGAAATGGTATCCTGTTATCGACATTTTGACCTGCCAGGAATGTGGCTCCTGTGTGGCAAAGTGTACCCACGGTGTCTATGACAAAAGTAAAGCACCAGTTCCGATGGTGGTGAACCCCGACAACTGTATTGACCACTGCCATGGCTGCGGCAATCTGTGTCCTGTGGGGGCCATTGCCTATGTGGGAGATGATACCGGCTGGATCGCTCCCGCACTGCAAAATCAGCCGCAGGCAAAAGAGGAATGCTGCTGTTGCGGCAGCGCAAACCAGCCCCAAAAGGAAGTTAAGATCGAATATCTGTATCTGGATTTGAAAACCTGCGACCGTTGCGTTGGTACGGATATGGTTCTGGATGAGGTTGTGGGAGTTCTGCGGCCTGCCCTGGAACTGGCTGGGTATCAACTGAACTACCGGAAGCAGGAGATCTCCACGACGGAGATTGCAGCAAGCTACCGTTTCCTTTCCTCTCCCACGATTCTTGTGAATGGTCAGGATATTTTTAGCACCATCACAGAATCCAATTGCGGCTGCTGCGGAGACATTGCCGGTGTCCAGGTAGATTGCAGAGTCTTTGAACACGATGGCAAGACCTACGAAGTTCCCACCAGGGAGATGCTGGCTGACGCTATCTTAAAAACAATCTATCATCCGACTGCCTGTACCTGCGGAGAATATCAACTCCCCGAAAACTTAAAGCGGTTCTTTGCGGGCAAAGAGAAAAAGGCAGCATCTTCCTGCTGCTGTGGTACATCCAATTGTTGTTGATTCAAAATACGGAGGTAATATAGTATGGCACTGTTTAACTTTGGAAAGAAGAAAGAAGAAAAGAAAGAAACCGGTTGCTGCTGTGGAAGCACTGCACCTAAGGCAGCAGAGAGCGGCTGTTGCTGTGGCTCTGCTCCCAAGGAAGAAAACACTTGCTGCTGCGGCAAGAACACCATCAAGGTTCTCGGGTCCGGCTGCAAGAACTGCCACGATCTCTATGAGGCAGCCAAGGCTGCGGTGAAGAATATGGGTGTGGCTATTGACGTCGAGTATGTGACCGATATGGAGAGAATCATGGAGTATGGCGTTATGAGCATGCCCGCACTGGTAGTCAACGAGAAGGTAGTTTCTATGGGCAAGGTTCTGAAGGTAGCCGATGTAGAAAAGCTGCTGCACAAGTTGGGTTTCTGATATGAAGAAAGTAGCCTTTATCTGCGTCCATAATTCCTGCCGCAGCCAGATTGCGGAAGCACTGGGAAAGAAATTGGCAGGGGATGTTTTTGAAAGCTATTCAGCGGGCACGGAAACGAAACCGCAGCTTAACCGGGATGCCGTCAGACTGATGAAACAAATACACGGCATTGATATGGAGGCAAGCCAATACAGCAAACTTCTGTCCGATATTCCGCCTGTGGATGTGGCTATCACCATGGGCTGCAGTGTTCAGTGTCCGCTTCTTCCGTGTTCCCACAGAGAGGATTGGGGATTGGATGATCCTACAGGAAAGGATGACGCGTTATTCATTAACACAATTCGCCTGATTGAGGAAAAAATACTGGATTTACGGAAGCGCATGACATAACGGCTTTGTTGCGAAACCTTTTGAACCATATCAAAATATCATACTGTGCCAAAATCCCGCCCACCCCGTAGGGGTGAGCGGGATTTTGGCGTCGGTGGCAGTTCGCGGGAATGTATCGGCGCGAAGTGCGGAGCGGGTGACGAACGCGATTGCGATAATGCTTGATTGTAAATTACAGCATTGCTATAATATAACTGCGGACGGAAAAATGAGCGACTGCCAAAGGTGGCCGCCGCTTTTAAGGAGGTACTTATATGGGAATTTTTAAAAACCTGTTTGCAAAAAATGAGAAAGAAAAGGAAACGGAAAAACCCACAGCCAAGCAGCCGACCGTTCCTACGGAAATGCTTATGAGCTCACAATACCCCGCACTTTATCTTAAGGAAAACAACAGCACCTATCGAGATATGTATATGGAAATACTTTCCGGTATAGGCTTTAGCCGGGGGGATGCGGAAAAGCTGTTTGATTTTGAGTGTGGCGTAATCCGAAAACATGCAAAAGCATACCTGCAGCATCCGCAGTTTGTGAAGCTCTGGTTTTTCGGGCTTATGCAGCCCTTTTTCCTGCAATATCCAAAGACAAAGGAGGATATTCTGAAGGAGAAATTCTTTACCGTCAGCGAGCTGTGTAAAATCATAGATGAAGCAGAGTGGCATTTTTGGAACAGCCATGAAAGAGTAATGTCCGACGAGGTGTGGGAAGAAATTTTCCAGTGGCGTATTCAGGGAGCCGGAGGAGAATTCGGAGAGAAGTATTTCGCCATGATTTCCCGGGAAACCGGCATAGAGCTTTCTTCTCTTGCTGCACTGAGCAATGCCCAGGGAAAACAGCTTAGCCGGTACAAGTGGCGGTAAGCAATCACCCTTTATCAACGAATTATACATAAACAGCGCGGCTGAAAAAATTCCGTTTTTTGACGAATGACCGTTGTAAGCAGAACATATTTTCAGTATTATATAAAAAGGAAATAAAAAACAAGGAGGAGCATGCGATGTTTTTCATTACGGGAAAAGGACGGCCTGAAAGAGTACTTGCTATGCTGACAGCAATTACAATGTGCCTTTGCCTTATGACAGGCTGCGGTGGGGATAAGGTTGAGCAGAATGCAGCCAAAAGCCCGGAGAGCCCTGCTGACGGCTCTGTGACTGTTGAAGCTGCCCAGACACCTGCCCTTGCAGGCGACAGGGAATGGTGGGAACGGGACTGGTACGGCTGGTGGTGTATCAAGGCGGGCAACGGCAGCTATGAGTCCGCTACCGATATAGCCTGGGACTGCTATGCGGAAATCGACCTTGACAATGACAACGGCGGCGTTCTCACCCTGTGGGATACCGGTACGGAAAAGACTGAGCCACTTGCCTACGGCTATGTGAGCCTTGTGGAGGGTGAAAGTGCTTTGGGCTGCCTTAAGGCGGAGCGGGTTACATTTTTCCCCGTGGGAGTATGGAACGACGGAAGCAAGGCTGACACCATGGAGGAGCGGGAGCGCGGTTGGACAATTGAACCGACCCTCTCCACGGTGAGCCACTTTGACGGGATGATAGAAATATGCGGCTACTATCAAAGCCCCGACATCCCGGAGGACAGCTTTGAGTATTATATCTATCTCAAGCCTTGGGGCGAGCTTTGGGATGATGTGCGTCAGGGAGATACCTCCGGCTGTATTTACTCGGACATGATGCCTATTTACTACGACAACTGGTATCTGTCCCTGCTTTACCTCGGGCATGAAAAGGCGCTGAGCTCCTTTGAGGAGGGCATTGATATAATAAACGCCTACCTTGACGGCTCGGAAGTCGCAGCTCTTGACCCGGCAGACAAGGTTGGAGCCGACGGCCGTGTAGATATTCAGACGCTGAGAGCTGCCCTTGACTGGTGCAAGCAAAACGCAGGATACAGCACCACCTATGACGAAATCGCAGCCCAATTCGGAGTTCACGGCAAGTCCGAGGAAAGTCTCTTTGAGGGCAAAACCATATATAAATGGTGGGCCACTGAGGAGGCCTATGTGAAAATAACCTTTGATTTGAAGGACGGAACAGAGTTCTGGAATGTTACAATGTATAACGGCGTATAAGCCGTAGGCCGTACTGCCTGTGCACTGTCACGGGCAGTACTTTTTTGCTTGCGCCGTATCTTGAAATGCTTTATCTCTGTGATATAATATGCGTATAATGAAAATCAAAGGAGAATTGAAATGAGCAGAAAACCGGTGGGATATTTTTCCGCAAGCGGCGTTACGGCAAAGGCTGCCGCTGAGCCTTGCCGCAGATACTTTGCTTATTGAGGGTAAGATACTCAACGGTATGGATGCTGAAGAAATCAAGTCTTGGGCCGACACATTGGAGCTCTGATGTGCTGCGGCTTCGTGGAGGAAAAATGAAGAAACTGATTGCTTGTCTTATAATTCTTGCCGCCCTGCTTACTGGCTGCGGCAAGGCTGCGGAGGCTCCCGCAGAGGATGTGCAGCCCACGGTAAGCGTTACCGCCCAGCCCACACCCGAGCCCACTCCGACCCCCACACCGCCCCCCACACCGGAGCCGGAGCATTCACCGCTGTACATTGAGGGGCTTGCGGTTGAGGATGTTGTGGAGTACTTTGTTGAGGTGTGTCTGGACGCGGAATTTGTAAACAGCGGCGACCCCTCCAAGCTCCAGAAATGGATGGTGCCCATCACCTATATCATAGAAGGGGAGTATACCGAGGAGGACATTGCCGCGCTGACCGGCTTTGAGCAGTGGCTCAATTCCGTGGAGGGCTTTCCCGGGATACTTGGCACCGAGGAGCCATATCAGGCCAACCTGAAGATATATTTCTGCACCGGAGAGGAAATGCCCGAAATAATGGGTGAAAATTTCGCCGGGCTTGACGGTGGCGTTACCTTCTGGTACGGCGGAGACAACAGGATTTACAGAGCGCAGGTGGCCTACCGTACAGACATTGACCAGACTGTGCGTAACTCCGTTATCCTTGAGGAGATTTATAACGGACTTGGCCCTGTGCAGGATACGGAGCTGAGAACGGACAGCATAGTTTACAGCGGCTATTCCACGCCCCAGAGCCTTACGGCGGTGGACGAGCTTATACTGAAGCTGCTGTATCACCCGGACATGCGCTGCGGCATGAACGCCGCCCAGTGCGAAGAGGTAATAAGGGCGCTGTACTACTGATCATATCCGTCAGGTTGAAGACCGATGCTTGAAAAAGCATCGGTCTTTTTATACGGAATAACGAAAGTGTATCTTTCTTTTTTAATTTACTGTGCTATAATCAGCTGTGGTAAGATTTGGTCAGTACATTCCGTTTTACAAGGATTTTATAAAGGAGATATAAAATGAGCATCGTAAAAAACGAACCCAAGTACAAAAACGGCCTTCTTCAGGCCATCCGTGCCCAGCTTGAGCACCGCGCCTTCTGGCTGTACCTGCTCTGTGACGAGGCACGCAAGCGCGGTCTTGACCCCAAGGACTTCGGCAGTGCGGCAGTTAAGCGCTGCGGCCTGTCTCAGGGCGCAGACCTTGTGAAAAAAGGCGGCACCGACAGCCTCAAGGGGCTGAGAAAGACCTTGTTCACCAAGCCTGCCCAGTTGGTTTTTGAGATGGATATTCTGGAAAGCACCGATGATACCCTGAATATCGACTTCCATTACTGCCCGCTGGTAAAGGCATGGCAGAAGGCCGGCTGCTCCGACGAGGAAATTGCAGAGCTCTGCGACATTGCCATGTGCGGTGACCACGGCATAGGCCAGTGCTACGGCTCGGTGCTGGAGCTGCCCAAGTGCATCGCCAAGGGGGACGACATATGCTCCCTGCGCTACCACAAAAAGGATAAATAAGCTGAAAACTGCCGTGGAAAGCTCCACGGCAGTTTTACTATCTTATTATAAGGCCCAGCGGGATGGGACGCTCCGCCTCGCTGAGGTCGTTTTCATGTCTGTCCGGCAGGCTGAGGCTGCGGCGGTTTCCGAGCAGTATCTGGGCAGAGCCGCCGCCGTCAAGGTTTATGGCATTATACATGCCAAGCTCCCGGCATATATTCCCAAACTCCGAAAGGGAAGCCCCGCAGCTATGCTCTCCCGGAACATAGCCCAGCTTGGGCGCACCCTCGGCCCACACCGCCATGGGCTTGCCGTCCTCATCGGCTCCGAGAGCCATGCGTGCAGCCCTTGCCCCTTCAAAGTCCGGGGGATAGAGGCTGGGCGGGAAGGGCACAGGCTCAAGGCGGCGAATGTTGTAAAAGGGGGAGATGAATCTATCCGTAACCGCGCCGCCGCGTACAAGGCTGTTTCCCACCTGAATGCCGAAGACAATATCCTCCATGCCCCGGTATTCCACCCGGTCACCGGGGAGGATGCCCCGGGCGTTCTCCGCTAAAAGCACAAAGCCGGAGGCAGGCACCGCAACGGAGCTGCCGCTGTTAACAGCAATTACCTCGTTTCCCGTGATTATGAGCTTTATGCCGCCCTTTTCCCTGAGCCTTGAATGCTGGGGGCGGCAGTAAAGCTCGGCGTTCACGCCGGCCTTGTAGCGGTGTTCGCCTATGACTATCTCAAGCTCATTAAGGCTTACCGGAGACAGGCTTATGCTGCCGTTCTTCTTCACCAGCAGAGCCTCCCGCTCAAAAAGGGGAGGGCTTAGCACAAGGCCGTTTTTGACGCTCAGCCCCAAGGGAGCACCTACCCGGTCGTAGACGGTGGCGCAGTCAAAGCGGTCCAGTATAAAGAAGGAGGAGTTCAGCTTGAAGGGGGCTGACTGCTCCGACCGGGTCATATAGCCCGCAAAATTCCCCACGGGAATAATATCGGTAACCGGCAGCCTGCCGCGTATTATTCTTAGGCAGCCACGCGCCTCAAGAGCCTCATAGAGCTCTCTTGCCTCCCGGCTTTTAAAGCGGGGCTTGCCCATTACGATTTTCAAATCATCCCTAAAGAGAGCTGCCGCAGCGTTCAGCGGGTCGGAGAATGCGCCGAAGCGCCTGTGATACATTGCAAAGGAAAAACTCATGTCCTCCGGCAGACGGAAAAGCACCATGCTGCCGAATATCCACGGACAGGCGGGAACAAGGTAAAGTCTGTATATATCGCAGAAGCAGTCAAAGGCATCGGCGGAGGGCTCGGGAAGGAAAAACTCCAGCTCCTCCCATGAGGGCAGGCGCAGGCACTGCACCCGCTGTATTTCACCGTTGGGATAGGTGTAGGTTTTAATATCAGCCGTCATTTCGTTTCTCCGCAGGCATGTATCTGCTGCCAATTACGCTTGCAGCGGTTTCGGCGCTTATTTTGCCGTTATTGTACAGGCTCATTACTTCCACCTCTCTTGAGCTTAGCTTATAAAAGCGCAGAAGTATTATAAGCGCCAGAGTAAAGCCCACAGCAGGCAGCAGACAGAACAGCGCCCACACGCCGTCGGCAACTCCTGCGGGCTGAACCGCATTTTCACCCTCCACAAAGCCCACGGCGGCAAGGCTCAGAAGCACCACCGTGCCGATGAGACTGTTTTTGAGCTTTGCCACAAAGGTCTGAAGGCTGAAGGATATACCCGCAGCCCGGGTGCCGGTAATATAGGTGCCGTATTCCACGGTATCAGCCACCAGCATGTAAATGATAACCGACCAGAAGCCGAGGCCCGAGCATTTGAGGGTGATGAAGACAAGCGCCACAAGCAAATTGCCGTAGCCTGCAAAATAGGCAACAATGTCCATGACTATCGAAAAGGCAAGACCGGCGCAGAGCACATGGAATTTATCCCAGCGGCGGGAAAGCGCGGGAACCACGGCGGAAACGATTATAACGGATACCGACGCGCCGCCTGCCACAAGCGTGGCCATGTTCTCTCTGCCCAGACAAATGCGGCCCATGTATATTGCCATCTTCTGCTCAAGGCTTGCAACGCCCAGAAGCAGCATGGCAACAAGCACCACCGCAAGATATTTGTTGTGCCTGAGATAGTTCAGCATTTCACTAAAGCCCGGGTTGCTGTTTGCTGTGGCTGAGACGCTGTGCCGCTCCTTTGCCGAAAAAAGCAGAGGCGTCATAAGCACCACCGACACCGCTACGAATACCACGCAGGCGGCAAACCAGCCCAGCATGGGCCGCAGCAGGGGAACCAGCAGTGTTGCAACCACGCCGCCCACCATGCCCCAGAGCTTGCCTCCGGCGATTATTTTTGTGCGCTCGTCAAGCACCGGGGTCATCGCTGTGGAAAGAGCATAGGCCGGCGCATCCAGCACCGTGTAGCACATGTCAAATATGATGTAGGCGATGAGAAACCATGCAATCTTGCCGCTTTCCGCCATGCCCTCGGGGATGGCGAAAAGCACCACCGTGGTAATGCCGATGGCGCAGGTGCCCACACGCACCCAGGGCAGAAACTTCTGCCCGTTTCTGAAGGTGCAGCGGTCCACTATATAGCCGAAAAGAACGTCGTTCACCGCGTCCCAGAGCTTGGGCACAAGAAGGATGACGGCGGCGGTGGCGGCGGCTATGCCGATGTCCGTGAGAAAGGTCTCAACAAAGCCGGCGTAGCCCCAGAGTATGTTCTGACCAAGAAAGAAAAGGCAGTAGGCGATGCGCTCTCTTTTTGATGTGAGAAAGTTTGTTTCGTTCAGCTTAGCCATAAGGGGCCTCCAATTTATGTTTGTGCGTACAGTCTACCATCCCCGGGAGGAAACGGCAAGTGCAGTTGCAATGTAAAATGTAAAATGAAAAAAGCAGGCTATTTGCCTGCCTCAGAGTGTGGACAAAGTCGGTTTGGCGTACCAGGCCTCCCTCTGACGAGGGAGGTGGGTTGAGCACAGCGAAACCCGGAGGGAGAGAAAATGCGCAAATTCCATGATATTTCATATTTAAAAACTTTTACTACCCCTCAGTCTCGCATGCGCTCGACAGCTCCCCTGACAAGGGGAGCCTTTTCTTCAGCTTGTCAACAGTCTCAAACAGGCTATTTGCCTGCTTTCTTCATTTTGGGCCTTGTCAGAGCATAGCTCATATCCGTAATAAAACGCAGCGTCTCATCGTTGGCACTTTCGTCAAGAGCGGCGCTGAGCCAGTGATCCTTGTTCATGTGCCATGCCGGGAAAAAGCCCCGGTCACCCACCACGGAGCCGATAACGGCGGGTGAGGCCTTGAGGTTTACAATGTCAATGCTGCCGCCGCCGGAAAGCCCCAGCTTAGCCCGGGGGATGCTCATGACTATGGCAAACCATTTGCGGTTGATCTCGTGGCGGAAAACCGCCGTGTCCGGGTCATCGGAAAAGGGATAGTCCGGCAGAATGCCGTATTCCAGCTCCACAAACTCAAAAAAATCTTTTCTGTCCATGGTTCAGAAGCTGATAAGGCCAAGGTGCTCAAGAAGTATCTTGAGCCCCATCAGCACAAGGATAAGTCCGCCTGCAAACTCCGCCTTTGCCTTGTATTTAATGCCGAACACATTGCCTACCTTAAGACCGAGAGCGGAAAGACAGAAGGTTATTGCTCCTATGAAGCTCACCGCTGCGAAAATATTCACCTCCGGCAGCAGGGCAAAGGTGATGCCCACCGCCAGGGCGTCAATGCTTGTGGCCACCGCCAGAACCAACATATTACGCACCGTGAAGCAGCCGCAGTCCGGCTCAAAGTCCTTTGACAGGCTCTCCTTTATCATGTTGCCGCCAATTATTGCCAGCAGCAGGAAGGCTATCCAGTGGTCAAAGGCGCTTATGTAGGTGCTGAAGGCCGAGCCCAGCAGATAGCCTATTGCCGGCATAAGCCCCTGAAAGCCGCCAAACCACAGCCCAACGATTATGTAGTGCTTCTTTTCAAGCTGTCCCGTGGAAAGACCCTTGCATACCGCAACGGCAAAGGCGTCCATGGACAGGCCAAGCGCTATAAGGAAAAGCTCAAAAAGTCCCATTGCTACTCCAAATCACAGTTTTTTCATTTCCTCCATTACCTCCGCCAGACGGGGTATGGAGCTTGAAGCGCCCTTTCGCGTAACGGATATGCCGGCAGCCACGGAGGCTGTCCTCATGGCGTCGTCAATGGAAGCGCCGGACATCAGCCCGGAAAGCAGATAGCCGGTGTAGGTATCCCCGGCGGCAGTAGTGTCCACCGCGTCGAGAAGATAGGCGCTCTGCCAATAAAACTCCCCTCCGTAGTGCGCCATGGAGCCCTCGGTGCCAAGGGTCAGGACGCAAATTGCCTCCGGGCAGCTTTCCGCAAGGGCGGAAATTATTTCCTCAGGGTCGGTCTTGCCGTTGAGCCCCTCTCCCTCGGTCTCGTTTACAATGAGAAGCTCAACTGCGCAGAGAAGCTGCGGCGTGAAAAAGTCCTTATCAAAGGGGGAGGGATTGAGCAATATTTTAATCCCCTTTTCCCGGGCGCGGAGTATGAGATAATCAAGGTTTGAAATCTCATTTTGCAGCACCAGCCAGTCGCCCTTTTCAAAGCCGGAGAGAACCCGGTCAATGGCTTCACGGCTTATCTGCCCGTTTGCCCCGGCGTGGATAAGAATGCAGTTGCCGCCGCTGCTGTCCACCTGAATTACGGCATGTCCCGTGGGGCAGCTAAGCTCCTGCAGATACTCAAGGTTTACATCCTCCCGCTCCAACACATCGGTAAGAATGCCTCCGTCCGGCCCCACAGCCCCGGCAAGGTAAACGGGCACTCCCGCTCTTTTGAGGGCAATGGCCTGATTGAAGCCCTTGCCGCCGCAAAAACGCTCATAGCTGAGAGCGCCTGCGGTCTCCCCGGGGCGGACAAAGTCCCTTACACCATACACATGGTCTATATTAAGCGAGCCGAAAACAAGACATTTCATTTGACAGCACCTCCGCCAAGCTCAGATAATTATATTCCATTTGCCGCTGTGTTGCAAGAGCGGGGAAATAAAAACGGCGCAGTTGAAAATGGCAAATATTATGCTATAATTACAATGTTATAAAAGCATTTTGGGAGTGCCGAATGGACAAGAGACTTGAAAGAATACTGCCGCAGGTGCAGAAGCCGGCCCGCTACACCGGCGGCGAATACAACCAGATAATCAAGGACAAAGGAAAGGTGGATGTTCGCCTTGCCTTCTGCTTTCCGGATACCTATGAGATAGGCATGTCAAACCTTGGCATGAGCATACTCTATCACACTATGAACAGCCTTGACTTTGTCTGGTGTGAGCGTGCCTTTGCGCCCTGGGGTGATATGCATGAGAAAATGACACAGCAGGGCATTGAGCTTTATGCCCTTGAAAGCGGCGACAGTCTGCGGCAGTTTGACGCGCTGGCCTTTTCCGTGGGCTATGAAATGGCATATACCACGGTGCTGGATATGCTGGATATGTCCGGCATTCCTCTCAGAGCAAAGGACAGACCGGGGCTTTTGCCCATAGTCTTTGCCGGCGGCAGCGCTGCGGTGAACCCGGAGCCCATGGCGGATTTTATGGATCTGTTCGTGGTGGGCGAGGGCGAGGAGATGAATAATGAGCTTCTCACCTTGCTTCGCAGAGCCAAGCTGGAGGGATGGGAGAAGGCTGCATTTCTCAGAGAGGCTGCCCGTATACAGGGCGTTTATGTGCCCTCCCTTTATGATGTGAGCTACAATCCCGACGGCACTGTTGCCGCCTATACCGCAAAAGAAGGCGCCCCCGAAAAGGTCACAAAGCGTATAGTATCCGACCTTGACGCCGCTCCCTTCCCCACAAAGCCCATTGTACCCTCCACCGAGGTGGTGCATGACAGAGTTAACCTTGAGCTTTTCCGCGGCTGTGTCCGGGGCTGCCGCTTCTGTCAGGCGGGGCATATATACAGACCCATTCGCTCCAAAAAGCCGGAGACGCTTATAAAGCAGGGCATTGAGAGCCTTAAGAATACCGGACACGAGGATGTTACGCTGCTGTCTCTCAGCAGCAGCGATTACAGGCCGCTGAATGAGCTGTGTGACGGTATGCTTGAATACTGTGAAAGCCGCAGCATTGGCCTGTCCCTGCCCTCACTGAGAGCGGACAATTTCTCCATTGAGCTTATGCAGAAGCTGCAGAAGGTTCGCAAAAGCGGCCTGACCTTTGCCGTTGAGGGCGGCAGCCAGCGCCTGAGAGACGCCATAAACAAGAATGTCACCGAGGAGGACCTGCTCAACACCTGCCGCATAGCCTTTGCCGGCGGCTGGAACAGCGTGAAGCTCTATTATATGCTGGGGCTTCCCACCGAGACTGACGAGGACATTCTGGGCATTGCGGAAATGGCAAATCAGGTGCTTCACTGCTGGCGCATGAATGCAAAGAACAAAAACCGGGGCGTCAAGATAACCATATCCACTTCCTGCTTTATTCCCAAGCCCCACAGCCCCTTCCAGTGGGAGGCGCAGATAAGCATTGAGGAATACCTGCGCCGCGTAAATCTTCTGCGCTCTGCCATTACCGCAAGAAATGTTACCTACAACTGGCACGATGCGGAGACAAGTCTCGTGGAGGCGGTGCTCTCCAGAGGCGACAGGCGGCTTTCCGACCTTATAGAATGCGTATGGCGCAAGGGCGGAAGGCTTGATGCATGGAGCGATTATTTTAGCTTTTCACGCTGGCAGGAGGCCTTTGAGGAATGCGGCATAGACCCGGCCTTCTATGCAAACCGTGACTACCCCACGGACAGCGTGCTGCCATGGGATATTATTGATGTTGGCGTGAGAAAGGCCCATCTGCTCCACGAGCGGGAGCAGTGCTACGCCTCCGCTCTCAGCCCCGACTGCCGCAGGCAGTGCTCCGCCTGCGGAGCCGCCGCACTTTTGAAGGGAGGCCGCTGCGATGGATAAACTGAGACTTCGCTTTAAAAAGACCGGCAGAGCCGTGTACATCTCCCACCTTGACCTGATGCACACCATGCAGCGCGCTTTTTCCCGGGCGGGCTATGAGCTGAAATACTCCGAGGGCTTTAACCCCCATCCCCAGATTTCCATTGCCCTGCCCTTATCTGTGGGAACTGCCAGCCTTTGTGAGATAATGGATTTTCGCCTTAAAGAGGAGGCGGAGCTTTCCCAAATGGCTGCAAGGCTCAGCGCCGTGATGCCCGAGGGCATAGAGGTGATCGAGGCTTATGAGCAGAGCCGCAAGGTGGCTGAGATAAAGTGGCTGGAGCTGGAGGGCGTTTTTGAGTACGATGAGCGCAGCACCGGGGAAATGAAGGCTGCACTTGAAGACTTTTATGCCGCCGACAGTATAGTTATCACCAAAAAGACTAAGCGCGGCATGGGGGAGACGGATATACGCCCGGCAATACACAGTATCTCCTTTGAAGCGGCTGAAAAAGCAGTGCTTGTAAGAGCCGTTGTTTCCGCTCAGGAGCCCACACTGAACCCGGAGCTTCTTGCCGGCGCTCTGCGCCAGCTCAGACCGGAGCTTGCCCCGGACTTTGCGAAATTTACCAGAGTGGAAACCTATGATGCTCAGATGAAGATTTACAGATAGGGGAGAAGCTATGAAGAGAATTGCAATTTTTCAAAGCGACCTTGGTGTAGGCGGTATCCAGAAGTCAATTATCAATCTGCTCAAAAACCTCGATTACAGCGCGGTGAGCGTTGACTTGTACCTGTCTGAAAAGGGTGAATTCTGGAATGTGGATTTCCCCGAGGCACTGAATGTGAAGTATCTTGAGCCGGTTTCGCCCCTATTCAAGTTCCTGCCCTTCGATTTGGGAAAAAGGCTTGCAGCGCCTGACTTTTCCGGTGTGGAGGAATATGACCTTGCAATAGATTTCAATTCCTATCAGTTTTCCTGCGCGGTGGGCGCCTGCACTGTCCCTGCAAAGAAGCGGGTCATGTGGGTGCATAACAATGTGGAAATCAAGCTGGAAAATGAGTGGAAATACCGGGTTCTGTGGAGAGCCTTCAAGGGCAAGTTCAAGTACTACGACAGGTTCGTATGCGTTTCCGGTGCATTGGTGGAGCCCTTTCGCAAAATGTCCGGAGTGAAGGATAAGGAGATCCGCGTCATAGAGAATTACATTGATGTGGCGGAAATTCAGCGCAAGGCAGGGGAGATGCCCGAGGGCTTTGCGGTGAATGAGGACTGTATGAACTTCGTTGCGCTGGGCAGGCTTTGCCACCAGAAGGGCTATGACATCATGCTTGACAGCTTTGCTGAGGCCTGCGCGCAGAGAGACGAGCTTCGCCTCTATATTATCGGCGGAGGAGAGGATGAACAGGCGCTTAAGCAGCAGGCGGAGAGACTTGGCATAGCGGATAAGGTGTTTTTCCTGCTTAACCAGAGTAATCCCTACTGTTATATGAAGCTGATGGACGCGTTCATCTCCACCTCCAGATATGAGGGACAGCCTCTTAATATTATGGAAGCGATGGCGGTGGGCCTTCCACTGTACTGCTCCAAAAATCTTGAGCAGTATTCGCGGGGACTGGTGGGCAAGGACGATATGACGCAAGCCCTTGTTGCTTCCCAAAAGCAGCCTAAGAAGCCGGATGACCTAGAAGAATATAACCGCAGAATACTTGACAGTGTAATTGCGCTTTCTGAGTAAAAAATACTTGCATTTGCGTGAACACTGTGGTATCATATCATGGCGTGTGCAAATGCACCCATTAAGAAAGGCGGTCCGCTGCCGTGGCACAAGGATGCCCACCGGTATGAACGTCTATATGAAAGAAGGATTAGATTATGGATCTGGTCAAAATTCTCAGCGAACAGTACATGAAGCCCGAGCTGCCCGAAATGAATGTGGGTGACACCGTCCGTGTCAATGTCCGCGTTAAGGAAGGCAACCGCGAGCGTACCCAGGCTTTTGAGGGCACCATCATTGCCAAGAAGCATGGCGGCATCAACGAGACCATCACCGTGCGCCGTATTTCCTACGGTGTCGGCTGCGAGAAGGTATTCCCCGTACATTCTCCCTCCATCGTCTCCGTTACCACCGTGCGCCGCGGTAAGGTCCGCAGAGCCAAGCTCTACTACCTGCGCGATCGCGTCGGTAAGAAGGCAAAGGTCAAGGAGCGCCTGTAAGCTCTCAGCTAAGAAAAGAAGGAAGGCAGCCGCATGGCTGCCTTTTTCTTTTCGCTTTACAATGGATTGCCCGGATGGTAAAATCAAGAAAAAAGCTGACGGAGGGTTTTATGAAGCTAAGTATAATCGTTCCAGTATATAATGTTGAAAAATATTTGCCGGAATGCCTCGACTCTCTTGTGAAGCAGACCCTTGATGATTATGAGATAATTGTCGTAAACGACGGCTCACCGGACAACAGCCAGAGTATCATCGACGAATACAAGGCAAGCTACCCCGGACTTATAAGGGACATTGTCATAGATAACGGTGGGCAGGGCAGAGCCCGCAACTTCGGCCTTGACATGGCCCGGGGCGACTATATCGGCTTTGTGGACAGTGACGACCGGGTTGAGCCCCACATGTTCAAAACCATGTATGATGCAGCCCTTGAAAATTCCGCCGATGTGCTTATCTGCGATGCAATTGCCTTTTATCCCGACGGCAGGGAGGAGTACCTGAGCTCCGCGTACCGGGAGGATATGCCCCTTGCAGCCGCCGGAAGCTGCTGGGACAAGATTTTCAGACGCAGCCTTCTGGAGGGGATACGCTTCCCCGTGGGGCTCTGGTACGAGGATTTTTCCTTCTCTGCCAAGGCACTGTACCGGGCAGGGTGTACCGTGCATATAGCTCAGGCTCTGTACAGATACCGCTGCGGTCACAGCTCCACCATGCGAAACAATAACTCTAAGCGTAACCTTGAGATTATACAGATTATTGAGGATATACGGGAGAGCATACCCGGCATCGGCAGCAGCGACAGCTTCCGGGAGCTTGTACTTAGTCATGTTCTCCTTGACAGCGTGAACCGCGTTGCGCTTCATAAAAGCAAGGACAGAGACGCGGTTATTGCAAAGCTGCGCTCCTATTGCAGAACCTGCGTTCCCACTCTCAGGGGATGTGCCGCTTTCCGCAGGCAGCCGCGCAATCGCCGCATTGTAATGTGGCTCAATTACCATGGCTTGCATGAGGCATCAAGGCTGTTGCTTGGCCTTAAAAGAAAGCTGGCGGGCAAATGAGCATAAGCGTCAGAAAACCGGAGTACTATGATGAATTTAGCTGCCTTGGCGGTGCTTGCCCGGATAGCTGCTGCAAGGAATGGGATGTGCAGGTGGACAAGGCTGCCGCTGCCTTTTACCGGCAGCTTCCCGGCGAGTTAGGGGACAGCCTGCGCAGGGTTCTTAAGGATGTTGACGGTGAGACTCTGATGCAGACGGAAAACGGACGCTGCCCAATGTGGAGGGAGGACGGCCTCTGCCGTATCCAGGCGGCGCTGGGCGAGGAAGCCCTGTGCCAAACCTGCCACAGCTTTCCCCGTATCCGGCACGACTACGGCGACTTTGTGGAGCTGGGGCTGGAGCTGTCCTGCCCGGAGGCCGCAAGACTGATTCTGTCCCGGCCTGCCAGCTTTGTCTCCCAAAGCGAGGCAGGGAAGGTGACTGCCGACTATGATGAAGATGTAATGGCCCTGCTACTTGAAAGCCGTGAGCAGCTTCGCCGTTTTTTCAGGGATGATAGCCATGCGGTGGGGGAGCGCCTTGCCATTGCCCTTTTGTTTGCCTACCATGTGCAGGGCATAATAGACGGTGAGACTGAGCCAACCGAGCCCTTTGACCCTCAGATTGCCCTTGAACAGAGCCGCGCCTTTGCGGTTAAAACAGAGGCGGGTGAGCTGCTTGAGTTCTTCTCCGACCTTGAGATACTTTCGCCTCTTTGGGCAGCGCAGCTTGCCGACGCCGCGGGGGATGTTTGGCGCAAGGAGCATATTCTGCTTGCCGAATACTTTATGGACCGCTACTGGCTGCAGGCGGTGTCTGACCTTGACCTTGTGTGCAGGGCAAAATTCATGCTTGTATCCTGTCTGACGGTGAAGCTACTGGGCGGAGATGTATCCGTAACGGCTCAGCGCTATTCCAAGGAAATTGAGAATAATATTGACAATGTTGAAGCTGCTTTTGACGCAGCCTATACCTGCCGCGCCTTTGCCGACAACAGGATGCTCGGCCTTATGCTTGACTGAAAACCGAAAATCCTGCCCTCTTGACGAGACGGGCAGGATTTGTTATATGGAGAGTATAATGCTTAATGCCGCACTGCGGCAGCGGGAGAACCAATTTTTGGGGTGTATATGTTTTCCTGAGGGGAGCCTTCTTTCCCTAACCCGACAGCTAATCTCGTTAGCACAAGGAGGGAAAACAATTCTGTTTTGCGCCTTTTTCGTGCGGCCATTCTAGGGCAGCACTTTTTGTTTTCCTTAGTAGTTTTCAAAAGGAGTGCAAACATGAAGAACTTACGGGGTAACTCTCATCGCGGCTCTAAATTCAAATTATGAGCTGGCCCTTTGTCAAGTCCTGCCTTGTACTCAACTATCTTGTGCAGGGAGCATGGATAATAAAAAACATTTCAAACGGCGCCATCGCAGCCGTTCAGGACATGAACCCATTCTTCCTTATGCTTCCTGAGCTGCTTCGTCCCATTGCGGTTATACTCAGCGCCATGGCTGCTGTTATTGCGTCTCAGACCCTTATTACCGGATCGTACACGCTGGTTTCCGAGGCGTAAATGTTCTTGACGAGCCCGATGCCATGAATTATGAGCTGGAGACCTACGGCACGGACTATATTTTCCGTATAAAGCTGAATTTGGGCTTCAAGTGCAGCCAGAGAATTAATGTTTATCTTCGTCAGATAGTGCAGGATTTGCAGCAAAGCGGGGAAATGCCGCCTCAGGACAAGAAGTATTCAATTTACGGACGCTCAACCGTGGGCAGCTTCATGTTCTGCATGATAGGTAAATCCGTTCCCACAAAGGCAGAGCTGAGCTCTCTGGATGAGATGGTGCTCAACGCCAAATACGCAATACGGAAAGTAGCCGGCTCAAAGAGTAAGTGGTACGGCCTTGATACATCCTCTCTTGTAAATGAGACCGTTCCCCTGATAGTAAGCCCGCGCAGCATCGGGGCGCGTATCAAACGGGCAGACAGCGACGCGAACAGAGATAGAGACGGTCTGTAAGCGCTGCAGTGAGCTTGCAGCTGTCAGAAAAATCTCTCAGAAATTAAAAAAATATGTTGACAAGCAGAGCTCTTTCTGCTAATATATCCCTTGCGCTGGTGAAGCGTTTTACATAGTAAGCGGGCAGTGTGTACTGCTCCTACAATGACGGGGGTATAGCTCAGCTGGGAGAGCGCTTGAATGGCATTCAAGAGGTCAGCGGTTCGATCCCGCTTATCTCCACCAAAAAACCTCGAAATCGTGAGATTTCGAGGTTTTTCTTGTTGTTTTTACCAGTTTTGACACCCAAAATCTGACTATTTTCAACAAGGTCGAAACAGCAAAATATGTCGAAACACTGTAACAAGAATCCGACAAGAATTAGAATCACTCCAAAATCGGCCATTTTTCGTCCATTATTTCCATTGTGTCCAGTTCGGGGATAGCTAGTCCATTGCGTTTTAAGGACCTCTTGAATGGTTGTACATGAGGTTATTTCTCCTTTCAAATTGTATTAAAAAGTCCAAAAAACTCGGTGTTTTCTGAACTTTTTAACTTGATGAATTTGGCGGATTTTTTCAAGGATCTGCTTGACATTTATTATTTTAATATTATAATAATATTAAAATAATAATTCGGAGGGATTAATGTGTCTACCAGCTTACTCAGCGTATTTAAAAACGTGGATCTAAAAGACCTTGGAAAAACTACCGCCAATATTGTATCCCTTGCATTCAAAACCAATCAAAAGACTGGCGCAAAAATAGCACGCGCAGTACTTGATGATGGACGCACCTTGATTAAGACTGTAACTGCCTCTGGTGTTGTTTCCGAGACAATTCACAAAATTCCCGAAATTCTTTCTGTGGCCCAGCGCAATGAGGTGATTAAGGACCTCGCAAAGCAGAAAATCAATCAAGAAACGATTGCTGCGATGTTGGATATATCTCAGTCCACCGTATCCAATGTTTTACGGAAGAAATAGTAAGGGGGTGATGCTAGCATGTTATATAGCAAGAAACTGAATGCTTCTCAAGTTGCATATTCTGAAACTGTTACCGTTTATAATGACATGTATGCTATGTTTTGCGAAAGTGCGGAGGCGTTACATAAACTGCGGAAGGACTCCGTAGAGTTTCTCGATTGCGTAGAGCTGCTTTCCAAAAGTTTTACAGATGATGGAGCAAACTTCAACAAGGCTCTGTCGGACATCGCTGTATCAAAGGCAAAGTTCCAGAATACTATCAGTGGTGTTGATCCGTGTAATACTATGAATATTGTGGTCGGCATTTCAAAGGCTGGTGCACCAATATTGCGTGAAATCGCCCCAGATGTTGCTATGTGGGCAACAACTTTTGGTAAAGCATCCACAGGCAAAGCAATTTCCGAATTGAAGGGAATTGCTCGAATCAATGCACAGAAAGCTTATTTAGGCGGCGGAGCTAAAAGCAAGGGTGGCAGAGGTATCGCTGGTGGAGAAGCTTTTCTTGCAATGATCGGACCAGCTGTAGAAATTGGCTTCGTTGTAACTACTGCTTTTGCGGTACCTGCTGTCCAGAATTATACTGCCGCAAAACGTATAAACAAAGAGAGAGAAAAATTACAGCATGATCTATTTCTCCTCACAAAAGCAAAAACTCGAATTGATGCATTGCGCCAAAACACAGAAAGTGTCCTTAATTCCTGCCGGTCTGCATATGAGTCTATGAGAGAATTACTGAGCATCGAAAGTGTCTGTGACGAAAACAAAGCTGGTTATTATGTGCTCATTGATGATTGTTCTACTTTGGCAGCATATCTAAATCAAACAGTGTAAACAAGAGAGGGAGCAGATTTCTGTTCCCTCTCTTTCGCGATTTCTTCAATCAAAGTTTTTCCACCTATGTTTTGTCATTCACAGACGAACGGTTCAATATATTCCCGGATGAAATCCACCCGGTCGAACACCGTGGGCTTAAAATAGGATGCCACGGCGATCACGATTTCCTGTTCCGGATTCACATAAATCACATTGCCGCTGTTGCCGATGGCAGCGTAGATGTTCTTCTCCCGGTCGATGATCCACCAAAGATAACCATAGTCCATACCCCGAAAATGGTCACTCTCCACGGTTCTGGGCTGGGTCATTTCTTCGATCCACCCGGCAGATACGATCTGCTTGTCCCTATAACGCCCCTTGTTCAGGCACATCAGACCGATTTTCGCCATATCCTCTGCAGACATACACAGGCCATAACCGGGAGTTCCCAGACCGTCGGGATCGGCGAACCAAATATTTGCTTTCGGTGTTTTTCCAATGGTGAACCGCTTGTGCTCCTCGGCGGTTTCCGCATAATAGTTTTCATGCAAGGCAATGCCCAGGGGCTTAAAGAGATGCTGGTTGGCATAGTCCACGGTTTTCATCCCGGTTGCCTGATACAGAATGCCGGAGAGGATATGCAGGCATACCGTCTGATAATTGAACTCGTCCATCAGACCCTTTCTGCCACCCAAAAAATCCAAGGATGCGTAAGTCCAGTTATCGCTGGAGCAAACCTTTGTCCAGGGATCGCCCTTGCACTTATAGGGGGCCCGCATGGTCAGCAAATGCCGGATGGTCACTTCCTGAATCGTCTTTTCACCCCGCTTGACCTTGTAGTCGGGGAAAAAGCTAAGCACCTTATCATCGATGCTTCCGATTTGTCCCTTGTCCAGAGCGATGCTGATCAGCAAAGCCATGATGCTCTTGGTGGCCGACATGATATGGACGCAGTCATCTGATGCGTAGTCATTCCAACAGTCGGAATACACCTTTTCGCCTGCCTCGTAGGCCACGATCTGGCAGATGTTTGGCTGTTGCTTCGCTACAAGAGCATGCAGTTCTTCCCGGTTCATAAGGCTCTATCTCGCTTTCTTTTGATGTTCTAAAGTAAGCATAATACCATTTAAAATTGATTTCAAGATACTTTTTGCACAAAAAGAGCCTGCTGTTCTTTTACAGCAGACTCTTTAGGGTTTTGAGTCGGTATTCAGTTTGGCATATTGGAATTGACTGCTGGTTATTCTAATTCTATTTTCATTCCAAGAAATCTTTTTTTCGTCCGAACACTGTACTTCAAAGTATATGTTGCAACCCCATTCACGATTGCATCGTGAATTTCTGTGATTTCTTTTGAAATATCATTTTCGTTCGCATACCAACCTAAAAAAGTCGTTGGCTCTTCACCGAACATTCCTTTTCCTTCGCTTTTTCCGAAAAGCGCATACTGCGGCGGCGATTTTCCACCAGACATTTTTTGAGAAGACACAACCTTATGACAAGTGGCAATTACATGTTCAATCGGTGATGTTATGGTGATTGTTCCTGTTACGTTCTGCATTTGGGGATTGGACTTTTGTGCAATCTCTGTTTCCATTAAGCTATCCAGTGAAACACTCAATTTGCTTGAAAGAAACAGTAACTTTTCTACTTCTGGGTATCCCATTCCTTGTTCCCATTTTGAGACTGCCTGACGACTCACATCAAGAATTTCCGCTAAATCCTCCTGCGATAATTGCCGCTCTTTTCTTAGTTGTTTCAGATTTTCTGCAAAACTCATACAGATACCTCCTTTGCACAACTAATTATAATCACAGACCAAGCAAAATCTACCAACCGCTATTTGCATTTGCGCAACGTGAAGTTGCAATAACGCATTTCAGAAGGCTCTCGCAATTTCAAGTATTCCTAACAGCTTCCCATTCCTTTTTCAGAATGGCCCACTGGATGGTGTTCTCGTAAATGGGTTTGCCGTCGGCATCGTTTACAAAGGATACAAACTCCCGGAACAGGCCTTCCTGACGCATACCCAACTTTTTGCAAAGGTTCTGGCTGGGCAGGTTATAGTCCTCGGTGAAGGCATAGATCCGCCGGGCGCCTTTCTGATGGAACAGGTAATCGAAGAACGCATGGGCCGCTTCGAATGCATAGCCCTTGCCCTGATAGGCGAGATTCAGCATCCAGCAGGGGCTGAAGGTGTCCATGGCATAATTCTCCGCCTTGTCCGGCTGGGAGCTTTCGGGGTGGGCATCGATCTCACCGATGACCTTTCCGGTGTCCTTCAGCACGATAGCGAAGGTGTACTCCGCATCCTCCGCCCGTTCTAGAACTGCCTTCCGTGCCTCTTCCAGAGAGTTCAGCTTCATGCAGGCAAAGCAGTTCACCATGGGCTCCTTCAGATATTCAAATACATCCTCGGCATCGCCTTCCCGGAAGGGCCGCAGGATCAGTCTGTCAGTTTCAATCATAATCTCTCTCCTATTTCTGCGCAACCAGAAGGAACCTGTGGATGCTACCGTCAATGGAGCTTTTTTCTTCCAGAATCTTCTGTGCATTCAGCAGATTATCTAGGTTGGAATCCACGGAAAAGTCTGGGAACTCCCACTGGATGATCCGGGCGAACCACACCAGCGCGCCCACATCAAAGAACCGGATGGGTCTGAAACATTCCTCGCCTCGCAGGATGGTGAAACCTGCATTCTCGAACTTGTTAGATGTAATGCTTAAGTATTGGTCGGGGAATGGTATCTCGGTTTCACCGCAGAGAAGCTTCACCAGTTCCCGATCATTCTCGGCACCCACCTGCTGGGTAATAAACAACCCGTCGGGTTTCAGAACCCGGTAGATTTCCTCAGCATTGAAATCTCCGTGCCGGTTGATTACCATATCGAAACTGCCATCTTCGAATGGCAGTTTTCCTTTTCCGTCTCCGGGCCGGAAATCGATACCCAAAGGCAGCAAAACCTCCTTGCAAAGCGCCACATTGGGCGGGTAATTCTCCATAGCCGCGGTGTTCTCGTGGGGATGGTTCAGAGATAACAGGAACTCTCCTCCGCCGGTGTCGATGTCCAGGATCTTCATATCCGGGGTCAGATAATCTTCAATCACCGACCGGTAATCCCAGGGCAGATCATCCTGTTCCGTATAGCGCCCGTCAATGTGGGAGAAATCCCATCCGTGGATGTGCGCAATCTCTTCTTCGGCTTTCCATGCGGAAATCAATTCATCACGATTCATGGCAATTATTCCTCCATGGTAATAGGTAATTGAAACAGCCGAATGGTGTTTTCTGTTGTTGCCTGTTCTACTTCTTCCGGAGAGATACCCTTCAGCTCAGCAATCTTTTTGATGACTGCCGGAAGGATCAGTGAGGTATTCCGGGCGCGGCGAAGAAGCTTCGGCTGGATCACATCTTTGCAGTAAGGCAGGATAAACGGTGCATCGGTCTCAATGAGGATTCGATCCAGAGGAATATGAGGAATCGCTTCCCACATATCCTTTGCCCGTTCCTCCAACTGAAGCACAGAGCCACCAATGCCAATATGGTATCCCAGCTTTAGGTACTCCGCTGCAATTTCCCTGGAGCCATAGAAGCAATGAATCACGCCACCCAATTTTCTGGCCGGGTGCCATTTGAGTATACGGAGCGCATCCTCATGGGCATCCCGGACATGGAGGATCACAGGCGACTTCATCTTCCACGCCAGATTCAGTTGGTAAATGAACCACAGATGCTGCTTCAGTCGGTGCTGCTCCTCGCACTTGTAGTGATAGTCCAAACCGATTTCGCCGATGGCAATCACGCCCGGCGTATTCGCATATGCATCCAGCTTATGCCGGTCAGACCAATTTTCGCAAATGGATCTGGTGGGATGGATACCAATCGCCGGAAAGATCCGCCCTGGATATTCCGCACAGAGCTGCAGCACTTCCTCGCAGGACGCTAGACTCACTCCAGGCTCAATTGAGTGTGGAATATTGGTATCCAACAGTTCCTGGAAGAGCTGCTCTCGATCCCCCTCCTTGAGGGCATATCCATCCTTGTCATATGTCAAATACCGAAACGGTTTCTTGTAGGCATTATTGTTGTAATGTGCGTGGGAATCGATAATCACGGATGTCCCCCCTTTTCATTATTATGATAATTCTTATAAGTCGGCATGTCAATTCATTACGTTCTCTTTCCCATCTACATTCAGTGCAATAGGTATCGTATTCATAAAAATCGGGTACGTTAAGTGAGTTCAATAAGGTTTATTTTACACCAATATTTTGACCGTCAGTATATACAGAATACTGACGGTCTTAAGGATGGAATATGTATTCTAATAATACCAGTCGTATTACTGCACTAACTGGCACAATTGTGTGAGGCGTTCAGTAAATTTATCGCTTAATTTCTTCCGTAGTGCAGCAGTACTTTCTTCAGAGAAATAATTATCAATAAATCGCCTATAGCAATTCTTGACTTCTTCTCGAGATGCATCCGTTTGGTATGCATGGTACAACTCATCAAAGCCCTGGGTATTCATGATATGCTGGCATACCATCTCAATGTGCATATGTTTCTTGGCCCAAGTCCCATCTGCTGGAGGATTTTGTTTGCAACAATTACCGCGCAAACGAATAACCTTTGTGACTATATCGAAATTCTTTAAATTCTCTCGATTAAAGGTTTCGTCAATCCATATAAAGTTTGCCCACTGATTATTGGGTTTAAGCCAAACTTGACATGTTCTAAAATCATCCGTTGTATATTCATATTTTGTATTTGCTGGCGGATTATGCTCTGTATAGTGCGCAGATATCCAAGTAATGGTATGCGATTTATGGACAATCAGGTGTTCCACATTGTACGCATCCGGGTAAAGTCTCATTTTGATAGCAAGGCTGCTGTCATCAACTGCCGGATTAACAGCTGAGGTCACGTGGAAATTGTCAAGTATTTGATAAAGATGCTTTCGAGCATATTGATCCTTTAGATGTTTCTCCTCTAATTCTAAATCCAAACCATTTGAATACGACTTAATTTCTTTAATGAACTGCATTAAGAAATTTGGGCCGGCATGTATCTTATTAATAAGTCCATTGGCCAAGTCTTCTCTTTTCCTTGAGCTTATTAATCGAGCAAACAAGAACATGTAGAAATAATACAAGTAAACAAATCCCGATAGTTTAAAATAAGTAAGTTTCCCATCCCGATCCTTTCTCATATATGTATCAATGAAGAAAAGCAATGGAAGCTTAAACAAATTTTGTTTGCAAGCGAGAATATCCTTAATTATCGTTTGTATTTCCAGAAGTTGATCGCGGTTATTTCCAAGCTCTTGTGCCGATGCTACCATGATATTCTCAAATTGTGGTTGTGCGCGATTTAACGTATTTTTGAATTCGATCAAATTGGATTGATATTGTTTTATGTCTGTAATAAGGCCTATGACTTTTGTAGGTGTATTATACCGCTGCGTAATAATATTCTCACCATCAATTGTCAATTCCTTATTAATATCTTTTCTTGATTCCCTAGTTGCCTCCTGTGTTAATAAATAAAAATGCAAAAACTTATTCATATTTGCCTGTGTTAGCAATTCATCCATAGCAAAGTACTGTTCTTTTACTGATCTCCACAGGCCTTTAACACGCTCTTGCTGTGCACTCGTTTTACATATTGCGAAACAATGTCCTTTAAAAATATCTTCGGGATCTAACTTTTGAGATTTTTCATTTATATCTATATATATCTCCTCAATTGAACCTTGTTGCATGCCATTAGCATTTTTTTGCGCAAAAAGTAACACATTGCAGTCAAGCAAACGCTGTTTGTATTCATCAAGTGTAATATCTGGATTTTTACGACATATATCCTTTGCCGTTGCATCAATGGTGTTCCATGCATCCGAGAACTGTGCAGACTGCTTATAAATATCTGATGCGCTATCGATCTCTAATTTAATTCTCTTGACTCCATTAGCATCTGTAACAAAGTGCAGATACGTTCCCACACTGGCATTGTCTAGAATAAAGCGTAATTGTCCTTCTTCGACAAATGAAATAATACCCTGAATTTCGTCCTGAGTTTCAGTCTCTCCTTCTTCTGCACATGCATTGTACAGCCAAGCAAAGAGTAACATAATAGTTGTTAATCTTTGTTGGCCATCCACAATAGACAAATTAGGACCATTGGGAACCTCTGTTGTAATGATCCCCAAAAACTTACTTTGCGTCATAACATTACTAACAAAGGTTTTAATTTTGGTCTTATCCCACTTATACTCTCTTTGGTAATCCGGAATTGAAAAATACTTTTTTGGCGTTCCCAGAAATGTCTGAAACTCTTCCGGAAAATTTCGACACAGCAAATTGTTAATTGTAACAACAGTAGAATTAAGTCCCATATTCAACCCCTCTTTTGTTATTTGTGTATTAATTATATGCCATGATCTGACAAAGTGCAACATGTTCCTTATGAAGCAGATTAAGAGTTTTACATATATTATTGCTAATGCAAAAAGCACAGAATTGGATTCTCAAGCAAATCCAGTTCTGTGCCTTTTGTTTATTTAGTGAGTGAAGAAAGAATAGATCTCATTATTGGAAATATGCCATATCAATACGATATAGCTTTATTGCATTTTCCGCTACGATACCCACTTCATTTTTAATCATTAATTCCGCAAGTAGATCTCCATCAATTAGCTTTAGGCTCTTTTGCTGCTGTGTTTCTGCGTATTTCCTAGCTTCCTTTGTAAAAGAGGATGTAGTAATAAATACACCTTTATTTACATTCTGCATTGCACCAACAAATGCCTGTAATTCGGGTCTTCCTACATTGTTGCCATCTTTATATCTTTTAGTTTGCACGTATATTGCATTTAGACCTAGCTTATCTTCATAAATCACGCCGTCGATCCCACCATCATGAGATCCCCCAACTACCACACCAGCATCTTTGTCATGTCCATATCCCATTTTAAGTAACAAGTCTATTATTAATTTCTCAAAAAAGCTTGGATGATTCTCCAAAATCACGGTCATGATGTTTTCTTTCATGAGTTTTATATGCTGGAAATGGGCATTTTGGATAATTTCTTCCGGTACTTGATCCGTAGTATTCTTTAGCCCGTGACCATCCACAACTTTCTGGGGTTCCTGATTATCAATTAGAGCATATAAAATCCGTTTTCCCTTAGTATTCGCAATTTTAAAATATTTAGCAGGACTTGCATTAGGAAAATCCAGCCCAAAGCAATGCTTTCTAATTGTGTAATTAACAACACTCACCGGTGTTTTCGACCCAAAATTATATAAACCTCTGCTAAGGATTTCTTCATATATTTCTGTGCTAGTTAATCCATCCATCTTGTTTTCAAGGACCATTTTTGCTGCTTCAACAATTGTCATGTTAGCACAACTCCTTTGTTCCAACTTTCGCTATAGGCATCACATTTGTATCTTTGTTAAACAAGTCACTCACTTAATCCATATTATCGGCTAATTTTAGTAGTAATGGAAGTATTATACCGAATTTAGGAATATATTTCAACTGCGAAGCGTTTTGTTATTTCCAGAACTAGTATATTTTCCTAAATATTGACATTACCTTCTCAATTTCATAAAATAAACATAAATAAATACATATACCAAATATTTTCTACATTATCATATTGTATAGTACACACATTGTAAACGATAGCTATATCTTAAACATTGGTGAATAGGAGGACTGCAGAATGTCAACCCCACACATTGGCACTTTTTTTAATACATCAGATAACAACATTGAGACTGAACTGTACATCCCCTGCCTTGAGTGGGCCACCAAGTTTGATCGCGGTGTTGGCTACTTTACCTCTGGTTGGTTATCTCATACTGCTAAGGGCATGGCTTCCTTCGCTGAAAGAAATGGCCGTGCACGATGGATTACAAGTCCCATCATCGAGCAGCATGATTATGCAGCCATTGCAGCCGCATCAACAAAGGAAGCTATTGCCCAGTATTTCAGAAATATTGTATTAAACCACATCGATACTCTAGCTTCTGAAATAGAAACTAATACACTGAATGCATTGGCCTGGATGATCTTTGACGGAATCATTGAACTCCGTTTTGCTGTTCCAACAAATGAGCTGGATGGTGATTTCCACGATAAGTTCGGTGTTTTCTCTGATGATTCCGGCAATCAATTATCATTTTCTGGTTCAATGAATGATAGCAAAAAGGGGTTCTCTAACTACGAAAGCATAAAGACTTTCCGTTCATGGGATGCAACAGCTCCCTATGTTTCTGACGATGTTCGTCGATTTGAGCGAATCTGGGAGAATGCTGATGCAAACCTCCTTGTTTTCTCCGCAGATGAAGCAATCCGTCAGAAGATTTTTAAGCTAAGAACATCGGAACGTCCATATTCTCACAGTGCTGAATCCAAAAGTGATAATAGGTGGAAGCATCAGGATGACGCTGTTAGCACATTTTTAGAAAAGAAAAATGGCATTCTAGAAATGGCTACCGGTACGGGTAAGACACGGACAGCTCTTAAAATAATTCACCGGCTTTTCAATACCGGAACAACGCAACGCGTTGTTATCACAATGTACGGAAACGATCTTCTCAAACAATGGTACAAAGAATGCCTTCAGCGCTTTGATCCCAGTGTGCGGATATACAAACAATATGAAACTCACAAAGAGCTTTCGTCTTTCCTGTTATCGAAGAACAAGAGTATTCTGATTATTTCTCGAGATGCCACATACTTGAGTGATTTCTTAAAACGTTTTGAACAACGCTATCCCTCAGCTAAATCGTCCACGCTATTTGTCTTTGATGAAGTTCACGGTTTTGGCTCGGAATCTTTCCGTAATACACTTACTGACCGGATCTCTCCTTATACGTATAGGTTGGGATTAAGTGCAACGCCTGAACGTGAGTACGATGAAGCTGGTAATATCTTTATTCAAAATGAAGTTGGCCCAGTAATATTCAGCTTCGGCCTTGAGGATGCCATCAAAAAAGGGATTCTCTGTGAATTTTCCTATTACCCCATTCTCTTCGCTCTTACCGAAGAAGATAAGCGTAAAAAGAAATCCATTATTGCGGCGTATGAGGCTAAAAAAGCACGTGGCGAGTTTGTAAATGATGAGGATATGTATCGAGATCTTGCCAAGGTTAATAAGCTCTCGACGGCCAAATTGCCGCTGTTTGAGGAGTTTATCGCCGATCATCCCGAAATCCTTGATCGATGTCTTATTTTTGCTGAAACAAAAGACTATGGTGAACTTGTTCAGCGCATCCTTATCAACCATCGTCCTCTATATCACACCTATTACGGCGAAGATGATGCCGAAAACCTTGCACGTTTTGCCGCTGGCGATTTTGACTGCTTAGTTACATGTAAAAAGATCTCAGAAGGTATTGATATTAAGACTGTGAAAAACATTATTCTCTTTTCCTCTGATCGTTCCCGACTGGTAACAACTCAGAGAATCGGCCGTAGTTTGCGTATCGATCCAACGAATCCTCAAAAACGAGCATCTGTCGTTGACTTCATTTGTGAGAATCCTAATGCTACTGAACCTAGCGCAGATGAAGAACGCAGAGACTGGCTTATCGAACTATCTCGAGTAAGGAGAGAAAACGAATGAGTTTATACAAAGAACTATCTAGTTCCATCGATGACATCATTGCACACGCCAATGAAACAGAAGATTTTAAAAAACAATTTGCACGTCTCATTGAAAATTACTTCGGTAGTAACAGTACTGACAACGATATCTCCGATGTTATCGAACTTGTAAGACTTCCGGAGGAGTAAATATGGATATTAGAATTTTAGGATGGGGATATGAAAATATCCGCCGCTTCGGAAAACTGGATATCGATCTAACACAGGGCAATCATGCCTTGCCACATGTTACTTTGGTAATGATGCGAAACGGAACTGGTAAAACTACTACAATTCATCTTATCCGTTCGGTTCTTAATGGTAGTGCAACCAACTGGACACCCCAGCAAGTTCGTGAGTTTCGGCCTAAGGAACATGAAGCAACAACTGGAAAGTTTTACTTAAAGATTCGCTTTAATATGGATGTATACTATTATGTCCTAACATTTGACTATGAGAACGGAATAGCTTCTTACGAAACATCTCGTGTTAGTAACACAAGTGGTGGATTAGAGCCAGGAAGAAACCTTCCCACATCGCTCAGCGGTGTTTTTGATGTTGAGGAGTTTGTTAACCGTTTTATTTTCGATGGTGAGCAAGCTAAAAAAACACTAAACTCATCAAGTGCCGAAGCCGAAAACGCTATAAAGTACTTGTACCGAGTCGATAGAATTGATAGTTTGATAGCAAAAATCCGCACATTAGTTTCACGCCGGCAAGCAGAAGAAGCACGTGGTGCATCGCAGCAGAGTGTAAAAAATAATCGCACCCGTATGGAAAACAAGCTGCGAAAAGTTGAAGAACTCACACAGCAATTAGCAGAGGTTGAAGCTAGGCTGAATATCGCAGTTGCTGACAAAACAGCATTGGAAACAAGGCGTTCAGAACTACTCCTTTCTAATGATAGAATCCGCAGCCAGGTCGAAGAACTAAAAGAAAAACAAGCGCGCTATCAAGCTGATCTTATCGGCTCGTTCGGCAACATTAAGGCAAGGATGAGAGAACCTTATCGCGTACATCCCGTCTTCGATGAGATGCTTAAAGCTCTTGCTGATAACATGCACACACTTAAGCTGCCTAAAACCACAGCAAGAGAATTCTTCAAAGAATTATCTGAGAAAAGTCACTGTATATGCGGCAGGCCTATCGGTCCTGATGAAAAGGCCAACATTCTGACTAATGCTGAAGAGTACTTGGGCGAAGAAGATCTCGTTGCCATCAACGCTATCAAGGATCGCATCCGCAACTACTCTATGTCGAATGAATTAGCCTCTGCGCTAGAAGAAATGGCTCAGACCAAGGATGCTCTAGATGAGATTGCTGGTGCACTTGAAAGATTGTCTTTGCAGTTAGATGGCGATGCACTTCGTGAAACACAGGAAATCGAAAGAAAGTTGGCCACACTTTCGGTTCAGATAGCCACCTTAGAAAAACAGCGTGATCTTCTCCGTGCACCTAGTGGCACACCTGGAGCAACTGATCAGAATAACATAGCGCTCGCTAAGAAGGCATACGAAGATGCAAAAGCAAATTTCAACATTGCACTTGGCACTTACGAATATACTCAACGGGCAGATATCCTAATAAGTTATTTGAAGGCTATTCGAACCCTGACGCTTACAAAGCTAAAACACACCATTGTTGAAAAAACGAATGACCGTATTGCCCAGATTGTAACGGATGAGCGAATCGTAATTGAAAAGATTGATGGAAATTTAGTGATTGAAGGACGTTCCGGTGTTAGTGAAGGTCAGACGTTAGCAATTGCATATGCATACATCTGCTCTTTGTTTGAACATTCTTCTTATGAGTTCCCCTTTGTCGTCGACTCACCTGCCGCTTCTATGGATCTTGACGTCCGAAGAGAAGTTGCTGCAGCCATTCCCCAACTTTTCAAGCAGCTTGTTATTTTTGTCACATCGGGTGAAGTTGCAGGTTTTGCCGAAAAGATGTATTCACTAGACAATGTATTGTTTATTACTGTTGAGGGCGAACACCAAGATGCCCCCGCAAAATGCACAATTGGTCAAGAATACTTCTCAAATTACCAATGTGAGGAGGAGGAAGAGTAATGCCGTTTAGGTTGCCCAAAAAATGCAGAACATACTTTTCGGATATTACAGGACGAGATGAAACCAAACTAGACACCTTGTTCGATGGTTTCTATCTGAGCGCGCTGATCGGCCTTGCACAAGGAAAACTCAATCCAACTCCAGATCTTGAAGCCACTGCCTTTGTCGACAATTATCCTTCTGACTATGCAGAAAGTGGCGACTATATCGCAGGTTTACTGATTGCTGCAGAAATCAAACGCAAGCATATTCCGGAGAATGATGCAAATGCCATTGAGAAACTTATGACAAAACTTGTGGAGTCACAATCTCGCACCCGACTTTCATTGGAAGGGGAGAATCTCCTATGCCAATATGCTGCACGTGGTATTGATGTCATGTATGAGAAGATGGCCGGACACACCTCTCTTGAAGAATTCCTCATTGATTATTTTGATTGCTTTGCAAGCGGACTCTTTCTTGAAAACTAATTAAATCTCAACATAAAAAAGCACTTTGCGAAATCTCGCAAAGTGCCTTTTTTATTTTGATGCTAAAATAACCAAATCTTCAATCGACTTTATTACTCCAGTACCAGCTAAATATGAAATACCTCTATTTAGATGCAGCTTAAAATATTTGCTAAGTGTTTCATCATCTGTCGAAAGATCATTCTGAATACACCAAGCTCTCACCAAAGCATCGTATATCTCATGATTCTCACCTGCAAAGGTTAGCCATGACATTTCCAGGTTACTATCTGCCGGTAATTCAAAATCTGTTGGAATCGTACTTTCGCTCAGAGAAAAGCACAGGGCCCATCTACACAGGACATTCCAATTATGAATACCTGTTTTGCCTTTCAGTCTAGAGAGTCTATCCTTAGACTGTGTTGGGAGCTTTATCTGTTTAATAAACATCAGTGCTCACCTCCAAAGTATCCAGCAATGACATAGCTCTTTCTTTTTTCTTCATCGTAGGCCAATGTTATCTCATGATCAACATATGGTTTAATCAAATCATAATGTCGGCCATAGACTTCGGAATCTGTTGACAGCAAGACCATTTGCTTGCTCGCCTTGGGGAAATAGTTCTGAATGAGAGATTCCCGGTGAGCGCTATCCAAGCGGGCCAGCGGAGTATCGACAATGACTGGGAATTCTTTCTTTGAGCAAATTGCTAGTGCCCACAACATTGCAATTATTAGAAGCTGCTTTTCGCCCGCTGAAAGAGATGCCCTAGAAATACGAGATCCATGACCATCAAAGAACGCAAAACTTAAGCTATCCGGATCAATTTCAATGTGTTCGATAAGGTGCTGTTTAGCCACAATTGTATTGAAGCATTGTGTCATAGTATGTGCTAGTGCTTGTGTTTTTTCTCGCTGCAGCCGAACTTTATATTCTTGCAGAACCCTAGTTGCATATCCGGAATAGGTAACTATACGTTTGATATCCTCGCTAGTCTCCATGGAGCCAACGGCTTTCTCGATCATTCGAAGATGCTCTTTTTTCTTTGCCTCATACCTTGCTTGCGCTTCTTCTAGCTCTTTCTTAGCGACTTCACGCTGTTCCGTCAACTGTGCAACTTTAGTAGTAAGCTGCAGAATCTCTTGATACATGCGATTGACGGCTACCTCATCAACATTTGCTGATAAATAATTGTCTATTTCGGAAATCTCATCCTGTATCTCTCTGCGGCGGGCAGCAACCCATTCCATTTCTATGCGAACTTTACTTTGTAGAGCGGAACAAAGATTCCTTAATCTGATATAGCCATTTTCAGAAAGATTATAGATCATCTCACCTTTAGCATTTGATTCTTTTACAAAAGAAATAAACGCATCAAAGTTAATAGAGCTTTCCTGCTTGCCGCTATATTCCTTAAAAAGTAGAGGAAGCTGAGCTAACGCGATATCGATACCCCGTTGATCTCGTTCCTTTTCTGCTTGCGAAAGGATTTGTTCTAGTAAGGGCAAAACCATAAGAAGCGGACTGTCGCCAGATAACTGTTCAATTAGCTGTGCAGTTAGTTCGTTCAGTTGTGCTTCAAGTTGCGCCTTTTTGTCTAGCAAACTCGCTCTACTCTGAAACGCTTTTCCTCCAGACGCTAGAAATGTATCTTCAGCCTTTTGAAGCTTCACCGTTGTCCTCTGGTGCTGGATGTCAAGTTTCCCGTATGCTTCAATAGCACCTTTTACTCGTAGTTCTTCTTCAGCAACTTCTTTCTCTAACCTTGTAATCTCACGAAGTTGTTCGTTAGATTGAATCTGCTTGCCTTTGGCTGTAACAATTTTCTTCAGATCGGAAAGGGCTTGATCAATCACATCAATACCCAAGAGACTACGAATAGAACGTTTGATGCCTTCGTCATCATCTGTGTTTGCTAAGTCAGCTATTTTTTCTCCATCAAAGAAGAAAAGGGATGACAATGCACACGGAAGCACTGTTTCGACAAACATATCCCAGTTTTCTGACAAGTACTCGTCATACTTCCCATTTTTACTGACCAATGTATCCATTGTCGACAGTGTTTTTTTCAAGCTCCATGAACGGACAACGTCTATCTCTGTGGGATTTGCGCTAGACTCGTTAATAAGGAACTTTAACTCAATATATGTCTCATTCCTACCATCGCTTTGATTCACATACTTTGATAAGTATTGTCCAAAAGACATTTTGCTTTCTGTGAATGCAAAAGATCTTCTTCCATACAAGCTAAGAAGGATTGCCTCTAGAATGGTAGTTTTTCCATGACCATTCATACCGCCGACAAGAACAACGGGCTTTGTGTTCTCAAAATCTATTTTAGCAGTCCCCGCGTAAATGCCAAAATTATGGAGAATGAGTTGTTTTAATCTCATGCATCTTCCTCCTCGAAAATTGACATTTGGGAATTATCTTCTGCCTCAACATCGTAAAATGCGCCCATCTTCTTTTTGCGTTGTATCTTGTCCATTGCATACTGCTGGGCATCTTGCTCGTTTTTATAGAAGCCTTTCTTAAGCTGTGTTTCCACACTCTTGACAACACCGCGTCTGGCCTTTTGTTCCGTTGCCTGGCTTTCAATATCCACGATACGGGCTACCGTTTCGAAAAGCAATTCTTCATCCGGATACAGAGCCTTACACACAGATGAAAGAAGGTCCCATTCAGCACTGCCAAAAGAGGTTTGACCTGTCATTTCTGTTGGAATGAATTTCTCGCCTGTGACTTCCTCATAGATTCTAGGCAAGCTATCATCGAACTCATGCTTATCATTCAGCCAAATATGTCGAATACAATTCAACTCTTGCATGGTAATAAGTTCAATGTTTTCGAATCCCTGAGGGCCAATTTCTCTTATCAGACATTGGATTTCCAGTAATCTCCGGAGCCAGCCTTCACGAACTTCTTTTTTATATGGTCCATGGACCAACCGGCCTTTATAAAGCAGCGTGGACCCTGTCATTCGTCTAAAATCTCGACGATCTCGATCTTTCTCCGCATCTGCGATCTCATTCCGAAACTCCATTAAGGGGGTCATCCACCGCTTTTCTGCATCATTTCTAATCATGGCCACCATGGATTTATCCTTTTCGACCATCGTACACATCCAGCAACCAAAGCGACTCTTGCCCCAGGCCGGAGAACTCGCATTCATTACAAGTGCTTCTTCTCCATCGAAGTCCATCGTTGCACCTTGATACATTTCTAAAAGTGCCTCATTGGATTGTCCCCATGGATTCTCATGACTTAAAAGGTAATTCCACACATCAGTATGGGACCAATCCTCTAACGGTGAGAAAACAAGTTCATTTTGAATAGATCCATTGGGGCTCAAGTATTCGCGAGCTCTTTTCTTCTCGTAATACTCCATTGTTCGGGCACGATTTGCACTTTCAGCCTTTCTTGTTCCAAGCACCAGTATTACTTCGCCATATGCAGATACAACTTCTTGTACAAACTTATTTGCAGGCTTAATTTTAAGTCTATCCGTACACCAACGCATTGTTGGACGCGGATAAGGATATCCTCTTCCGAGCAAATTAACCCAAAATGTATCATTCCATTGAGGTCTTAAATGGTGTGGAACAATAGGCATGTTCTCTTCTTCTGACTTTTTACGTAATTTATCAATAGAGTCAGCAACCCATTTAGAAATAACTGGAGATTCAATTAGCGTGTTAGTACTTACTACATGCACGGCTTTCTTATTGCGCTGCTCCTCAGGGAGTTCATTCAGAGCATTCCATACAACCTGCAAAGCTGCAGTACTGTCTTTGCCTCCCGAATAGCCTATCACCCACGGGATATCATCTTCAAGATAAATACGCTGAATAACAGAGTTCAGCTTTTCTAGTATTTCATCCATATGTGTTACCTCATTTCTGCAGGCCTGATTTTTCAATCAGATACTCGCCAAAGGCCTTCTGATTGTTGTAGGATGAAGAGATTCTTCCTTTTGCAATCACCAAACCTTGCAGTTCCTTGCTATCTTTGCTCCAATTGATTTCTTGCAAGAAAGCCAACTGTTCCGACCACTGGGTGTGATCAGGAACAAGCGACAACAGCAATTTACCAACTGTACCGATCGCCTTCAAAGTAATCGCATGTGCACAAACATATTCTTTTCGGAATGTTTCCGGAGAGATAGAACGTGTTTTTACAGCCTTCCAAATTATCATATTATCACAGACAGCAGACCAAAAGTCAATAACTGTTCTTCTCATATCTTCTGGGGTCATTTCGGGATGTCCCGAGAAGAGAATCTTCGTTGCATGATATATTCCGCTTAATGTAAACAGTGCAGCAGATCGATTTGAAATTGCTGACTTCTCACATTCCACACTCCCGTTGAAAATAGAGATTTCTCGTATGCAATCCTTGATCAACAAAGAAAATGTGTCTCGATTATCGTAAAGAATGTCTAACGATTTAGTTGGTCTGACAGCGTGTCGATTTAGATCAGAAAACATTTGCTGAGACCTCTGCAAACCCAAATCGTAGTAGATAACTATTGAAATATCCTCAAAAGCGAGCTCCGGGCATTGTTCTAAGGCCGCTTCGATGGCTGCCCGTCGATGTTGTCCATCATTGATAATAATGCGAGCATTAGATGCAATGCGCAGTTTTCCTAGACCTCTAGCATTTTTGTACTGAACAAAATCCATATCACCATCTACAGAAGCCGTTAGCGCAGAAAAGACATAAGACTCTCGATTATGAAGGACATAATCCCTCATTTCCGGAATTCGCTGTTTGTTAAGTGTGCGCTGCTCCCGCATATTAGGCGGCAAAGAGTTGTCCGTATATGTAAATAGTCCCGAGACCAGGCGAAGAGGGCACATAATACAGTAATATGGTCTCCCGGCCTGAATACCAGATACTGCAGGAAGCTCAATATAGCCAGATGACTTCATCTGAATCTCTCCTTAGGAAGTGTTATTTAATACATACGGAAGTCTTGAAACTTACAAACATATTATAAAACATAATCTCCAAAAACGCAAGGATATCACACAGGAAATGATTACCATTCTTCATAATTTCCCGTATTAAATATGTTTTTTCCTGCTTTCTTGGCTTTATTTGTGTAATGTGCAGCCCCTCCCCATGGGTGTGTAATATAAACCACCAAATAATCGCTATGTTGAATCATCCAGTTGTTGCGCCAATGGATAGCATAACGAGGGAAAACTGATTCTATCCCTTCCGGAAGCATGGTATCGGAGTGGTCGTCATATTCTGTCTTCTTACCGGGCATATACGCCAATACAACGGCATAAGTGATCTGAGGGTATTCTACCTTCAGTTCCCGCAGAACGCTGCGCACAATCACATCAAATTGCCCCTGATTACCCACATAGAACATATCCACATCGTGGTTAGTTATCAGATCTATAAGTGTTTCTCTTAATTTCGGCTTGATGGTTTCCGGGCACTCCCGGTGTCCAAAGAATGTACAAGTCGCCATAATTACTCCTTCCTTAGCAAAAGTTGACCAGTATAGCGGACAATATTTTGCATCAGTATAGCATACCATATTGGTAGCTTGCAACCAATACTGGTCAAGAATGCTATGCGAGGTGTGAATTATGGAACAAAAGATTCGTAGAGATCGCAATATGGGAGACAACCTTAGGCGCCTGCGTAGTGAAGCTGGTTTATCCCAGGAAAAGCTTTGTGCAGAACTACAGCGTCGTGGTTGCGATATTGGTCGGACAACCTATGCTAAGTACGAAGCCGGTGAATTGAATATACGTGCCAGCGTAATCATCGAACTGCGCAAGATCTATAAGTGTTCCTACGATGAGTTTTTCACTGGCTTAGACTGCTCTCAATAATTTTCTTGAAGTCATAGATTATTTTCCCTACTCTTACAAGTAATTTTGTATTACTTGTAAGGGGCATGTATGAAAGGTGACTGCTATGGCAAAAAACATACGGGCTATTGAAACTTATTATAATGGGTATCGCTTTCGCAGTAGATTAGAGGCACGGTGGGCCATTTTCTTTAGTGCTGTAGGTCTCGAATATGAATATGAAATCGAAGGATATAATATGGGGCAAACAAATTATCTTCCTGACTTCTATATTCCTAGCCTAGATCGATGGTTTGAAATAAAAGGGCATCTACTAAGTGTTGAAGAAATGAAAAAATGCGAGGATTTCTGCTTTAGAACTGATAACGAAAACATCAAATTCTCCATATTAATTGGTGCCCCTGCTCTCGCAAGACTTGAAATCATGGAAATGAGCATTTTAGGCATACGGGAATTCACATGGGAGTGGCCATGCGAACTATATCCAGAAAATGTCCGAATATTAGCAAAAGGTCTTGCACAAGAAGAATACTATTCCAGATTCCTTCCGGGCATATGGAAGATACCTGATGTAGATGATAGAGTGCTTATTGAGGCAGTTAAGAAAGCAAGATCCGCACGATTTGAATTTGGCGAAACTCCTAAATCGTGATAGGTTGAGTTATCCGTTCTACAAAATAAGATTATTCTATGCTCTATTGAAGCACCAGATTCAATTATCCTCCTCTATTGGTTTTCAAAAATAATAAGTGCAAGTTGATTAGTCTATAAGTTGACAAGTGTGAATTTTTGTGATATTCTACACATAGAATAAGTTAGTGATATTAATGTCACTAATTTGGGCTGGTCGAAAGACCCTGGTCCACCGAGCGGCGGGGAGATTCCCCGCCATTTTTTTAGACATTACTCAAGAGAGAAAGAAGGTTTACTCCCAGTGGCAGAGAAAGTTCTAAGCGTCTTTATTGATGAATCTGGTGACTTTGGCGCTTATGAACACCATGCACCTTATTACTTGGTTGCGATGGTGCTGCATGATCAAAGTGTAGATATTTCCGCTGATATCCAAGGCATGGATGAGCGCATGAGAAACATTGGTTATGACCACCATGCAATTCATACTGGGCCCCTGATCCGTAGAGAGTCCACCTATATAAATGATATGGTGGAATCAAGAAAGCACCTTTTTAACATCTTGTATTATTTCTCTCTTAAACTGAATTTTAAATATATTTGTGTGAAGATTAAGAAGAGTGAATGTCCCGATGAAATAGTCATGACAGGAAAAGTTTCAAAAGCAATCGCTGACGAAATCCGAGCTAATGCAGTGTTTTGGGAACATTTCGACCGAGTTATTGTTTACTACGATAACGGGCAGATTGAACTTACAAAGATTTTGACTTCTGTGTTCAGTGCTCTGTATGCCCATGTAGAATTCCGCCGAGTAGAACCTGTTGACTACAAACTGTTTCAGGTGGCTGATTTAGTTTGTACAATGGAGTTGCTGGCAGAAAAGGTTGAAGGCAATAACTTCACTCGATCTGAGAAAGATTTTTTTGGTAATCCCCATGATTTCAAAAAGACCTATCTCAAAGGCTTCCGGAAGAAACGACTATAGAGTAATCCCACCTAATCAAGCAAAGAACTTTTGAAGGGCCGTCGCAAAATTACGTTTGCAACGGCCCTGATTTATATATTGCCTTTAGATAAACAAAAAACTGTACGGTGATGATAATATGATGTCTGAGTCTGATTTTATTAAACACTTAACAAACGAATTACTCTCGGTTGATCGTTTCTCAAGGGATTCTGTATTTGAAACATTCGAACCATATGTGCAAAACAAAGAGTTGCTCAAGAAGTGCGTCGATATTGGAGATCTGCACTATGACTATGTTAAGTTTCGTACAATGTTAAAAGATACAATATTTGAAATAGGTCTTTCCTATATCATTGAACTGGCACAACAGGCATTTGCAGTTTCCCCAGAAAAAACAGCAATAGTACTAAGTGAAGGATATCGCAGTATTGTATTGAGTCTTGCTCACTATACACAATCGTTGTGGGGTAGTTCCCCCGAAATCAAAGATACCAGACTCGATGTATTTGTTAAAACAGCATTTAGTCGTATTGGGGATTTAATAGAGAATTCACTGAAACCATATCTGATTACAATTAACGAACTCCGGTGTATTATTGAAAACAAAATTCCAAAGCAGAAAAAATTAGGGGTCATTGTTGATGTGCTGATGCAATATAATCCCATTTTTAAATCACTTTACTCGGATTTGTTTTTGGGGATATCTGTTGCCCAGTGGCGAAACATAGCTGATCACGGGGATTATAAATTAACCCGTGAGGGTATTGAGATTGAGTACGGGCCAGAACAAGGAAGAAAAAAGAAACTAGTATCAAAAGCAGATTTAGTATATATACTTACCGCACTTGACAATGTGCTGTACATGAATAAAACTGCACGCACCTTTTTGTCGATTGACTATCACGGACATTACTCTTCTGAGGCAGGCCGGAGTGAAAAGACCATATACGCACAAAATGATGATTTGCTAATGCAGCTCGTCGAAACATCATACGCCTATGGATTCATAATATTAAGCATCGACTTGCAACAAACGCCATGTATTGTTGACATTGATCAGTGCTTCGGAATGGTATGTGCGGCAGAAATCAAAGCGTATTTAAACATCATGTGTGCTTTAATTGAAAAACCATATTCTTTCCATATTTATAGGGGAGGAAAAGTGGAGTATACTGCTGATTTTGACAACAAGCAATTAACAGTTCTAAAATACATTGTTAAGTAATAGGGGTCTCATTCTCATAATTACTTTTCCGCAATACTCCCCACATTTTGCAAGAATCATATAGGGCCACCCGTTGATGGGTGGCCCTTGGTTATTTTGCTACATATTTAGTTGTTCAGTTCTTGTGACAGGAGAACACCCAATTTGATGCCATCAACAAAACCGATTTGCTGGTGGCTGCGGCAGAGTCGGCATACCGCATATATCACCTCATCTTTCTCTCGAAGAGTTTTACCATTCATCGCTTCATAAAGTTCCTCAAAGGCATGCTTGATCTCCTTGCTATCATCAGTGCAATTCTGATCATAGTAGGCGCTGCAAAGGAAACCTAAGACACTATCATCATCCCTAAAGTCCGGCTTGGCATCAGCTAGCTTTGACTGTAGGGTATGTACAAAATCATGCATTTTCATTACTCTTCCTCCATGTTTCTTTCGCCGGGATTTCTATACTCTCCCAGCCGCTGCAATTCGATCTGCTCTTCAAAGCGCTCCTGGGCGGCAGCAACTACCTGCATAAGGATCATTCGGTCGCTCTCCCATTCCTTAATACCTTCGATATATTGACCGCGCTGCTTATCACTGATAATGAACGGCATCACATTATGCCGGAGGCACTCCTTGAACATGATGAGCCGGCCAACACGACCGTTGCCATCTTCAAAGGGAAATATCTTTTCGAACCGCACATGGAAGTCCAAGATCTCAGTCATACCGATTTCCTCATTGGACTCGTATTCCAAAATTAGTTCTTTTAAATGGGTATGTACTTCTTTTGCGGGGGGCAGCTCCCGGTTTCGACCATTGGTCCGTTCCGTGCGGTAGACACCGGGTATGACCCGATTCATTCGATGGTCAACTGTGCCCTGCATCAGCAACGTATGTATCTGCTGGATCATCCTTTGTGTTAAGGGATCCATTACATGGTCGATGATAAAATCCACGCACACACAGTGATTCAACGCCTCTATTGTATCGGAGACCTTTATCGGTTCCACAATCTTGTGGACCTTGCCTTTTTTGAAGATCATTTCGATCTGTTCGCGGGTCAGCCGGTTGCTGGCCATGCGAGAAGAGGAGTAAGTTAGGTTGATCTGTACATAGTCATACAGACCATGGAAATTATTCTTTTTCTTCTGCCGAATCAGCCTAGTGGCCAGCTTAGGGATCTCCAGATCACTCTTCCTGATGCCAAGACTATTCGGCTTTTTTGCGTCCTCTGGGATCATCCAAATGCCATTGTGACATTTGACTTTTGGTATCCGTTTTTCCCTACAAAATTTGCGGACGAGGACCTGCGAAACGCCCCATTTTTTGGCCGTTTCGGTGACGGATAAGTACTCCATAATCGCAATATTCCTTTCTTTTTTGCCGCCTAGTGCGAAACACCGCGGAACACCTAAAATGAGGCGGAACAGGGCGACAAGAATTCGACAAGAAACAGAATGGACCAGCATTAAAATAATGGACATTTTTAGAACTTTTTGATAACTAAATGGACTGTTTGGACGTAAAAAACCGAAAAATCTAATTAGAACATATGTTCGATCCGATGGCATTCAAGAGGTCAGCGGTTCGATCCCGCTTATCTCCACCAAATCAATATAATCCGAACCTTTATCCAATCGGAAACGGGTTCGGATTTATTGTTTATATCGAAGAAATTGAAGATTGGTAAACGAAAAAACGGGAGGACTGCCAAGTATGGCAATCCTCCCGCATCGTTTATGTAGAGCTTTTCTCCGCAGGTTCCTTTTTCTCCTTCCAATCAGCAAATGCCCGCTTACCCTCATCGCTTTCATAATACTTCTGAATCACCGGCAGCAGGCTCCTTGCCAGAGATTCATATACAAACTCTGGAATCTCAGCGGAATTGACATCATTCACATCATAGCCGTTCTTTTTCTTCATTCTGTTCCTCCCTTCACATCGCACAGGCGCGTTTTATGGCGCGGATGAGTATAGATATGCCCCACAGCGTTTGCGTCGCTTGTGGGGCAAAAAATATCCGATTTTCGACCTTTATCCTGACAAATTTTCACCCGCCTCCTTCGGCTGGATCAGCTTTGCATTGGACGGGTAATTGAGCGTGATCATTGCAGGCTTTCCAAGTCCCTGTTTCTTGCGGCAGATCAGACCGCTTGACTCCAACTCTCGGAATGTGCGTGTGACGCACTGCCGACTTCGGTGTAGTTTCTTCTGTGCCTGTTCTACGGTAAAGTAGAGACGGATCGTGCCGTCCGACTCAATAAAACCATTTACCTTTGAAATGCTGGCTCTGTCCAGCATAAGCGCATACAGCACCTTTGCATTGTTGGAGAGATCCGCAAGGTTGTCCTCCATTAGAAACCGCGGGAACGGTATGTAAGATGCCGAAAGGCTCTCGACGGTAAAGCGTGAAAAGTTTTCTGTCATTGTGACCTCCTATCCCATCCTATACATCAAAAAATGTATTGATACGGGGAAATCTGCTGGGATAACATAGTAGACGTTGCCGTGGGGCCAAGGCATGCAGCGGGTCTAAAAAGCGATGGCACGGTTGTATCCTTGTTTTTGCAGGATGGCGTTGACTTGACGGAATGTGATGTTTCCAGTTGGACGGATATAGTTGATATAGCTGTGGGCAGCGGATTTATAGTGGGCATTAAAAGTGACGGCACCGCAGTGTCCACAGGCAAATTTGAGGGCCAATATGCAATAGACATATCCGAGTGGAAGAATCTAAAGGCAATTTACGCTAAGAACGGGGGAATTGTCGGCTTGCACTTTGATGGCACGGTCAGTGCAACAGGATTGGGTTACAACTGGAGTAATAACATAAATAAATGGACAAATATCACTAGTGTCGCAATGGGAGTGATATCATAGTCGGATATAACTCCCTTACCGGAGAAGTGATGTGTACAGATTCTGCTTTTGATTTCTCCGGTTGGCCTTCCAATATCGCAGAGATAGCCGCGGGCGCCCACTTTGTTCTCGGGCGCGACTATGGGGGAAAGGTCTATATCAGTTCTCTCAGTGAATATGGAGACTTGGATGTATCGGGGTGGAGTAATATTACTCAAATAGACGCAGGATATTATTTTGCTGTGGCTCTTACCTCTACCGGCAGTGTGCTGTCTACTGGTATTGGTATGGAGTTCAGTGAAGATGGGAAAACCGCGTCGGCGACTCCGGGCAGTGGGAACCCTAATCCAGGCTGCATGACCACTGAGTGGTCCGAAATCTTACAAGTTTGTGCAGACTGGAGCTGTGTTGGGATGAAAGCTGACGGTAGGGTTGTTGCGTCGCCTTTGTTTGACACTTGGTTTAGCAATGTATCAGAGTTTGAAAATGTAAAACGAGTGTATCACGCCGGTTCTACAATAATTGCACTGAAAAACAAATAACAAATTCAAAAGGTCGTTGCTGTATCAATACAGCAACGACCTTTTTGCATGTCATAATCCAATCTGCTGAACCTAAAACTTGTTCAAATGCCGTTGATGGCAGTCTTTCAAAGGAATCTGAGCGTTAATTTTTAAGAATAGAATGGGCGGCTATTCTATTTTTGGCAGTGCTCTTGACAGCTCAGATAAGGGTGTTCGCCTGGGGGCTCTCATAGCCGATGAATACGGAGAAACAACCGTATCGTCCTCGATCCTGAGGACAATGAAATTTTGGGCATTGTCGGTGATATTTAACATTCAGAGCATGAAATAATAAGGAAACTTCTTGAGGAATGATCAAACGAGGTCAGGTGGAAGCCTGACCTCGTTTTGGTATATCATATATATTTTTTGGGCTTTTTGCAACTTTTGCATCTGCCCAGCAATCCAATTTTTTCTCCACAGTAGGAACATATTCCCTGCATTTCACCGTAAGGAGTGTCCATGATCACGCGCGGCTTCAGCGCCGCATAATTTGCACATTGTATACTCTTCAGTTCCTTACAGCCTTTAAAAGCCTGCCAACCAATCCAGACTTTCTTGCCAAGAATAATTATCGCGGTCAGGGCGCTGCAGCCGCTGAAAGCAAAGGCTCCGATAGATGTGACGCTGTCGGGGATAGTTACACTTGTCAGGGAACTGCAGCCCTCAAAAGCACCTGAATTTGAAGAATCATTGTCCCCTTCGATAATGCTGACGCCGTTAGAGATCGTCACATTGGCCAAAGAAACGCAGCCACTAAAAACTCTTTCCTTTATAGCGATAACACTGCCGGGGATGGTCACACTTTTCAGGGAAATGCAGCCCTTGAAAGCTCTCTCACCGATAGATGTGACGCTGTCGGGGATAGTTACACTTGTCAGGGAACTGCAGCCCTCAAAAGCCCCCTCACCGATAGAGGTAACACCGTTTGGGATATTTATACTGCTCAGCGAGCTGCAGCCTTCAAAAGCGCTGTAACCGATAGATGTGACACTGCTGGGGATAGTTACACTTTTCAGGGAACTGCAGCCCTTGAAAGCTCTCTCATCGACAGATGTGACGCCGTCGGAGATAGTTACATTTGTCAGGGCTTTGCAGCCCTCGAACGTACCTCTACCGATAGATGTGACGCTGCCGGGAATAGTTATGCTTGTCAGGGCGCTGCAGCCACTGAAGGCGCTCCAACCGATAGACGTGACGCTGCCGGGGATATCCACAGAAGAAATCATCAGCCCCGAAAACGCATGTCCTGCGATAGCCTTAACGTTGCTGGGAATTATTACTTTGTCCGACTCTCCGGTGTATTTTTCCAGAACGCCCCCCCTTATTACAAAATTGGAAACGGAGCTACCATACACATTGACCACATCGGCTTTGATATTGTTTGTGACATTATAATTATTTATGGCTTTTTCAACGACATAGGGAGCTTTGCAGTATGGGCAGATTGCGGCATCTTTGCAGTTGTCCACCTGAAGCGCACCGCCGCAGTTGGGACAGATAGCACTTACTATAGGCATGATTCATCCTCCTGATATATATGTTTTGTCGACATTATAATTCTATATATTTATATTTTCAAGCTGAAAGGCCCAAATCAGCAATCCGCACAGTTTCAGAGCTGTAATTTACTGCATTCTGCCAAAATATAAAGAGGATAATAGGGTATAGCTGAAGCGTTTTTATCCCAAAAGTGATAATACAGAATAATATATGCATTATTTTAGCTAAAATCAGAATATTTTTAATATTTATAATCATTTATTATTGACAAGGGATAAGCACGTGAGTAGAATCAAATTGAAATTCATATTTGGGGTGATGAAATGGCAATTACCAGCGTGGATTTGACCTGCCCGGGATGCGGTGCAAGAGTATCAGTCTCCCAGAAACAATGCATATATTGTAAAAGTCCGGTGATCATTTCAACATTTAATAGCGTAAACTCCATGTCGGGACCGGACCTGAAGAATTATGTTTCAACTTATATAAACGCCCTGAATGATAATCCGGATGAGTATTCACTTAATTTGTCATTGGCGATATGTTACCTGAAATTAAAGTTGTTTGATAAAGCACTGTTGTATTTTGAGAAATCCATTGAGTACAACTTTGACAACTCGGAAGTTTATTTTTACGCTGCAATTTCTGCATTAAAAGGGAAAAAACCCTTTTTGCACCAAAGACCCACGATAGACAGAATCATTGAATATATTAACGCCGCAATTATGGTAGAGCCCAGAGGCATATACTACTATTTCTATGCTTATGTTAAGCACGACTACTTTCATCGCAAGCATCTTATCACAAAACCAAGATACAGCGAACTCCTTGACGAAGCTTATGAGCGCGGTTTTTCTGATTACGACATAATGCAGCTTTTTGATATTTTGGGTACGGACAGGCCTGTAATGTGAAAATATGGGGAGGATAAAAAATGGGACTTTTTGACACGCTCTTTAGCCGCTATGCGAAAAGTACAGAAGCACGACTTCAAAAAGAGTTGGAATTGTTGACCCTGAAAAGAGGGAAAACTGACGCTCAGAAAAAAATCATTGATTTCTTTGTCACAGCACAGATAGGGGCCGGGTGCGATTCTACACCGCAAAGAAAATCCGACATGAGTCTGCGAGACTATTTTAAGTTGGTAGAGCAAAGATGCAATCAAATTGATTTCAGACAACGCGCAATTGAAAAAATCGGTTTGGACGAGTCTGAAATAAGTGAGATAGAGCCGATTTTGCTTTCCTCTTTTGTTTATGCGGATGACAGCGGAGAACAGATTCTTATAAAAGTTTCCGACAAGGTTGCAGTTTCAAGTCGCTTCAGTATTACATGGATATTTTTCAGTTCAACCCAGGTGTACATATACTCGTATGTGTTTGATATGATAAGTGACAGTACGACCGAATCAACAAAGGATTTTTTCTATTCCGATATAACTTGTTTCTCAACTCAGCGCAATGTGAAAGAAAAAATTGATGTTACAACAACAAGCGGCTGCTTAAGCAATTCGGAGTCGGTTACGAAAAGCAACTATGTTGTAGATACCATGGAAATAATAGTTCCGGGTGCTTCATACAGTATCTCCATGAGAAATGTTGTTTCGGTTGAAGACAGCATACAGGCTGCCAAAGCCATGATGAGAGAAAAAAAGTTCAGAGAAGTTTAAGTCGGACAGCATTTAAATGATGGATAACAGAATTGAGGTAGCCGGTTCTCCGGTGATATACACCACGGCAAAGGAGCCTCCCTACAATCCTTTGAAGCGTCCGGAAGTCAGATATGGTTTCCCCGTTTTCGCTCTGGTGTTATATATCGCGGTAACGGTTTCTGTCTTTGTTTATTTTACATGCCCGACGTCTTTTATAATATGGGTTATATGGACATGCATTTATATGGTCACCGTGTCAAAAAAAATAATCATATGGTGCATAAAACTATACCAGAACAAAGCCCCTGACACAGTCAGACTTAGATGTGTTTTTGAACCCAGTTGCTCAGAATATATGATTCTGGCAATTGAAAAATATGGAGTGCTGAAGGGTGTAAACAAGGGCATAGACAGATTAAAGCGATGCCATCCCCCTAACGGAGGCATTGATTATCCTTAAAGTACATGTATTTTTTGAAAATGTATAGAGAGATGAGGCCTGAATATGGCAGGAATAAATGTGATATGTCCAAACTGCGGTGCAAGGATTGAGACAGACGCCACCAATAAAACGGTATTATGCTACGAATGCTTCAACGCCTTCAGACTGACGGAAGATATTATGCGTCGGTCGAAAAACGCTGCATACGAGACCAACAAACCCGTAAGCAAGGTCTCTCAGTCCTCAAGTTTCCCTTTTAATTATCCACCGAATACGGGCTTTGAAAGTGAAAGCTCCGCACATACCGGCTTATCAAAGCCCGTGCTTAAAAATGAAGCTGTCAAAAGGCCGGGTGAAGCTGCAAGGCCGGAGCACGAACATAATGTGAATCATACAAAAAGAAAAACCCCGTCTGCCGGCAATTCTTATTTTGATTTGGCATCATCTTATGGCCTCGAAGAGGAAAACTCTTCGGTAGAGACACAGACGAAGACAGAGGCGAAGCCGAGTTATAGCTCTGCCCCGCCAACTCCGGGCCTGAAGATAGCTGCACATGACAGTAAACGAGCAATTACCCCCAAAGAAATCTCTGAATACAGCCATGCAAATCGCTATAATAGTAGCAGAAGCGAGAATGCTCACGCTGCTCCACCGCAAGTCAGCTATAAAAAGCCTAAATCCTCTTACGCTGAAAATGATTACCGCGGAACAGCTTCCGGATATGAGAAGAATACTCCTCGGCGAACAAACACCGGAAAGCATGCTCGTTCAGGCAGAGGAAAACATTCGGCCGCGAAAAAAAGAAATCCGTCATCCCTGATTCTCATATCTGTGCTGATTATTCTGGCTTTGGTTGTAATAATACTTCTGGTAAGCTCAAGGTCCCGCAAATCCGATATTCCGAGCGAAAATATCGGGGTCACAGAGCCCGCTTATTCACAAAACACTATTCCCCAAAATTCACAGGGGGCAGAGTCCATTTATCCGCAGAACACAAACTCTACAAATTCGGAGGGGACAGAGCTTTCGCCCGGCGAAACTGATATTGCCCAGACACCGGCGCAGCCTCAGAATGTATCCTACGAAGGCTTTTGGAAACGGGACCCTAATGATTTGAACAATACTATCAGTATATACTACCATGAGGGTCAGACAATAGGCATATATGTAACCTGCGTGCGAGGAAACGCAGCTCAGATAGCAGCTGCGGATATTCCTGCCATCACAATTGAAAACGATTATGGTGAATTCAATTACAGGGATAGTTTCGGAAACACGGGAACGGGCACAATCACCTTCTACGACGATGAAGAGTTTTCAATATGGTTTGGTCTTGATTCAAATCCGCAAGGATGGGGCATAGTTAGTGCTGCCGGAGAATATTATAATACCGGTCTTCCGGCCGAAAGCTATGGCATTGACGGTCTCCCCCTGGGCTCATCAACCGTGGAGGCCAGATTTGCGGTTTGGGAATATGATTTCAAAGATATAATTTGTTATCCGACTTATAATAACAATATTACGACCTATGCGGATATAGGAGTTCCCTTCGAGGGTAGAAGTTATATTGACGGCAGCGCAACGGCAGATGAGGATGCCTGTGTGGTAAAGCAGTTTTTTGATAACGGCTGGATGAAATTGACTTATCAGACATACAAAGGAGCAAAGACGGCATATTGCTATACAAGCGATTTTATGAGCCTTGATGCATCAGGTGCTGTTGAGACAAGTTCATATCAGGACGAAATCGTGTACAAAAAACCAAATCTCTATGAAAAGCTCGGCACTATAACAAGCAGAGACATTGTCTATGTTGTTTCGAATCAGGATAGCGTAAAACAGATAATCTATCCTCTTGATACCGGCGGATGGGGAATGGGTTGGATTGCCTCCAGTAAATTGAGATAAATGCAAAACACCGCAACAGTTTAACTACTGCTGCGGTGTTTTGCATATGTTTGGATACTATGTCAACGGTGCGTTCTTATTTTGCCGCAATTTGGACATTTACCGCGCCAGTTAAACATGCTCCCGCAAGAGCATATTCCCTGCTTTTCTCCGTAAATAGTACCTTTGATATGATTTAGAGTAAGATAAGTAGGTCTATCGCAATTAATAAATTCAATCGAGGGGCAATTGCGTAAAACGCCGATTCCGATTTTTGTAACGCTGTTGAAGAAAGTTATACTTGCCAGTGATGTGCAACCTTTAAAAATATCGCTATTGGTGATTTCTGTAACACTAGCAGGAATAGTAATACTTGTCAGCGAACTGCAACCCATAAAAGCACAGTTTCCGATAGAGGTAACACTATCGGGGATTTTTATACTTTTCAGTGCACTGCAGCCATAAAAAGCGCAATCTGCAATAGAGCTAACACTATCGGGGATACTAATACTTGTCAGAGAAGTGCAGCCATCAAAAGCACTGGAGCCGATAGAGGTAACACCGTTTGGGATATTTATACTGCTCAGCGAGCTGCAGCCATCAAAAGCCCTTTCTCCGATAGTGGTAACACTATCAGGAATACTAATACTTGTTAGTGATGTGCAACCGCGAAAAGCCCCTTTACTGTTCCAATTATCATAATATGGGGGTGTTGCAATACTTTTAACCCCAAAGGGTATAACTATGTTTTTAAGCGAAGTACAATAATTAAAAGTCCCACTTCTGATATCGGAAATGCTATTTGAAAGCTTAATGTCTGTCAGAGAGGAACACCCCTCAAAAACGTGGTGTCCGATAAATGCAACACTATCAGGGATATTTATACTTGTCAGCGAGCTGCAACCGCTAAAAGCACCTCCTTCGATAGAGGTAACACTATTGGGGATATTTATACTGCTCAGCGAGCTGCAACCTCTAAAAGCACTTCCTCCGATAGAGGTAACACTATTGGGGATAGTTATGTTTGTAAGTGATGTGCAGCCTTCAAAAGCACGGGCACCAATTTCTGTAACCCCAATGGAAATACTAATGGTTGTCAGCGAACTACATCCGCTGAACGAACCTACTCTGATTTCTTTAACGCTGCCGGGAATTGTTACAGAGGAGATTTCTAAATTTTCAAAGGCATCATTTCCGATTGCTCGCACATTGTCAGGGATTACTACATCGTCCGACTCGCCGGTGTATTTTTCCAGAACTCCAGCCTTTATAACAAAGTCGGAAGCGGTGGCACCGTAGACATTGACCACATCGCCTTTGATGTTGTTTGTGATGTAATGGTTGAAAATGACATTGTAGTTGTTTATGGCCTTTTCAACGATATAGGGGGTTTTGCAGTATGGGCAGATAGCGGCATCCTTGCTGCTGTCTGCCTGAAGAGCTCCATTGCAGTTGGGGCATATGGCGCTTACTATCGGCATGATTATTCTCCTTATATATGTTTTGGCTGTGGTTTAATCTATCCCGCCATGCGCTGTATGCTCTTGCATATTACAATCGCCTCTTCCGGGGCATTTCCGCGAACTGCAAATTCCAATTGCTTCAATTCATCGTAAACACTGTCCAAATACCGGCTGTTACCCACAGGAGCAGCGTGGAGCGCGTTATATGTCCGCCGGAGCTCACGATTGACTTTTTCATCGGGTATCACATCGAATAATGCACTGATACGTGCGCAGTATTCACGAATTTCTGCAGCGTTGTTTTGAAGCTGTTCGGTATTATCTGTGCTGTGCTCATTGGCCAACAGCACAGGAATTAGAATCACGACATAGAAGCCGAGAAGCACGGATTGCAGTATGACGGTGCCTTTGACTGCCTGAGGCTGCACAAAAATAATGATAACGCCCATAATAAGCTCGGCAAGAAAGTATATCAGCGAAACACTATATATGGATAGCTTGAATATGCTGTTTGTCGCTCCCTGCGGTGAAAGCAAAGGTGTTGCTATCAGGAGAACCCACGCCAAATGAATGAACGCATATGTAATCCAAACAGAAGCGGGATGCTGACTGCCACTGAGCATAAAAAACATCAGGTTGAAAAGGATTGGGAAAATACAACATAAAGCAATTCTAAGGACTTTGGTTTTTTGCATGGTTTACCCTCACATTCTGCTTAAAATCTCAGCCACTTTTTGATCGTATATTGTTTTGGGTATCAGGCCTTTGTCAAGCATCACTTTCAGCTTTTCCAATGCAGCGATATCATTATCACCGCCATTTTGGCTTTGCGAGGGTGAAGTGTCCGCGGAAACACCAGGCTCATATGCATCCGCCTGCATATATCTGTCGGAGGAAGTTGGATCATAGCATGGAACATTAGCGGACGGCTGTTTCTGCGTTCCCGGGTAGGCCGAAAACATCTGGTTTGCCAATCCGGAAAAGACACTGCCGGCTGCCATCCCCATTCCAAAGCCTGCTCCGGTCGCTGCGACACCACCGGCACCCGGATTTGCGGCCAGTGTTTGCAAAATCCCGGCAGCCTGCAGTTTTGCCCAGTTTTCCCCGAGAAGACTGAACACACCGGCATCCGCCTCTGCATTTAACAGCTTGGCTGCTTTTTCTGCCTGGGCCTGCCGCTGCGCGGCAATGAGACTCATCTGGGACTCGTCCAAAGAATCATATTTGGAGGTGTCAACCACCAGTCCGGACAAGCTGAAGCTCTCACACTTCAAGCCATAATCTTTCAGCATTTCGTCTATTGCCGGTTTAAGCGAGGAGGACAGCTCTTGTAAATGCGCCTCCAAGCCGATCAGTTCACCCGGCCACTCATTCAGGAATTTTGAGAGCGTTGAAACTATTTTGCTCTGCAGCTCCTCACCAAAGTATGAGAAAATGTCATCCTGTCTTTGATAAGAGATGTTGCTTCCAACGAGACGCTCCAGGAAAACACCGGGATTGTCTACGCTCAGCTTATAAGCGCCGCGCCCACCAACATCCGTGCGGATCCCCCACAGCTTGTCCCGGACTTGGATGCGCTGGACAGTACCCCACAGCAGCTCTTTGCTGACTGCTTTCCGGACGAAATAAACTACACAGTTAAATGCACTGATGCCGCCGGAAAACGCAGTACGCAAGCGGGTAATAAATGGATAGTTTTCCGTACTTAGCTTATATGTTCCGTTTTCAAAAACCTGCACGATTTTGCCTTGATCAATGAAAATAGCTGCTTCGCCAGGCATCACAATGAGCGTAGAATTTGTATTAAAGTCCTCTTCAGGCTGACGCCAGATCAGATATTCTCCGTCACCTGAGTTCTTAATGACATCTGTCCAGTGCTTTTTTCCGCCCACATAGGCGACTTCATTCGGATTTTTGTTGTTTTTAAACAGACCCATAGCCTTACCTCATTCTTTGTCAGTTACGTTTCCCGGCAAGAAAGGCACTTAAGTGCTTTTCAAAGCTTACAGCGGAAGTAGCGGCGAGTTTTTCCCCACTATCAGCGATAATAACCGCATTACCACCTCTCTGTGGATTCCAAAAATAGAATGCATTGTGTTCGGGCAGCGCTTTAACATGTTCCAATGCTGCCTCTTCCGTGATTTTCAAAAGCTCTGCTGCTGTTTTCAGGATTCCTTTGTTCATTGGAGGTCCTCCTTTTTCACACTTACATCCCAATTTGTAACATTACCATAGTCAGGTGGCCAGTCTAGTATTTCACCAGACTGCCCATCAAGCGCAACAACCGTATGGTCATCCAGGCAGATTGCGTTAAACCAGTGTCCCGGGCCTTCTGCACGGTCTATTCCAACGATGGCGTGCGCTCCCGGACCCTGATTTAGGAGATACTGTTGTATCTCACCAGGGCTCATGGGAACTTGTTTCATTCCGGTAAGTTCATTCATTTCCGCAACTGTTCCAATGTTTTCTGCCGTGGCAACAATATCGGAGTTACCGGAAAGATGCTGCTCAACCGCAAATGCACAAGAACCGCAATTGTTACAGTATGGGGATTCAATATCAAACGGATCGAAATTAGGATTGATATCCTTGAGCCAGGTTTCAATCTCTTCTACATCAACCGGATGTTGCAAATCTTGAGAATTCACAATAGCGGCATTTTCGGTAAGCGTGTTGAGATCAGATTCTTCTGGAATTGACTGCGTTAAAGCGGGGGAGCTCAAATCTGATTTAATTTGATTCAACAGTTCCAACTTGTGCTCTGTACTCAGGTCGCTATCCGTAATCTCATCTATTTTCTGATTCAGCTCATCATACCCCCCGGAAGCTACAGCGTTTTCCGAAAGGTCACTTGACGCGCTTGGGCTTCCAGTAATCAGATCCTGAAGACTTGTAGATTGTTCGATTTCATTAATACGGTCTGTGGCGCCATTCTCATAAAACCCATTGAATACATGAGGGGAAATATCCTGCCCCGGGAAAGTTTCGTTGAGGTATTCCTGTTGGAGCTTCCATCGGTCAGCTGCTATCTTATCTGCGATTTCTGCATCAGAGAGACCTTGCGCAGCATAGTCCTCCATCAAACCTTCAAGTTGAGCATTAACCGAGTTGTTGCCAATCTTAAGGAGTTCAAATTCACTGAGCTTGAGCGTTTTTACAGGGTCGCTCTCTTCGATATCAATTTCTTGGTATTCTTTGTCCTGATGTATTTTAGAAAGTGTTTCATCGTTTGGAACAGAAACTGTATCTGTCTGATCCTGCTCTAAAGCGACATGATAGTCTGAATCAATCTTCTCGGGACTCTGCTCTGCCTCTGGGAAATCCCCAGCATCTGCATCAATATCCATAGTCTTTATCTCTTCGCTTAGCTCCGGTACATCCTCCAGAATGTCTTCGGGTAAATCCCCAAATTCATCTGTGTCAATATCCAGCGTCTCTATATCTTCGCTGAGCTCCGGAACATCCTCCGGAATGTCCTCGGGTAAATCCCCAAATTCATCTGTGTCAATATCCAGCGTCTCTATATCTTCGCTGAGCTCCGGAATATCCTCGGGAATGTCCTCGGGTAAATCCCCGAACTCATCTGTGTCAATATCCAGCGTCTCTGTATCTTCGCTGAGCTCCGGAATATCCTCGGGAATGTCCTCGGGTAAATCCCCGAACTCATCCGTGTCGATATCCAGCGTCTCCAAATCTTCACTTAGCTCCGGAACATCCTCCGGAATGTCTTCGGGTAAATCCCCGAATTCATCCGTGTCGATATCCAGCGTCTCCAAATCTTCACTTAGCTCCGGTACATCCTCCGGAATGTCTTCGGGCAAATCTCCGAACTCATCTGTGCCGAAATCCAGTGCCTCCAGATCTTCGCTTAGCTCCGGCAAATCCTCCGGAATATCCTCAGGGAAATCTATCTCGCCACCGTCAAAGTCGTCAAGACTATAATCGCTGACCACATCTGATGTATCATCGAAATCCCCAAAGTCTTCAATAACGGGAGAATCACTGTAATCCGAATCCGAAGAGATATCAGTATCGGAAGTATCAAAGCTCGTGCTGTCAATTTCTCCACCGGAGTCGGTAGAATAGTCAAAACTTTCGTCCATGGTAATACCTCATCTTTCTATCTTTACTTACGGATTGAGTTTTCGATCAGTTTGTTGCTTACGGGAATCTTGGTTTCATACTTTATTTTTCGCCAAAGATGCACTTTCACACAGCGAAGCAACTCAATGCTGAACGGCTCATTGTTTAGTTCAGTCTTAGTTAGCTTTGTGATATGCTCAAAGACCGCTCTAACCGAATTGAAATCTTTGGAATCGAGCTTGATGTAGCGGTTGAAAATCCTTCGAGCTATTTCTCTGGCCAGTATACGGCGGGAATACTCGCACCCCTCACTGCAGTCTGAGCAATTTTCACATTGGGGATAGGGGCGCAGCATCTTTCCTTTATCCGCCCAGTAGCGGCTCAAGCGGATGATTCCTTCGTCAGAAAGAGAAATGCTAATGTTTTTTTCAAGCCGATAGTCAGGCGTTATGACTTCTTCCGGTTCATCGAGCTTCCCGAAAAACAGAAACGCTTCACCGGGGCGCAGCTTAGACATGCGCTTTGCCTGGGTATCACTCATGTTGGTGCTGCCTGCCACAATCTGCTTGTCCTCATTTTCTACCAAGCGAAAGACCATTTTCATGTCGGTCAGAGCTACAACATCAGATGTTACCTTACGCGGAGATTGATCCGCAATCACGATTCCAACACCGTAGGAACGAATTTCCGCAAGCATACGTTTGATTAAGCCTTGAGCGATGGCGGAAGGGTTGGAGTCTCCGTGATTCGCAGCGGAACCCCCATCCAAAAGAACATGGGCCTCCTCAAGAAGGATTACGTTTTTCAGCCCGCCCTCACCTATGTAGTTGGCATTAACATAGGCAAGAACAGATAGGAGCAAAAGCGCGATAATCAAGGCTTTTTGATCGCTGTTTTCGATAGCAGCCAACTCGATAACAGTTGGCTTTTGGAGCAGATCTTCGATAGGAATGGAGGAATAGTGGTCGAATAGATTTACTAAGCTTTTCAGTCGAACCACACCGGCTCTGCCAATATTTTTTGCGTCTCCGGTATAACCTATATCATCAAAGGTCTTTTGGAAGCAGCGAATGAAATCCGTGATGTTAAAGGTGAGACCGCCGTCAGCGGAGGTGTATGTATCCAACCAACGAAAATCGGAGTAGCAGTTGTTGATTGTTTCTTCGAATATCTTGTCCAGCGGAGAAGTCATGGAAACACCGGCAGCAAAAGCGGTCTTAAGCGTGGATTTATAGGTTTCCAGCTTGACATTCTTCGGTGGAACGAACGGATTATATACAAAGGGTGAAATAAAGTTTTTGCCCGGTGTGAAAACCTGAAGCTCGGGGATGCTTTGAATCAATGCACGGTATTCGTTTTTTGCCGGTTCTATAACCAAAAAAGGAATATTGTGTTCTTTCCACAAACGATCAAGAAGACTGACGGAAAATGTGGTTTTTCCTGATCCCGGTGTTCCGACAACCAACATATGCTTGGCAAGGTCATTTAAGGAGAACCCGATTGTGGCTTCGTTAGATGAGGCCTTTAGTTTGCCTACAACAATATCTCCGGAATTGATGATATTTGATGCATAGGTTTTTGCGTCTCTCTCGGATTCATTTACACGGAACCCGGCAGAGATATGATCACTTCCGAGGGGAAGTCTGAAAAATGTTGATGCCTCTTCTCCCGTGATCATATACGGTAAACGGTGCAGCGCCGGAGAAAATCTTTGTGAAGACCACAGTTCTCCGTTCCTGTCACGCCTTATCAAAAGTGCGTTTACAGCCCAAGGAAGTGGGTAGAAGTTCCGATCCTTCTTAACTTCTGCGCCGGAAAGCGATACGATTTTTAAGTTGGCATTCCAGTCCTTCCCGGAGGACAGCTCAGCAAACACACGGCTTGTAATTGCTTTTGCGGCTGCGTCATTGCCGTAGATAAGTGTGTTGTAGAGAAATAATGCGGAGCCTTTATGGGAAGCGTAGTAGCGATAGTCAACAGCATGGCGCTCAGCCAGAGCAAAGCTGACCGTTCCGATGCCCTGATCCATAATGCCGCGGCTTAGCGTATCCAAGGCTTGCGCAGTTCGGTCAATTTCCATGCTTTCGTCTTGCCTGAAAACGGTTGGGATAAGCTGGAAGGAAACTGCTGACCCAGGGTGATCTATAAGTACATTTGCGATTCGACTGAGATCACTGTCAGAGATTGGCAGGCGGCTATACGAATAACAATATGGAAGCATCATGTTTTGAAGATTATCTGCGGACTCTTCCTTAACAATTGCTTTGATGCAGCTATCCTCAACGCCATCCATAAGAGCACCGTGTTTATCAGGTGCAACAGCCATTACATCGTACTTCATAAACGACAGAGCGGACAAAAGCATCTTCAGAAGGTGATCCGTTTGTTTCTCTGAAGATGAACGCGAGCGACCGATACAGCGAACAATTACGTTTAAATGAATCGAGGCTTTGTAAGGCTGGTTTAACACAGGATGTGTTGTCCATAGAAGCTCAAGAGCAATCTCCTGCGAATAGCCCGACGCCTTGTACACCTGAAAAACTTCATCCAGTACCTTTGAAAACTCAATACGGTACTTGGACAGAAGCTCTGTATCAGCTTTTCCGCTTGTATCTATAATAGACAGATGTGGAATGGAAGCAATTTCGATTGCTCCCAAAGAAACCCAATCCCCGCCTTTAAGCGGAACGGACGAAATTGTGTTGTTATGCATGAGCTCCTCCCAAAAAACAGTAAACGTTGACTGCATCGGTAGCTTGCAGTCAACGTTTTACGAAGTGTTACTCTACCTTGCTAAAAATTAGCATGTTGAAAAAGACTGTTTCATCATGCTTCCCAAGGAGACTGGCAAGACAACCGGCCTTTTTTGTAACTGGTATTTCATAGATAGATTCAAGTTTCCAACCGCCAACAGCTTCTCTATCAATGATAGCTGCATATTGCTTGACGCCGCTCCCGTAAGAATCCTTGCCGGAGACGATAACTCCAACCGGACCCGCGACAGTTTTGTACTGCTTTTTCCCCCCTGTGGGAGCGATTCTTGGTACGGATACTGCTTGTGGAACAGAGCCTTGGAGAGTGAATTGCTCATAAGTTGGCTCTGATACCGTTTTAGATTCGTGGTGCACCATGCTACGCTCATGCGCTCCTGTTTGATTGTTGCTTCTTCCGGTAATATTTCCAACAATTGCCCCAATACTATCCAATACACCGCCAAGGCTGTCTGCTTCATGTATGACGCATGTGAGGAGCAGTAATAATTCAAGCGAAATACAGGCTGTATCTACAATGTCAATCAGATAAGCTGCAAAGCCTCCTACGAGAACATTCGACTGAATAATCCCCATAATCAAGTTAAACAAGAAAACGCCCACAGCAACCATTGCAGCTAGTTTTCCCCACTCATTTGCTTCTTTATCATTTCCAAGATAAAGCGGGGCGACCATCAAGAGGCCACAGGCCAGCCAAGTAAGGTTTGTACCAAATGCATAAGAGGCAGTAATTCCATGTGGCAGGAAGACGCGGATAATTATCATAACACCCGCCGCCGCATGCAGGATTCTTTTTCCTTTATAATACAGCAGAAGCATATATGCGCCCAACAGGAAAAAGCATATCTTGGAGATATTATCTATGAAAAGCCCAATCTTGATAAAAAAGATAATATAACCAAATAAAAGGGTGAGAGTGTTATTAATAACCCAGAAGACATTAGCGAATATCGGAATCGCGAACAGAAAAACAGGCAGCCGGTCCTTAGCGTGATATACTCTATTGGTAATACTTGAGAGAAGTTCTGCAGGATTCATGCGGACTCACCCCAACCATCATCAAAGTGTTAATTATTCTTGCGGAAAACAAGCATGTTAAAGTAAACGGTTTCGTCACCGCCACCAATAAGAGCCATAAGACATCCGGCTTTTTTTGTAACGGGAATCTGCTGGATGCAATCGAGTTCCCAACCGCCAACTGCTTCACGATCAATAATAGCAGCATACTGCTTTACGGCGCTGGCGTATGATTCTTTTTGCGTGATGGTCAGTCCGACCGGGCCTGCAACTGTTTTGTACTGTACCATGTTTCTTTCCTCCCAAAAAAATTTTTTTATCTATTGTGCTCCTCGGCCTACCGAACCGATTCACAATGAAAGACGCTCTATTTTTTTATCAAGATACTTGCGTATCAGTTTCCCGACAAAAGAATCGGGACGAATGTGTTTTGCCAAACCGGGACTGACCCAGTAGTAAAATCTGATGAACAAACGCCCAAAAAGATTATGTGACAGAAAATCATCACGGTAACGACGCAATGCCACGACCTCATCGCAGCTATAATCGCCATAGACCGCGGTTGCAATATAACACCCGCTTTTTCTGCCACCGCCTGAAGTCTTCTCATACGCCCCGCTGCGAACCTGTTCGATAAAGTCAAGCTCTTCCTGAATTGCATTTTTGTACCGTTCGGCTTGCTGGGGCGGAGCATAGTCTATTGCTCGCGCTGCATATTTATCAATTGTGCGCTTCATAATAGCGGATTTAGTTTGCGGGCCGCCATTACCGTATTTATCCTGATACCCATAGTAACTGTCGAAATAGGAATTACATATGTAGAGCCCCCACCATGCTTCATGACAATTGGGTTTTATGGTCAAGACTTCATTATATGTAGAAACCGCCCTCTCTGGGTTCCCATCTTCGATGCTCATTTGTGCATTAATCAGAAGAGACTTGACTGTTGGGAGTCCGTCAATGGTTATTACATCGATAACTTTGTGCGGGGTGCGGCAGAATTTACATTCACAGAAGCCGTTTAAATCAGTATCATCGACCTGAAGAACGCCGCCACAGTTTGAACAAATTGCAGGTTGAAATGCCATATTGCGCTCCTTTTTGTTATGGATAATCTACGCCGCAGTTGGGATAATGGCATCGGAGTAGCCTCTTTATCCCCTTATAGACACCGCATATAACACCGTATTTTTCTATAGCTTGAAGCATGTAATTTGAACAGGTGGGTTCAAAAACACATGATGAGCGAATTCGCTCCGGGGCAAATCTCTGGTAAAGAAGAATAAGGTAAACGATAGTGGGTTTAAGGAAAAGAGCCGTCATCATAAGAACGACTGCAATGGTAATCCAGAGAAAATAATGTTGTAAAACCGAGACGCGGTTCAACAGAATAACGGTAAGCAGAATAGGGGAGAGCCATGCAGCAAAGCATAGCGTCATCCGCCAATAATCAATAGTTGGACGGTGGATTTTTATTTTAGGCGCAGCATCTAATTCCTTATAAAGCAATTCAACTGCTTTTACAATGCTTTCTTGTTTTGATTTGCTAATTGTAATATCGTAATTATTTGGTTCCATAGTATTTAATTAAAGGTGGTGCAGCATATGGTGTACCACCTTTGTACAGCAAGATTTGAGTACATAGTAGCATATGTCCCATAAAAATGCAAGAATGCTTGTTAAATGACAAGTAGAAATTGAAGGAATTATATTCTAGACAGCAAAAAAGCCTCCCCTTACACTGGAGAGGCAATGGTTGCGTGCGAACATAGTTTTCTACTATGGGGAGGACGGGAATGAAATCCGTCTGCTGATAGGGTGAAATCGCCGCTTTGCGGCGATTGTGGTGTGCTTGCGGATGGATTGGAATTGTGGGAGCAATACGTCCCGGCCCTACGACAGGGACGTATTGCAACGCATATTTGTAGGGGCGGATATTATCCGCCCGGGGTGACAATCCTTCAGCCAGCTTCACTGACAGCTCCCTGAAGGTAAATTGCCGCGAAGTGGCAAGAGAGACTGGCCTGGGCCATTACATAAGGGAGCCTTTGTAAGTATATAAATGTGTCGCACATTGTAATTTTACCCGGTATAACAAAGCCTAATGTTTCATTATGCACCCATTAATTTTTACTGCGGAGCGTAGCAGTGCTACCGAAAAGAAACAATTACTCGAATATTATTAGTGTAAAGATTATTGATGTATAGTCAGACAATGTCACGCTAAGGTGATTTTGCATAACTTGAAATGTGAAAAAATATGGAGTATTAACAAAATTGATTTTACACATCAATTATGCATTGACATTACAACAATGCAGCTATTATAATCCAATCAAAGGTCATAACATCAGATGAGTGGGGTTTTGAATGGGAGAGCTGAAAAAGGTAGAGAGAGTTTCCGCAACTATGCAGGTTGTGGATGCAATTAAAACAGCAATTCAGTCAGGCATTCTTAAGGTAGGGGACAAGCTCCCCAATGAAAGTGAGCTTTCCGCAGAGCTTGGTGTTAGCAGATCATCTCTCCGTGAGGGTATGCGTATTCTGGCAGCATACGGTGTCGTGGAGATTCGGCAGGGTAACGGTACTTTTGTAGTAAATAAGTTTGCTGAGCATGTTTTTGAGTTCCTGGGCTTTATGCCTACCAGAGAGAACATTGAGCAGATGGCTTATCTGCGTCAGGTTCTTGAAACGGGATGCGCAAGCATTATTTATGACAAGTTGACCGATGAGCAGATTGCCGAAATGAAGGCTCTGGCAGAGAAAATCAATGTGAATTCTTCTCTCAGCGAGAATATTGAAGCAGACCGGCTTTTCCATGACAAGCTCATAGCTTTTACCGAAAACAATATCCTCATCGAAGTCTATCACATGATGAGAAATATGATAGATGTTTTGATGGATGATCTTATGAGCAAGGAAGAGGTAGTAATTGCGGCACGCAAGTCTCATATTGAGATAGCGAATGCCCTGGAAGAAAAAAATTACAGCAGGCTCTATGCCTCCATCAGTGAGCATATGGGCAACATTACTCAATACTATAAATTGTAAAGCTGTAAGAAGATGAGTTTACTCATGCTTGATTGGTATGAGGTGGTTTTTTATAGCCCAAAACATCAGATGATAAGATTATAGGCTGTCTGCATAATTCCGTATGAAATTGAAAAGAGGATAGACATACTGCGGTGTCGCAAGCGGTTTTGCTAAGGATACCCGTTTGCGGCATCGGAAACCTGATCTACATGCAAGTTTTTTAAGTAAAAATTTTCAGTTTTTGTTTTTATAGCCTAAAACATCTGATGATAGGATTATATGATGCGGAGACTAACAAAAAGGAGAGTGTTGTAATGGCAAATGATTATTTCAAGAGGGTTCAGGAGCAGACAGCGACAAGGTTTTGGATTAACAATGTGACAAGAGAACAGGCGCGCATGGCCATTGAGGCCGGCGCAGTAGGATGCACACAGAATCCCGCCTATACCTACAAGATGCTCACCAACAAGGAAGAGAAGGAGCATGTGTACAAGATAATGGACGAAATCATTCGTTCCGAATCTGATGACAATGATGTTCAGGTCAAGCTCCAGCGCCAGCTTGTAGCCGTAATTGCCGATGTCTTTATGCCCATGTACGAGGAGAGCTTTGGCAAAAATGGCTATGTAAGCATTCAGGGAGACCCCTTCCGCGAGGATACCGAGAGCATTATCCGCTATGCTGAGTACAACGCTGCTGCATCGCCTAACATCATGGCGAAGATACCTGTGACCAAGGAAGGCCTTGAGGCCATTGAGTATGTAGCAAGCAAGGGCATTGCCATCAACGCCACAGAGGTTATGGCTGTGAAGCAGGCATTGGATGTTTGCCGGGTGTATGAGAAGGCTACAAAGGGCATGAAAAACCCCGCTCCGATATACTTCTCTCATATTACGGGCATTTATGATGAGTACTTACAGAAGCTGGTAAAAGAGCAGGGGATAGACATATCTCCCGATGTTCTCTGGCAGGCGGGGATGTCGATCGCCAAGAAGGTTTATTGGATGGTAAAAGAGAAAAACTATCCCGTAGGCTTTATCGGAGGCGGAGCAAGAGGCCTGCATCACTTCACCGAAATGGTTGGAGCGGACGCGGCAATAACCATCAACTGGGTCGGAACCGCCGACAAGCTCATTGAGCAGGATCAGCCGGTTGTACAGCGTTTCCTGGCTCCCACTCCGCATTCCGTTGTGGATGAGCTGGCTGAGAAAATCGATGACTACCGCAGAGGCTATTTTGTCAATGCCATTACTGCGGAGGAATACGAAGATTTTGGTCCTGTTGTTTTGTTCCGTTCCAGCTTTGAGAAGGCCTGGTCCAGCGCACTTGATATTATCAGACAGCGCAGGGCCGAGATTTAACAGCAGATGTGCTTACTTAGGAGGCGGTTGATTTGAAGAAATTCAGAAACATCGGAGATACAGAGACTATATCCGCTTTTCCGGGTCATTATCGCAGAACACTGACTGCAAATAATGAAATAATGTTCTGCGTCTTTAATATGGACAAGGGGACAAGAGTAGAGCTGCACAACCATGCGGCGGCTCAGATTGGCTATATAATCCGCGGTGAAATGGAGTTCTTTGACAAGGATGGGAACACCGTACTGGGAGGTCCCGGCTTCTCCTATGTATTTGACCCCTATGAAATACATGGCTGCGCGGCGGTAACTGACTGCGAATTTGTAGAGGCTTTCACACCGTCCCGCCCCGAATACGATAACTGACAGAAGAGGGCAGTGAAATGAAGGACTATCAGAAAATCCTGTATGAAGTCAAAAAATCGGCGGCAATCATCACTTTCAATATTCCGGAAAACGGCAACCGTCTTGACCTTGCAGCAGTAACGGAGGTTATGGATGCACTGGCCGAGGCAAACCGCGACGGGAATGTGCGATCCGTTATTCTCACAGGAGCGGGAGAGGTCTTCTGCCTTGGAGGAAAGATTGACGGCTTCCCGGTTGGCTATGCCATGGATCAGAAGGAATACTCTGACGGCATGGTAGAGATGCTTAAGGCAATTTATGCTTCGGCAAAGCCTGTTATAGCAGCCGTAAACGGCAACGCCTTTGCAGGAGGCTTTATGATGACTGAGTGCTGCGATCTGGCTGTGGCCTCGGAAAAAGCTCAGTTCTGCCTTACAGAGCTGGTTGCAACAGGCAACTATCCCATGATAGCTCTGGCGGTAAACGGACGAAGCGTTCCCAAAAAGAGGCTTTTCGAGATTATTCTAAGCGGTAAGCCGATAAGTGCGGAAAAAGCAGAGTCCTGGAACCTTATCAATGAGGTTGTACCCGAAGGCGAAGTGCTTGAGGCGGCGCTGAAATATGCCGACATCATAGCACAGCGCAGTGCTGTGGCTGTTATGATAGGCCGTCAGACCTATTACGACATGGTGGAGCTTACACCCTCGGCGGCACTGGCATATTCAAAGCCTGCTCTGCTGAGCCTTCTGGCCATGGCGGATGTTAAGGAAGGAGCCCTTGCTGCAAGAGAAGGGCGAGAGCCTAATTATATAGGCAAATAAATATGTGCTTGGCAGACAAAGTCTGTAAACAAAAATAAAATTAGGAGGAAACATATGAAAAAAGTTATTGCAGTCATTCTGGCACTCGTAATGGTGCTTTCCCTTGCTGCGTGCGGCGCATCCGGGGAAAAGGCAAACGAAGTTAAGTCTGTGGAGCTCAAGCTCAACACCTCGGTTTCCGCAGGCAGTACATGGGTGGAAGGCGCAAACCGCTTTGCTGAGCTCATCAACGAGCGCACCGGCGGCCGTTACACCATCAAGGTTTACACCGACGCACAGCTGGCCAGCGGCTCCCAGCCCGACTCAATCACCATGCATCAGTCCGGCGACATTGACATCTCCCTGATGGGCGGTCTTGTATGGTCCAACGCAGATACCCGTTTCTGCATGCCCTGCATGCCCTGGCTGTATAAGGACTGGGCAGAGGTTCATGAATCTCTCCTTGGCGACGGAGCAGGCGCAGCAGCTATCTATGACATAGTTGAGGCATGCGGCGCACACGGCATCGGCATCGGCGCAAACGGCTTCCGTCAGCTGACTACCAACACTCACCCCGTAACCACCCTTGAAGATCTTAAGGGCATGAAGATCCGCATTCCCGGCAACGCTCTGTATATCGACCTGTGGAAGATGCTGGGCGCAGACCCTGTCAGCATGAACATTTCCGAGCTCTACACCGCTCTGCAGCAGGGCGCTGTTGATGCACAGGAAAACCCCTGGGACTCCACCATCACCTCCGGTGTTGCTGAGACTCTCAAGTACGGTACTCAGTGGAACTACTCCTTCGAATACATCATACTCAGCGTAAGTGACAAGGTTTGGAATACTCTGTCCGAGGAAGACAAGGCAATCTTCGCACAGTGCGGCGCCGAGGCTATGGAGTACCAGATGAGCGTAGCCGAGAATAATGACGCCAGCTTCAAAAAGCAGTGCCTTGAGGACTTCGGTATTGAAATCACAGAGCTGACCGATGAGCAGGTTCAGGTGTTCAAGGACGCTGTACAGCCCATTTATGACCAGTACCGCGAGACCATGGGCGACCTCTACGATGTATTTGGCGTTAACTGACCGCGAATAATTCTATTAGCTGGAGGTTGATGTTAAATCATCCTCCAGCATTTTATAAAGGGAGGTTTATTGTGAAAATAATCAATAAATTCTTTGACTTTTTTGAGGAGTTCATGCTTGTCGTTATCATGATGGTAATGATAGTGATGAATTTTCTGAATGTTGTTTTCAGATATTTGCTTCCGCAGTCGCCTTTCTCCTACACCGAAGAGGTAACGCTCATGCTTTTTGTGTGGGCAACAATGATAGGTATTGCATGTGGCCTCAAGCGTGGCTCCCATACGGGTATGTCCCTTATAACGGACCGTATCCCGCCTGTCTACCACAAGATAGTTATCGTTATTTCCACCGCTCTCATGTGCCTGTTTTCTGCCATGGTATTTTACTCAGGCATTATTCTTGTCAGCAACAATGCAAAATTCGGCAATATCCTTCCTGCGCTGAACATATCTGCCAACTGGAAGAGCATGGCCTTCCCCGTTGGTGCGGCCTTAATGTTTTACAGAAGTCTCTACGCCGGTGTAATGGGCTTCAAATCGGCAGACGAGCAGTATGCAAAGCGTATGCAGGACAAGGCAGAGTATGCAGAGATACGCCGCAGAGAGCTGGAAGAGAAGCAGCGTAAAGAAAACACCGGAGCAAAGGAGGAATAATAATGACAGTATTTATATTTCTGATATTCTTTGTGCTGGTGTGCATGAATATCCCAATAGCAATATCACTGGGCTTATCCTCCGTATGGGCAGTTGCAGTCAATGATTTTCAGATTTCCAGCATTGCTTCGCTGATGAACTCTGCAATTTCAAAGAGTGTTCTGCTTGCAATTCCTTACTTTATACTTGCCGGCGTCATTATGGAGTATGCCGGTATTTCAAAGCGCCTTATCAATGTGGCTCAGGCATTTTTCGGCCACATCAGAGGCGGCATGATCATTGTTACCTGCGTGGTTGCGTGCTTCTTTGCCGCAATCTCCGGCTCCGGTCCCGCAACCGTTGCTGCAATCGGCGGCATTCTGATCCCCGGTATGGTGCGCTCCGGATATAACAAGAGCATGTCGGCATCGCTGGTTGCCGCAGCGGGAGGCATAGGCGTCATCATACCGCCAAGCGTTGCCTTTGTTGTGTTTGCAACCCTTTCCGGCATATCCGTCGGCACTCTGTTTATCTGCGGTGTTGTTCCAGGTCTTATGATGGGCGCTCTCTACTGCCTGGCCGGTTATTACTGCATGTATAAGGACGGCGTTGAGAATATCAAGCTCATTCCCAAGGCAACCATAAAAGAGAAATTCATTACCACCAAGGATGCTTTCTGGAGCCTTATGACTCCCGTTATAATTCTGGGAGGCATATACGGAGGTATTTTCACTCCCACCGAAGCTGCGGGCGTTGCAGTCGTGTACGGTCTGGTGGTTGGCTTCTTTATTTATAAGGAGCTTAAGCTCAAGGATCTGTGGAAGCTGTGTGTAGATTCTGCCGCAACCTCTGCCGTTGTAATGTTCATTCTTGCAGCAGCCGGTATATTCAGCTGGATAATGACCACAACCGGTCTTGCCGAGGAGCTTTCCAAGCAGCTCGTGGCACTTGCAAGCAACCGCTTTGTGTTCCTGCTGTTGGTCAATATCCTGTTCCTGATTGCAGGATGCTTTATCGAAGCAAACTCCGCCTTCTGCATTTTCCTGCCCATACTTCTGCCTGTTCTGAAGTCTATGGATTACAGCTTCTACGCTTTCGGCGTGTTTATGACCACCTCCTTTGCTGTGGGTATGATAACTCCTCCCGTTGGCGCAAACCTGTATGTTGCATCCAATATCACGGGGCTTAAGCTGGAGCAGATATGCTCGAGAGTTGTGCCTTTTGTAATAGCAGGCATTATTGGCTGCCTGATACTGAGCTATTTCCCGCAGGTATCTCTGTGGCTGCCAAAGCTGTTTGGAATGCTTTAAAGCAAAAAGGAGGAAAATATGAGCAAAGGTGTTTTGTCCGGAATGAAGGTTCTGGACCTTACCAGAGTGCTTGCAGGCCCTTACTGCAGCATGATGCTGGCTGATATGGGCGCTGATATTATCAAGATAGAAATGCCCGGAGTGGGCGATGACAGCCGCGCCTTTTTACCTCAGGTAAACGGTGAGAGCGCATATTATATGAACCTCAACCGCAACAAGAAGGGCGTTACCCTTAACCTGAAGCATCCCAAGGGCAGAGAGATGTTCCTTGAAATGGTAAAGAATGCCGATGTGGTTCTTGAAAACTACCGTCCCGGCACCATGGAGAAGCTGAATATGGGTTATGATGTCCTCAAGGAGGTCAATCCCGGCATCGTATACGGCTGTGTTTCCGGCTTCGGCCATTACGGGCCTTACAGCAAGCGCCCCGGCTACGACATCATAGGACAGGCCATGGGCGGCATGATGAGCACCACCGGCTGGCCCGGCGGTGAGCCTACCCGCACCGGTACTGCAATTGGCGATGTTCTTGGCGGAATGAATCTGGCGATTGGCGTTCTCGGCGCGTATGTGGGCGCAAAAGAGACCGGCGTCGGGCAGAAGGTGGATGTGGCTCTGGTTGACTCGGTCGTGTCCTCTCTGGAAATCGTAAACATGATTTACCTTGTTTCCGGCAGACTGCCCGGAAGAATAGGCAACCGCTATGAGTCTGCATATCCCTATGACTCCTTTAAGGTGAAGGATGGCAGCATAGTTATTGGCGCTGCAAACAACAAGCTGTTTGCGCTTCTGGCAAAGACCATGGGCATGCCCGAGCTGTGCGAAGACCCCAGATTCAAGGAGAACAAGGACAGAATAGCCAATAATGTTCCCCTTAAGGAGATCATTGAGAAGTGGCTTGAGGATAAGAGCATAGATGAGGCAGTTGATATGATTCTTGCTTCGGGATGCCCCGCAGCACCTATAAATACAATTGACCGCGTTGTTAAAGATCCTCATATAGCCGAGGCCAGACAGATGTTTGTTGATGTTGAGCATCCTGTGGCCGGGAAAATGCGTATTGCAGGCGACCCTGTAAAGCTGAGCGCATGTCCCTTTGAAATCCGCAATCCTGCACCTACTCTCGGACAGGATAACGAGAAGGTCTACGGCGAAATCTTCGGTTATACCGATGAGCAGCTGAAACAGCTTAAAGAAGAAGGCGTTATCTGACATTGGCGCAATGAGCGTAATTCGGCCTTAAGGGATAGTTTTTAAAATATATGGAAAAAGCCTGTTTATCAAGCAGACTTTATTCCACAGAAAAATAAAAAATACAGGAGGGAAATTATGCTGAAAGTAAATATTTTTGACATGCGTATCCATGATCTGATCGATGTTGACCAGCCTTTGGTAACAATCGCAAGCGGATATAATTTTACTGAGGGCCCCATCTGGGACTCCAAGCGTCAGGTACTGATATACAGTGATATTCCCAACTCCACTCTTTGGCAGTGGTCCGAAAAAGAGGGCGCGGTTCTGCTCAAGGATGAAACCAACAAGGGAAACGGCAACTGCTTTGACCATCTGGGCCGCATTCTCAGCTGTGAGGGTACTACCAGCCGTGTTGTCCGTATGGAGCCCGACATGAGTAATTATGAAGTAATGGCCAGCCATTATAAGGGCAAGCAGCTCAATTCTCCCAATGATATTGTTGTGCACTCCAGCGGCATGATTTACTTCACCGACCCCCAGTTTGGCAGACGCCCCACCCGCGCCGGCCTTTACAGACCTCTTGAGCTTGACTTCCAGGGAATATTCATGCTCAACCCCGATTCGAAGGATCTGTTCCTTGCTACGGATGAGGTGGCAAACCCCAACGGTCTTTGCTTCACTCTGGATGAGAAGCAGATGCTGGTTGCAGACTCTCCCCGTGATCTGCTGTACATCTTCGATGTTATGGACGACGGTACTCTCGGCAATAAGAGAGTGTTTGCTCACGATATTCCTCAGGGTGAGGGTAAGCCCGACGGCATAAAGATTGACATCGAGGGCAATGTGTGGATAACCGGCCCCGGCGGCATTCAGGTGTTCGATAAGTTCGGTACCGTGCTGGCAACCTTCCTTATGCCCGGCAGAGCCGGCAATCTCTGCTTCGGCGGAGAGGATATGAAGACCCTCTTCATCTGCGCCGAGGATCAGATCTGCACTCTGCGCGTCAAGGTTCCCGGCCATAAGCTCAAGTGGTAAAATATACGGAAAGGAGATTTGAATATGGCTATTGAGAAAAAAGGGCCGCTGACAAAGCTGAGAGTTATTGAGATTGCAAATGTTCTCGCCGGCCCCTTCTGCGGTAATCTTCTGGCAGACTACGGCGCAGATGTTATTAAAATTGAAATGCCCGGCACGGGTGACCCCTTCCGTCAGCTGCTGCCCAAGATCAATGACGAATCCGTACGCTGGCCCACCGTGGCACGCAATAAGCGCTGCATTACTCTCAGCCTTAAGGAGCCCGAGGGCAAGAAGGTGCTTATGGACCTTATCCGTGACGCGGATATGGTAATTGAGAACTTCCGTCCCGGCACTCTGGATAAATGGGGCATAGGGTATGAGGAGATGAAAAAGGTAAATCGCAAGATAGTCCTTTGCCATATCTCCGGCTACGGTCAGACCGGCCCTTACTCCCCCAAGGCCGGTTTCGGAACCGCATTGACCGCCTTCTCCGGCTGGACCGCCATCAACGGCTTTGCAGACAGACCTCCCATCAGCCCCACGCTTGCAGTTGCCGACTTTATGGGCGGTATATTCGCTTGCCTCGGCGGCATGGCCGCAGTGCTTGCAATCAAGACCGGCGTGACCGATGAGGGTCAGGAGGTTGACGCAACACTTTATGAGCCTCTGCTTCGTCTGCAGGAGGGCCACATCACCGAGTACGGCCTTGACGGCACCATTCATGTCCGTGCCCCGATGGACAACAGCGTCGCTTGTCCGGTTGCAACTCTGCCCTGCAATGACGGCAAGTTTGTAGTCCTTGTTGCCAGCACACAGAAGACATGGGAGCGCTGCGCTGAGGTAGTTGGCGGTGCGGAATTCAGGGATGACCCGAGATTTGCATCCAATCCTCTCAGAATGCAGCATATCAACGAGATTATGAGTGTAATCTCACCCTTTGTCGCTGCACGCAGCTCGGAAGAGATATGCGCCATGTTTGATGAGGTCGGCGTACCCTGCTGCCCCATAATTGAGGTCGATGACATGGTGAAGAATGAGCAGTACATTGCACGCGAATCCATTGTTAAGGCCATGCATCCCAGATTTGGTGAAATCAATATGCCGGGCATTGTTCCCAAGTTCACCGGCACTCCCTGCGAGGTCAGCTGGGTCGGTCCTGACATGGGCGAGTACAATGAGGAAATTTTCAAGGGCCTTCTTGGCTACTCCGACGAAAAGTACGAAGAGCTTAAGAAGAACAACATAATTTAATCTGCAAGGGAGGTAAAGAAAAATGTCCAGATATCCCGAATTTGTATATATCAGAGACATGACGACCCGTGATGGCTTCCAGATGGAGCACAGCTTTATTCCTACCGAGGAAAAAATCAAGGTCATAAACATGATTTCTCATACCGGTATTCCCGAGCAGCAGTATACTGCGTTTATGCATCCCAAGGCCATTCCGGCGCTTACTGACGCTGAAGCAGTAGTGGCCGGCATCGAGAGAGTTCCCGGCGTGTGCTACTCCACTCTGGTAGGCAACAAGAGAGGCCTGGATCGTGCGGTTGCTGCCGGTGTAAAGAAAACGGAATTTGTTATTTCCGTTACCGACTCCCACAATATCAGCAACGCCAACTGCACTACTGCCGAGTCTCTCAAGAGACTGGAGGAGTGTGTAAGCCTCGGCTACGACATTACCATTACTCCCAGCGCGGCTGTGTCCTTCGGCTGCCCCTTTGAAGGCAAGGTTCCCTATGAAAGAATAGAGTGGGTCGTAAGCCACTATGTGGACTTTGGCCTTGATGAGCTTTGCATTTCCGACTCCAGCGGCACCGGTGACCCCAAGCTGGTTTACGAAACCTTCTCCAGACTCAAGAGCAAGTGGCCCGAGAAGACCTTTGTGTTCCACGGCCACAACACCAAGGGTATGGGCATGGCAAATGTTCTGGCTGCTCTTGAAGGCGGAGCCACTATTATCGACACCTGCTGCGCAGGTCTTGGCGGTTGCCCCTTCCTTCCCGGCGCATCCGGCAACCTGGCCACAGAGGATGTTGTGCAGATGCTTGAGCTGATGGGCATTAAGACCAATATCGATCTTGACAAGACCATTGAGGCTGCAAGATACATTGCAAATCTCGTGGGTCACCACGACAGCGTAATCCTGCGTGCAGGCAAGGTATCCGATCTGCCCGGCATCGAGCTTAAGCGTCAGGCACGCTGACAGCATTTTTTCAAACACCTAAACAGCCACCTTTTCATGTTCCTTCAGCCATGCGGCCATTTGCTATTTGCGTGGTCGCATGGCAATTTAAAATTTACAGCATTAAATATGAAACCATTAGGATTTTACAGGGCTTGCATAAAAGCCCGCTGACTGTGAATATAATTGTACCCGTTTGCTAAATGACAGGGGAAATATTACAAACGGGATTTTTGATATTGTAAAGCCACGCATTTGCGAATTGTTTAAGCTAAATATATGTTTGTTGCAGACGGCTTTTATCCGAACAGGGAGTACAAACAGGAGAAAAACATGTATTCAGATAAATATAAAAGACGCGGACAGTTTGTCATGGAAAACCGAAGCTGGCCGGGAAAACAAATAATTCATGCGCCGTGCTGGTGCAGTGTGGACCTGAGAGACGGCAATCAGGCGCTTCCCGCGCCAATGAGCGTGGAGGCTAAGAAGGACATGTTCCGGCTTCTGTGCGCTATTGGCTTTCGCCACATTGAGGTTGGCTTTCCCTCCTCGTCGGAAACGGAATACGCATTTGTGCGCAGCCTGATAAAGGAAAAAATGATACCTGACGATGTGGCAATTCAGGTTCTATCTCCCTGTCGAAGCATGCTTATACAAAGGACCATGGCTTCTCTGGAGGGGGCTAAGCAGGCAATATTCCACCTGTACTGCGGCACCTCTCCGATCCATCGCGACATTGTTTTTCGTATGGACAGAGAGAATGTAAAGCGCATGGTTTTGTCCGGTGTTAAGGATGTAATCTATATGAGCCGTGATTTGGACACGGAGCTTTCGCTGGAATTTTCTCCCGAGCATTTCAATGAGACGGAGATGGACTATGCGCTGGAGATATGTGAGGATATTGCTCAACTATGGCTGCCTGAGAGAAAGGGCGCTTTGATTTTTAATCTGCCGGCAACGGTTGAGTGCAGCTCTCCCAATGTTTTTGCAGATCAGGTAGAGTGGTTTTGCAGCCGGCTTTCCTGCAGGAAGGATGTATCAGTCAGCGTGCATGCCCATAACGACCGAGGCTGCGGTGTTGCGGCAACGGAGCTTTCGCTGCTTGCGGGTGCGGACCGTGTGGAGGGTACGCTTTTTGGCAACGGAGAGCGCACGGGAAATGCCGACATTATCTGTCTGGCGGGCAATATGCTGGTTGACGGGATAGATCCGGGCCTGGACCTTTCAAATATGCCGAAGCTGTGCAAGCTGTATGAAGACTATACCGGTATGATAGTTCACGACAGAAGCCCATACGCCGGTAGGCTGGTGTTTACGGCCTTCTCAGGTTCTCATCAGGATGCAATCTCCAAGGGCAAACAGGCTCTCAGGACGGAAAATGTGTGGCGTGTTCCGTATCTGCTTGCCGACCCTGCCGATTTTGGCAGAGCCTACGAGCCGGTTGTCAGAATTAACAGCCAGTCCGGAAAGGGAGGGCTGGATTATATACTGCACTCCAATTACGGAATAAAGCTCCCTCATGACATGCTGGAGGATTTTATGCCGGAGGTCAAGGCTCAGTCCCAGCGGCTTGGTGAGCTGCTGCCGGAGCAGATTTTTTCCATGTTTGAGAGGAAGTATTGCCTTAACCAGAAGAAGGTGCTTTTCTCATCCGTAAGACAGGAAGCCGGCATGCTTCATGTGAGACTGTTAATAGACGGTGCGCAGAGAGAGCTTCAAATCCCGCAGGAAGGCAGTGCCGCATACCTGTGCGATATTATAAACAGAGAATTCGGCATCAGCGCCCGTCCTGAGCGGGTGGAGACTTATCTCCTCGGTGGCGTCTGCGGAAGAAGCATTTCTTTGGCCGCTGTGAAAAACAGCGCCGATGAGCTGTTTTTCGGAGCGTCGGTGGGCATGGACAGCTGCGCTGCCGAAATTTCAGCCCTTGTCAGTGCGCTGAATAATTTACTGGGAGTGTGAGCCATGGGAGAAGCGGTGCGTTATCCCTTGATTGACAGTGAAAAATGCGTGGGATGCATGCTTTGTGCAAGAGCATGCGCCCATGGCGTGCTTTCCGTCGTAGAGGGCAAGGTGCAGATAAACCGGAAGAACCGCTGTTTTCTGTGCATGCACTGCGCCGCTGTGTGTCCGGAGGGGGCTGTTTCCTTTGATTATGAAGCGATAAATATAGGCTCTGCGCCCACAGCCGAAAGCCCTGCGGAAAAGCTGATACTTAAGCGCCGATCGGTGCGCCACTATAAGGCAGAGGCGCCCGACAGAAAGATTATTGAACGGGCAATAGCTCTCAGCCAGTGGGGACCCAGCGCCAGAAACGAGCATAAAATTAAGTGGATTGTAATTTCGGACAGGGAGCTGGCGGATAACATGGCCGACGAGCTGGTGCAGATGTGCGCCGCTTCAAATCAGCACCCTAATTTGGTGCGCAGCAGAAGAAACGGAGTACATCCTGCAAATTTCGCAGCGCCCTATATTATTCTGGCCACTATGCCAAGGGACGCCTATGACCCGCCGGTGGACTGTGCCATTGCGGTTTCGCTTTTGGAAATTCTCCTAAATGAACAGGGAATATCCACATGCTGGCTGGGGTATTTTCAGCGCCTGCTTTCGGCGCATCCGCAGTATATGGAGAAAATCGGAATTGCGAAAAACTACGGCATATACGCCGCAATTGCCGCTGGATTTGCCGATGAGCCCGAATACCGCATACCGCCCAGACCGGACGCGGACATTTTGTGGATAGATAAATAGAAGTGTGCGCTGACCGACAGCAAAAAGCCTGCAAACGGTAAAACGTTTGCAGGCTTTTTTAAACCAGCGGTTCAATGACAAGTGCGTGTTGATGATGTAATATTGTCTCAGACGACGAAAAAGGAGAGACAATAATGAACCTTAAGGAAGCGTTCCGTTTTCAGAACAAGATACAGAATATCATGGCCGAGGCCGAGGGAATTCTTTGCCGTGACCGCAATGTGACCAAGGTTGAAAACACTGTGCTTCGCCACAAGGTAAATCCCGAGGCTCAGAATGAAACCAGCCTTGAGCTGCCCGATACCGAATACTACGGGCAGATAAACGAAATTGCCGCCTTTCTGATGTTTCTTCTCAATGAGAGGGAAAAACTGAGCCGCGCAATATGCAGGACAAAGCAGAGCATGGATATTGATTTTGACGGTGAGGTGAGCATGAACGCAAAGCGGCAGGAGCTTGCGAATATTTTCCGCCACATGGCTGAAATACGAAGCTCCGAAAAGATTTATCCCGGCGCCGGCGTTGGCTATAAATTCAATGCCGAGGGCAATCAGGTCAGCTATTGCTGCGACCTTAAAAAGGTCACGGTCATAAACTTTGACCGCAACAAGGTACGCGCCTATGCCTCCGGCCTGAGCAAAAAGTCCGACCTTGTCTCCGCCGAGCTTGATAAAAGCATGGTGAATACTCAGGTGGACTACGCCGCACCCTTCGATGTGAATGACGGCTTTTGCGACATTTTTTCACAGTTTACCGGGGGGAACTGATTAGCTTTGCTTTGCCGCTTTGCCTGAGAAAGGCCATTGCAGCCGGTTCAGTTGCAGATGAACTATAATGCTGCAAAACGCTGAAAACATGAGATCTTATGAATGACGGGCAAATTTAAGCCCTTAAAAGCCATGATAAGCTCTCATCATTTCTCAAATCAATCAGCAGCATGCGCAAGCACCGCAGCACGCTTTTTCCCATACCGGCAATACTCACTTACATCTCCAGGAAAAGAGTATATAACAAGTGCTTTTTACTAAACAGTACTCCGTCGGCCCCCGTTTTGCTGTTTCATGCGGCAATTGGAGAAGACGGTAAAAATGGCGGCATGGCCTTTTGCCCTTTCGGGTCAAGCAAAGCGGCATTGAAAAGAGGTGGGCAGCAGGAAAGCTCCTGCTGCCCATTGTTTACGATATTAAGTTTGGGCCGGCGTGTTACCAGAATTTCCTCCATGGGAACCTCCAGAAGCGTACCCAGAGCATACAGATTATCAACGGTGGGCAGGCTTTTGCCTTTCTGCCATTTGTATATGGCCTGAGGCTCTTCAAAACCGAACCACTCCTGCATCTGGCGCACACTGAGACCGCGCTCTTTGCGCAAACGGCAAATATTCTCGCCCGTGGCCCTCAGGTCGATTACCGGAAACAGCTTTGTCATGGCAATTCCTCCATTTCTGCAAACTGCATTACAGGATAACTTATTTTGGCGATTATTTCAAGTATAACAAGGAGATAAATATGAAAAAGTTTATACCCTATGCCAAGCTGTCAAAAAAGGAAAAACGGAGGCTTGATAACGAAAAACGGCGGACATGGGGCAATATAAGCCCGGTCACAAGGAAAAGCGCAAAGCCCGGTGCATACATACGCAGCAGTAAATGCGACTGGAGGAAAGAGGCTGATACGGAATAGGCGCAGGCAATTTGGAAATTTGCGTAAAACTTTATACAAGCCATAGACATGTCTTGACATGGCTTTTTGCCTGTGCTATAATAACACGAATTTTAAGGCGGTACAGAGATACCGGCAAGTTTTTGTCGCACCTGATGGGTGTGCTCTTGCCTTGTGTTACAGGGAGGAAGCTATGGCAGTTATCGGCAATTCTTTCAATAATGTGATTTGCGTCGGCGCCTGTGAGGGCGCTGTATCTGCGTTTTTCACCCGTGAAGGTATTGCTCTTGATGTTTCAAAGAAATATGTTGTTTTTCCCGGACTTTGTGATGTGCATGTGCATTACAGAGAGCCGGGTTTTTCTTATAAGGAGACAATAAAGGGCGGCAGCCTCTGCGCCGCTGCGGGTGGCTACACCACCGTGTGCACTATGCCGAATCTTGACCCCGTGCCGGACAGTCGGGAGCATCTTGAAATGCAGCTTGAGCTTATCCGCCGGGACGCCTGCATAGAGGTGGTGCCCTACGGCAGCATAAGCTGCGGCGAGCAGGGCAGGGAGCTTTCCGAAATGAGCGCAATGGCTGAGAGTGTTGTGGGCTTTTCCGATGACGGCAGGGGAGTGCAGGACGATGCATTTATGGAAAAGGCCATGCTTGAGGCAAAAAGGCTGGGCAGGTTGATAGTTGCCCACTGCGAGGACAACAGCCTTTTAAACGGCGGCTACATACATGACGGTGTGTACGCAGCCCGTCACGGTCACCGGGGAATAAGCTCTGCAAGTGAATACGCACAGCTTGGGCGTGACCTTGAGCTGGTGCGTAAAACCGGCTGCGCCTACCATGCCTGCCACCTTTCCACCAAGGAGAGCATGGAGCTTATACGCAGGGCAAAGGCTGAGGGGCTTGATGTAAGCTGCGAGACTGCGCCCCACTATGTCCTGCTTTGCGATGATGAGCTTCAGGAGGATGGGCGCTTCAAAATGAACCCGCCTCTCAGGTCAAGGGAGGATATGCTGGCGGTGCGCAGGGCGGTGCTTGACGGCACCGTGGATATGATAGCCACCGACCATGCACCTCACAGTGCCGAGGAGAAGAGCCGCGGCCTTGAAAAAAGCGCCATGGGCGTGGTAGGGCTTGAGTGCGCTTTTGCCGCTATGTATACAGGCCTTGTGAAAAGCGGAGAAATGAGCCTTGAAATGCTTTCAGAGCTGATGAGCGTAAATCCCCGCCGCCGCTTCGGTCTGCCGGTGGGTGAGGATTTCAGCGTGTTTGAAATAAGCGATAAATACAGTCTTGAGCCTGAGAGCTTTCAGGGCAAGGGCAGGGCTACCCCCTTTGCCGGAGCTGAGCTTTACGGCAGATGTGTGCTGACCGTGCATGATGGCAGGGCGGTTTGGAACAGACTTTAACAAGGACAGCAGGATAATGCAGCAGAGTATTTTTACCGTTAAGGAAAACAGACAGATTGCAAAGGATACATGGCAGCTTCGCCTTGAGGGTGACAGCAGCGCAATGACGGCTCCCGGCCAGTTTGCGGCGCTGAGTATTCCCGGTGCATTTTTGAGAAGACCCTTCTCCGTAACCGATTGGGATGAGGGCGGCATTCGCCTCTGCTATCAGGTGGTAGGCAGAGGCACGGATATTATGACGGGTATTAAGGCAGGGGACAGCATTGATGTGCTGTGCGGCCTTGGAAACGGCTTTGACACTGCAAAGGCGGGGGACAGGCCTCTGCTTATTGGCGGCGGCCTTGGCGCATCACCCATGTTTGCCCTGTGCAGGGCACTGTGCGCAGAGGGGAAAAAGCCCACGGTGCTGCTGGGCTTCGGCAGTGCAGAGTATGCGGTTTTGATTGAGGAATTTGAAGCTATGGGGGCAAAGGTGCTTGTCGCCACCGATGACGGCAGCATGGGTCACCGGGGCTTCGTCACCGAGCTTATGACAGAGCTTGATTACAGCTTTTTCTACACCTGCGGTCCGGAGGGCATGTACCGCGCCATAAACCGTGTGGCGGTAAGCGAGGGAGAAATTAGCCTTGAGGCTCGTATGGGCTGCGGCTTCGGCGCATGCATGGGCTGCTCCGTTGAGACAAAAAAGGGCATGAGGCGTGTATGCAAGGACGGACCCGTAATGGAAAGGAGCGAGCTTATATGGTAGACCTTTCCGTTTCCCTTTCCGGCTGGAGGCTGGATAATCCCATAATTCCCGCCAGCGGCACCTTCGGCTACGGCAGGGAGTTTTCCGAGATATACGACATTAACTGTCTTGGCAGCTTTTCATTTAAGGGCACCACGGCAAATGCCAGAAACGGCAACGCCCAGCCCAGAATTGCCGAATGTCCCGCCGGTATGCTCAACTCCGTAGGGCTTCAGAACCCCGGCGTCGAGCATGTGATTGCCCATGAGCTTCCTACAATAAAGGAATATTTCGGCAAGAAGCTGATTGCAAATGTAAGCGGCTTCTCCGTTGAAGAGTACGCCCGGAGCTGCCGTCTTCTCTCCGCTCAGGAGCAGGTGGCGCTGCTTGAGGTGAATATAAGCTGCCCCAATGTACACGCAGGCGGCATGAGCTTCGGCACTCAGCCTGAGGCCGCGGCAGAGGTGGTTCGCGCGGTAAAGGCTGTAAGCGAAAAGCCGGTGTATGTTAAGCTCAGCCCCAATGTGACGGATATTGTGTCCATCGCCAGAGCCTGTGAGGATGCAGGGGCGGACGGACTGAGCCTTATAAATACCCTTGTGGGTATGCGTATAGACCTTAATTCGAGAAAGCCGGTGCTTGCCAATGTTACCGGCGGCTATTCCGGCCCGGGTGTTTTCCCGGTGGCACTTGCCATGGTTTATAAGGTCTATGAAGCGGTGAACATCCCCATTATCGGCATGGGCGGAATAAGCTCGGCAAGGGATGTTATTGAGATGATGCTGGCGGGAGCCTCCGCCGTGCAGATAGGAGCGGCCAATCTGCGCGAGCCCACAGTATGCAGGCGCATAATTGATGAGCTTCCCGCGGAAATGGCAAAATACGGTATTGAAAAACTTTCGGATATAACAGGAGGAGCACACAATGGGTAAGGATGTAATAGTGGCCTGCGATTTTGCAAGCGCGGAGCAGACCTTTGAGTTTCTTGACAGATTCAGCGGCAGAAAGCCCTTTGTCAAGATAGGTATGGAGCTTTTCTACGCAGAGGGGCCTCAGATAGTAAGAGAGATAAAGGCCAGAGGCCACAGGATTTTTCTGGACCTTAAGCTCCATGATATTCCCAACACCGTTATGAAGGCTATGCGTGTTCTTTCCCGCCTTGATGTGGATATGTGCAATCTTCACGCCGCCGGCACCACCGCAATGATGGAGGCTGCGCTTAAGGGACTTACCCGCGAGGACGGTACAAGACCCATGCTCATTGCGGTAACCCAGCTTACCTCCACCGACCAGCAGAGCATGGAGCGGGATATTCTCATAGAAAAGCCCATTGATGAGGTTGTCATGCACTATGCAAAGACCGCTGCCGCCGCAGGGCTTGACGGCGTTGTGTGCTCTCCTCTCGAGAGCAGTAAGGTGCACGATTGCTGCGGCGCTGCCTTCGTTACCGTGACCCCCGGCGTGCGCTTTGCAGACGGGGACACCGGCGACCAGAAGCGCGTAATGACCCCGGCTCAGGCAAAGGAAATCGGCTCCGACTACATTGTGGTGGGCAGACCCATTACCGCAGCGGAGGATCCCGTTGCCGCCTATGAACGCTGTGTAAGAGAATTTGTAGATTGAGAGGACAGAGAATGGAAAATATCAAAGAGCTTATAGCAAGAGACCTTCTGAGTATCAGGGCAGTATTCTTCCGCCCTGAGGAGCCCTTCACATGGGCAAGCGGCATTAAAAGCCCCGTGTACTGCGATAACCGCCTGACCCTGACCGCTCCTGCCGTCCGCGACCATGTGGAAAACGCCATTGCCGAGACTGTAAAGCGTGAGTTTCCCGAGGCCGAGGTGCTTATGGGTACCTCCACCGCAGGCATCGCACACGCAGCGATAGCCGGTCATATCCTTGGCATGCCCATGGGCTATGTACGCTCCGGCAGCAAGGACCACGGAAGACAGAACCGTATAGAGGGCAGACTTGAAAAGGGTCAGAAGGTTGTTGTTATTGAGGACCTTATATCCACCGGCGGAAGCTGCATTGATGTGGTGGAGGCTTTGCGCGAGGCAGGAGCCGAGGTTCTCGGCGTAGTAAGTATTTTCACCTACGGCATGCAGAAGGGCGTCAAAAGACTTGCGGAGGCAGAGGTAAAGAATGTGTCTCTCACGGATTTTGACACCATCGCACGCATTGCCGCAGAGGAGAATTATATTAGACGCGAGGATGTTGCAAGGCTTATAGCCTTCCGCAACAATCCCGCAGACGAAAGCTGGATAGGAGACTGATATGAAACACCTTATTAACATTCTTGACCTGAGCACTCAGGAAATCGACGAGCTTGTGGATTGCGCGCTGGATATTATTGCCAATCCCGTAAAGTACAGAGACGCATGCCGCTACAAGCAGCTTGCAACCTTGTTCTTTGAGCCCTCCACCCGTACCAGGCTCAGCTTTGAGTCCGCAATGCTGGCTCTCGGCGGCAGCGTTCTGGGCTTTAGCGAGGCCGGCTCCAGCTCCGCTGCAAAGGGTGAAAGCGTTGCCGATACCGCTGAGACCGTCAGCCGCTATGTTGACATCATTGCCATGCGTCACCCCAAGGAAGGCGCACCTCTGGTAGCCTCCAGACACTCTCTGGTGCCTGTTATCAACGCAGGCGACGGTGGCCACTACCATCCCACCCAGACCCTCACCGACCTTCTCACCATTCGCCGTGAGCTTGGACGCTTTGACAACCTGACCGTGGGTCTCTGCGGCGACCTTAAGTTCGGCCGCACCGTGCATTCTCTCATTGAGGCTCTCAGCCGCTACTCTGGCATAAAGTTTGTGCTTGTCTCTCCCGAAGAGCTCAAGCTGCCCAGCTTCGTAAAGCAGGAGTACATCAAGGACAAGGGTATCGAGTATGTTCAGAGCGAGCGCCTTGAGGATGTTATGCCCATGCTGGACATTCTGTACATGACCAGAGTTCAGCGCGAGCGCTTCTTCAATGAGGAGGATTACCTGAGACTTAAGGACAGCTATATCCTTGACACCGAAAAGATGGCTCTTGCCAAGGAAAATATGATAGTAATGCATCCGCTGCCCAGAGTAAACGAGATTTCCACCGCAGTGGACGCAGACCCCCGCGCAGCATACTTCCGTCAGGCCCAGAACGGCCGCTTCATCCGCATGGCACTTATTATGAAACTTCTGGAGGTAGAGGTATGAAGGTAGACAGCATTATAAACGGTATCGTTATCGACCATATTGCTCCGGGCAAGGCAATGAAGCTCTATAAGCTCCTTAAGCTCGACAGCCTTGACTGCTCCGTTGCACTTATTCAGAACGCTCCCAGTGAGGTCATGGGGCGTAAGGACATTATCAAGATAGACAGCCGCTTCGATGTAAATCTTGATGTTATCGGCTATGTAAGCCCCCATGTTACCGTCAATATTATCGAAAACGGTGTTATCACCGAGAAAAAGCACATAGAGCTGCCCGACAAGCTCACCAACATCATTCACTGCCGTAATCCCCGCTGCATAAGCAGCACCGAGCAGGATCTTGAGCATGTGTTCTTCCTTGACAGCAAGGGCGAATACAGATGCCTTTACTGCGACGCAAAAGCATGATATAATAACTGCGGAATACTCTCGGGTATTCCGCAGTAAATATTCTCAGCCATAACAGAGTAGAAGTGTCAGCGTTGAACTCAGGTTCAGTAGTGCCGCCATATACGGGGAGTTGATGGGCGGACGAAGTATTATTACGCGGTTGGCGCTTCGCATCCCGCTGTTGCATAAGGAAACGCAGGGCACTGCCCTGCGCCCTCGGCATTGCCTCCTTACGACAACAACGGAAGGAGGTATTATTTATGCAGAGAAAACCCGATACAAGACTTTTTACACACCCCTTTTCCCGTGATTACTGGCGTCTTGCTCTTAAAGAATGCAGCGATGTGCGCATGCTCTGCATTGCCGCAGTTCTTACCGCATTGAGAATTGCGGTCAAAAGCGCCAGCATACCGCTGGGGCCCAACCTTTACCTTACCTTCGGCTTTATAGTAAACTCCGTAGGCTCTATGGTCTACGGGCCGGTAATGGCGGTTCTGGCCTCTGCCGTAAGTGACACGGTGGGCGCGGTGCTTTTTCCCACAGGCACATATTTTTTCCCATTTATCTTTGTTGAGATAGCGGGGGGACTGATTTTCGCCCTGTTTTACTACCGGGCGGAAATAACGCCAATGCGCGTGCTTTGGGGGCGCTTTTGCGTCACGCTTTTCTGCAATATATTGCTCAGCCCTGTTATCACCTACTATTATAACTGGTACATCATGGGCAAAAGCTACGAAATACTGAGCCTGCCGAGAATGATCAAAAACTGGGCGCTGTTTCCTCTGCAGTCGCTTATAATCATGGTGCTGCTTCGCTCGGTGCTGCCCTTTCTCAACAGCCGCCGGCTTACCTACACAAGGCAGACGGACATAAGAATGAGCCGTAAAGAATGGCTGATTATGGCTCTTATGCTCCTTGCATCCGCAGCTGCAATAGTGCTTTACTATGTGTGGCGGGGATTATAATAATACAAAGTGAGGTTTAAGTTATGAAAAAGCTGCTTATCGTTATCGCCGCGATAGTGCTGGCGGTGCTTATTGCAAGCATCATCGGCCCGAGGATAGTTCTTTCCGCTGCCATGCAGGAGCCGGTGGCTGAAAGCTATGCATACAGCGAATACTTCTTCAATGAATACGATGAGGTGCGCCGGCACTTTGCAAAGCGTGCAGATGAGCTGGGGGCAGAGGTTTACAGTCATGCCATTGACGAGGCGGATGAGCTTTACATAGACTGTATGTATCTGCCTGCCGCAGGGGATAGTAAAAATCTCATCGTGCTTACAACCGGTGTCCACGGCATCGAGGGCTATATAGGCTCTGTTATGCTGGATGTGTTCTTTCAGGAGATAGCCCCCGGCCTTGATGACAATACCGGCGTTCTGGTCATATCCAATGTGAACCCCTACGGCATGAAATACCACCGACGCTACAATGAAAACAATGTTGACCTGAACCGTAACTTCATCATTGACTGGCAGAGCTTTGACCTGAGCACCAACAAGGATTATCCCAAGGTTGACGGCTTTCTCGGCCCGGAGGGCAAGATAGGTAATGCTCTCTGGCACGAGGCGGACTTTTACCTTGCTCTTGCCAAGGAAGCTGTCAGCGTAGGCGCGGACACGGTTTCCAATGCCCTTTTGGGCGGCCAGTACGAGTATCCTCGGGGCGTTTATTACGGAGGAACAGGGGATGAAGCCTCCACTGTGTTTGTGAAGGATGTTTTCCGCCGCTGCCTTGAAAGCAAGTATGAGAATATCGTACATATCGACATTCACTCAGGCTACGGCCCCCGCTATAACATGGTGATTTTCAATTCCGTTTATGAGACCATGAACGAAGCGGAAACCGTTGCCGCCTTCAATTATGACAATGTCATATCCTATGACTCCGAGGCCTTCTATGTGACCACCGGCGACACAACGGATTTCTTCTACCGCCTGAAGGACAGCATGGGCAGCGAAAAGGGGCTTTTCTCCACCTGCTTTGAGTTCGGCACCATAGGTGACAGCTTTATAGACAGCATTATCTCACTTAAATACACTGTGGATGAAAACCGTCAGCATTGGTATCCCAGCGACAATGAGCTCAGCGCCGAGGTGGTGCGCCAGCACTATCTGGAGCTTTTCTATCCCACCGAAACACAGTGGCGTGAGAAGACCGTGCATGACTTTGTCGCCGCCGCCGAGGGCGTTTTGTCAAACAAGCTCCGCTGATTTAGGATTTTACATTTGTGTAATATTTCTTGGGTGGTTTGTGTAATAACTTTGGTTTATATTAAGTACAACAGCAGGAGCAAGTTCTCAACTTTTCATTTATCCTCTTTCATTTTTGTGACAGGAAAACCGGCTTTGCCGGTTTTCCTGCTTTTTTGCTGTTTTGACCATATAGTGCCTAAAAAACCCCGGCAGTGAATTTAGATTTTGTGCATGACTGACAAGTAAAGACAAGATTGTGCAATCACGGTCCTTTTCAAGCAAGTCGCCGCTTGCTATATTAAAATTATAAAACTGTGCGCCGGAGGTAAAAGCATGCGTTACGGATATTTCGATGATGAGCGCCGTGAATATGTGATAGACAGGGTTGATGTGCCTGTGTCGTGGACAAATTATATCGGCCTTAAGGATATGTACGGCGTTTTCAATCACACTGCGGGAGGCTACCTGCTGTATAAGAGCCCGGAGTATCACCGCATTACCCGCTTCAGACCCAACGGAGTACCGATGGACGGGCCCGGACACTATGTCTATCTGCGGGACATGGAAAGCGGCGATTACTGGTCGCTGTCATGGCAGCCGGTGGGCAAGCCCAAGGAGCATTATTCCTGCCGCCATGGACTGAGCTACTGCAGGTATTTTTCCGATTACAGCGGCATAGACGCCTGCCAGACCTTGTTTGTTGCCATGGATGACCCGGTGGAGATATGGGATGTGAAGCTGCGCAATGACAGCGGCAGAGCCCGCCGCCTGTCGGTGTTTTCTTACCTTGAGTTCAGCTTCCACCACATTGATATGGATAACCGCAACTTCCAGATGAGCCTTTATGCCGCCGGAAGCCGCTATGAGGACGGGGTTATAGAGCATGACCTTTACTATGAGGAGGACGGCTACCAGTTCTTTACGGCAGATTTTGAGCCGGACGGCTTTGATTGCCTGCGCTCGGCGTTTATTGGCCCCTACCGCACGGAGCGCGATGCGCTTGTGGTGGAAAGCGGAGAGTGCACAGGAAGCTATGAAAAGGGCGGCAATCATTGTGCCTGCCTTAAAAAGGAGCTGCTGCTGGAGCCGGGGCAGGAGGTAAGGCTCATATTCCTGCTTGGCGAAGGCGGTATAGAGCAGGGTAAGGCAATGCGGGATAAATACACCGCTGAGAGGGTTGACCGGGATTTTGCCGCCACTGCCGCCTTCTGGGATGAAAAGCTCAGCTGTCTTCAGGTGTCAACGCCCAATGAGGCTATGAACACTGAGCTTAATATCTGGAATTTGTATCAGAGTGAGATAAATGTAATGTTCTCGCGCTTTACCTCCTTTATAGAGGTAGGCGGCAGGGTAGGTCTTGGATACAGAGACACGGCTCAGGACGCCATGATGGTGCCGCACTCAAATCCTGCCAAGTGCCGCAGCCGCCTTGTGGAGCTGCTGCGCGCGCTTACACGGGAGGGCTACGGACTGCATTTGTTTGAACCGCGCTGGTTTGAGCCTCAGGAAAAGCAGCAGTCCTTCAAGTCTCCCACGGTAATACCCACGCCGGACAGGTCGAGCATGGTACACGGAATAAAGGACGCCTGCGCCGACGACGCTCTTTGGCTGGTATCCTCCATAGTGCAGTACATAAAGGAAACGGGAGAATTTTCCTTTGCGGATGAGCCCGTTACCTATGCCGACGGCGGTGAGGACACGGTGTATGAGCACATGAAGCGCATTCTGGACTTTTCTGCGCGGCAGACCGGTTTAAACGGTATTTGCAAGGGGCTAAGAGCCGACTGGAATGACTGTTTGAACCTTGGCGGCGGAGAAAGCGCAATGGTCAGCTTCCTGCACCACTGGGCGCTGATGAATTTTGTATCCCTTGCAGAGCGGCTGGGAAGAGATGAGGATGCAGCGCATTACTCGGCCCTTGCAGAGAGCGTAAAGGAAGTCTGCGGCAAGGTGCTTTGGGACGGAAGCTGGTACATCCGCGGCATAACCGCCGGGAACCGGAAAATAGGAACATGGAGCGATACCGAGGGCAGAGTTCACATGGAGAGCAACACCTGGGCGGTGCTCTCAGGCGTAGCCGACAGGGAGCGGGGACTGCTTGCAATGGACAGTGTGTACGAGTATCTTTTCACCGAATACGGCCTTATGCTCAATGCCCCCTGCTTCAGCACTCCCGATGACAGTATCGGCTTTGTAACAAGGGTATATCCGGGGCTTAAGGAGAACGGCGCCATATTCAGCCATCCTAACCCCTGGGCATGGTGTGCCGAGGCTATTCTGGGCAGAGGCAGCAGAGCCATGAAATTCTATAACGCCCTGTGTCCCGCCGCTCAGAACGACAAAATAGAGGTACGCAAGGCGGAGCCTTACAGCTATTGCCAGTTTATAGCCGGCAGAGACCACAGTGCCTTTGGCAGAGCCCACCATCCATTTATGACCGGCTCCTCCGGCTGGGCATACTACGCTGCGACACAATATATTCTGGGCGTAAGACCCGACTTTGACAGGCTGGTGATAGACCCCTGCATCCCTGCCGACTGGAAGGAATTCTCCGTAGTGCGAAGATGGCGGGGAGCCGAATACCGCATAAGCGTCAAAAATCCCCACTCGGTGGAAAAGGGCGTGCGCCGTATCACGGTAAACGGTGAAAAGGTCGAATTTGTCCCCCTTATGCCGGCAGGCTCGGTGACGCAGGTCGAGCTTACCATGGGATGATGGCATTGATAAGGAGTGCGATATGATAAAATTCGGAACAGGAGGCTGGCGGGCGGTAATTGCCGACGAATTTACAAGGGAGAATATACGCCTTGTTAAGGCGGGGCTTTGCAGGCTGATGCTCCTTGAGGGGCATGAGGGCTCCCGGGTGTGCCTCGGCCATGACAGGCGCTTCCTGTCCAAGGAGGCAATGCACTGGTCGGCGGAGGTTTTTGCAGGCTATGGCTTTCGCCCTTTGGTGCTGAACCGCTCAGTGCCCACGCCTCTGATAATGTTCACGGTAAAGCGGATGAACCTGCCCTATGGTCTTGCCGTTACCGCAAGCCACAATCCGGCCATATATAACGGCATCAAGGTTTTTACCGCCGGAGGGCGGGACGCGGACGAGAGCGTAACGCGCCGCATAGAGCAGCAGATAAGTCAGCTTAGCCCCGCTGAGGTAAAAAGTGTGGACTATGAGCAGGCGCTGCGCCGGGGGCTTATTCAGGAGGCCTATCCCTTCAATGAGTATATTGACAGCATACTGAGCTTTCTTGATACCGAGAGCATAAAGAATGCCGGCCTCAGAATTGCCATTGACCCTATGTACGGTGTAAGCCAGAGCAGTCTTCGCACGATACTCATGACCTGCCGCTGCGATGTGGATGTCATCCATGAGCAGCACGACACGCTTTTCGGCGGCAGGATGCCGGCCCCCAGCGCCGAGGCTCTGCGGATGCTTTCAAACTATGTGACAGAAAAGCGCTGTGACCTTGGTCTTGCCACCGACGGCGACGCAGACAGGCTGGGCGTGATAGATGAAAAGGGCGGCTATGTGCATCCCAATACCCTGCTGGTGCTTCTCTACTATTATCTGCTGCGCTATCGGGGCTGGAAAGGCCCCTGTGTCCGCAATAATTCCACCACCCACCTTCTTGACAAGGTGGCGGAGGACTTTGGCGAGCAATGCTATCAGGTGCCGGTGGGCTTTAAGCATATTTCTGCAAAAATGGCGGAGACAGGCGCCGTTATCGGCGGGGAATCCTCCGGCGGCATGGCGGTTCGTGGTCACATTTCCGGCAAGGACGGCATATACGCCGCAGCTCTGCTTGTGGAGATGCTTGCCGTGACGGGTAAATCCGTGGGAAGCCTGTACGCTGAAATATGCGCCCGGTACGGCCGCCTGTGGTATGAGGAAGCCTCCTTTACCATGAGCCCGGGGCGCAAGGAGCAGCTTAAGGATATTATTTACGGTGCAAAGCAGCTTCCGGATTTCGGCATTGCCCTTGAGCGGGTGGAGCTGGAGGACGGATGCAAGCTGTATTTTGAAGACGGAAGCTGGATCGTGTGCCGCTTTTCGGGTACCGAGCCCCTGCTGAGAATGGCGGCAGAGGGCATAAGAGACGGCCAGCCCGGGGAATATATCCGGCTGTGGAGCCAAATGCTTGAGCTTTGACAAAGAGCCTGCCTTGGGGCGCACCGCCCCTAAGCAGGCTCTTTTCCTTCACGGATAATTGTTGTATAATAAAACGGAAAGGGGGCATTGCCGTGAAAAAAAGACATTTTTCGCTGAAAATGGGTCTTATTACCACAATAGTGATATGCTGGCTTGTGCCCATACTTATTGTAATGATGCTATCGGGCTTCCTTTTTGGCAGAAGCTACCGGAGCAATGTGCAGAAGGAGACGGATGCTGCGGCAAAAAGTGCTCTGGGGCAGCTTACGCTGCAGCTTGAGGATGCGGTATCCGACTCAAAAAGCGTCTCATACGACGGCGTGATAAGGGCGGCCTACCGCCGTTATCTTGACGATGGGGACAGAGCGGAGCTTTACCGCAGCACCAATGAGTATCTTAATCAGAGCTTTTTCAGCAAGAAGCAGTACAGAGCGGTTTCCATTCACTACTGGGATGCGGAAACGGATGTAAACAGCTATTATTTGAGCAGCGGGACCTCCGGCTATGAGCTTTTGAACCAGTGCCGCAAGAATGCGCCCGAAATACTTGAGGCAATGGCAGATGCGGATACCAAGCTGCGCTTTCTCACCCCGGACGGTCAGCTTTGTATGGCAAGAAACATTGTTGACAGCAGCTTTACGCCCTATGCCACAATTGTAATGCTCCTTGATACAGACAGCTTTTTTGCTCCCCTGACCGCCATCAGCCGTATAGAGCAGATGCGTATATCCATTGATGATGCGGTGATGTACGCAGGAACGGACAGTATAAGCGTGCAGGACAGCAGCGACGGCCTCTGGGAAAGCGGCTATGACGCGGAGTTTGACAGCCATACCATAAAAATTGAGGCAAAGCTGAGACAGTATAATGTGTGGGAGGAAAATCCCTGGCTTATTTGGACGGTGCTCAGCGTGGCGCTGCTGGTGCTGCCCCTGCTTTTGCTTATGATAGTTCTCTTTTACCGCCATGTTACCCGACCGGTGGAGACTTTGGTTTACGCCAACACAAAGGTGCAGCAGGGGGAGACCGGCTATTCCATCAGCAGTAAGGCGCCCAACACGGAGTTTGAAAAGCTGTACACTCATTTCAATTCCATGTCTCAGGAAATGCAGCGGCAGTTTGAACGCTCTTACCTTGAGCAGCAGGCAACCCAGAGAGCGCAGATAAAGGCTCTCCAGTCCCAGATAAATCCGCATTTCCTGAATAACACCCTTGAGATAATCAACTGGGAGGCAAGGCTTGCGGAAAATGACCGCATAAGCGCCATGATTGATGCGCTTTCCACCATGCTCTCTGCGGCTCTTGACAGGGACGGGCGTACCAGGATAGCCTTGCAGGAGGAGCTGGGATATGTGGATGCCTATCTCTATATAATAAGGGAAAGACTGGGCGGCAGTCTTAATGTGAGCATGGAGATAGCTCCGGGAATGGAGCAGCAGCTTATTCCCCGGCTTATTCTTCAACCCATAGTGGAAAATGCCGTTGAGCATGACATTTCGCGTCAGCGCGGGGGAAGCCTTGTGCTGAGAGCCTATGAGAATGAGAACAGGGTGGTGCTGGAGGTAGAGCACGACGGAAGCATGACGGAGGAGGACAGAGCCAATATCGCCAAGCTCCTTTCAGAGGAAAATGAGGAAAACGGACAGGTGGGGCTTAAAAATGTTTACCGGCGCATAAGGCTCCTTTACGGAGACAAAGGCAGTCTCACGATCGACGAGGAGCGATGCGGACTTATACTTGCCCGTATCAGCTTCCCCAAATAATAAGCGACAGCGGCAGGGCAGCCTGCCGCTGCCTTCGTTTTGCAATCAGCCAAGCATGGACAAGAAAAACCAAGTGAGACAATTATGCAATGTGTTCAAGTTTTGTATAATTAAGCCAACGACGAAAGTCAAATTACAACAATTATCACAAAAGGAGAGAAGCAAATGAAAAAGATCGTAGCATTACTGCTGATACTCATCATGTGCATGGGGCTGGCAGCCTGCGGCAGCACCGCTGCTCCCGCACCTGCTCCGGCAGCACCTCAGACCCCCGCTGAGACCCCGGCAGAAGCTCCTGCCGCTCAGAGCGTAACACTCAATGTTGTTACCTCCTACGGCGGTGACGACGGCAACCGCAAGAACTTCGAGGCAGCCGTAGCCGCCTACGAAGCAGCCACCGGCAACAAGGTCAATGACGGCTCCGCCACCTCCAACGAGGAGTGGAAGGCAAAGGTCCTTACCGACTTTGAAACCGGCTCCGAGCCCGATGTTCTGTTCTTCTTCACCAATGCTGACGCAGAGCCCATCATAAGCGCAGGCAAGGTAGTCCCCATTGATGAGATCCGCGCTGTGTACCCCGACTATGCTTCCAACATGAAGGATGCAATGATGGCTGTTGCTTCCGACGGCAAGCAGTACGCCGTGCCCTCCTCCGGTTTCTGGGAGAATATGTTTGTGAACAAGTCCGTGCTTGACGCCTGCGGCATTGCTCTTCCCGGCCCCGACTACACCTGGGATCAGTTCCTTGCCGACTGCGCAGTTATCAAGGAAAACGGCTACACCCCCATCGCTGCCTCTCTGTTTGAGGTTCCTCACTACTGGTTTGAGTTTGCCGTTATGAATAACGGTACTCTTGCAAACCACCTTGAGGTACCCACCGTCAAGGACGGCGCACTGGTAGACGATGCCGTTGCCCAGAAGTGGGTCGCCGCTCTTGAGGACATCAAGGCTCTCTACGAGGCAGGCTATTTCCCCGAAAATACTCTGACCGCCACCGATGCTGAAACCGTTGCTCTCTTTGGCGAGGGCGAGGCAGCATTCCTTATTGACGGCTCCTGGAAGTGCGGCTACTTCTCCGAGAACCACGCCGACACTCTTGAGGACTATGTTATCTGCTGCGTTCCCGGCAAGGGTGAGCGTCCCGCCAGCGATGCCATCGGCGGCATCTCCATGGGCTACTTCATCACCCGCAAGGCATGGGAGGATCCCGCAAAGCAGGCTGCTGCCGTTGAGTTCGTGTCTCAGCTGACCAGCGATGAGGTCATGTCCACCTTCGTCACCACCGAGGTCACCGCACTGAAGAACGGCGCATCTCCCGCAGGCCTTAACGCTATCCAGCAGTCCGCTGCCGACTGCAACGCCAATGTAACCGGCGTTGTAGGCGCAGTACAGGATACCATCACCGCAGAGGCCAAGGGCGACCTGTTCGGCAATGTGCAGAAGGTTGTCACCGGTCAGATGACCGCTTGGGAAGCAGTTGAGTCTGCAATGAAGCTGAACTAACTTAAGTACCGTTAACACCTTTCAAGGGCTGCTGCACAAAGCAGCAGCCCTTGATTTATCATATTTTTACCGCAAAAGGATGGTGCGGCCATGACCTCAATGATATATAAGAAAAAAACGCCGCTGCTGTTTTTTTTGATACCGGCCTTTACTTTTCTTATAGTGTATCTGTACTATCCCTTCCTGCAGAATGTCATTAATACCTTTATGGACATTGGCGGTCTGGGAAGGGCGGCCGAGGGGCTCAACGACCCGTGGTACGCAAACTATAAGGAGCTGTTTTTGGACCCGGATCTTCGTACGGCGCTGATGAATACCGTTTTGCTGACTGTTTTCACGGTGCTTTTCCAGGTGGGTATCGCTCTGGTTCTGGCGCTGCTTGTGGATTCGGTTAGGGTGGGTGCAAAGCTGTTTCGGACTGTTTACTTTTTCCCCATTGTTATTTCTGCAACCGCGCTGGGTCTTATGTTCAACCTTATCTTTCTCTACAAGGGCGGCATGGTAAATCAGCTTCTGCTGAACATGGAGCTGCTTGATTATGAAGTGAAGTCCAACGGCAGGATGATAGTGCAGTGGATAGACTGGAAGGATCAGGGCCGTTTTATATTCACCATGTTCACCCCCGTTATCTGGCAGTATGTGGGCTTCTATTTCGTTATAATTATTACGGGGCTCAACAATATTTCCGAGGATTTGTTCGAGGCTGCCGCCCTTGACGGCGCCTATGGACTGAAAAAGGTGTGGTACATCACTCTGCCCATGCTGCGTAATGTGCTTTGTACCTGTTTTGTGCTGGCCATAACCGGCGCCTTGAAGGTGTTTGACCTTCCGTGGGTCATGTTCGGGGCGGGCATGCCTCAGAATATGGGCTGGCTTACCGGCACATACATGTATGACCAAACCTTCAATAAAATGAATGTTGACTACGGCTCCACCATAGCTGTGCTTATAGTGGTGCTGGGTGTGCTGCTTTCAAACATAGCTAACCGTGTGTTCAGACCCACGGAGGATTACTGAGGAGCTGACCATGAACAGAAAAAAACTTACTGCCTCCAAAGTGTTTACCTACCTTGTGCTGTGCCTCTGGGGGCTTACAACGGTTTATCCCTTTATATGGGTGGTACTCAACTCCTTTCGTCAGAAGGGGCTTATTCTCAGCGACTCCTTCTCTCTGCCTCTGGGAGAGGCATTTACTTTCGATAATTATCTGACTGCCATGGAGCGGTCGGATTTTGGCAACGCATATCTTAATTCCCTGATCATATCCGGAACGGTTACGGTGTTCGTTGTTATTTTTGCGGGCCTTGCCGCATACGGGCTTTGCCGTTACCGCTTCCCCGGCAGAGGGCTTTTGTACAGCATGGTCATGGCGGGGATGATGTTTCCGGTGTTTTCCACCATTATTCCGGTTTTCAGAATGCAGGTGGTGATGGGCATCGCGGGAACAGGCAACCGCTGGCTGAGCCTTGTTGCCACAATACTGCCCCAGATAGCGGGCAATCTGTGCTTTGCCATTATAATACTTATGGGCTTTATCCAGTCTGTTCCCATTGAGCTGGAGGAAAGCGCCCATATAGACGGCTGCAATGTGTTCCAAATTTTCTTCAGGATAATCGTTCCTGCGGCAAAGTCCTCCTTTGCAACGGTTGCTATTTTCGCTTTCCTATGGAGCTATAATGACCTGTTTACTCAGTCCTTCTTCCTGCGCTATCCTCAGGAGCGGGCCATAACCGGCCTTCTCAATGAGATAAGCTCCCAGGCCGGGGTGAATTACGGGCTTATGGCATCCTCTGTTGTGCTTGTTGTGGTTCCGGTGCTCGTAGTGTATGTGTGCCTGCAAAAGCACATCATAAAAGGCCTTACCGCCGGCGCGGTTAAGGGTTGATTTGACCGGTACCATAGATTATTATGATTATACTGAAGCAAAGGAGGCGGGAGCATGTACCGTGTGGTGCTTATTGATGATGAAAACATCATAGTGGAAGGGCTCCGCCGCGTTGTAAAATGGTCGGAGTACAACTGTCAGGTGGTTGGAACCGCCAACGATGCCCAAAGCGGAACCGAGCTTGTGCGGCGGGAAAATCCCCACATTTTGTTTACGGACATTCGCATGCCGGGCGAGGACGGGCTTAAGATGCTCGCTGCGCTAAGAAGCGAATTTCCCGATATGCAGGTGGCGGTGCTTACCGGATACAGGGACTTTGCCTACGCACAGGAGGCAATACGCCTTGGCGTGGTCAGGCTTTTGCTGAAGCCATCCAAAATGGATGAGATCAACGAAGCGCTTCAAACTATGGTTCAGCGTCTTGACAGGCTGCCGGCGGAGGAAAGCCGGGAGGAAAAGCAAAGCGCGGGCAGCTTTATCGTAAAGCAGGCCTGTACCGTTATGGAGGAACGCTATCGGGAAAAGCTCACGCTGCAGGCTGTGGCAGACTGCTGCTATGTTTCCCAGTGGCATCTGTCCAAGCTCCTTAACCGTTATATGGAAAAGAGCTTTTACGATATTCTCAATGACATCCGCATACGCAGGGCAAAGCAGCTTCTTGCAGACCCGGGGCTTAAAATCGGGGATATAAGCGAGATGGTGGGCTATGCCGACACCGCGCATTTTTCCCGCACCTTCAAAAAGCTGGAGGGAATGAGCGCCAACGAATACAGAAATACTCTCAAATAGCCGCAAAAAAGGCGGCGCAATATGCTTTGCAAAGCGAATGAACAGGGCAGAATTATCTGCCCTGTTCATATTTTGTGTCAAATTCGGACCTGCCGGGGGCGAATAGTATATAGCGAGGTGAGAACAATGCTTGAAAGCGCAATGCTGCTGCTTATGAGCAGTCTGTTTTTTATGCTTCGCATTGCCCCGGGCGACTCCTTTCCCAAGCCCCTGAGCAGGGAGCAGGAGGAGGAGTATCTGCGCCGCTGGCAGCAGGGTGACATTGAGGCGAGAAACGCCCTTGTGGAGCACAATCTCAGACTGGTGGTGCACATCATAAAAAAATACTATACCCAGCCGGAGGAGGCGGAGGATCTTATATCAATAGGGACAATAGGTCTTATAAAGGGCATAAACACCTATAAGGGCGACAAGGGCGTGCGCCTTGCAACCTATGCCAGCCGCTGCATCGAAAATGAGGTGCTGATGCATTTTAGAAGCGCCAAAAAAACTGCCGGTGATATGAGTCTTTCCGAGGCGCTGGATATTGACAGCGAGGGCGGCGGGCTTTCGGTGATGGATGTTATCGCCCTTGAGGACGATATGGCGGAGCAGATAGGCTCAAAGGAGCTTTGTCTGGAGCTGCGAAGACAGGTCAAAACCGCGCTGAGCCCCAGAGAGCAGAAAATAATCAGTCTTCGCTACGGACTTGAGGGAAAGAGCCCGCTTACTCAGCGGGAAACAGCCCGGCACTGCGGTATAAGCCGTTCCTATGTTTCAAGAATAGAGAAAAGGGCGCTGGAAAAGCTGCGTCTTGCACTGGGGGAGGATGCGGCGCTGTGATATTGACAAAACAGGAGCATTAAACTAAAATACACGCAAAACCAAGGAAAAAGGAGCGTGTGATGAGCGTGAAATGCGGACTGCTTGGCAGAAAGCTGGGACACAGCTTTTCCCCTCAGATACATAATCAGCTGGCGGAATACAGCTATGAGCTTTTTGAGCTGGAGCCTGAGGAGCTGGCGGGCTTTTTTGAAAAGGCTGACTTTTCGGGGATTAATGTTACCATACCCTATAAAAAGGACGCCATGGCCTACTGCCATGAGCTTACGGACATTGCCCGGCGCATAGGCTGCGTCAACACCATTGTGCGCAGCGCTGACGGCAGACTTCTTGGCCACAATACCGACTATGACGGCTTTAAATGGCTGGTGAACAGTACCGGCGTCTCCCCAATGGGGAAAAAGGCGCTTGTGCTGGGGAACGGCGGCGCATCCCTTACCGTTCAGACGGTGCTGCGGGATATGGGCGCTTCGGAAGTTGTTGTTGTCAGCCGCAGCGGAGAGGATAATTACCTGAATTTATACCGCCACGGCGATGCTGCCATCCTTGTGAACGCCACCCCCGTGGGCATGTATCCTCACAATGGGGAGAGCCTTGCGGAGCTTGAAAGGCTGCCGGGGCTTGAGTGTGTTATAGATGTTGTTTATAACCCTGCCAAAACAAGGCTGCTGCTTGACGCAGAGAGACTGGGTATAGTATGCGCAAACGGCTTGGGAATGCTGGTGGCTCAGGCTGCTGCCGCCTCACAGATGTTCCTTGGCAAGGGATATGATGAAAATTATGTAAACCAATCTGTCCGCCGTATTCTCCGAGCTCTCCGGCGGGATACCATGAATATACTGCTTGTGGGCATGCCCGGCAGCGGGAAAAGCACGGTGGGGCGCATCCTTGCCGAAAAGCTGGGCAGACCCTTTTATGACGCGGATGAGGAGCTTGTAAAGCGCTGGGGCGTCAGCATACCGGAAATCTTTGCCGCCGAGGGGGAACGAGGCTTTCGCCTTAAGGAGACGGAGACTTTATCGGAGCTTACAAAGCTCAGCGGCTGCGTTATCTCGGCAGGGGGAGGCGCTGTTACCGTTAAGGAAAATCTTGACCTTATGCGCCAGAATTCCCTGACGGTGTGGCTGCGGCGGGACATTTCGCTGCTGCCGGTGGAGGGAAGACCCATTTCCCAGGCCAACAGCCTTGAAGCTCTTTATGCCAAAAGAAAGCCCCTGTATGAGGCGGCGGCAGAGCTGCGTATTGACAATGAGCGCAGCCCGGAAGAGACGGCGCAGGCAATAATTACTGCCATATGCGGTCCCGGTGGGGAAGGCTGAGCCCTGCGGTACTTGAAATAGCGCATAAATGGTGGTATAATGCCATAGATACAGCGCTAATGTGCTGTCGGATTTGTTACAGAAAGGAGGGTGCACGCTGTGAGGAAACAAAGAGGCAAGGTTTTTTCCCTTATAGTTTTTGTAATGCTTTGTCTGGTGCTTTACACGGTGGTGCTCTCTCGTGCCGATAATACCACAAAGATTATTTTCGGCGGTGTGGACGGGGCTTATGTCAGCAGCGACGGTATGAGCTTTGTTGACCCCAATGCCAATACTCCCGAGCCAACGGAGGACATCTGGCCGGATATTGACATTACCCTGAACCAGTACACCATGGTGAGAGACTCAAAGAACTATCTGCTTTCTGCGGTATACGAGCCGGAGGTGGAGCAGATACCCGGCGAGCAGCGTATGTTTGATAAAAGCGCCATGCCCTATCTTCTGGCTATGCTGGAGGATTGCCGGGCTGCGGGACATACCGTTGTGGTCACCTCGGCCTATCGCTCCCACTCCTATCAGACAAGCCTTTTTAACGGCAAGGCCTATGCACTTGCCAGCGCCGAGGGTGTTGAGGACTATATGGACCCCAACTATCAGAAGTATGTTGATCAGGCCCGAACCATTGTTGCCTTTCCCGGCAGCACCGAGCATCAGCTGGGGCTTGCCGTTGACCTAATGGACAAGAATTACAGCCGCATGGTTTATGAGGAAATGGACCAGGACCTTTTCGCATGGCTGGATGAGCACTGTGCCGAGTACGGCTTTATAAAGCGCTACCCCACAAGGAAGCTCCTGATTACCGGCTGGGATGAGCCGTGGCATTACAGATATGTTGGCGTGGAGGCTGCCACCTTCATTATGGAGAACGGCCTCAGCTACGAAGAGTTTTACGCTCACTACGACAGTGAATTCGTATACTGATACCTAAAAAAGCTCAGGGAATATCCCTGAGCTTTTGCTTGCATAATTCTATTCATTTTGCTTTTCGGGAAGCTCCGAAACGAGAGCTGCGCCCAGAATAAGCACCGCACCCAGTATCCCCGCGCCGCTCATAGGCTCTTTGAGTATCAGGGCAGACAGCAGCACCGCCGTTACCGGGTCTATGTAGCTGAGAATGGCAAGAGACTGGGCGGGGAGGCTGTCCGTTGAACCGAAGTACAGATAATAGGCAAAGCCTGTGTGAACAATACCCACAAGCAGCAGCATAATACCGCCGCCAAGACCGGGGTTCAGCCCGGAGAAGCCGCCTGTCAGCAGATTGTAGGGCAGCAGCACAAGGGCTGCCGAGGCAAGCTGGACAAAGGTTCTTGCATATGGCGCTCCGCCGCAGAGCTTGTTTATGCTGACCACTGAGGCATATAGCAGTGCGGCGCCCAAGGCAAGCAGCGCTCCCCGGAGGGACTGATTTTCGCCGCTTCCCAGACCCGATACCAGCACCATGCCCAGAAGAGCCGCCGCAATGCAAAGCAGCCTACGCAGGCTGAGCCTTTCCTTAAAGAGAAAAGGGGAGGCGGCAACAATGAAGATAGGAGCCATGTAATAGCAGAGTGTTGCGGTGGCAACGGAGGTAAAGCGATAGGCCTCAAAAAGCAGTATCCAGTTAAGCCCCATAATAATGCCGGAAAAGCACAGGGGCAGGAGCTTGCCTTTCAGCGTTTCAAATTCTTTGCCTTTGCCTGCAAGGAGCATTACCGCCAGCACAAAGGGTGCGCCTATAAAGCCCCGTACCATGGCGATGACTGCCGAGGGCAGGGGGATGTATCTTACAAAAAGACCTATGCTGCCGTAAATGAGCATTGATGTTATCAGCTTAATTCTTGCGTTCATGGCTTATCTCCTGTATTTACTCTTGCAAAAGCCGTCGGATGAAAGTATTATGTATCTGTTATAAAAAGAAAAGGTAGTGATACATTTGCAGTTCAATGTAAACAGCCCCGTTTTATTTGTTATAGCGGGCATTATCATCGCCGTGGTGCTTGCTCAGTCCGTGTACTTCCTTGTGAAGGCATGGCGCAGAGGCAAGGAGATTGGCATGGACAGCGCCAAGCTCAAAAAGATCGCCGTTACTGCGGCGGTGTTCACCATTGCGCCCGCAGTTGCCATAGTAATCAGCGTTATCACTCTGGCAAAGGATCTGGGTGTTGCGCTGCCCTGGCTGAGACTGAGCGTTGTAGGCTCTCTTTCCTATGAGACTATTGCCGCCAGCAATGCGCTCAGTGCCATGGGTCTTACCTTCGGTCAGGTAAAGAATATGACCGCGGTGCAGTATGTCACCATCGCATGTGTTATGACCATAAGCATCATGGTTGGCATCTGGCTTGTGCCCCTTATCGGCAAGAAGCTCCAGAACGGCATGATAAACATGGAAAACCGGGACAAGAAGTGGAGTGACATTTTTTCAAACTCCATGTTCATCGGTATGATTTCCGCTTTCGTGGGCTATGTGTTCTGCGATTTCTCCGGAGTCTTCTCCGGCGATATGAAGGGACTTATCCCGGTTCTGGTAATGCTGGTTTCTGCTGTTATTATGGCGGCTTCCGGCATACTTGTCAAGCTGCTTAAATGGCAGTGGGTAAGCGACTACGCCTTGCCTATAAGTCTTATAGCGGGCATGGCCAGCGCCATTCCCATTACCGCATGGCTTTCCTGAGGAGGTGAAGAGAATGAATAATAAGCTCTCCTATTTTGACAGCGTCCACAGAGACGGGCGTATATGGAACATAAGTGTAATGCTCATCCTCTTCATGTTCCCCGTAAGCGTTGCAATTATCTATAAGGCTCCCCCCGACTGGCACGGCCTTGTAATGGGGCTTGTTGCAACTGCACCCATGTACTGGGCGGTAGCCGTGGTGGAGACCTTCACCTTTGTGCCCATGCTGGGCGCAGGCGGTTCTTACCTGTCCTTTGTCACAGGCAATATCTCAAACCTCAAGCTGCCCGTTGCCCTCAATGCCCTTGAGCAGGCCGATGTGAAGATAAGCAGCGACGAGGGTGAGGTGGTTTCCACCATCGCCATAGCGGTTTCCAGCATTGTGACCACACTCATAATAATTCTGGGCGTTATCCTTATTGTTCCCCTTACCCCCATCCTGAACGCCCCCGTCCTTGAGCCCGCCTTTGCCCAGATACTGCCCGCACTGTTCGGCGGACTTGGCGTGGTGTTCATTTCCAAAAACTGGAAAATCTCCATTGCACCCATTGCTCTTATGCTTGTTCTTTTCATCTTTATCCCCGCACTCGATGCAGGCACAGTGGGAATAATGGTTCCCGTGGGCGTTGTGTTTACCATGGTGGTATCCCGCATTATGTACAAGAAGGGACTGCTTTGATATGGTTTACATAATTATTGGTATCCTTGCCCTTTTTCTGGCTGTAATTCTTGTCCGTGCGCTGCTGTTCACACCCCGTGCCCAGAGCTACGGTGAGCCTGAGGCCGTGGAATTTGACGCTGATGCTTCGATTGAGGCGCTTGCCCGGCTCGTAAGATGCAAAACCGTGTCTTTTGAGGATCATTCCCTTGAGGATGATGCAGAGTTTGATAAGCTCACAGAGCTGCTGCCGGAGCTTTATCCCAATGTGTTCAGGACCTGCGGCTTTACCCGCCTGCCCGACCGTGCGCTGCTTTTCAGGTGGCAGGGCAGGGGAGAGGGCGACCCGACCGTGCTTATGGCTCACTACGATGTGGTGCCGGTGAATGAGGACGGCTGGTCAAAGCCTCCCTTTGAGGCAATTATCGAGGACGGCGTCATGTGGGGGCGCGGCACCCTTGATACCAAGGTGACCTTCAACGGTATTCTTTCCGCAGCGGAAAATCTGATAAAGCAGGGCTTTCAGCCGGAAAACGACATTTACTTTGCCTTTTCCGGCGGCGAAGAGGTCAACGGTATGGGCGCTGTCCGCATTGTTGACTGGTTTATAGAAAACGGGATTAAGCCCGAGCTGGTGCTGGACGAGGGCGGCGCTGTGGTGGAGAATGTATTTCCCGGAGTAAAGCAGCCCTGCGGCCTTATCGGCATTGCCGAAAAGGGCATGATGAATGTGGAGTACAGTGTTTCGTCCTCCGGTGGTCATGCCTCTGCGCCTGCACCTCATACTCCGGTGGGTGTACTGTCCATGGCCTGCACAAAAATTGAGGCTCATCCCTTCAAGCTGCACTTTACAAAGCCCGCACTTGAAATGTTTGACACCCTTGGCAGACATTCATCCTTTTTGTACCGGCTGATTTTTGCAAACCTCTGGTGCTTTGGCTGGGTGCTGGATATTATCTGCAAAAAGGGCGGCGGTGAAATAAACGCCCTGCTTCGCACAACCGTGGCCTTTACCCAGATGAGCGGCAGCGCCGCTCCCAATGTTATCCCGCCCAGCGCCTCCATGGTGTCTAATATGCGTCTTAACCCCCAGGACAGTGTTGCCTCTGCTCTTGAGTATCTGGAAAAGACCATAAACGACCCCTCCGTAAAGCTGAGCCTTGGCGCTCACATGGAGCCCAGCCCCATATCCCGCACCGACTGTGTCGGCTGGCAGAGGGTTGCAAAGGCTGTGAGCCATACCTGGCAGGGAAGCATTGTTTCGCCCTATCTTATGGTTCAGTGCTCGGACAGCCGTCACTACGGCAGGCTCTCCGACCGGGTGTACCGCTTCTCGGCAATGGACCTTACAGCCGAGGAAAGACGCACCATACACGGCCATAACGAGCGCGTCCGTCTTGACTGTGCAAAGCGCGCGGTGGAGTTTTTTATACGCGTCATTAAGCAGTGTTGATATTTACTCATCAAATGAAAACAAGGCACCGGACGGTGCCTTGTTTTTTAACGCATATTCCTGTATTCGTTGGCGCAGGGGATGTCATCGGGAGGGAAGAACTCCTCCACGGGGAAGCGTATGCTGCCGAAAAGGGCGCAGGGGTCATCCTGCACACAGCTGCCGGGGCATTCCTTGTCGGGCATACAGTAGTCGTATGCGGGGATAAGGAGCTGGGTATCCCGTTCAAGGCGCACGATGCTGAACTGGCCAATGGTCACAAACCAGCGCCTTGCCGTGTCGGTCAGTACAAGTGCTTCGGGGAAGGCTGCGGTAATAAAGGCGGGGATGCTGCGCTGCTCTGCCTCGGTAGGCAGCAGACACTGAGCGTCACATACCTTCATGTGCAGGCTTATGGGATCTACTGCGTCCACCGTTGCGATGGGAAGGTCATCGGCTGCAAAGGGCAGGCTTCCGCCTTCACTGGAAAAGCGCCGTACATTGCCCTCACTGCCGAAAAGCATCACACGCTTATCGAAAATTGCAAGACCTGTTATCATTTCGCCGCCGGGGAAGGTTTCGCCGGTGACGCGGTAAAAATAGGTGCAGTCCACGGTGTAGTGGCCCCGGTTGAAGCCTACCGGCTCCACGCTTACATCAACGTACAACAGCTGCGCATTCTTGGCTCTGATGCTCAGAGCGTTTTCTATGTATGACTGACTGCTGAGCGTGGGGTAGACGCGCAGATCGTCAACACAGTCCTTGTCGCGGCAGCTGTCGAATATCTTTCTGGTATTGATGCATACGGCTTCACGGATGCAAGCCTGGTCCTCAAGGGGACCCGGCACTACTCTATCCGCCATAGTCATACCTCCTGTTATCCAGATTGAAGAAAGGCTTCGTTACAGTCTATGCGCTGCTGCACGCTTTGTGCTAATTTTGCCTTGAAAAATCTCAGCCGCGGCAATATAATATGTTTGTTATACCAAGCATGGAGGCTAATATGGACAGATTTGGCTTTATCCACGAGGAACTGGACATTAAAATACTTATTCTTTTCATTCTGCGCAGGCTGCCTGCCTGTGTTGAGCCGGAGACTTTGCAGGAGCTTTGCCAGTGTGACGGCGGCGTGGGCTACTTTGATTATTCCCAGTGCCTTACCGAGCTCATTGAAACAGGCCATGTTACGGAGCTTGAGGACGGCTATATTATCACCGAAAAGGGCAAGCGCAATGCAGAGGCTGTTGAAAGCAGCCTGCCCTATTCGGTGCGCAGCAAGGCCCTTCGCCTTATTGCACCCGTGGAGGAAAGGCTTGCAAGAGCCGCAATGATCAAAGCCTCCCATAAGAATACCGAGCTTGGCTGTACGGTGGAACTTTCCATGTCGGACGGCAAGGGTGAGGTAATTTCTCTCAGCTTTGTCTGTGCCGACGATGCTCAGGCGAAGCTCATCGAGCGTAATTTCCGCCGGGGTGCGGAGGATTATTACCAGCGCATAGCCGCAATGCTCAGCGAGGATAAAAAGAAAAAGTGAGGCAAGCCCTATGAAAACCAGCATCCCCGCAGGCTACCGCAGCCTGCTCTCCATATATGATACGCAAAAGGCAATCAGCCTGCTCAAAAGACTTTTTGAGGACAGGCTCGGCGCCCTTTTGAACCTTTACCGCGTTTCTGCGCCCCTGTTTGTAGACGAGCGCTCCGGCCTTAACGATGACCTTAACGGAGTGGAGCGTCCCGTCAGCTTTGACATTCTCCGCTCCGAGCATACCGCTCAGGTGGTGCAGTCTCTTGCAAAGTGGAAGCGTTTTGCCCTTAAGCGCTACGGCTTTTACCCCGGCAAGGGGCTTTATACCGATATGAATGCTATCCGCCGAGACGAGGATGAGCTTGACAATCTCCACTCGGTCTATGTGGACCAGTGGGACTGGGAAAAGGTTATCCTGCCGGAAAACAGAAATGTGGACTTTCTCAAATCCACGGTCATGGATATTGTAGAGGCCATCTGCGACACACAGGATACCATGCAGGCCATTTACCCCCGGCTTCAAAGCCTTGGAAAGCTGGAGCGAAAGGTGAGCTTTGTCACTACCCAGCAGCTTGAGGACATGTACCCGGAGCTTACACCCAAGCAGCGGGAAAATGTCTGGGTAAAGGAGCATAAACCCGCCTTTATCATGGGCATCGGCGGCAAGCTCAAATCCGGCAGACGCCATGACGGCAGAGCCCCGGACTATGACGACTGGAGCCTTAACGGTGACATCATGTTTTACGATGAGCTTCTGGACTGCGCTATGGAGATAAGCTCCATGGGCATAAGGGTGGATGAATGGACGCTGGATGAGCAGCTGAGAATTTCCGGCTGTGATGAAAGACGGGAGCTGCCCTATCACAAAATGCTCCTTAAGGGTGAGCTGCCTCTCAGCATCGGCGGCGGTATAGGTCAGTCAAGGCTTTCCATGCTGCTTTTGGGAAAGGCTCATATCGGCGAGGTTCAGGCCTCCGTCTGGGACGAGGACACAATACATATCTGCGAACAGGCAGGCGTTATGCTGCTGTGACTGTAAAGCCGCTTCCTTCGGGCTCTTTGTCCAAGGGAAGCGGCTTTTTACCACTGAAATTAGGAAACCGCTTTCCCAAAACCCTGCTTTGACAGAAAAGGCTGCAAGGCTGATTAATGGAAAATTGCATGTTAAATAGTACAAAATACAGGGCTTTTGCTTGTGAAAAACAGCCATAAAAAGCACTAAACTACTTTCGTAAACTTCCGTTGACGCTATTTTTTGCCAATGCTATATTGAAGCCAGCTAAAACGCTGATTTTAAAACAGGAGGGAAAAATATGAAAAAGATTACAGCTGTTTTGCTGGCACTGATGCTCTGCGTGTGCTGTTTATCCGCGACGGCCTTTGCGGAAGACGAAGAAATGGTTCCGGTGCTTGTCAATGTACCTGAGAGCTGGGGTGTACCAAATCTCTGGGCATGGGCGGATGACGGCACCAATGCTTTCAGCGCCTGGCCCGGCGAAGCTCTGGAGCCTCTTGCAGAGGGGTGGTATTATATTTATGTACCTTCCTTTGTGCAGAATGTAATTGTCAACGCCAATCAGGGCACCGACAATGCCGTTCAGACTGAGGGTGTTGTGGTTGAGGCAGGCAAGGAAGTCTGGATAAAGGTAGGGGAGGATGCTGCTGCGGAGCTTTCCTACGAAGCCAAGCTTAGAGGTGATATACCCGCATATGTGGAGAAGTTTATTGTTCACGCTTATGTACCTCTTTCCTGGAAAACCGTGAACCTGTGGGCGTGGTCTGCGCCGGACGGTACAAATGCATTTGAGGCATGGCCCGGCATGGCTCTCACTGAGGGTGAGGATGGCTGGTTTACCGGCAAGGCACCCACATGGATAAATTCCATAATAATAAACGGTAATGAGGGCACGGTACAGACAGAGGATATTGCCGTTGAAGGCAAGGAGCTGTGGGTAACGGTTTATGAGGATCTGACCTATGAGCTCAGCTATGAAGACCCCAACAAGGCCGTACCGGATGTGACGGTTTATGCCAAGGTTCCGGCAGACTGGGCGACACCCAGCTGCTGGGCATGGTCGGCACCTGATGGCACCAATGCTTTCAGTGCATGGCCCGGTGAGGCTCTCAGCGAGGGTGATGGCTGGTATAGTATTCAGGTTCCCGGGTGGATAAACTCCGTTATCATCAATGCAAATGAGGGTACTGTACAGACCGGCGACCTGTCTGTTGAGGCGGGAAAGGATATTTGGGTGCTTGTTAGCGACGCTGAAAATGCGGAATTCTTCTATGAAGAACCCGCAACCGAGGAGGCACCCGCCGAGGAAGTCGCTTCTGCGGAAGTCCCGGCGGAGACTCCTGTGGAGCAGGCAGTTCCTGATGCTCCCGCTGAGAAAAACGGCATCGGTCTTATAATCGGTATAGCGGTCGCCGTTGCGCTTGCTGCGGTTGGGGCAGTGCTCATTTTTAAAAAGAAAAAGTAATGCCTTATAAAACACACAGGCGGGTACAGTTCTCGTACCCGCCTTGTGCGATATCTGCGTATAAAGGAGAATACCATGAAACGCCTTATATCAATTTTGCTTTGCTTGCTTATGCTGCCGGGGCTTGCCGCCTGCAATTCTGAGCCGGTGAATGAAAACAGACTTGTTGTATGGCATGACAAGGAGGAAGCGGTGATTGCCACCCTTGAAGCCTGCCTTAAAGAGACGGTTCCCGAGCTTGAGATTATATTTGAAAAAAAGACCAGTCTCACCGATTCTCTGAAGCTGGTGGGAAATGACCCCGGGGCAGCTCCGGATGCCTTCATTTTTGCTCACGATAAAATAGGCGTCTTTGCTGAAATGGGTATACTTAGCCCCATTGACGGGCTTGTAGCTGATGGCGCTCTGCGTGACTATCTGCCAATGACCCTTGAGGCTGCAAGCTATAAGGGCACATTGTATCAGCTGCCTATATATTTCGAGACTCTGCTTTTTATGTATAACCGCCGCTATATGCAGGACGGAGAGGTGCCTGCCACCACCGAGGCACTTTATTCTTATATGCTGGAAAATACAGGCCGTGGGCGCTACGGATTTGTGGAGCAGCACAGCACAGCTTACTATTCTGCTGCGTGGATACACGGCTTTAACGCTTCAATACTGGATGAAAGTGGCGCCCCTCTGGACAATAAGGAGGCTATTTGCAGAGCCCTTGATTATCACCTGAAATTTGTTGAGCTTATGCCCGGCGAGAGTGAATACAATACCGTCAACACCCTGTTTCTTGAAGGAAAGGCAGATGCCACCATAGGAGGACCGTGGATGGTACCCTCTGCCAGAAACGCGGGTATTGACCTGGGCATAGCCCCCATGCCGGTGATCGATGAAACCGGTACGGCGCTTTCTCCCTATTCCGGAGTACAGGGGCTGCATGTGCTTCGCTTCGCAGCCGAGAACAAGACCGAGGCTGTTAAAATGCTTCTTGCTGCTCTGAGTGACACAGACTTGGGAACCGAGCTTGCGCTTGCAAGCGGATGCGCTCCGGCCCGCGCCCAGTGCTACGAGGATAAGCGTATTATAAATGACAGCCTTGTTCAGTCCATGCGCCAGACGGCGGAGATAGCTGTGCCAATGCCCAACCTGCCCGAGATGGATGTGATGTGGACTGTTATGGGTAACTTCCTCACGGATGTAAACCTGTCCGGAAAGAATACCCGGGAGAGCTTTGACGCGGCGCTGTCTCAGGCACAGCAGCTTATTGAGGCAATGAAATAACGGCGGAGGCTTAGTATGAAAAAAGCAAAAAGAGAGGGGCTTGTGTCCTGGCTGCTGTCGGCGCCTTCCTTGCTTCTCATCGGGCTGATGGTCGTTTTTCCCATCCTGTATACGGCATATATAAGTCTGACCAATATGAATGTGTACCATTGGTTCGATTTTAGCGTTATCGGCTTCGATAATTATATAAAAGCCCTATTTGTGTTTGACTCCGGCTTTGTATCGGCGCTGCTTGCGACCTTGCTGTGGACAATTGTTAATATGCTTCTTCAGCTTGTAATAGCCTTTATACTGGTCAGTCTTCTTAATGTTCCGAAGCTGCGGTTCAGAAAGCTCTATAAAACACTTTTAATGTTCCCGTGGGCAATGCCTGGCTATGTATCAATACTTCTTTGGAAAACCGGGATGTTCAACACACAGTTCGGTCTGCTTAATCAGTGGCTTAACAAGCTGGGCTATGAGACTGTACGCTGGCTGAGCAGCGATGTGTCCGCATTTTTGTGCTGCACGCTTGTAAATCTGTGGCTGGCTCTACCCTTTATGATTATGATAATGGACGGTGCAATGCAGTCCATAGACCGCAGCTACTATGAAAGTGCCATTCTTGATGGGGCAAGCTGGACAGAGCGCACACGCTATATCACCTTGCCGGCAATTTCTCCAATAATTGCACCTGCTGTTATAATAACGGTGTTCACCACCTTTAAGCAGTTTGATGTGGTTTACCTTCTCACCCAGCAGGCAGGGGCAAAAACCGGCTCAGGCTTCCACACCATTCTCAGCTATGCATACGAAAACGCTTTTATTACAAACAACTACGGATACAGCTCTGCAATATCAATTATAATCTTCGTTCTGCTTTTGCTGTTCTCCGCTCGTTATCAGATGAAGGAGGGCAACAGATGAAAAAGCGAATTAAGGAAGCTGCAGCACTGACTGCATTGAATGTGTTCTTTATTGTTGTCTGTTTTATTACTCTCATTCCGATACTGTATGCCGTAAGTGTTTCGCTAAGTGGCGGCGGAAGTCTTCTCAGCTCCGATTTTTCATTCATACCCAAGGATCTCAGCCTGACAAACTATAAAGAGGTGCTTTTTGGAGAGGATATTGCCCTCTGGTTAAAAAATACGGTGCTGCTGGCTGTCAGCACTGTGTCCTTGTCCCTTGTTTTTGCGGTGCCGGCAGCCTACTGCTTTTCCCGACGCAGCTTTGCCGGAAGAAAGTTTGTTCTTAAATGTCTGGTGCTTTTAAATTCCTTCCCGGCTATACTGTCAATGTTTGCAATTTACAGACTTCTGCGTCCCTTGGGACTTGTAAACAGCCGGGCAGGGCTTATCCTCGTTTATACAGGAACAATGGCGGTATTCAGCCTGTGGAATACCAAGGGATATTTTGACACCATACCTGTGGAGATAGAAGAGGCGGCCCGAATGGACGGGGCCAACGACATGCAGGTAGTAATGAAAATTGTGCTGCCTCTGGCAAAGCCCAGCATAATAACCACCGCGCTGCAGGTGCTGATATATGTATGGAATGAATACATATACGCCACGACATTTATGACCGGGGAGAGCAAATACACTCTTGCTGCGGGACTGAACTCCCTGCAGGCGACGGAGATGACAGGAAGCTGGCCTGTATTTGCCGCGGCAGCCACAAGTGTTTCTCTGCCTGTGCTTATAATTTTCTTTATGTGTCAGAAATACATGAGCTCCGGGCTGACGGCGGGAGGTGTCAAGGGATGAAGCTCGATGCCGTTTTGCATAGACCTATGAGCGAATATTGCCACGGCCTCGATGAGGAGAGCATAGTCTATCGCATTCGCACAGCCAGAGGCGATATAGAGCGTGTCGTTCTTGAATATGGGGACACAGCCTGCAGAGTGACGCCTATAATATTTACCCCGGTTGAGATGGAGCGCTGCGCCCGGGACGAGCTGCACGACTATTGGCAGGCGGTGGTAAAAAGCCCCTATGATAGGGTCTATTATTATTTTGAGCTTTTCGACGGAAAAAGCAGCATTTATTACTACGGAGATGTTTTTACCGACAAATTGGTGGACGACCGCTCACAGTATTTTAAGCTGCCGATTAACCACCGCGCAGATATTGCGCGTGTACCGGACTGGGTTCATGAGGCTTTGGTTTATAACATTTTCCCGGATAGCTTTGCCACAGGCAAGCGACATATTTCGGGCCGTGCTCTTGAGCTTGATTACAAAGGACAGCGGGTAAAAGCTCGCCTTGGCGGCAGCTTCCGCGGCATATCGGAAAACGCCGACTACCTCTGTGACCTGGGTGTAAATTGCATATACATAAATCCCATATTTGCAGCAGGCGAATATCATAAATATGACCTGATTGATTATTATCATGCCGACCCCTGCTTCGGAGGGGATGAGGAATTTCGCACAATGGTAAGCGCACTGCACGCGCAGGGGATAAGGGTAATTATTGACGGAGTGTTCAACCATTGCGGATGGCACTTTTTTGCCTTTGACGATGTGGTGAAAAAACAGGAACAGTCTGAGTATTGCGACTGGTTTTACAGACTTAATTTCCCTGTCAGGCGTCCGCAAAGCCCTGAGGAGTACCCGGATTACGCCTGCTTTGCCTATGAGCGTATGATGCCGAAGCTGGACACCGCGAATAGAAAGGTCTGTGATTATTTATGCTCCGTAGGCGAATACTGGATTAAGGAGTTTGATATTGACGGCTGGCGTCTGGATGTTGCAAGCGAGGTGAATGACGGCTTTTGGCGGGAATTTCGCCGGAGGGTAAAGGCTATAAAGCCTGATGCACTTTTGATAGGCGAGGTTTGGGAGACTGCTTCACATTGGCTTCAGGGGGACATGTTCGACTCTGCTATGAACTATGACTTGAGAAAGCACTCTCAGCTTTTCTTTGCTGAGGGCAGCATTGATGCTCACAGCTTCGAGGGGCGTGTTACAAATATGCTTATGCGCTACAAAATGCAGATGAGCCCGGCGCAGCTGAGCATATTGGACAGCCATGATGTCAGCCGTTTTCTTACGCTTTGCGGAGGAGACAAACGACGCTATAAGCTGGCAGTGCTGTTTATGATGTGTTTTCCGGGGATGCCGACGATTTTTTACGGTGACGAACTGGGGCTTGAGGGCTGCAGGGAAATGGACTATCGCAGTCCAATGCCTTGGCAGAATGGGGACACGGAGCTTCTGTGCTTTTTCCGCAGGGCTGTCCGTCTTCGCCGAGAGCACAGGGCGCTTCAGCGGGGAGATTTCAGGGTCATTTCTGCAGAGAAGAGAAGCAGGCTTTTTGCTTTTGAACGCAGATACGCCGGTCAGCGCATCCGTGTTTATTTAAATGCCGGCTCTCAGAAGCCGGACTGCCTGCCTTCGGAAGCCCCCATGTGGGAGGAGAACATAAGCTCAATGGGCTTTGCCGTTTATCTGGACGAAATCTGAATTATGCAGGCTCCCGGCTCTTTATTGCCGGGGGTCTGTGTGTTATAATCCATGCAGGTGGTGATGCTATGGCAATGACGATAAAGGATGTGGCAAAGGCGGCAGGGGTGTCTGTTTCCACGGTTTCAAAGGTGATAAACAGACATTACAGCATTTCAGACGAAACCGCTGAAAGAGTTAGACAGGTTATGCGGGATATGAACTATTTCCCGAATACCCGTGCCCAGAGCTTTGCCAGCGGCAGCAGCCGCACTGTGGTGCTGCTTGCGGATTTGTCCGAGAATGTGGCCTTTCGCAATCCGCACATGTTTGAAATAGCGGCAGGAATGGAGGAAGCCTTGAGAAAGCGAGGCTACCGCCTTGAGCTTCGCGGCACTGACGCAAACTCTGCCTGCGCCGTTGCAGAGGAAATCATTTCCCGCAAAAGTGCAGACGCTATTGCCGTGCATGTGGGCATTATGAGCCACCCTCTGTCCGCTGCGCTGACAAGACTGCGCTTTCCGCACATTGTTCTGGGAATGCCTACTTTTGAAAGCCAGCTTTGCTGGATAGACAATAACAACACCTATTCGGGAACTGTTGCTGCCTCCTACCTTGTGAGCCGTGGGTACAAAAGAATAGCTTTTCTTGGCGGAAGGTACTATGACCTGGGCTCCGCCCACAGGCTTGAGGGGCTTAGACAGGGGCTTGCCGGGGCGGGTCTTACACTGGAGGACAGCTTTATCTGGCTTGGCGATTCCACACGCAGGGAAGGCCTTAACATGACTCTTAATCTGCTTGAACGCCGTCCGCTGCCGGAGGCCATTGTTTGTGCCAATAATTATATTGCTCTCGGCTGTGTTGATGCGCTGAACAGAAAGGGGATAGCTATCCCGAGGGACATGGGGGTTTTGACCTTTGATAATTACCCATTTTCCGCAATGATAGAGCCGCCTCTTACGGTGGTTGACATCAATGTGCGCCACATGGGCGCTCAGGCGGGGAAATTCCTGCTGGATATAATACGCCATGACAATATCCAGGTGCAGACCTTTGTGACCAGCTCAGATGTGATAAAGCGTGCCTCTACCAAATGAGGCACGCTTTTAAGATATTAAAATTACTCCCTGTGTATTGAGATTTGCATGAAAAGCTGTTATTATGTAAATGAGACAGAATGAAGTCCCATACATACACAATCGGAGGACTAAAGATGAAAAGATATTTGAGCCGCATTGCTGTGCTGCTCACAGCCGTGCTTCTGTTTGCGTCAGTATTCGGCGCAAGCGCATACGCTGCCGGTATCACCGGTGATTTGCCCAGCATCAGAACCGTCACCGACGGGGACAATGTTACCTTCAGCCTCAGCATTGACGGCACCGCCGTGGATGTGCAGTGGTTTCGCAACGGCAGTGTGGTTTCTTCCGGCTCTCTCAGTTACAGCTTCAGCGCAAGCGTAACGGACAGCGGTTCCCAGTACTATGCCACGGTGCTTGACAGCAACAACTATGTCTACACCAGCAATACCTGCACCCTGACCGTAAATCCCCGCAGCGGAGGAGCTACGGTTACACCCACGCCCACTCCCACCGCAACCCCCAGCCCCGAGGAGCTTGGCCCTCCCAACATTACCAAGCACCCCACCGGTGAGACTGTGGCCGAGGGCGAGTATGCCATATTCATTGCAAGAGCCGATAATGCAACGGAGCTTATCTGGCGTCTTGTCAGTGCCGACAGCAAAACCACCTATGAAATTGCAGACGCCTGCCGTGTGTTCCCGCCTCTGCGCGCGGAAGGACTTGGCACCGAGCGCCTCGTGCTTGACGATATTCCCCTGAGCCTTAACGGCTGGAAGGTGGAATGCAAGTTTGTGGGTCCCGGCGGCACTTCATGGAGTAAGGGCGCAGTACTCAGCGTTCACAAGGCCGAGCTTAAGGTGCCCACCATAAACAATCAGCCTGCCGGCTTTGAAAGGGAAGTGGGCGACAGCGGCAAGTTGCGCATCAATGTTACCGAGAACAATGCCGGTGACCTTAATTTCCAGTGGTATTCCAACACCGCAAACTCCAACTCCGGCGGCACTCCCGTAGCCGGGGCAAACTCCTATGAGTTCACTCCTCCCCAGACTGAGGGTACCTACTACTACTATGTTGAGGTTTGGAGCACCAAGGGCGATATGAAGAGCGACAAGGCGGTTTCCGATGTTGCCGCCGTTACATACGCAAGTCCCGAGCCCGAACCCACTCCCACTCCCGAGCCTAGCCCCACGCCCACACCTGTGGTTACCCAGACGCCTCAGCCCAGTGCAGCTCCCGAGCGTGATGAGCAGAGCGGCGGGAACCGCGGCAGCGGCGGCGGCAGCAGCACTGCGCTTATAATATTCCTTGTTATTGCCGTGCTTGGCGCGGCAGCAGCGGTTGCGGCTCTGTTTATCGTAAATAAGCGCCTTGCAAAGAAGGCAGCCCAGCCCAAGGACGAGGAGCCCATTGTCTACTACATTTGTGACAATTGCGGCTGGGAGCCCCCCGATCCCCGCAAGCTGCCCCGCTACTGCCCGAAGTGCGGAGAGCTGTTTGACGAGGACGCAGAAGAGTAAATAATCAATTCACCCGCGGGAAGCCCTTTCCGCGGGTGAAAATTCAAAAAGGGGAAAGACACATGAAATACTCGCAGCTTATCTCTAAAATGAGCCTTGAGGAGAAGGCCTCCCTTTGCTCCGGCGGTGATTTCTGGCACACAAAGTCCCTTGACAGGCTTGGTGTGCCCTCCATGATGCTTACCGACGGGCCGCACGGCCTTCGTAAGCAGCTTGGCAAAAGCGACCATGCGGGACTTAATAAAAGCGTTCCGGCAACCTGCTTTCCCACAGCGTCCGCCCTTGCAAACACATGGGATACGGAGCTTATAGAAAAGCTGGGCTCATATCTCGGCGCTGAGGCTGCCGCCGAGGATGTAAGCGTGCTGCTGGGCCCCGGGCTCAACATAAAGCGCGACCCCCGCTGCGGCAGAAACTTTGAGTATTTTTCCGAGGACCCCTATCTGGCGGGCAAAATGGCTGCGGCGCTTATAAGAGGCATACAGTCTCAGGGCGTTTCCGCCTGCCCCAAGCATTTTGCCGTCAACTCTCAGGAGCACCGTCGCATGAGCATAGACGAGATAGTTGACGAGCGTGCGCTGAGGGAAATATACCTTGAGGGCTTTCGCTACGCGGTTACGGAGGGTAAGCCCAAGTGCCTTATGAGCTCATATAACCGCATTAACGGCATATACGCCAACGAGAATAGCCATACCATGAGTGATATTCTCCGTGGAGAATGGGGCTATGAGGGCGTGGTAGTAACCGACTGGGGCGGCAACAATGACAGAGTTGCGGGGCTTAAGGCGGGCAATCAGCTTGAGATGCCCTCCACCAACGGCATGACCGACAAGGACATTGTTGAGGCTGTCCGTGAGGGACGGCTGGATGAGGCTGTCCTTGACGATGCGGTGGATAAGATACTTAGCCTGCTTTATGATACTCAGAAGGCGCTGGGTAAGGGCAGACGCTTTACATGGGCAGAGCATCATGCCTTCGCCCGGGAGCTTGCCGCCCGCTGCGCGGTGCTGGTGAAAAATGAAAATGGCATTCTCCCCCTTAAAGACGGAACCGCCGTCGCCGTTATAGGCGATTTTGCAAAAAATCCCCGTTATCAGGGAGCGGGCAGCTCCCTGATAGCACCTACAAGGCTTGATAATGCCCTTGAGGAGCTTGAAAAGACCGGGCTTTGGGTCATGGATTACGCACAGGGCTTCAAACGCAGCGGCGGCGAAAGTGCAGGCCTCAGAAAGGAGGCTCTTGCATTGGCGGAAAATGCGGACATTACGCTGCTGTTCATGGGACTTGACGAGGCAAGCGAGGCAGAAGGCGTTGACCGTAAGCATATCAGGGTGAACGAAAATCAGCTTAAGCTGCTCAAGGAGCTTTATGACCGGGGCAGAAAGGTGGTTGTGGTGTTCACAGGCGGTGCGCCGGTTGAATGCCAGTGGATGAAGTATGCTCAGGCGGTGCTGCTGCCGTATCTGGGCGGTCAGGCCGGGGCAGGCGCGGTGGCGGATATTCTCACAGGCAAAAAATGCCCCAGCGGGAAGCTGGCGGAGACTTATCCCATGCGCCAAAGCGATATGCCCACCGCCGCCATATACCCGGGCAGGGAGCTTACCGCAGAACACAGGGAGAGCATATATGTGGGCTATCGCTACTATCTCAGTGCGGGTGTAAAAACCGCACTGCCCTTTGGCTTTGGCCTTTCCTATACCGAATTTGAGTACAGCGGCCTCAGCATTGAAAACGGCTGTGTCAGCTTTGTTGTTACCAATACGGGTAAGTGCACAGGCACGGAGTGTGCTCAGCTCTATATACAGCCTCCCACGGGCGGCAGCTTCAGACCCCTCAGGGAGCTTAAGGGCTTTGCTGCTGCAGAGCTCAGACCCGGCGAAAGCAAAAGGCTCAGCATAAAGCTGGATGAGCACAGCTTTGCCCTGTACAGTGTGGATAAGTCTGCCTGGATATGTCCCGCCGGTGATTATAAGGTGCAGATAGCGGCGTCCTCTGAGGATATCCGTCTTGAAGCGGAGCTTTTTGTTCCCGGAGAGTATGAAAGCCGGTCCGATGCCGCAGAGCTTCCCCATTACCGCAGTGCAAAGGTTCAGGCGGTACCCGGAGAGGAGTTTGAGCGGCTTCTGGGGCGCGCTTTGCCTGAGGCTGACTATGACAGAAATGCCCCCTTAGGCTATAACGACACTTTAGGACAGGGAAGCTACAAGAAGGGACTTGCCGGAGGAATTTATTCCGCTATGAAGGCTGCACAGGATATTTGCCGTCTTGCAGACAAGGGCGGAGCCGCCAACAGCATTGAGTTTATGATGAACCTTCCTTACAGAAGCCTTGCCCGTATGTCCGGTGGTATCATTGATATGAAGAAGCTGGATAAGCTCCTTGACAGGATAAACAAATAATGTCAATATCCCCGACCCTTGGGCGCTCCGCCCTTCCGGTCGGGGATATTCCATGAAAAAAGGTAGACATAATATATAAAAAATGTGGAAATCGGCAGAGAGCTGTGTTATAATAGCTGCTGGAAAAAAATATAGGGAGAGATATATATGAAGTGCCCGTTTTGCGGATATTCCGAAAGCAAAGTCATAGACTCCAGACCTGCCGAAGAAGGCGCAACCATACGCCGGCGCAGGGAGTGTCTTGCCTGCTCAAAGCGCTTTACTACCTATGAAATAATTGGGCGCCTGCCTCTTGTTGTTGTAAAGCGTGACGGCAGCCGCCAGTCCTTTGACAAGGTGAAGCTGATAAACGGCATGGTGCGCGCCTGTGAAAAGCGTCCCGTCACTCTTGCCGAGCTTGAGAAGATAGCTGACGATATTGAGCAGGAGCTTCAGAGCAATCTTGAGCGGGAGATCCGCACCGTCGAAATAGGCGAGATGGTTATGCTCCGTCTTAAGGAGACCGACGAGGTGGCTTATGTGCGCTTTGCCTCTGTTTACCGCAGCTTCAAGGATATCAACACCTTTATGGAGGAGCTTTCCAAGCTCCTTACCGACAAGGGCTAAAAAACGGAGCCCAGAGTGGGCTTTTCCATCAGCGCTATACACTCCAGCCTGTATCGGAGCATTTCGTAGGCGGCAGCGGAGGCCTCCCTTTCCTCCTGGAGAATAAGCTCCTTCAGGGAGTAAAAGTCCTCTGCGGCGGAGTCTATCTCCTGATGACGGATGAAAATATGGGTGTAGGAATAGCTGTCCTCCCAGATGCCGAAGGCATCCTCCCAGTACTCGAGAGCAAGCTCTGTGTTTTCCTGCTCCATAGCGGCCTTTGAGCCTTCGAGCCGGTTTAGCACCTGCCCGGTGAGCCTTTGCGTATGGGCAAGGTTAATAAGGGATGACGCTATTAAAAGCAGCAGCAATGCTGCGGCGGATATTTCTCTTTTCATCTGTCCTCCAGTGGGGCGAAGAATATGCGCCCCTCACGGTCAAGGCTCATACAGAATACCTGCTCCGGGGAGCTGTAACCTCGCTTTTTAAGCTCTGCGCTCAGCCAACGCTCGTTTTTGCCCAATATGCGTAAATTGCGGCTCAGTATGCGGCCGTTGCTTATAACCAGTATAGGGTAGCCTCCGCCGGACAGGCTTATATCAAGCACGGCGGGGCTTATGGGCTGATACTCAGGGAACAGCAGCACATTAAGCCTGCCGTCTGTTTCAAGAACCGCATATTCAACATGGCTTATGTCTGTTACCGCCTGATTTCTGAGCTGCTGCATAAGCTCATCCAGTGTGAAGCGGTTTTTCAAAAGCTCCTTTTGCTTGATCCTGCCCTTTTCTATAAGTATTGATGGCCTGCCAAAGAGCAGTGAGCGCAGGGAGATGCTTTTCATGCTGATACCGGATATGAGCACCTCGCAGCAAAACAGCACCAGAACAGGGACAAGGCCGTTTATTATGGGTATGCCTATATCCTGCAGGGGATGGGCTGCCATGTCTGCAATAAGCGCCGCCACCACAAATTCAGACAGCTCCATTTCTCCCAGCTGTCGCTTGCCCATAAGGCGCATTATTATGAGAAGCGTTAAATAAACTATCAGCGTTCTTGCTATTACTATTGCCAAGCTATCACCTCTTTGGGGAGTATTCCCTGAGCGAAGCGATGATATGCGGAAAGGAGCGCAATGAAAACAGTCGTTTTACCCTATGATGAGCTTTGCATTGAAGCTGCAGAGCAGATAATCGATGCTTATGAGAATAAGCCGGAGGCCTGCTTTGCCTTCAGCGCAGGCGAGGAGCAGGAGGGCATTTACGAGGCTCTTGCCATGCTCTGTAAAATGAAAGGTCTGCGTCTTTCGCGCTGCAGCATCTTCCTTGTAAACGAATATGAGGGTATTCCGCCGAACGATGGGAGAAGCTGCGCCGGGAGGCTTTCCTCCCTGCTTTACGGGAGCGGAGTGGAGGCTGAGCAGATAATCATACCCGGGGCGGACAATATTTCCCGGCTTGACGCCATGATAGAGCAAAGGGGCGGCATCGACCTTGCTCTTCTGGGCTTGGGCGGCAATTGCCGCATAGGCTTTAACGAGCCTGCCACGCCCTATAATTCGCCCAGCCGCCTGCAAAAGCTGACGGACAGCACGAGAAAAGAAAGCGCACAGTTTTTCGGCACGGCTGAGCTTGTGCCGGAACACGGCTATACAATTGGCATTAATTCACTTATCAATGCGCGGCGGCATATTATTGCAGCCGCCGGAGAGGAGAAGGCGGAGGCTGTTTTCCAGACCCTTTATGCAAGGACTGACAGTTACAGACCCTCGGCCTTTTGGCAGCTGCCGCTTCAGGTCACCCTGTATGCTGACACGGATGCGGCTGCAAAACTGTGATAATTGGAGGTTATTATGGGTAAGTATTTCGGAACGGACGGCTTTCGCGGCGAGGCCAATAAGGACCTTACGGTTGACCATGCATTTAAAATAGGCCGTTATCTCGGCTGGTATTACGGTCAGCAGCACAAGGCCCGTGTTGTTATCGGCAAGGACACAAGGCGCTCCAGCTACATGTTTGAATATGCTCTCTGTGCGGGGCTTACAGCCTCCGGGGCAGACGCCTATCTTCTGCATGTTACCAGCACTCCCAGTGTTTCCTACATAGTCAGAGCCGATGATTTTGACTGCGGCATTATGATCTCCGCAAGCCACAATCCCTATTACGACAACGGCATAAAGCTGCTTAACTGCAAGGGCGAGAAGATGGAGCCGGAGGTAGAGGCTGCCATTGAGGAGTTTCTGGATGCGGGCACTGAGCTGCCCTACGCTCAGAGAAGTGACATAGGCCGTACCGTGGACTATTCCGCAGGCCGCAACCGCTATATCGGCTACCTTATAAGCCTTGCGACCCGTTCCTATAAGGACAGGAAAATCGGCCTTGACTGCGCCAACGGCAGCACATGGATGATGGCAAAGAATATCTTCGATGCTCTGGGGGCTGACACCTATGTTATAGGCAATCGCCCGGACGGCGTGAATATCAATGCCGACTGCGGCTCGACCCATATTGAGAATTTGCAGAAATTTGTTATTGAAAACAAGCTGGATGTGGGCTTTGCCTTTGACGGTGACGCGGACCGCTGCCTTGCGGTTGACGACAGGGGCAATATCATAAACGGCGACCACATCATGTATGTCTGTGCCAAATACATGCAGGAGCGGGGCATGATGGGCTCCTCCAAGGTGGTAACCACCATTATGAGCAACATGGGGCTTTACAAGGCTCTGGATAAGCTGGGCATCGGCTACGAAAAAACTGCCGTCGGTGACAAGTATGTGGCTGAGAATATGCGCGCAAACGGCCACCTTATAGGCGGTGAGCAGTCCGGCCATATTATATTCGGCCAGCTTGCAAACACCGGCGACGGCCTTTTGACCGCGATAAAGCTGATGGAGGCCATATGTGAGACAAAGCAGCCCCTTTCCGTTCTGGCGGGGGACATGGTAATGTATCCTCAGGTGCTTAAAAATGTTATTGTTACCGATAAGGATGAAACCCTCAACGACGAGACTGTGAAGCAGGCTGTCATCGATGTGGAAAATGACCTTGGCAGCGAGGGCAGAGTGGTTCTCAGAAAGAGCGGCACGGAGCCTCTGCTGCGTGTAATGGTGGAGGCCGGCACGCAGGAGCTTTGCCTTGAGAAGGTCGATTATATAATCGAGGCCATGCGCCGCTGCGGTAAGCTCATTAAAGTGAAGTGAGGCGAAGGACATGAATGAAACTGTAAAGGTAGAGGGGCTTCTGGACCTGAGCCACACAATTGCCGCAGAGCTTTTTGAGGGGCTTGAGTATCCATGGGAAGCGCTGGGCGGCATCAAGGACTTTATTCTCCGCCTTGGCCCCACGCTGGATAAAGAGCTTTACACCCAGCTTGGCGAGGGAGTATGGGCGGCAAAGGACGCTAAAATAGCGCCCAGCGCATATCTGGGCGCACCCTGCATTATTGACAGCGGCGCTGAGATACGCCACTGCGCCTTTATAAGAGGCAGCGTAATAGTCGGCAAAAATGCTGTTGTCGGCAACTCAACAGAGCTGAAAAATGTTGTGCTTTTTGATGGTGTGCAGGTTCCTCATTATAACTACGTGGGTGACAGTATCCTGGGTTATAAATCCCATATGGGTGCTGGTTCCATTACTTCCAATGTAAAGGCGGATAAATCCTTGGTGGTCATCCACGCACAGCAGGAGATTCCTACCGGTATTAAAAAGGTG
>JAZNUQ010000056.1:0-19099 GCA_045592365.1 Candidatus Limivicinus sp. | reverse complement strand
TTCTGAATGTCCTCCTTTTGCTTTTTACTGCAGTTGGCAGACCGCAGTTTCAGTATAGCAAAAGGAGTTTTTTTGTCTTGTTTTTCGCTTAAGCTCTTTTGAACCACGCGTCTAACGCGTGGTTTTCGGGATACAAAAAAGCACCGTGCATAACACGGTGCTTTCTCTATAAGATCACTTACTTCTTATTACCGAACAGGCCTCTCACAATGGCGGTGGAGCCGGAGCGCATAACGCTGCTGAGGGCGTTGGTGGCGGCTCTCTTTGCCATGGTGGCTGCGCTTACCTTCTTGCCGCCCACGACGGAATTTATAAGGTTGGTGCTCAGGGAGCGGGCAACGGAGGATGCTGCGTTGGTGGCGGCTCTCTCCACTACCTTTTTCTTTGCGGCGGCTTCCTTCTCGGCTGCCTTGGCTGCGGCGGCTTCTTCCTTGAGACGCTGCTTCTCGGCGGCTGCGGCTTCCTTTTCCGCTGCCTTGGCTGCGGCGGCCTCCTCCTTGAGGCGCTGCTTCTCGGCTGCGGCTGCCTCCTTCTCGGCTGCAATGCGGGCGGCCTCTTCCTCGGCCTCCTGCTGACGGCGCAGCTCAAGCTCCTGAGTGGCCTTCATCAGTATCTCATAGGCAGATTCGCGGTCAACATCCTCGCGGTACTTAAGGTCAAACTCGTCGCAGGCGATGGCAGTTTCAACGCTCTTGTCATCGGCAGCGCCCATAAGGCTCTGGGGAGGCAGGATATTGGCTCTCTCAACCACAACGGGGATACCGTCCTCATCAAGGAAGCTGACCAGTGCCTCACCGACGCCCAGCTCCATAAGCACGGTTTCGGTGTCGAAGCTCTTGTTGACGCGGAAGGCCTTGGCTGCGGCGCGGACTGCCTTCTGCTCGGCGGGAGTGTAGGCTCTCAGAGCGTGCTGGACGCGGTTTGAAAGCTGAGCCAGAACGGAGTTGGGGATGTCGGAGGGGCTCTGAGTGACGAAATAGATGCCAACGCCCTTGGAGCGTATCATCTTGATGGTCTGCTCTATCTTCTGCACCAGTGCCTTGGGTGCGCCGTCAAAGAGCAGATGTGCTTCGTCAAAGAAGAATATCATTCTGGGCTTTTCGAGGTCGCCCACCTCGGGCAGCTTCTCGTAAAGCTCGGTGATCATCCAAAGCAGGAAGGTGGAGTACACGGTGGGGCTCTGAACCAGACGGGCGCTGGAGAGGATGTTTATGTAGCCTCTGCCGTCAAGGTCGGTACGCATCCAGTCACGGATGTCCAGGGCAGGCTCACCGAAAAGCTCCTCGCCGTCCTCAGCCTCGAAGGCCAGCAGTGCGCGCTGGATAGCGCCTACGCTTGCGGCGGAGACATTGCCGTACATGGTGGTAAACTCAGCTCTGTTGTCACCCACATACTGGAGCATGGCTCTCAGGTCCTTAAGGTCAAGCAGCAGCAGGCCGTGCTCGTCTGCCACCTTGAAGACTATGTTCAGAACACCGGCCTGAACCTCGGTAAGACCAAGCAGTCTTGCAAGGAGAGTGGGGCCCATGTCGGAAACGGTGACGCGGACGGGGTGGCCCTTCTCGCCGAAAATATCCCAGAAGCGGGTGGGATATGCCTTGTACTCAAAGCCCTCAAGGCCAAAGCGCTCAATACGCCCGCGCATATCCTCGGTGTCAAGACCGCACTTGCACATACCGGACAAATCGCCCTTAATGTCGGCAAAGAATACGGGTACGCCCAGATCGGAGAAAGACTCGGCCATAACCTTCATGGTTATGGTTTTACCGGTGCCGGTGGCGCCGGCAATAAGGCCGTGACGGTTGGCCATTTCAGGCAGCAGGAACAGATTTTTGTCAGACTGCGCCATCCATATTTTTTTATCAGTGCTCAGCATAAGGACAATCCTCCCGAATTTAATATGATATTATAATAACACAGCTTTTTACAGGAAACAATGTATTTGTTTTGTTTTTTCTTTGTGTTATTATATAATAAAAAACACAGGAGCCACGGGCATGATACTTTATTTCTCCGGCACCGGCAACAGCCGCTATGCCGCCTTCCTCATCGCCGCCGAGACGGGGGACAAATGCATTTCCATAAACACTGCTCTGCGCAGCCGCGAGCTTGACAGAGCCAACGCCGCCTTCGAGTACAATTCCTCCGCACCGTGGGTAATTGTCTGCCCCACCTACTGCTGGCGCATGCCAAGGGTGGTGGAGGAGTTTATCCGGGGAAGTCACTTTTCCGGCAGCCGTGACTTTTACTTTTTCCTCACCTGCGGCGGCGGCACCGGCAGCGCCGCAAAGCACGCAGAGGCTTTGTGCGCCGAGCTTGGCTATAATTTCAGGGGTCTGGGCTCGGTGCGGATGCCGGATAACTATATCGCCATGTATTCTACCCCGGGCTACGAGGAGGCGGAGGGCATAATCCGCGCCGCCGTCCCGAAAATACAAAGCGCGGCGCGGCTCATCGCTCTGGGCAAAGATCTTGAGGACACCAATGCCGGCTTCTCCCCCAAGCCCCTTGCCGACGGGCTGTGTGATTTCTTCTATAAATTCTTTATCCACGACCGGAAGTTTTACGCCGGTGGAAGCTGCACCGGCTGCGGGCTTTGCGCGGAGCTTTGCCCCACGGCAAACATTACCGTCAGCGGCGGCAGACCCTTCTGGCACGGAAGATGCACCCACTGCATGGCCTGCATCTCCGCCTGCCCTGCCAAGGCCATCCAGTACGGCCATAAAAGCCGGGGCAGACGCCGCTACTATCTCAAGCCCGACGGAAGCCAGAATAAAACGGACGAAGATGTATAAACTGTAAAATTATCCTTATATTGCCCGCTTAATCTTGAGTTAAGCCGCGCAGTATGTTATGCTTAAAGGGTAAAATATGAAAGAGGGTAAGGCTTTGAAAAAGAGAGTTATATCCGCAGTTGTTCTGCTTGCCATATCTCTCAGCTGTGTATTCATACACCCAATCACAAGAGTGCTGTTTTTTGCGGCAGCAGGCGCAAGATGCGCCTGGGAGCTGAGCGTCAACCTTGAAAAGCTGAAGGTGGGCTGCTCGGCGCGGGTAATGATGTGCTACATTCTGTCTCAGGCTGTACTTGTTATAGGCAAGGCGCCCACCGTTGCCTATATCATCTGCTTTATCGCGGCGGTTTATCTGGCGCTTTTCTCCGGCGTACACCGTCAGGGCGTGTCCGGCGCAGGCGCTGTTTGCACTGTGGCGGCGCTTTCCTACCCCTGCCTGCTGTTTGTGCTTATAATGCGCATAAGCGTGTGTGAGATATGGCTTGAAACGCTGCTTATCGCCTGCGTCTCCACCTGGGTGTGCGACTGCTTTGCGCTGCTGGGCGGCATGAAGTTCGGCAAGCACAAGATCGCCCCTCTTGTAAGCCCCAACAAAACCGTGGAGGGCTGCATAAGCGGCGCTGTGTTCTCAGTGATCGCAGGCTTCGGTCTGTATTACGCCTTCACCTTCTTCTCCCCCCTCCCCCTGTGGCTCTGCCTTGTTACGGCTCTTGTGGCCTCCACCATGGGTCAAATCGGCGACCTTGCCGAGTCTCTGGTGAAGCGCATGATCGGCATAAAGGATTTTTCCGACCTTATTCCCGGTCACGGCGGCATGTTCGACAGAGCCGACTCCCTGCTTTTTTCCATTCCAACCACATATCTTTGCCTGACGCTGGCTGGATTTCCGGTAGTCTGAGCATAATTTATACATACTCAGCGAACAGATACCCTCCGGTGCCTGTTCGCTTTATGTTGTCATTGTTCCAAGGAGGTAAAAATGAACGGTGTACAAGCTGCGCTGCGGCCTGCGCTGCTTATAGTAAACCCGGTTTCCGGGAAAAAGGCCATATACAAGTGCCTGCCTGAGCTTATACGGAAATTTATGGACGGCGGCTACCGTGTGACCGTAATGGTTACAGGCGGTCACGGCGATGCCGAGAGCTTTGTAATGAGCTGCGGCAGGGAATACGAGCTTATCTGCTGCACCGGCGGTGACGGAACGCTTAACCAGACCCTTTCCGGCATGGTAAAGGCCGGTCTTCACATTCCTCTGGGCTACATGCCCTGCGGCAGCACCAATGACTTTGCCCTGTCCCGGGGTATCAGCTCCGACATTCTTACGGCGGCTGACAGTATACTCTCAGGCTCCTGCAAAAGCTACGATGTGGGCCGCTTCGGGGACAGGTATTTCAGCTATGTGGCAGCCTTCGGCGCCTTCTCCTGGCTGAGCTACACAACAGACCAGCATATGAAAAATCTTTTGGGACACACCGCATACATCCTTGACGGAATAAAGGATCTGCCCAAGATAAAGCCCCACCGTGTTAAGCTCACGGCAGACGGTCAGCTCCACGAGGGGGACTATATTTTCGGTGCGGTTTGCAACAGCACCAGCATTGCAGGCACAATTGAGCTGCCTGCCGACAGGGTGGACATGTGTGACGGCATGCTTGAGCTGCTGCTGATAAAGGCGCCGAAAACCATAGTAGAGCTTGAAGCGATAATCCGCGCTCTGTATACTCAGGAGTATAACTGCCCCAACATTGAATTTTTCCGCGCAAGTGACATTTATATAGAGAACGCGCCCGGGCTTCAGTGGGCGCTGGACGGCGAGGACTCCGGCCCCTTTGAAACGGCGCATATCAGCGTGCTTCCGGGCTTTTTACAGCTTCGCTGCTGAGCTTACAATATGACAATATACTGCGGCGGGAATTATTTCCCGCCGCAGTATTTACATTGACATATTTTGGTGTTATAATCCTCTGGCTTTTGACGGAGGCGCTGATATGACCAAGAGTAAGAGAACGATAAACATAGAATACTGCGCCGTGCAGGCGCTTTACTGGGCGGGCTTCTGCGCCTGCAGCAGCTTTGCGGCGGTTTTCCTGAAGGCTCGCGGCTTCTCAAATGCTGAGCTTGGTCTTGTTATGGCCGCAGGCAATATACTGGGCTTTTTCCTGTCCCCGCTGCTGGCAAGCTATGTTGACAGGGTGAGGCGCAGAGGGCTTTTTGCCTGCTGCATGCTGCTGTTCGGGGTGGAGCTTGCGCTGGTGCTCAGCTTTTACTTCGTGCATTCGGGAGCTTTCATTGCCGTGGGCTACTGTATATACATGGCCTGCGTCACCTGTGTAAATCCTCTTAACACCCAGCTTTGCTTCACCCTTGAGGAGCAGTACGGACACATAAATTACGGCGCTGCCCGCAGCATCGGCTCTCTTGGCTTTGCGGCAATGTCCTCAGTGCTGGGAGCTATGGTCGAGCTGCTGGGGACAAATGTTCTGCTGTCCTGCGCCGGTATACTTATACTCCTTCAGGCGACAATGCTTGCGCTTTTGTATTTTCAGAGCAGAGGCAAGGAAGAGCTTGCCGCCGTTTCCCGAAGCTCAGGCGCGGAGAGCTCCTCTATCCCCCGCTTCGTAGCGGAAAACCGGCTGTTCATCGTTTTGCTGCTGGGCATATCACTGCTGTTTTTCTCCCACAATCTCATTAACTCCTTTATGATAAACCTTACCCTGAATGTGGGCGGCAGCACAGCCCAGATGGGCGTTATACACGGCTTCATGGCCTTCGTTGAGGTGCCGGCCATGATTTTTTACGATAAGATAAGCCGCCGCCTGAAATGCGCCTCAATTATGCGCTTCGCCGCTGTCATGTTCACCGTAAAGGCTCTGGCCTATGCCATGGCTCAGAGCGTTGCGGGGCTTTACGCCGCCTGTCTTGTGCAGGGTCTGTCCTTTGCCCTTATAACCCCCGCCTGCGTCCACTATGTTAATCTCACCATAGACCACAAGGACTCTGCCAAGGGGCAATCCCTTGCCATGGGCGCCATAACTCTGGGAAATGTTTTTGCATGCAGCATAGGCGGCCTGCTTTACGATAAATTCAGTGTGTTCATCGTGCTTATGACAGGTGTGGGCGTTGCGGCGCTGGGCGCTGTCATCTGCCTTTTCTCCGTCCGAAACAGGGCGTAAAAAATACCCGGTTCACACCGGGTATTCTGAAATCTGTGTCAAATCTCTTTCTTGCCTCTCCCCATGGGAGAGGTGGCGCACCGCAAGGTGTGACGGAGAGGGCAGAATTTACAGATAAAGCTGTATGCTTTGTCTGAAATATCTTGAAGCCGGTAATTCTTTACCTCTCAGTCAGCTTCGCTGACAGCTCCCCTTAAAAGGGGAGCCAAGGATTTTACAATTTCGTTTGAACATAAAAATACCCGGTTCACACCGGGTATTTTTATGTTCATTCTTACTTTCTGACCTTGGTTGCGCACTTGGCGACTATGGCGCTCAGTGCCACAAGAGCAATCACGTTGGGCAGAACCATAAGCTGGTTGAACATATCCATAAGCTCCCATACGAGGTCGTTGGAGAGGCAGGAGCCAAGGAATACAAAGCCAAGAGAAATGATGGAGTAGAGCAGAATTGCCTTCTTGCCGAAGAAGTATTCCACATTTATCTTTGCAAAGAAGTTCCAGCTGAGAATGGTGGAGAAGGCGAAGAACAGCAGACACAGCGCAACGAAGATTGCACCCAGCTTCTCGCCAAAGGCCATACCGAAGGCAAGCTGAGCCATGTTGGCCTTGCTGATGCCCTCTGCGGCGCCGGCGGCAAGGGGGCCGTTGCCTGCGTAAAGGGTGGAGATAACGACGAGAGCGGTCATGGTGAGAACCACAAAGGTGTCAATGAACAGGCCTACCATTGCAACAACGCCCTGCTCGTGGGGATCCTTGACATTTGCCATGGCGTGGGCGTGAGGAGTGGAGCCCATACCGGCCTCGTTGGAGAACAGTCCGCGCTTTGCGCCCTGGCTGATGGCAGTCTTGAGAGCGTAGCCTATGCCGCCGCCGATGATGGCATTGGGCATAAAGGCGTACTTGAATATCATGCCTATCGCCTCAGGAACGAAGCTTGCACGCATAACAAGCAGAACGATGCCGCCGACGATGTAGAGAACCGCCATAACGGGAACCATCTTCTCGGTGACGGAGGCAATGCGCTGGATGCCGCCGATAAAGATGAGAGCTGCGATAACGGTGATTATGATACCCACAACCCAGGGCTGAACGCCGAAGGCATTGGCGCAGGTCTCACCGATGGAGTTGGACTGAACCATAACACCCATAAAGCCCAGAGCAAGGATAATTGCAAGACCGAAGAAGCCTGCAAGGAAGGAGCCGAACTTGCCGGGGAAGGCCTTCTTGATGTAGTAAACGGGGCCGCCGTGTACGCTGCCGTCAGCGTCAACCACCTTGGTCTCCTGAGCCAGAACAGCCTCAGCATAGATGGTGGCCATGCCGAAGAAGGCGATTATCCACATCCAGAAGATGGCGCCGGGGCCGCCTATCAGGATAGCGCCGCTGGCGCCGACGATGTTGCCGGTACCAACCTGAGCGGCAACTGCGGTGGCCAGCGCCTGGAAGGAGCTTATACCGCTTTTCTGCTTGCCGCCGCTAAGGGAGATATTACCGAAGACCTTACGCATACCCTCACCGAAGCATCTTACCTGCACGAAGCGGGTTTTGACGGTGAAGAGAAGACCTGCGCCTATGAGAAGGATTATCAGAATATAGTCTGACAGGTACATGTTTACAGTCTTTACGATGTTAAGTATTGCGTCCATTTTCTTACCTCCTGAAAAAAGAAAAAGCTGCTGTATAACAGCAACTCCGGAAAAGACAACAGACACGCCCTTGGGCGATGTATTTGTCCGCTCTGTCCTTTTGCCTGAGAGATTCGGCCTTAACGGCCTTGCACCTTCGGCACCCATCGCTGGGATTCTCCAGAGTCCCCTCCTCCTCCGGTCTTAATATTCCGGAAGTCTCAAAGGGATATTTGATTGTAGACATAATATAACACGGCTTTTGCGTATTTGCAACATTTTATTCACATTTCGGCATTGTACTTAATAATTTAATGCACTGCATTGTCATCTTGGTATAATTGCACCAAGACTTGAGCTTGATTTATGGCTTTATTATAATTATACTGTTAGACGCGAGGTGATGTTACTATGCAGAGACGACTGTTTTTGACCGGAGGCTCCGGCGTTGGCAAAAGCACCCTTATCAGACAGCTGCTTGGAGATAAGCTCTCTGCTGCCGGGGGCTTTATAAGTCAAAGGCAGCTCAATGAGGACGGAAGTCTTCTTGGCTATGACATTTTGCCCGCTGCCGCGGCGGCGGGAATTGAGGGCTTGGAGGGGCAGCGCTTTCTGGACTACTCTGTGCAGCCGCCCAGGGCGGACAATGAGGTTTTCCGCAGCTTCGGGGTACAGCTTCTGAAGGAGGCGCAGTATTATCCCTTTGCCATGCTGGATGAGATCGGCGGCTACGAGCTTTTGATACCCCAGTTTCGAAACGCCCTCAGTGAGCTTTTAAACAGCGATGTGCCGACTATCGGCGTAATAAAGGGAGCTGCCAACGCAAGGGAGCTTCGTCGGCGCTTTCATTTCGGAAGCAGGTTCACCGCCTACACAAGGCAGCTTCGCTCCGCCCTTAAAGCAGACCCGGACACTCTCATAATAGATGTACGCCGCCACGGGGACAAAAAGGCCGCCGAAGCAATAAAACGCTGGATGGCGGAATACACACCGTAAAAAAGACAGCAGGGGATACCCTGCTGTCTTTTAAAAAACCAATTGCACCAGTAGCATATAGCATACTGTGCCGCTTAGAATGCTGAGAAGCGTGCTTCTTTTCAGCGCATGCACAAGCACCACCACTCCGGTACACAAAAGCTGGGGCAGCCACAGGCCTGTCTCGGAAAAGCTCACATTTCTCAGGCAGTAGATAACCAGCATGCCCATAACGGCGGCAGGCAGCACCCGGCCAAGATAGGATATAAACTCCGGGCTTTTCCTGTCCCCGCCCAGAATTAAAAAGGGGGCGGCGCGAAGGGCAAAAGTCACAAGCCCCACCACCGCAACAAGCAGAACGGAATGCATCATGCCTTTGCCTCCCTTCCTCTTACAAGCGCCATAGCCGCAACTATCGCCGCCATGGAGGGTATAAGAAAGCTCTCACTTCCGAAGATAAGCAGACACAGCAGGCTCAGCCCCAGGCCAAGCGCTGCACTTATATGCTCCTTCCCTGCCAGCCACTGCTCGGTGAAAATGCACACGAAAAGGGCTGTCAGCGCAAAGTCTATGCCCTCGGTATTGAATTTAAGCGCCGAGCCCAGAAGCGAGCCCAGCACACAGCCGCCCACCCAATAAAGCTGGTCAATGACGGACACCGCCAGATAATAAGTCTTACGCTGCCCGGGAGGCAGGCTGTCCTCCGTGGATACAAGAGAATAGGTCTCATCGGTAAGGGCGTAGATAAGGTAGGGCTTTGCCCTGCCTGTATTTTTGTACCTGTCCACCATGGAAATGCTGTAAAACAGATGGCGGCAGTTTACAAGAAAGGCTGTAAGGGCAGCGCTTACAAGGCTCACGCTCTCCGTGAGCATGTCAATAAGCAGAAACTGCATGGAGCCTGCATATATGCCCACGCTCATATAAAGGGAGAACAGCCAGCCGTAGCCTCTTGCCTTCAGCAGCATGCCGAAGCCTATGCCCAAAACCACATATCCCGCCAGAACCGGCAGGGTATCCCTGAGGGCTTTTCTTATAATATCAGCTCTTTTCACTTTCCTTAAGAACCTTTCTGAAGCTGAACACAAACAGCAGCGCCGTAAAGCTCACCGCCAGCACATCAGCCACCGGCTCGGCCATATACACGGCCCTTACCTTATCCTCCATTAACGCAGGCATAATGTAAATAAGAGGTATCAGAAGGACGAATTTACGAACCGCCGCCACAAGTATGGACGAGCCCGCCTTGCCCAAAGACACGAAGGCCATCTGACAGGCAGCCTGAATGCCCATCACAAACAGCACCGCGCAGTATATGCGAAGCGCCGAGGCGGAGTAAGCCATAAGCTCCGCATCCGGCGTAAAGATGCCCGCAAACACTCCCGGCAGCAGAATAACCGCCAGCCACACCACAAGAGAGTAGCACATGCTCCACAAAAGCAGCAAGCCAAAGGTTTTTTTCACCCTCTGGAGATTGCCCGCCCCGTAATTGTAGCTCATAATAGGCTGCGCGCCCTGAGCGAGCCCGTAGCTTGGCATCTGGCAAAACTGCATCACGCTTGAGAGGATGGTCATTGCGCCCACGGCAATATCCCCGCCGTATTCCTGCAGGGAGGAATTGAAGCAGACCACCACCAGACTTTCGCTGCCCTGCATTATAAAGGGAGCAATACCGAGGGCAAAGCTGGGCAGAAGCACCTTAAGCTCCGGGCGCATAAAACGCCGTCTCAGCCGCAGAACGCTCTTTTCAGAGCGGAGGAAACGCAGCACCCACAGGCAGCTTATTGCCTGAGAGAGAATGGTTGCAAGAGCCGCACCCCGCACGCCCATTTTGAAAGCAAAGATAAACAGCGGGTCAAGAACGATATTGCACACCGCGCCTATAAGCACCGTTTTCATGCTGACTGAGGTGAAGCCCTGAGCGGCAATATAGGCGTTCATGCCCAGTGTAAGCAGCACAAAAACCGTGCCAAGGGCGTAAATGCGTATGTACTGCCCGGCGTAGCCTATGGTTTGGCTGCTTGCACCGAAGCAAAGCAGCAGCGGCTTCCAGAACAGAAGCTGCACCGCCGTAAGCAGCAGCGCCGTTATAAGCGTGGCGCTAAAGCAGCTGCCCAATATACGCTCCGCACTTTCATCGTCGCCCTTGCCCATGAATATGGAGGCCCGGGGCGCACCGCCCGAGCCCACAAGGGCGGCAAAGGCGGATATTATAAGGATAATGGGCATACAGACGCCCACCCCTGTCAGCGCCAGCTTCCCATCACCGGGCATGTGGCCTATATATATGCGGTCTACTATGTTGTAAAGCATGTTTATTATCTGCGCCGCCACCGTGGGAACCGCCAGCTTTATAAGAAGCCTGCCAACCGGTGCCGTTGCAAGAAATTCATTTCCCTTTGTGTCTTTCACTTTGCTTACCTCTGTTTTTTCTTATAGCCTATATTTTAAACCTTTCGGCGCGTCTGTCAAGTTCCTGTTGACACCTGCCCCGCCGGGGCTTACAATTCTTTTCTGAAAAGGTGGGTGACGCAACTGTGAAAAAGACAGCGTTTCGGCTTCCCGGTGAGGCTCTTATAATAGCAGCAGGCATATTCTGGGGCAGCATGGGTATATTTGTTCGCCGTCTGACGGAGCTTGGCTTTTCTTCAAGCCAGACGGTGTGTCTGCGCCTTGTGGGAACGGCGCTGATATTTTTGCTGGCGCTGCTGCTTTTCTCCCCCGGCTCCCTAAAGGTAAAGGGGCGTGACCTGCCCTTTTTTGCGCTGATGGGTCTGGGCAGCATAGTATTTTTTACCGTGTGCTATTTCTCCGCCATCAATATGATGAGCATGGCGGCGGCAGCCATACTGCTCTATACCTCCCCGGTGTGGGTGATGCTGATGGCGCTTATATTTTTCCGGGAGAAAATGACCGGCAAAAAGCTCCTTGCCATGCTTCTGGCCTTTTCAGGCTGCGCCCTTATCTCCGGGCTTGGCGGCGGCATCACGCTGCCGGGGCTGCTGGTGGGGCTTGGCGCAGGCATAGGCTATGCGCTTTACAGCATTCTGGGTACGGTGGCACTAAAAAAATATGAGCCCCTTACCGTCACCGCGTGGACCTTTATTTTTGCCGCGGCAGGCTCGCTCTTTATATGTAAGCCCCTTGAGCTTATTGAGGCTGTATACTCTGCGCCACGACCCGGTGGACTTTTGCTGTTTTGCCTTGCAATGAGCCTTGTTACCGCGGTAATTCCCTTCAGCGCCTACACTCTGGGGCTTAAAAGCACCCCCGCAGGCAAGGCCGCCGTGCTTGCAACGGTGGAGCCGCTGGCGGCGGCGCTTATCGGTCTTGCTGTGTTTAAGGAAAGGCTGGAGCTTGGCGCAATGGCCGGAATAGTATTGATACTTGCGGCAATAATTCTGCTGTCTGCAAAAAACAAGTAGTACGGACTATCCGTACTACTTGTTTTTATCTCCGGATTTAAAGGCAAGAGCCACCGCAAGGCTGAAAAACACCGCGGCACATATCCCCCCGGCGGCGGCTGTCAGGCCGCCGGTAAATATTCCAAGCAAGCCGTCCTCCGCCACGGCCTTACGAACGCCCTTTGCAAGGAGATTTCCAAAGCCTGTCAGCGGTACGCTTGCCCCTGCCCCGGCAAAATCCGCAAGGGGCTGATAAATCCCCAGCGCTCCCAGAACGACGCCTGCCACAACATACATTGTGAGTATCCTTGCAGGGGTGAGCCTTGTATAGTCTATAAGAAGCTGGCCCAGAGCGCAGAGAAATCCCCCCACAGCAAAGGCCTTTATACAGTCAATAAGCATCCTCAGCCCTCACTTTCTATCGCAATGGCATGGCATATACCGGGAATGCTGCTGCCCTGCTGACTTGTTGTGGTGCTCATAAGCGCGCCGGTTGCGCAAACCAGCACCCGCCCCCAGACGCCATTCTCCATGGCTCTGAGAATATGTCCCGCCAGAGCTGAGGCGCAGCAGCCGCAGCCGGAGCCGCCTGCGTGCACATCCTGAGTGCTGCGGTCGTACATAAGCACGCCGCAGTCCATATAACGCACACCAAGCTCAATCCCCTCGGCAGCAAAAAGCTCCTGTAAAATGTCATGCCCCAGCGCTCCCAGATCCCCGGTAAATATGGCGTCATAGTCCTCGGGGCCTCTGCCGCTTTCCTTAAAATGGGCATAAATGGTATCAAAGGCGGCAGGCGCCATGGCAGCACCCATGTTGCAGGCGTCGTTTATCCCCGCATCCACGATCCGCCCGGCAGTCACATGGGTAATGCGCTGCCCTCTGCCCCGGTCTGAGAGAATAACTGCTCCCGCCCCGGTAACCGTCCACTGGGCACAGGGCGGACGCTGCCCGCCGTATTCCAGCGGCAGACGGTACTGCCGCTCGGCAGTACAAAAATGTGAGCCCGTAAGACATGCAAGCCTTTTGGCAAAGCCCCCGTCCACAAGCATGGCTCCCAGAGCCATGCTCTCCACCATGGTGGAGCATGCCCCGTAAAGACCGAAATACGGCAGGGAGCTGTCCTTCATGGCAAAGGAGGAGCTGACGCACTGGTTCAGCAGATCCCCCGCCAGAACATAGTCAAGCTCCGACGCCGCCAGCTTTCCCTTGTCGCAGGCAAGCTGAAAGCACTGGCGCAGCATGTGGCTCTCCGCCTTCTCCCAGCTTTCCTGACCGAAGTAGGAATCCTGAGAGACAAGGTCAAAGCAGTGCTTCAAGGGTCCCTCGCCCTCTTTTTTCCCGGCAACGGCAGCATGGGACAGTATTACAGGCGGCCTTTCAAAGCAGACGGTCTGTCTGCCCAGTCGTTTATTCATATCCGTTCCTCTTTTCGCTCTGAAAATCTGTACGGCTTATTCTTCCCCGAAAAAAGGAAATTATTAAGCGCCCCACGGAAAGCGTGGAGCGCTTAATAATTATGTAAATTAAATTATGTCAACTAATCTTCAATGTCTCCCAAAGGCCGGTGATGTAGCCAAGGGTATCGCTGTCCAGATTGCGGTAGGCATAGGCATTGTATAGCTCAGCGAAATTCCCAATTTCCGGATACAGCACAGCCATTGCCTCCTCGCCCAGATCTTCCATATACTGCCGGCTTTCAAACACCAGAGAGTTGGGGCTGGAGTAGTAGATATACTCGGCATTTGCGATGGCGGGCTCCTCGGAGAGCATGAAGTTTATAAAGGCCTCCGCCAGCTCCTTGTTCTGACAGCTTGAGGGAATGCACATTGCATCCACGAAGAAGTTGGTGCGCTCTGGCTGGTAGAAGCGCAGGTCAACATCCTCCGCCTGAGCGTCCAGCATGATGAAATAGTCACCTGCGTAGTAGGCTGCAACGGCGGCCTCGCCTGCCTCCATCATGTTATATATCTCGTCCATAACATAGCTTTTCACCAGCGGGCGCTGTCTCTTAAGCTCCTCAAGAGCCTGCTCCCACAGGGCGTGGTCGGTGTTGTTAACATCCAGACCCAGCTTGTACTGGGCGGTGCCGAAGGCGTCGCGGGGGTTATTGAACTGAAGGATGTTGCCGGAGTATTTGTCGTTCCACATAAGCTCCCAGCCGGTCACATCCGCCTCGTCCACCACATTGGCGTTGTAAATAATGCCGATGGTGCCGTAGGTATAGGGCACGCTGTAAATGTCCTGCGGGTCATAGTACAGGCCGTGGAAGCCCTCGTCTATATACTGATAGTTGGGGATATTGCCAAAATCCAGAGGCAGGAGCATATCCTCATCTATCATGCGGGCTATCATATAGTCCGAGGGGATGACCACATCAAAGCTCACAGCGCCGCTGGAGAGCTTTGCGTACATGTCCTCATTGCTGGCGTAGGTGGAGTAATTGACCTTGACCTTGACGCCGTAGGTCTGCTCGTACCACTGCTCAAAGGCGGCGATGGTGTCAAGGGAATCGTCGGAGCCGTCGGAAATATACTCGCCCCAGTTATATACATTCAGGGTAAGGGCAGAGCCGCTGTTGAGCACCAGCACCACGACCACAATGATGATAAGCGCCCCGGAAATACCCGTAATAGCCAGCTTTGAGCCCTTGCCCCGCTCACGGCGGGCCTTTTTGGGCTGAGCGTCATTGTCAATAAGATTATTGAGAATGAGAAGCGCCAGAATGACGAAGAATATTATGGTGGCCAGAGCGTACATTTTGGGGGTGACCGTTTTCTTGGTCATGTTGTAAATGCGTATGGGAAGGGTCTGGAAGCCGTTGCCTGCGGTAAAGTAGCTTATTACAAAGTCGTCCAGCGACAGGGTAAAGGCCATGATAAGACCGGTGATTATGCCGGGCATAATCTCAGGCAGCCCCACCTTGAAGAAGGCGCGCAGCCGCGTGCAGCCCAGATCCATGGCGGCCTCCGGCAGGGCCTTGTCCATCTGCTGGAGGTTTGGCAGCACCTGCAAAATAACATAGGGCAGGCAGAAGGTGATATGGGCTATAAGCATGGTCCAGAAGCTGAGGCTTGTTGCCGCGCCGAAAAGTCTGCCCACGAAGACGAACATCAGCATCAGGGAGATACCGGTGATAATGTCCGGATTTATCATGGGGATGTTGGTAACGGTATCCATTGCGGCGCGAAGATACCTGTTTCTCAGCTTGTTTATGCCCACCGCGGCGGCGGTGCCCATAACGGTGGATATAAGGGAGGCGCTGATGGCCAGCACCAGAGTGTTCCTCACCGCGCCCAGAGTTTCCGCGTCCTTGAAAAGCTCCCTGTACCAGTTAAGGGAAAAGCCTGAGAACACCGAAAGGCTCTTGGCCTCGTTGAAGGAGAAGATTATCAGTATAGCGATGGGGGCAAAGAGAAACAGCATTATAAGTGCGGTATAGACCTTGGACATTGTTTTCATGGTCATACCTCCTTAAACTACCGTGCGCTTGTTGGCGTAGCGCTGCATAAGCGCCATGCCCGCAAGCAGGATTATCATAAGAATAAAGGCGATGGCAGCGGCAAAGTGCAGATTGTTTGCCACATACTGGCTCTCAATAGCGTCGCCTATCAGGTAGAACTTGCCGTTGCCCAGCTTCTGGGAGATGTAGAAGGTGCTGATGGAGGGAATAAGCACCATGGTAATGCCGGAGATAACACCGGGCAGGCTCAAGGGCCATATAACACGGCGCAGCACGCCCCAGCGGTTGCAGCCAAGGTCGCTGGCTGCCTCCAGAAGTCTGGTATCCATCTTTGCCATGATGGAGTAGATGGGCAGTATCATGTATGGGAAATAGTCATAGACCATGCCTATTACAACGGCAGCCTCAGTGCCGATTATATGCACCAGCGGCAGTCCAAGCCCACCCAGAATGCCGTTAAAAATGCCGGTATCCTGCAGAATAGTCATCCATGCGTAGGTTCTTATAAGGAAGTTCATCCACATGGGTATCATAATGAGGGTTATCATTATGCTCTGGGTCTTTGCCGGGGCGCGGGCAATGATATATGCCGCAGGGTAGCCCATGAGAAGGCAGATGACGGTGGATATTGCCGCCAGCTTCAGGGATCTGCCGAAAATCACCAGATAGGTGAACACCTCACGCTCGCCCTGAGCATCGCTGACGGTGGAAGTGGCGGTAAAGAAGCGGGTGATATTATCCAGGGTGAAATTAAAATCGTTGTCCGTAAAGGCATAGTAGGCCACAAAGATAAGCGGCACCACTATAAACAGCATCGCCCAGAAGGAATAGGGCGTCAGCGTGAAGCGGGTCACGCGGGCGGAAAGGCTCTTTTTGTTCATTCTTCAATCTCACTTTCCGCATCGCTGAGCTCATCCAGCTCGTTTGAGAAGGAGGAATAGTCGCCGAACATGCCGGAATACTCACTCTTGCGCATGATATGTATGGCGTCGGGCTCAATGTAAAGACCAATATGCTCGTCCACATCCACAAAGTCGGTGGTCTGTATCATCCACTTGAAGCCGTTTATATCAACGATTATCTCGTAGTGTACGCCAAGGAAGTTCACGGAGGTCACAACGCCCTTGAGCATGCCCTTTTCCTCGGGAACAATGTCCACATCCTCGGGGCGCACAACAACATCCACCTTCTCCTTCTTCTCAAAGCCGAAGTCCACGCACTTGAACACATGTCCCGAGAAGGCAACCTTATAGTCCTCAAGCATGATGCCGTCAAGAATGTTGCTCTCGCCGATAAAGTCGGCAACAAAGGCATTTTCCGGCTCATTATAGATGTCCACGGGGGTGCCTATCTGCTGGATGCGCCCGTCGCTCATAACCACCACCGTGTCGGACATGGACAGCGCCTCCTCCTGGTCGTGGGTGACGAAGATAAAGGTTATCCCTGTGGCCTTCTGTATCTTCTTGAGCTCCTGCTGCATATCCTTGCGCAGCTTAAGGTCAAGAGCGGCAAGAGGCTCGTCCAGAAGCAGCACCTTGGGGCGGCTCACAAGGGCGCGGGCAATGGCAACACGCTGCTGCTGACCGCCGGACAGGCTGGTGACGCTGCGGTTTTCAAAGCCGTTAAGGGCGACCAGAGCCAGCATCTCGCGCACCTTCTGATCGATTTCCTCTCTGGGCACCTTCTTCTCTCTGAGAGGAAAGGCGATGTTCTCGTAAACATTCAGATGGGGAAAAAGAGCGTAGCGCTGGAACACGGTGTTTACATTCCTCTTGTGGGGAGGTATATCGTTTATGCGCTCGCCCATGAACACCACATCACCCCGGTCAGGAGACTCAAAGCCGCCCACAATGCGAAGCAGGGTGGTTTTGCCGCAGCCGGAGGGACCCAGCAGGGTAAGAAACTCGTTATCGTAAATGTCCAGACCGATATTGTCCAGCACCACATCGCCGTCAAAGGCCTTGGTAATGTTTTTAAGCTCTATGATTTTCTTCATTCCGCTGTCCCCCAAAAATAAAAGGTGATGTATGAGCAGAGCATACATCACCTGAATAAACACATTCTGCCTCCGCAAATGCGGAAGCTGAGCATCCCAATGGGCTTAGAGTCTATATAGCAAAGATTACTTTTACTACTCTTATTGACCATTTCACAAGTTTGCATGCTTTGCAGTTTATAGTTACCAACTTATAAAATCTGAGCTTCTCGCTCAATCAATAAGGCAACAGAAGTTGCCACCGCACCTGCGGTTCATCGGCATCCGACCCGGCTGTCCGTCTGGCCTTGGCTGTCCTGTCGGGCAGCGGTCGATATCTTGCTTTGGATAAACCAATTGAGACGACTTATTCTAACAATATTCCGCTAAAGTGTCAACATTATTTTTAATAGCCCACCCGCTCAAGGAAAAGCCCCTGAGCCGGGGCAGTAAAGCCCGCCTGCTCCCTGTCCTTTGATGTCAGCGCCTGTGCAACGCTGTCAATACTGCGCTGTCCCCTGCCGGCCTCTATAAGCGTGCCGGTCATAATCCGTACCATATTGTAGAGAAAGCCGTTTCCCGTAAAGCGAAGGCGTATCTCATCGCCGCTGCGCTCAATCTCTATTGCATCAAGCCTTCTCACGGCGGATTTTTTCATGCGCTTAAGGGAACAGAAGGCGGAAAAATCATGCTCGCCCAAAAGCTGCCGTGAGGCTTTCCTCATAAGCTCAAGGTCAAGCGTCTCCGGGCAGCAGTACATGTATTTTCTCTCGAAAACATTGGGGCTGCCGCTGTTCCATATGCGGTAGATATAGCTTTTTTCCCGGCAGCTCAGCCTTGCGTGAAAGCGCTCCGGCGCGTCCAGGAGGGAAAGGGCGCCAATGTCCTCCGGCAGGTAGCGGCGGATAAGCTCCAGCAGAGCGTCGCAGCTCATATCCGTATCGGCCCTGAAGGAGCAAACCTGAGAAATGGCATGCACGCCTGCGTCGGTGCGTCCGGAGCCCTGAAGCTCCACAGGCTGCTCCAGCAGCCTTGAAAGCAGCGCCTCCAGCTTTGCCTGTATGGTATTGTCGGTATTGCCCTGCTTCTGCCAGCCCCGGTAGCGGCTGCCGTCATAGCAGAGCGTCAGCATGAAATTTCGCACGGCTGCACCCCCTTATCACATATTCTACAATATGTGATTTGAAAACTCAAGCTCCGCTATGCCGGGCTCATTGTTGATAATGCACATAAGCGGCTGAATTTTCCAGGCCACGCAAGGCATTTTCCGTAATTTTTGTTCGTTGCTGACAAGCGAAAAATATGGTAAAATCTTAACAAAGCTATAAACAGAATGAGGAGGGTTTTTTTACATGTACACCGATTCCTATCTTGCCAGATTTGTCCTTCCCGAAGATCTGTGCGAAACTCTCAAGGCCAGCTCCTGCCTGTGCTTCCCCGAAACCAAGGATGACCTGATGGAGATGTGCTTTGGCCCCACCCATTCCTCCCGCTACGATGTGACCTACTCCATTGAGGGCAAGGGTCTTGTAAAGGAGGCCGAGGTGGTACGCTGCAAGAACGGCCCCGTGGTCAACTTCATGGAGGACTATATGCGCCGCCGTGATCCCGACTGCATGCGCGTAGGCGACGATATGCCCAGCGACAAGCCCCGCTTCAAGGAAGTCGGAGGCCAAGCGGGCTTAGG
>JAZNUQ010000055.1:0-26373 GCA_045592365.1 Candidatus Limivicinus sp. | reverse complement strand
TTGCGTTCCACCAAGGAGCGCTGCAAAAAAGCGCCTAAAATCTGCAAAAAATATCTCTGTCATCGGCTGTGAACAGTTTAGCCGGCATTGCATCCGCAATGCCGGCTAAATTCATGTTTTCTTATTCGGATTACGCTTTTGAGCTGTGCTTTTTTATGTCCTCAGACAGTAGGGGCGGATATTATCCGCCCGTGAAAAAATTTCAATTTCGTTTGACTTTTTTCCGTTTAAAACCGTCTAATGTATATAAGGCCTTATTCACAGGAAGGGAGGCAAATGCCTTGCGGCAGCTGTTCGAACAGGAATATCCCAAATATGAAAAGTCATTATTTCTCACAGCCTTAAGCTATGTACACGACACCGAGGACGCCCGGGATGTGCTGCAGGAGGCGCTTCTGGCTGCGTACAGGAACATCCACAGTCTCAGAGAGCCCAGATATTTCAAAACATGGCTCACCCGCATAGTTATCAACAAGGCCAAGGATTTTCTGAAAGCCCGGGCGCAGACCGTAGAGCTTTCAGACAGTCTTGGTGTGTTTTACAGCCTCAATGAGCGGGACATGGAGATCGTGGACGCTCTTTGCTCCATGGACAGCAAGTCCGCCATATACCTGAGCCTCAGGTTTTACGGTGGGATGAGCTATGAAGAGGCGGCAAAAACCTTAAAGCAGCCGGTGTCAACCGTTAAGTACAGGACAGCAAGGGCATTGGAGAAGCTGAAATCACTACTGGAAGGAGATGCTTGAGCTTGAATATGAACGAATTTGAAAGTCGTATGTATCAGCATGCGGCTAATGTAGAAGCATGCATGGCAGCTCCCCTTGGCGGAGAATTTGCTGTGTCGGCGCAAATACGCAGACACAGCAGCAGGCTTAAACAGCTCTGGCTTATACCGGTGGCGGCTGCATTTTTGCTTGGGACTACGGCCTTTGCCGTGGGAAACAGCCTTGGCTGGTTTGCCGGACGGGAGAAGGAATATTCCGCGCTGCCCACCCGGCAGGAGTTTGTGCAGGATGTGGGCTGTGAGCCGGTGCTTATCCAGCGTTTTGAAAACGGCTATACCTTCAGCCGGGGCTATGTGGAAAATAACCGCACAGGCGAGGCCGGGGACAGCCGCAGCTTTATTTCCTGCAGCTTCGAGTATGAAAAGGACGGGAAGCCTTTGTGGTTTACTCAGGAGAAGTCCGGCTTTTCTGTGGGAGACCATGGCAAGCTCTGCAGGAACTATCAGGGCGTGGCGCTGTGGTATTACTGCTATATAAACAAGTTTGTACCGGAGGGCTACGAGCCTACCGACACAGACAGGCAGGCCGAGGCTCAGGGAAAGCTGATTATTACCTATGGACCGGAGGAAATATACCTGTCCAGAGTCAGCAGCCTCTCGTGGAGCATGGACGGAATAAACTATACGCTTATGCAGATAGACGGGGAGCTGACAGCAGAGGAGCTTTGTGCCATGGCTGAGGAAATTATTGACGGAAAGGACAAGTAATTGCTTAAAAAAACCATAATCTGCCTGCTTGTTCTATGCCTCCTGCTTTCGCAGCCTGCCTGCAGCAGAAAGCAGGAGGACAGCGCCGACGGGCAGGGATACATACTTACGGACTATACGCTCCTGCCCGGGAGCATAAGCCGGATAAGCCGCTGTTTTCTCCGCGGAGAACGGATTTATCTCTGCTGCCGTGAGGAAAGGGATGAGAAAAAGGCCGCGTATTACGCTGCCGCCATTAACACCGACGGAAGCGGCTTTGAGCGCTTGCCCCTTGAGCTTACGGAAAATGAGCTGCTTTTGGATATTGCTCCCGGCAGAGAGCGGGAGCTGTGGGGGCTTTGCATGCTTCCCATGGACAATGACACGGCAAGCTACAGCCTGTGCCGCTTTGACAGCGGAGGCCGGGAGCTTGTCCGGCTTTCCCTTGACGCTCTGCTGGAGCAGGCCGGAGTTTTGGACTGCGTAGGGCGGGATTTGTTTCTTGTGTCCGACGGAGAGGGAATGCTCTGTCTTACCGCCAGAGACGGCAGCACAAGCAGCTTCGTTTTTGACGCGGAGGGGATATATCTGTTCACCCTCAGGGATGACAGCGACCCCCGCGCTATGGTGCTCAATGCCTCCGGACAGGCCATGGTGCTGTGCACCTCAAACGGCGGCGGCAGCTGCTCCCTGCTGCCCATTGATACAAAAAAACGCTCATGGGGCGAAAAAATTGAGCTGGGCACCGCTGCAAATGTTTTCTCCGGCGGTGAAGGCAGTGAATACTACCTGTTTGACTCCTCCTGCTTTTTTGCCTGCGGAAGAAGAGGGGAGCAGCGGGAAAAGCTGTTCAACTGGTCAAATCTGGGGCTTGCCTGCGGAGACGCCCATGTGTGCCCTTTGCCTGCCGGCAGCTTTGCTGTGGTGGCGGGAAGTTACAGCCAGACAGGGCTATTGTCCTATGAGTTCTGCATTGTCCGCCCCGGGATGGATGAGCGCAGGGTGCTCAGCATGCTTAGTCTGCAGCCGGAGGATTCCTTGCTTGAGGCTATCGCTCTTTTTAATAAAAGCAATGACCGGTACCGTGTGGAGCTCACATCCTACTTTTCAAAAAATGAGGATGTGAGCCCGGATGACTGGAGCCGTGCGATAACAAGGCTGAACACCGAGCTTATATCCGGGAAAATACCGGATCTGATGGATCTTTCCAACATGCCCGCAGATGCCTATGCCCGCCGCGGCATACTGGAGGATCTGTATCCATGGCTTGAGGGCGATGAGGAAATAAGCATGGAGGACTATTTCCGGAATGTTTTTTCCGCCATGAGCATTGATGGAAAGCTGCCCTATATTACAAGCAGCGTGCGTATAATCTCGGTTTTTGCCGACGAGAGCCTTGTGGAGGATAAGCAGGGCTGGACGGTGGAGGAATTTGCCGCTTTAAAAAACAGCGGGGAGCTGAAGATGGAGTTTTTCCCGCCGACGCTGCTGCTGAAGCTGATTTTGGAGGCGGACGACCCCTTTGTTGACTGGGAAAAGGGGCTTTGCAGCTATGACAGCCCGGACTTTGCCCGCCTGCTTGAGCTTTGCCTCAGTCAGGCACAGGCGGATGTGAGGTGGATGAGTGAGGACGGATACTTTGAGGGGCAGGCAAACTGCATTTTCGCATGGCTTGATTCGCCCCACTCCGTAGCCTATTACAATGCTCTGCTGGGCAAAAGAGCAAAGCCCATGGGCATTCCGAACCCCGCAGGGGAAACCATGCATATACTGGAGCCTGCCAATATGATAGGCATGTCCTCCGCCTGTGAGCATAAGGAGGGCGCGTGGCTCTTTGTGCGCAGCTTCCTTGAGCCGCAGCTGCAGGAGAGCGGCTGGTACTTTCCGTATCTCAGGAGCTCCTTTGAAAAAATCTGCTCCGAGGCATTGAAGGGTCATACCATCTGGATAGGCGGCATGTACGGCAGTGAGCTGGATTTGGAGGATATAGGCCTTGCAAGGAAGCTGCTTCAAAGCGCAGAATACTGCGCCAACAATCACACCGAGCTTGCCCGGCTCGTTGTGGATATGAGCGGAGCCTATTTTGCCGGAGGCGGCGATGCAACGGCGGCCGGCTCTGAGATACAGAGCCGTGCAAGGCTCTATGTGGGTGAGCATTACTGATACAAAAGAAAGGTACAGAATATGAAGCGGACGAAAAAAGAAAGCAAAGCACCCTCAGCGACAGGTGCATATCTTCTGCTGCTGACGGTGCTGGTATGTGTTATATTCGGCTCACTGCTGTTTTCACAGGGAAAACGCAGCCGTGTGGAGTTTGAAACTGCCGTTACGGAGAGGCCCATGCCTGAAATTCAGCAGACAGTTCAGCCGGAGCCGGAGAATGAAGCCGGGGAGCCTCTTCCGGTGGGAAGCCTTGTTCAAAGCGGCAAAGGTCTGAACGAAAACTATTACGGCATGTTCCATTTCTCCGGCATGATAAGCGACTTAAGTGACATTTCCTTTGTGATGGGAAGGGGACACACGGTAAGCGATTTGCGAACAGGCACAGACCGTGACGGAAGTATGACCGTGTATTACGGCGAGGATACCGTGATAAAGACCGCGGTTTTGAACTACCGGGAGGATAGCTTTGAAATCTATATGGGAAGCCTTGACAGTCTGACTGAGGCTTCCGGCTATATGTATGAAGTTATCCTGAAAGACCCGGACGCAGACGCTCTCTGGGCGACGGAGATAGTCATTTCCGAGTTTGTGTACTGATAATGTAAAAAGTCGCATTTCAAAGGCTCCCCTTGTCAGGGGAGCTGTCAAAACGGAGTTTTGACTGAGGGGTAGTCATCTCATTTGCTCGCTCCGGCATTGGGGGGGCTGATAGCCGCCCCTACGAGCGGTGGGCCTGTGCGGTATTCGCAGGGGAGGATTAGTAAACAGATGAGACTTGCGCGGAGCGCAGGGATTGGAATGCGTCGGGGGCAAGCCCCCGCCCTACGACAGAAGCCGCGGCCTCTTGTCTTCGTTGTAGGGCAGGGGCTTGCCCCTGCCGTTACTCTACCTCATCCGTCAGAGCTTGCCCGCGCTGAAATCTGCCCTGTAAATCAATAATCCTCCCTGTAAAATCACAGGGAGGATTATTGATTGTAACCGGAAACCACGGGCTGTGCCCGTGGTTCCAAAAAGGCTATGCCTATGAGTAGTCCCGCCGCAGCGTAAGCCTCCCCTGTGTAAGGGGAGGTGTCATTTGCAAAGCAAATGACGGAGGGGTTGATGAACAACGGGGACAATCCCTCAGTCGCCTGCGGCGACAGCTCCCTTTACACAAGGGAGCCTTTAAAAATCCCCACCGCCAACTTTTGTTGGCAGTAGGGCATGTGTGCGAGAGAAAATATTTTCGTAAGCCTTAAGGCTAAGCCTGTATTAAGCCCTTATAGGGCTCGTGCAAACCACCCGTTATACGGGTGCTTATGATTTACTCATCCAGTCAACAAAGGTGCTGACCTTGGAGAGCTTGTCTTCATCAAGCCTGCGAAGCCTTTCACATAGGCTGGAATAGGCGCTGTCCCCACTTTCCAATGGGGCAAAAAACTCGGACGGCGTTATGCCAAAATAATCAATGATGTTGAAAAGCTCCCTAAGTGAGGGCAGAGAAGTACCATTGCTTATGCCGCGGATATATGAGCCGCTTTTACCGAGCTCAAGGCTCATTCTGTGCTCTGCAACATTCTTTTCCAATCGCAGCTGTGTAATACGGCTGCGAACAAAATCGGTGTATTCACGCTCTGTCATATACTCTCCTCACTCTCGTGGTTATTTTAGTACGAAAAAAGTGAGGGCGTTGGTAGCGAAATTATCAAAATTAACTTTAAATTCCCGCACATTGGTAGTATAACTATTAATATAAAAATTATTCTGGTATTTATACTACTAAAATAGAGGGACGGAAATGAAAAGCTGCTTTTTCATAGGTCACCGTGAGGCTCCGGAGAGCCTTGCGCCTGCATTGTCGGAAGCCATAGAGCGGCATATCAGCGTGCTGGGCGTTAAGGAGTTTGTGGTTGGGGCGTACGGCGCTTTTGACAGGATGGTTGCCCGGCGGCTTGCAAAAGCCAAGGAAAGGCATCCTGAAATTAATTTACTGCTGCTCAGCCCCTATCATCCCGCCGAACGAAGGATAATTCTGCCTGAGGGATTTGAAATGAGCTATTACCCTCCCGGGATGGAGCGGGTGCCAAAGAGGTTGGCAATTGTGTGCGCCAACAGGTATATGATAGAGCACTGCGACTATTTGATAAGCTATGTGTGGCACCCGGCAAGCAATGCAAGGGAGCTTTTGGAGTATGCCCAAAGGCTTGAGAAAAAGGGCGGGATATGTATAGAAAACCTTGCCGATTTATCGTAGGAGCGGATTGGTGAATAGTGAACAGGTGAGGTGTGCGCGGAGCGCAGGGATTGGAATGCGGCCTTTTGTCTTCGTTGTAGGGCAGGGGCTTGCCCCTACTCTTACTCTACCTCATCCGTCAGAGCCTGCCCGCGCTGAAATCTGCCCTGTAAATCAATAATCCTCCCTGTAAAATCACAGGGAGGATTATTGATTTTTTGAGCATGAAATTACTTCTCGTGCTTGCCCTTGTACTGGCCGGGGAGCTTGATACTGGGCAGAGGCAGCCTGTTTACCGGCAGGTCAAAGTCCAGAATAAAGGCAAACAGACCGATATGGTCGTTATCCTCCAGAATGCGGTAGATAAGCAGGGTTATCATCCACGCCGCATAGCCGGAGGCAAGGCCGATCACCGCGGCAAAGAGCACATCCGACGGGTAGTGTGCCATCAGGTAATTGCGGGAAATGCCCATCAGCACAACAATTATCGCCGAGGGGGCAATGAGCTTTCTGCCCTTCATAAGGCAAAGCGCCGTCATGCCGGAGGCGGCGGCGGTCACATGCCCGGAGGGGAAGGAGAAGCCGTCCTCCTTGGGAGAGCCCACGGCCTGCCACCACTGGCGGTAAAGCTCCGCGCTTTCAAAGGGGCGCAGCCTTGCCACAGTGTCCTTGAGGATGATGTTTGTTATAAGTGCGCCGCAGCATACTGCACCGAAAAGGCAGATGCCCATCTTCCTCGTGCGGGAAAAGCACATGAATATAAAGGCCAGTAAAAACAGGATAAGTCCCTTTTCGCCTATAAGCGTTATCAGCTTCATAAGGGGGGTCAGCAGACCGCCCACAGCCTCCTCCACTGAGTGCAGCAGGGAAAGTATGGCCTTGTCATAGCCTGCAAAGGCAGTATTGAGCCAAAGTGCCATAAAACACCTTCTTTCTGTTTTATCCGTCATATTATAACCTATATGGCAGATGCGGGCAATACAAAACTTGATTTTGCCCTTTTTGCTTGATATACTAAACGGGCAAAATCCGGAAAGGCAAGGATACAAATGGAAACAATAAATCAAATTCTCGCCCGGGAGCTTAACCGGGAGCAAAGCCATATCGACAATGTTATAGCCCTTCTTGACGAGGGCAACACCATACCCTTCATAGCCCGCTACCGCAAGGAGATGCACGGCGCCATGGACGATACCGCTCTGCGCACCCTGGCGGAGCGCCTTGAATACCTGCGCTCCTTGCAGGAGCGTCGGGAGACGGTGAAAAAGTCCATCACCGAGCAGGGGAAGATGAGTGAGGAGCTGGAGGCCGCCATTGACGCTGCCGCCACCCTTGCCGCTCTTGAGGACCTTTACCGTCCCTATAAGCCCAAGCGCCGCACCCGCGCCACCGTTGCAAAGGAAAAGGGGCTTGAGCCTCTGGCGGAGCTGCTTTTTGCCCAGAGCATGGACTGTCCCGCCCCCGAGACCGCCGCAGCGGACTATGTGGACAGCGAAAAGGGCGTTGAAAGCGTGGAGGAAGCTCTGGCAGGAGCTTCCGACATTATTGCGGAGAAGATCTCCGACGACGCCTCCATACGCCGGATGCTCCGTGAGCTTATTGAGCGCAGCGCCCTTATGGTGTCTGCCGCCGCCACCGAGGAGGACAGCGTTTACCGCCTGTATTACGATTTCAGGCAGCCGGTGAGCAGGATGCAGGGGCATCAGGTGCTGGCGATAAACCGCGGCGAAAAGGAAGAAAAGCTGAAGGCCGGCATTGAGCTTGACCGTGAGCTTGCCCTGCAGCGGCTTCGCCGCAGTGTTATCCGCCCCGGCAGCCCCGCCATGGCCTTTGTCCGCGCCGCAGCGGATGACGCCTATGACAGACTCATCTGGCCCTCCATGGAGCGGGAGACCAGAAGCAGCCTTACCGATACCGCCTGCGAGGGCGCAATAAAGATGTTCGGCCTTAATCTCAAGCCCCTGCTTATGCAGCCTCCCGTGAAGGGCAATGTGACCATGGGGCTTGACCCCGGCTACCGCAACGGCTGCAAGGTGGCGGTGGTGGACGGCACCGGCAAGGTGCTGGATACCGCCGTGGTTTACCCCACCTTCTCCGCCGGGAAAAAGGCCGAGGCCATACGCATACTCTCCGCCCTTATCAGAAAGCACGGTGTAAAGCACATTGCCATCGGCAACGGCACCGCCTCCCGGGAGACCGAGCAGATGACCGTGGAGATGCTCCGTGAGCTTGGCGGCGGCCTTGCCTACGCCATTGTAAACGAGGCCGGCGCCTCCGTGTACTCCGCCTCCAAGCTGGCGGCTGAGGAATTCCCTGACTTTGATGTTAACCTCCGCTCTGCCGTGTCCATTGCAAGACGCCTTCAGGACCCCCTTGCGGAGCTGGTCAAAATAGACCCCATGGCAATAGGCGTAGGCCAGTATCAGCATGACATGCCTCAGGCCAAGCTGGAGGAAACTCTAAGCGGCGTGGTGGAGGACTGTGTCAACGCCGTGGGCGTGGATATAAACACCGCATCCCCCTCCCTTTTGCAGCGCGTTTCCGGCCTTACCAAAACCACCGCGAAGAACATCGTCTCCTACCGTGAGGAAAACGGCATCTTCACCTCCCGCACGGAGATAAAGAAGGTGCCCAAGCTGGGGCCAAAGGCCTTCCAGCAGTGCGCGGGCTTTTTGCGAGTGCCGGAGAGCAAGCAGGTGCTGGACAATACCGCTGTCCATCCTGAAAGCTATGAGGCCGCAAAAAAGCTCCTTGAGCTCTGCTCCTACACTCTCAAGGATGTGGCAGCGGGCGCCATTGCCGAGCTGCCCGGACGCGTGGAGCAGATAGGTGCAGACATAGCCGCCCGGCACTGCGGCGTGGGCGTTCCCACCCTGAGGGACATCGTGTCCGAGCTTATTAAGCCCGGCCGCGACCCCCGCGAGGAGCTGCCTCCCGTGCTTCTCAGGCAGGATGTGCTGGAGATAAAGGACCTTAAGCCCGGCATGATACTCACCGGCACCGTGCGCAATGTTATTGACTTCGGCGTGTTTGTGGACATCGGCGTTCATCAGGACGGTCTGGTGCACATTTCCCAGATAAGCAGCAAATTCATCCGCCATCCCAGCGAGCTTCTCAGCGTAGGCGATATTGTCAAGGTACTTGTGCTGGAAGTGGACGAAAAGAAGCACCGCATTTCCCTTTCCATAAAGCAGGTGAAGGAACAATGAATGTATATGACCGCGTAGCAGCCCTTGCCGACTATGGCATTGCAAGGGAGCTTGTTGACCCGAGGGACAGAGTGTATGTGATAAACCGTCTTCTGGAGGCTCTTGATCTGGATGATTTTGCCCCCGACGGTGAAGCATGCAGCGAAAGCCTCGAGGAGCTTCTTGCCGGTATTCTGGACGATGCGGCGGCGCGAGGCATTATTGACGACAATATCACCGAGAGAGATCTGCTTGACACCGCCCTCATGGGGCTTGTCACTCCTGCTCCCTCTCAGGTGATAGATATATTCAACGCCATTTATGCCCGCAGCCCCAGGGCCGCCACCGACTGGTACTACCGCTTCAGCGGCGACACGGACTATATCCGCCGCTACCGCATAGCAAAGGATGTGCGCTGGGTCACGGATACCGAGTACGGTGCGCTGGATGTTACCATCAACCTCTCCAAGCCCGAAAAGGACCCCGGAGCCATCGCCGCCGCCCGCCTTGCAAAGCAGTCGGGCTACCCGAAGTGCCAGCTCTGCCGTGAGGCGGAGGGCTACGCCGGCAGACTCAATTATCCCGCCCGCCAGAACCACCGTATTATCCCAATAAAGCTCGGGGGGGAGGACTGGTTTTTGCAGTACTCACCCTATGTGTACTATAACGAGCACTGCATTGCCCTTAACAGTGAGCATGTGCCCATGAAAATAAGCAGGGAGAGCTTTGAGAGGCTTTTGGACTTTGTCAGCCTCTTTCCACACTACTTCATTGGCAGCAACGCGGATTTGCCCATAGTGGGAGGCTCCATTCTCAGCCACGACCATTTTCAGGGCGGCTGCTATGTTTTTCCCATGGAGCGGGCGGAAAGGGAGCTTGCTGTCAGTATAAGGGACTTTGAGGATGTGGACTGTGCCATAGTCAAATGGCCCATGTCCGTTCTGCGCCTGCGCTGCGGCGACAGGCTGCGCCTTGCGGACGCGGCGGAGCGGGTGCTGGAGGCATGGCGCGGCTATACCGACGAAAGTGCCATGATATTTGCCCAAACCCATGGCGAAGCCCACAACACCGTGACGCCCATAGCACGCCGCCGCGGAGAGGACTACGAGCTTGATCTGGTGCTGCGCAATAATCTCACCACCGCCGAGCATCCTCTGGGGCTTTATCACCCACACAGTGAGCTGCACCACATAAAGAAGGAAAATATCGGCCTTATCGAGGTGATGGGGCTTGCGGTTCTCCCCGCAAGGCTCAAAACCGAGCTTAAAATGCTTGAGCAGGCCATACTTGAGGGGGCGGACATTTCTGCCGTGCCTGAGCTTGAAAAGCACGCTGCATGGGCGGAGGAGCTTCAGGCAAAATATGCTTTCACCGAGGAAAACGCAGCCGAGATCCTGCGCTTTGAGGTGGGTCAGGTATTTAGACAGGTGCTTGAGCACGCAGGCGTATTCAAATGCGACGCCGCAGGCCGCAAGGCATTTTTGAGGTTTATAGAGAGTATTTAACAAAATGAAAGCTGCCCGACACAGTGCTGTGTCGGGCAGCTTTTGCTATGCCTGCTGCTTTTCCTCCAGTATTTTGTTGAGCCTGCGTGTGCTTCTCAGGGTCACGCAGTAAATTACCGCCCATATTGCAAGATAGCCCAAGACAAAAATGGCGCTGAACACCAGAATGGGCCTGAGCCCCCTGCCAAGCCAGTCATTGAGCAGATAGGTGGCAAGATAGCTCAGATACAAAACCCCACCGTGGATCAAAATCGCCGCCGACAGAGGCAGCCGCTCAAACTGATATACCACATTCATGCCGCCTGCAATAAATGCAAGGGCGGACAGGGAGAATATCCCAAGACAAACCTGATTTACGCTGAGAGTGTCGATTTCGCCGCAGCGCTGCAAAATCAGATACAGCAGCGCAAGCACCATGGGGCCGAAGCCGCAGGCTGTAAGCCCCCTGCGAACAAACTCCGAAGCAAGCCTTTTCATCCCTCATACCTCCTTTTTATCTCTGCAAAGCAGCGTCTGGAAACATATTCCCGCCAGCCGCATTTGAACACCGCGTCCACCCCGCCGCTGAAAACCGTGTCAAAGCGCAGAATACGGTGCTCGTTGGCAAGGGTGGATTTATTTATACGGATGAAATAGGAGGGCAGAATACTCTCCAGCTCCCGGAGCCTGTCCTGCACGCGGTAGTGCTTCCCCTGACTGTCGATGGCGGTCACCCGCCGGTCAAGAACGGTGATGCACTCAATTTCCGCAAAGGGCAGCTTTCTAAGCTCCCCCTCTCTGCTGCCCATGATGCTGTCCGCCCCGGAAAAGCTGCATACAAGGTTTTCTATCTGCTCTGTCAGGGAGGAGGGTGCGTGGACAATGGCTATGATCTCCTCCTGAGCGTTTTTGTCGATAATGAGCCTGTACTTCATTGCCTCATATCCTTACTGTTTTTTCTTCTGCCACAAAAAGCAGCCCACAGCCGCCGCCGTTGCCGCCGCGCCGTAAAGCAGCACAGGCGGCAAATGCTCCGCCGCCGCGGCAAAATCGCCGCTTATCAGGGCTCTTTCCGCCTCCACCGCGTGAACAAAGGGCAGCGCGTATGCCGCCTTTTTGAAAAAGCCTCCCACCAGCTCCAAATCAAACCACACGCCGGAGAGCCATGCCGAGAGATTGGTAAACAGCGCCCCGCAGACGCCGCCCACCTGCTTTACACCCAGCAGGCTTCCGCAGAGAAGCCCCAGCGCTATGTTGAAAACCGCCATAGGGAGTATTCCCACAACAGCATATACAATGTTTATGCTTACCGTCAAGCCCAAAGGCAAAGCAAAAAGATAGCATATAAGCGCCTGAAGCAGGGCAATGGGCAGAAGCGGCAGCATATAGCCCAGAATAAAGTCGCTTCCGGTGAGGGGCGTTGTGTAAAGCCGCTGCAAAAATGAGCTTTCCCTGTCCCTTGAAAGCAGCGACGCGGAGAAAAGCGTCATAAAGGACAGGCCGAATACACTTATGCCCGGGGTAAGGGTGTCAATTTCAAAAAGGCTTACCGGGATGTTTTTCTGTATCGTGCTTAAAAGCAGCAGCAAAACCAGCGGAAAGCCCAGCCCGAAGCCCAAATTCAGCGGGTCGCGCAAGATCTCCTTTGCGCAGCGATTGGCAAAGCTCAGCATTTTCATCTCTCCGCCTCCTTTACTATGGCAACAAAGGCCTTTTCAAAGCTGTCCGCGCCGGCTCTCTCAGTAAGCTCTGCCCCGGTTCCCACCGCCAGCAGCCGCCCGCTTTTCATTATGCCGATGCGGTCGGAGAGCTCCTCCGCCTCCTCCATGTAATGGGTGGTCAGTATGACGGTCACCCTGCCCTTCAGAGCGCGCAGCGTGTCCCAAAGCTCGTGGCGCGCCATCACATCCAGCCCCAGCGTGGGCTCATCCAGAAAGAGTATTTCAGGCTCGCTTATCAGCGCCATTGCAATACTGACCCTGCGCTGCCAGCCGCCGGACAGCTTACCCGCCCGCCTTTTCATTACGCTTTCCAGCGAAAACCGCTCCTGAAGCTCAAGTATTTTAGCCCTTGTTTTTTCTTTTGAAAAACCGTGGATGCCGCAGATGAGCGAAAGGTTTTCTTCCACGGAGAGCATGGGGGCAAGGGCTGTTTCCTGAGGCGAAACGCCGATGAGCCGCTTTAACTGCTCCGCTTCCCCTGTGATGCTGTACCCGCATACCAGCGCGTCTCCCTCTGTGGGTCTTGTAAGACAGGAGAGCATTTTTATGACCGTGGTTTTGCCTGCGCCGTTTACGCCCAGCAGGGCAAAAAGCTCGCCCTTATTAACTTCCAGCTCAAGTCCGTCCACGGCGGTGAGCTGCCCGTACCGCTTCACAAGACCGATGGTTTTTATTGCCTGCATTTGCTTACACCTTCCTTTTGCCGCCATAATAGCACAGCGGAAGGTAGAAATCAGGCAGTTTGCCTCATCGGTCAAATACGCTGCCCCATCGGTAAAAAACTGCGGTATGACATTCAAGCCATACCGCAGATCGTTTATTTAACTATTATTTTGGCTTTTCTTCTGGGGGCTGTGCGCAGGTATCTGATGTCCGGGTCGGGATGCCCTATCACAAGGCAGCACACAGCTTTCAGCTCACCCTCAAGCCCCACGAGCTCACGCAGCGGGGGATAATTATTGCAGGCACCTATGAAATAGCCGTTGTGCAGCACGCCCAGACCCAGGGCGTTGGCCTCAAGCTCCATATAGGAAGCGGCAAGGGCTGCGTTGTCGGTGCGGCTGTCTGCGGTGAGTATCACAAGGGGAGCGCCCTTAAAGAGGAAATCATCGGGAACGCTTTTGTACATGGCGCTGAACCAGTCCAGATGCAAAAGGGCATCTATCGCCATGCGCTGAGCCTCATCCTTCACCCGGTCAAGAATGAAAAAGTGTACATTCTGGGCGTTGGAGCCTGTGGGGCAGCAGCGTCCGGCCTCTATTATGCGCCTGAGGTCTGCATCGGACACGCCCTCGGCGGTGAAGCGGCGGATTGAACGGCGGCTTTTCATGGCAAGCAGCAGTCTGTCCGGGTCAAGCTCCGTGGGACTGAGGTAGTCACGGTTTTCATCGCAGTCATAGCCCTCCATGCTGACCGCCTCCGTGGGGCAAACGGCAAAACAGTGTCCGCAGTGGATGCAGCGGCGGTCGTTAAGGGCGGCCTTGCCGTCAACAAGCTCAATGTGCTTTGTGAGACAGTCACGAACGCAGGCGCCGCAGCCTATACATTTTTCAAGGTCAAATCTTACAACTTCGTTTTCCATATCCGACTCTCCTCTCAGAATTTTAAAAGCTCTGCCGAGCCGTCGTCCCTGCCCTTGGTGATGGAGCGTACCTGCGCCGTGTAGCTGTATGCATCACTTACCGGCACAAGGAAGCTATCCCCCACTTTGCGTCCCAAAATGGCTTTTCCAAAGGGAGATTCCTTGCTGATAAGCCCTTTTCTGGGGTCACAGCGCACCGTGGTCACCACCTGAATGGTCTGGCACTCATCGTCCTCCGGGATGTATATCTCCACACGGTCAAATAGCCCCACCTCATCCTCCCCGGAGCGGTCGGAGATTATTCTGGCGGTTTTTATCATCCCCTCAAGATAGCGGATGCGGCTGCGGTTTTTGTTCTGGGCCTGCTTTGCGGCCTTGTATTCAAAATTCTCGCTTAAATCGCCGAAGGCTCTGCAGCGCTTTACCTCCTCGATAAGCTCGGGCATAAGCTGATTGCGTCTGTAATCAAGCTCCTGCCGCATTTTTTTGATGTCCTCTCTTGTAAGCTCGTCGTTCATACTGTTCTCCCGTCAGATGTCAATGCTTATGGTGTCAAGTCCGTTTCGTTCAAACTCGCTGAGGTATTCCTCCATGCGCCCGGTAAGCTCTGTAAAATCCTCCGGGTCGGAGCTTTCAAGTCCCAGGTCACGGCGGGCAAGCTCCTCGGCCAGTATGCTGTAAAACACGGCGTCCTCATAGTCGGCAATGGCCTCGTGTATGCCTCCGTTTTCGTAGGCTCTTGAGGGAAAGATATGCCCCTGCCAGCTTTCCACCAGCGAACGCATGCCGTTTGCCGGGCACAGGGAAAAGAGCTTTTCCTGCAGCAGGTCATAGTCCTCAAAGCGGTCCTCGCCCCGGGCGGAGTTTAGTATCCAGTTGCCTATGTATATCATATCAAGGAGCCGTCGGTACTCCTTTTCGGTCAATTCAATGTTCATGTCTTCGCCTCCTACATATCCCCATTATAGCAGAGTACAGGCCCGAATTCCACACCCAGTGGGATACAAATTTTGCTTGTAATAATCGGTAAAATGATGTATATTAAGATGTCGCTTTATGTGCAGCGGCAAAAAGAGCCGAGGAAGTATCAATGGACAACAGAGCAATAGGCATTTTCGACTCCGGCCTTGGCGGGCTGACCGCAGTGAAAACCGTGCGCAGGCTTCTGCCGGAGGAAAATATAATATACTTTGCCGACAGCGGACGAGCCCCCTACGGCGGACGCAGCCGGGACGAGCTTGCCGTGATGGCTCTGCAGGACATGGACTTTCTGCTGCGCCGCGGTGTAAAGGCCGTGGTTGCCGCCTGCGGAACGGTCAGCAGCAATGTACCGGAACTGCTGGAGGGCTGCGATGTGAAGGCCTTCGGCGTGGTCAAAAGCGCCGCAAGAGCCATGGCTGAGCTGCCGGGTGATGAGCCTGTTGGCATTATCGCAACCGAGGCCAGCATAAGAAGCGGCAGCTTCAAAAGGGAAATTGAGGCTCTGGGCGTAAGGCGTGAGATAATATGCTGCCCCTGCCCGGACTTTGTGCCTCTCATTGAGGGCGGACACACCGAAAGCTCCGACCCTCTGGTCAGGGAGGCTGTGGCGCGCTATCTTGAGCCTATGAAGCGCCGGGGCATATCCGCCCTTTTGCTGGGCTGCACCCACTACGGCATAATTTCCGAAGCCATCGGCAATTATCTGGGTGAGGGCGTTGCGCTTGTAAGCGCGGCGGACAGTGTCAGCCGTGAGCTTGCCGATTACATAGCGCAAAACGGCCTTGAGGGTGTCGGCGGCAGCGAGGAGTTTTATACCAGCGGCAGCGCGGAGAGCTTCAGCCGTCTGGCGTCGGTTTTTCTTGGCAGAAGCGTCAGCGGCATAAATCATGCCGACGCGGAGGAGAAGGTGAAATGAAGGAAGTCGTAATTTCAATACGCAGCATACACGATTACGGCAGCGACGGTGAGGACGGACTGGAGTTCACCACCGACGGGCTGTACAGCTTTGAAAATCAGGTAGGCTGCATAAGCTACTACGAGAGTGAGGTCACCGGCCTTATGGGGACAAAGACCAAGCTCTGCATAAAGCCCGACGAGGTTATTGTTGACCGCCGGGGCAGCGTGACAAGCACAATGGTGTTCAAAAAGGGGGAGAAGAACAGCTTCCTCTACAATACCCCCTACGGCGCGGCCACCATGGGCATTGACACAAGGAAGATACGCCACGACTTTGACGAGCATGGCGGCAGTATGGAGATAGACTATGTGGTGGACATGTCCCATGTGACAGCCACCAGAAACAGATTTATGATAGATGTCAGGGAGTTAAGACATGGCTAATTTGATTCAGGCAGCTAAGGAAAGTATAAACGGCATCCTTCAGGCGGCATACCTGAAGGCGGTTGAAAAGGGTCAGCTCAACGGCGGTGCGGAGCTTTCCGGCACGGTTGAGATACCCAAGGACACGGCAAACGGAGACTATGCGGCAAACCACGCCATGACCGGCGCGCGGGCTCTGCATATGCCCCCCCGGAAGATAGCCGAGGCTCTGGCTGAAAATGCCGAGCTTTCCGGCACCTGGTTTTCCTCTGTTGAGGTGGCAGGCCCCGGCTTTATAAACTTCCGCCTCAGCGAAAGCTGGTACGGCGATGTGCTCAGAGCCGTTGTAAGCGAGGGCAGCGACTATGGCAGATGCGATGTGGGCGGCGGCAAGAAGCTCATGGTGGAGTTCGTTTCCGCAAACCCCACCGGCCCCATGCACATGGGCAACGCCCGCGGCGGCGTTCTGGGCGACGCTCTTGCCAGCGTTCTGGACAGGGCAGGCTACGATGTGTGGCGTGAGTTCTATGTTAACGACGCCGGCAACCAGATAGAGAAGTTTGCAAACTCCATCGACGCCCGCTACCGCCAGATAATTCTGGGCGAGGAAAATGTGGTCTTCCCCGAGGACGGCTATCAGGGCGAGGATATTAAGGCTCTGGCGGCAAAGTTCTATGATACCTACGGTGAGGACTATTTGAACAAGTCCGTGGAGGAGCGTCACAGAGCCATGGCACGCTTCGGCCTTGACCGCAATATACCCAAGATGCAGTCTGACCTTCGCCGCTACGGCATAGAATACGACCAGTGGTTCTTCGAGTCTGAGCTGCACGATACGAACTATGTGGCTCAGTCCGTGGAGCTTCTCTCTCAGAAGGGTTATACCTATGAGAAGGACGGCGCACTCTGGCTCAACACCACCCGCATTCTCACTGAGGCCATGCTCAGAGCAGGCAAAAAGCCTCAGGATATAGAGAAGCTGGAGCTTAAGGACGATGTTCTCCGCCGCGCCAACGGCTTTTACACCTACTTTGCAGCGGATATTGCCTACCACCGCAACAAGTTTGAAAAGCGCGGCTTTGACAAGGTCATAAATGTCTGGGGCGCAGACCACCACGGCCATGTGGCTCGTCTCAAGGGCGCCATGGATGCTCTGGGGCTGGACGGTGAGAACAGGCTGGATATAGTCCTTATGCAGCTTGTGAAGCTCACCCGCAACGGTGAAATAGTCCGCATGTCCAAGCGCACCGGCAAGGCCATTTCCCTTACCGACCTGCTGGACGAGATACCTGTGGACGCAGCCCGTTACTTCTTTAACTCCCGCCCCGAATCCCCCGTGGAGTTTGATCTGGAGCTTGCCATCCGTCAGGACAGTGAAAACCCCGTTTACTATGTGCAGTACGCCCACGCCAGAATCTGCACCATGCTTGCCGCTCTTGCTGCCGAGGGTCACGCCGTGCCGGAGCTTTCTCAGGTCAATACGGCCCTTCTTTCCAACGATACCGAGCGGGAGCTTATAAAGCAGCTTGCAGCCCTGCCGGAGGAGATACGCATGGCGGCAAGGGATTATGACCCCAGCCGCATAAACAAGTATGTGACCGAGCTTGCAGCCCGCTTCCACCGCTTCTACACCGTCTGCCGCATAAAAGGCGCGGAAAGCGGTGTGCTTGAGGCAAGACTTCTGCTGGCAGACTCCGTCCGCCGCGTCATCGCCGTGGCTCTCTCCATCATCGGCGTAAACGCCCCCGAAAAAATGTAAAATGCAAAGCGGAAAGCCCCTGACGCTGTCAGGGGCTTTTTCATCAGCTTATTTACATTTATTTCATATACAATTTCCAAATAATTCAGCATTTTTCTCCCGGCGCACAGTATATTATTATCAGGACAGCAGAGCGACGGCTCTGCTCACTGTAAGGATAAATTATACCGTCATGCACAGGAACGATGCCGGAGCAGTGCTCCGGATAAGCCTACGGGAATGTGCCGGAGAAATGACGAACGCAGTGCATACCCCAAATACTTGAGCGCAGTTCAAACGGCGAACTGCGCTCAAGACCATTTTATGCCCTTTTACAGCTCCTGCTGCTCAATAACGAACAAATCGGAGCCAAAATCGTTGAGTGTGCGCTGCCTGGGGTCGTAGCCGGTGCCGCGGAAAAGGGGCAGCAGACGCACCCCCGCCATGAGAGCCGCGCCGCTTACGCATATATCCTGCGCACCGTCAGGCAGGGTCACATGACGGTCGGCGGTGCGAAGCAGCACACCGTTGGGGTTAAGGTTTACAGGCGCCACATGCTTTACAAGGCTGCCAAACTGCCCCACACGCAGCTTCTGGGCAAAGCTCATGAAGCGGTATCTGCGTCCCGGCTCAAGCCCCTTCACCCGCAGTACCTCATAGCCGGGGGCTGCATGCACAAGTCTGCGGAACACCGCCGCTATGGTGATGCTGCCCTCACTTACCTGCCATGCGTCCTTGAGCCTGCAAAAGCGGCCGAACTGGAACACGCTGCGGTAGCGCTTGTAAAACTCTATCTGCTCCCTTATCTGCTTCTTTTCTATGTTCAGCAGATGCTTCAAATCCAGCTCGTAGCCCAGGCAGCCGAAGAAGGACACATTGCCTCTGGTGCAAAGGGGCGTGACGCGAAGGGTCTGGGCGTGGGGAGCGGCGCTTACATGGGCGCCGAAGCTGGACTGTGGGTACAGGTAGGAGAGATTGCCCTGAATAGTGAGCCTTTCGATGGGGTCGGTATCGTCCGAGCACCAGATCTGAGGGCCGTAGCACAGCATGCCCAGGTCAAAGCGGTTGCCGCCGGAGGAGCAGCTTTCCAGCAGAATTTGGGGGCGGGGAGTGAATATCCTGCCCAGCACATCGTAAAGCCCCAGAATGTAATCGTGGGCCTTTTCGCCCAGAGCAATGCTGTGGCGGTTCATATCCCACTTTACATAGCTTATGGGAGCGCTGTCCAGTATACGGCAGACATTTTCAACGATGTAGTCGCGCACCTCGCTGCGTGTCAGGTCCAGCAGCAGCTGATGGCGGCCCAGAACAGGCTCAAACTCGTCCGTCAAGGCCCAATCCGGGTGCGCTCTGTACAGATCGGAGTCGGGGTTTACGGATTCCGGCTCAAACCAGAGTCCGAAATCCATACCCATGCTGTTTATTTTTGCTGCAAGCCCCTCAAGCCCGTGAGGGAGCTTTTTTGTGTTCACATTGTAGTCGCCCAGACCCGCAAGGTCACTGTTTCGCTGGCCGAACCAGCCGTCATCCAGCGCAAACAGCTCGCAGCCCAGACTTTTTGCCGTGCGGGCAAGGCCTATGAGACGCTCGTGATTAAAGTCGAACATGCAGCCCTCCCAGTCGTTGAAGAGCACCGGGCGCTGCCTGCCCTGCCAGTATTCCGGCACGATGCAGCGGTTTACAAAGCTGTGCATGATATGGGAAAGGCCGGTAAAGCCCCTGTCCGAAAAGGCGGAGACTGCCTCCGGCGTTTCAAAGCTCTCGCCGGGCTGCAATACCTTCACAAAGCCGGAGGGGGATATGCCCTGAACAACTCTCGTAAAGCCCTGAAGGGAAAGCTGGGCCGCGGAGTAGTGGTTGCCGGAGTAGACAAGGTTAAAGCCGTAGACACGGCCGCAGTCCTCAGTGGCGCCGCTCTCGCTGAGCATAAAGCCGGGATTGTGCTTGTTGGAGGAGAAGCCGGTGACGCTTTCGTTTACAACACGGCTTTCGCCTACGGGATTTACGCATTTACGCATTTCGGCTATCCAGCCGCCGTTAAAGCTGGTCATTTCATACCGACCGTGCAGGTCCATAAGGCTGCTCATAAACTTCGTGAGGGTGGCGGGGGCGTCACCCACATTTGTGAGCACCGCTCTGCGGCTGAGAACGCCGCCAAATACGCTGAAATACAGCTTAAGCTCAAGGCCCGGCTGCTTCATGCTGATGCAGAGAGTTTGCTCTGCGCCTTTTGCCTGAGGGAGACCTGCGCTCATGGGAACGCCGCCCTCCGTTATCTCATAGCCGGCATAGCGAAAATCCGTGGAGCGTCCGCCCAGCTCAAGGGGACTTTCCCGGTAGTCGCCCCGGCCTGCACCGCTCCAGCAGAGAGGCATGGCGTCGGGGCAGCTTGCGGGGGCAGCGTCATCCAGCACCACGCTTCCGCCCCAGCCGGGGCCGCCGTAAAGCAAAAAGGCGTCGCCGTCGCTGGTCTCCACCGGTTCGCCGTAGTGTAAAAGCTCAAGAAGTCCGTATTCGTTCACCCGCAGAAGGCAGGAAAAACCCTCTCCGTGTATGCCGAAGTATCCGTTTACATGCTCTATCATGCTGCTGCACTCCTTTGTGAGTTCTGAAATTATCTTACCCTGCCCGCCCTGTACTGTCAATGATAATTGGGGTGACGGAGCGGGAAAACTGTGATATAGTATAAAAAATACATGCTTTGGGAGGAAAAGCACATGGAAAGAAAACGCTGGTATAAGGACATGGTTTTTTACCAGATATGGCCACGCAGCTTCAAAGACGGCGACGGTGACGGTATGGGCGACCTTTGGGGTGTGCTTGAAAAGCTGGATTATATAAAAAGCCTGGGCTGCGACGGTATATGGTTTTCCCCCATCTATCCCTCCCCGGGCGCCGACTGCGGCTATGACATAGCCGATTACATGGACATTGCTCCGGAATTCGGCGGCATGGAGGCCTTTAAAAAGGTGCTTGAGGGTGTACACCAACGGGGCATGAAGCTCATAATGGATCTGGTGGTGAACCACACCAGCGATGAGCATGACTGGTTTCAGAAAAGCCGCAAAAGGATAGAGCCCTACACCGATTACTATATCTGGCGGCCTGCCCGTCCCGACGGGAAGCTGCCCAACAACTGGGATTCAAATTTTGAGGGCAAGGCATGGACATGGGATGAGGAGCGGGGCGAGTATTACCTGCACCTTTTCGCCGTGAAGCAGCCGGATCTGAATATGGACAATCCTCTTGTCCGGGAGGAAGTGAAGAAGATCCTGCGCTTCTGGCTGGATATGGGCGTTGACGGCTTCCGTGAGGATGTAATAACCTACATCTCCAAGGCCGAGGGGCTGCCCGACGACCATCTTTTCCCTATATACAAGGGAATGCCCAAGTATAACCACGGCCCCCACATCCACGAGTATCTGGCGGAGTTCAAGCGGGATGTTTTTGACCATTATGACTGCTTCACCCTTGCGGAGGCGCCGCTGGTGTGGCCAAAGCAGGCGCTTAAGTACATTGACGAGGAAAAGGGTCAGATAGATATGATGATACAGTTTCAGTGCCAGTGCGCCGACTGCCTCTTTACCGACTATCTCCCCACCAAATTCTCTCTGCGCCGTATGAAGCGCGCCTTCTCCAACTGGCAGTACAAGCTCTCCGGCAGGGCATGGAACATGCTGTATATTGAAAACCATGACCATCCCCGCATTATTTCCCGCTACGGCAGCGAGAAATTTCACCATGAAAGCGGCAAGACCCTTGCCGTCAGCTATCTTTTCCAGCAGGGCACGCCCTTCTTGTATCAGGGACAGGAGATAGGCATGCTCAACTGGAAGCCGGAGGATGCGGACATGTACGAGGATGTGCAGACCCGCTACACCTACGCCCACAGCAAGCTGAACAAGAGCGAGGAGGGGCGGCTGCACAGGATGTGGCGCTCATCCCGCGACTCCGCCCGCACCCCGGTGCAGTGGGATGACAGTGAAAACGCAGGCTTTACCACCGGCAAGCCCTGGTTCTATGTCAACGAAAACTACAAGCAGATAAATGTTGCCGCCCAGGAAAAGGATCCCAATTCACTGCTTAACTTCTATCGCGAGGCAATAAGCCTGAGAAAATCCCTCAAGGCTGTGCGCTATGGTGACTATAAGGAGTATTTCCCCCTGAGCCGCAAGCACTATGTCTATTCCCGCAGCACCGACGGACAGCGGATACTTGTGGTATGCTCCTTCTCGGACAGGGAAACTTCCCTTCGCCTGCCGGCAGGCTTCGATATAAGCAGGGCACGTCTTGCCCTGTGCAGCTACCGGGGGGAGAGCGCCGTGCTTCGCCCCTACGAAAGCCGTGTCTACCTCTGGGAGGACTGATTTTACATGGATCTGGAAGAAATAAGAAGCGACCTCGAGGAACGCTTCCCCCAATGGGGCGAGCGTATCCGCATGCTGCACTTTCACCGCAGCGAGACCGCTTCCCCGGTGGACAATGACGGGCGCACAATATACTATAATCCTGTCCGGCTGAGCCGGTACAGCCGGGAAAGCCGCTGCTTTTTCATGGCGCAGCAGCTTCTGCACATACAGCTTGCCCACGCCGCCCGCCGTGGCGGCAGGGATGCGACCTTGTGGAAGCGCGCCTGTGACGCGGTGGTGAATGTGATGCTCAGAGACGAGGGCTTTCAGCTTCCGGACGGAGTCTATCTTGCAAGAGGCGCCGGGGAGGACAGTGCCGAGGAGCTTTACAAAGTGTTTCAGGAGCTTGCGGATATGGACGCGCCTCAGAGCATGCAGCCGGAGCGGGAGCTTAGCGAGGCTGCCTTGTCCGAGGACAGCAAAAAGGCCGGCGCTGCCACCAATTCTCAGGCAAGGGAGCTGGAGGAGGCGGGCATTGCCGCTGCCGTGGCGGGGCTTGCGGACATGCTCCAGCCCAGCATGCAGCTTGATTTTGACTGGTTTGCCGGCAGGACCATCCGTGACGGCATGCTGCGCTATGAGTTTCGCGCCTATCCCGTGGCTCAGGCGGAGATCTTGCTGGATACCAGCGCCTCGGTGGACGCATATCTGCTGCGCCGCTTTGTCCGGGGCGTAAAGGCGCTTTTGCGGGAGGACGCCATCATCCGCGTAGGCTGCTTTGACACTAAGTTTTACGGCTTTCGTGATGTGTACACCGAGGAGGATATAGAGCATCTGGAGCTTCAGGGCTCCGGCGGCACGGACTTTACCGTGGCGGTAAACGCCTTCACCGGCGATGCGGAAAACCAGATAATATTTACCGACGGCTACGCCGAGATGCCCGAGCAAAACTGCAACGCGGTCTGGGTCGTCTACGGCTCAAATCCCATCCACCCCCGGGGCGGACGGGTCATATATGTTAAGTCCAACGAGGAGAAAGAGAAGCATGAAGTCGATTTTCTTATCACCTGAACAGGTGTTTACAAAGCGCATTGCCCTGCTTGAAAGCCTTGGCGCGGAGGCTCCGGCCTCCGACCTTGCCCTGCTCAGCGCAGAGGATGACGGTTTTCTGCTGGAGGGGCCATGTATAAACTACTATCTGGGCGGCGGCGACTGCGTAAACCGCTTCGGTCAGCCGGGAAAGGCCTCTGAATGTGCTGTTCGCCCGGCTATCCGTCTTGCGGAGGGGGAGGAAATGCTCCTGCGCCGTAAAAAAAGGGACGGAAGCCTTGTCACCGTGGAATACGGCACTTACCCCTACACGGTGCTGGACGGAAGCCTCCGCCAGCTTGCCCTCAGGGAATATGAGCGGGGCGCCTTGAAGGACAGCGGCAGGCGTGTTCACATCGGCGCAGAGGAATACACGGTGTGGCAGCTGGGCGCAAAGGAAATCGTCTGCCTCTGCTACGAAAAGGGAGGGGTAAACGGCTTTGTGCGCCTTTCCGATGGTACCGTGGTCAGCGAGGGGGAGACCGTCTTCCTTGAAATGCGCCCCGTGCGCTGGCTTTACGATGAGGCCGGGGGGCTTCTTGTAAGCTGCATGGCGCTTTTTGCCGGGCTTGACTATGAGGCGGCGGAGAGCTATCTGGAGGGGGATTTTATATCCGAGCTTTCCTCCGAGGCAAGGAGCGAGGCTGTTAAGAGCGGCTTCGTTATGAGAGAGCATGACGAGCTTTCTCTCATCCGCGCCTATGTGGAGGCGGACATACCCGTGTTTCTCCACGGCCTGTCCGGTGACGGCAAAAGTGACCGCGTCCGTCAGGTAGACCCTCAGGCGCTGGATATTGAGCTTGTAAACGAGACGCCGGAGACCATTAACGGCCGCGCGGTGTATAACGAGAGTCGGGACGAGATAGTTGACATCAAGCCCGTCTGGCTCATAAAGCTGGAAAGGCTTTGTCAGGACGGCAAGCTCCACATCCTGTTTTTTGACGAGCTTACCAATGCCACAAAGCAGACCCAGTCGGTAATATTCAAAATAGTGCTGGAGCGCTTTGTAAATAACCGCTGGCCCCTGCCGGAAAATGCCCGCATAGTGGCAGCAGGCAACGACCGCAGCGAATCCAGCGCCGCCCACGATCTGGCCGAGCCTCTTTTCGGCCGATTTGCCCATATCTATATCCGCACCACGGTGGAAAACTGGATGCCCTGGGCCGTGGAGCACAGTCTCAATCCCTTCGTTCTGGAGTTTCTTGCCAACAACGACCTTTATCTTCGCACACCCTATACCGGAACCGAGGGCAACGCCGACCCCCGCCGTTGGGAGATGGTGTCAAAGGTTCTGGACAGGTCGGGCAACGATTTTTCCCTTCTTGCACCCATAGTGGGGCCGGAGGCGGCGGAGGCCTTCCAGCGCTTTTTCAAGGCTCAGCAGCAGACGGAAAGTCTGGGACATTATACCGATGAGGAGCTTAAAAAGTTCAGCGTTGCCCGCCGCTATCAGCTTGCCCAGCAGTGCCTGTATCTGTACTCTGCCCGCCCGGAGGAGGCAAGAGCGCTGGTGGAGCGCCTTGGCAGCGAGTATCTGGCATGGTTTGAATATATGCTCCGCCGCAGAAGCGGCCTGTAAAATAAGCCTCTGCCGCCGACGGCAGAAGAAGGCAGCATAAAAACGGCAGGGGCTTGCTCCTGCTGCTTTTATATGTGTTTTATTGACTTTTGCTGTGGCTTGGGATATATTAAAGTTTAGTCGTATGCCAAAATAAAAATATTTTTTGGAGGCAAATTATGGATAAAAATGTTCTCGTTATGATACCCGGCCCCACCCCCGTGGTGGAGTCCATCTGCCAGGAAATGGGCCGCTCCGTGCAGGCCTTCGGTGACCCCCGCTTTGTTGCCGATTACAAGAGCCTTATTGACGACCTTGGCGCTCTCTATAACTGCGGCGGCGTGACCTTCCCTCTGGCAGGCACCGGTACTCTGGCAATGGAAATGGCAATTGCCAACACCACCAAGCGCGGTGACAATGTTCTGATAGTATCCAACGGCTTCTTCGGCGACAGATTTATTGACATCTGCCAGCGCAAGGGTCTGAATGTGGATGTTATCTCCGCCGAATGGGGCTCCTTCGTCACTCCCGAGGAGATTGACAGGAAGCTCAGCGAGAAGGACTATGCCGCAATGACCGTCACCCATGTTGACACCTCCACCGCCGTTGTTGCTCCCATTGCCGAGATAGGCGAGGTTGTCAAAAAGTACCCCAACACCGTTTACATACTGGACGGCGTTGCAGCCACCGCAGGCGAGTATGCCGATGTGGACGGCATGGGCATTGATGTGATGTTCACCGCTTCCCAGAAGGCCTTCGGCGTAAGCCCCGGCATGTTCATTCTCTGGGCAGGCAAGAAGGCTCTTGAGCGCAGAAAGACCCTTGGCGTTATCCCCGAGTACTTCGTTGACTTTGACAAGTGGCTCCCCATTATGGAAAATCCCGCCAAGTACTTTGCAACTCCCGCCGTGAACCTTATCTGGGCCATGAAGGAGTCTGTGCGTATAATCAAGGAGGAGGGGCTCAAGGAGCGTGCCGCCCGTCACCGCAAGAATGCCGACGCCATCGTCAAGGCTCTTGAGAGCGTGGGCTTCAGCATCCTTGCAAAGGAAGGCTGCCGCGCCAGCACCCTGACCGTCGCCATCTACCCCGAGGGTGTGGTCGATGCCAAGTTCCGCAGCACCATGTACGCCGAGGGCGTCGTGTGCGCCAATGCGCTGGCCTCCTATCTGGGCAAGGCCTTCCGTCTGGGTCACATGGGCAACATCACCACCAACGAGATAGTTGTGGGCCTGTCCGCCGTTGAGCGCTCTCTGAAGGCCTGCGGCATTGATGTTGAGATGGGCAAGGCCGTCGGCACCTATCTTGCAGAAATCGCAAAGTAAAAAATCCATTGACTTTATCCCCCGCTGCCGCGAAAAAACGGCAGCGGGGGCTTTTTGTATCCCGAAAACCACGCGTTAGACGCGTGGTTCAAAAGAGCTTAAGCGAAAAACAAGACAAAAAAACTCCTTTTGCTATACTGAAACTGCGGTCTGCCAACTGCAGTAAAAAGCAAAAGGAGGACATTCAGAATG
>JAZNUQ010000054.1:0-21511 GCA_045592365.1 Candidatus Limivicinus sp. | reverse complement strand
GGCTGCCGCGGCTTTGCTCAGATCTCCAGACTTTCCGACGCTATCCTTATCCCCTGCGTGACTGTTCTCTGCGTTATCGGCTCCTACGCCATCCACCGCAATATGAGCGATGTAGTCATCATGCTCATCTTCGGTCTGCTTGGCTACCTGATGCGCAAGTTCGACCTTAACACTGCGGCAGTGGTTCTGGCGCTTATCCTTGGACCTATCAGCGAAAAGGGTCTGCGCGGCGCGCTTCGCGTCAGTGAAGGCAACATCGCCTGCCTCTTTGAGTCTCCCGTAAGCTGGATACTCATCATCCTCAGCATTGTTGGTATCTTCTCTCCCATACTTATGAGCAAGTGGGAAAAGAAGGTGGAAGCCGGCGCCAATGCCGATGTGGACATCGACGGCGAAAACGGCTGATAATCAAAAACCGGCGAACCGGGCGGGAAACTGCCCGGTTCTTTCATTTTTTCTGCAAAATGCACAAAAACAATGAAAAAATAGCTTGCAAAACGGCTATGAAGCATCTATAATATATACGGCCTTTTAGGCCTAATCTGACTGCGTGTCCGGCTCTCCATTATCAAGCCGTGCACAGCTTTAATAAGGAGGAAAAACCATCCCTGAGACTCAGGGTGCGGCAGTGTGGAGACCTGTCGTAATGCGGGAGGCAAAGCCCCCGCGAGGGCGCTGAGGCGGAGGCCCGGCGGTTCAGAGTCGAGAAAATGGCAACTGTATCACTGGTAAACGTAAAGAAGATCTACCCCTTCGTAAGCGGTGAAGGCAAGAAGAAAAAGAAAAAGGACGAACCTGAAGAGAAGAAGGTAAACCTTCAGATCACCGAGCAGGGCGTCGTCGCCGTTCAGGAGTTCAATCTTGAGATTGCAGACAAGGAATTTATCGTTCTTGTCGGTCCCTCCGGCTGCGGTAAGTCCACCACCCTGAGAATGGTTGCAGGTCTTGAAGAGATCACCGAAGGCCAGCTGCTCATTAACGGCAAGGTCATGAACGATGTTGCTCCCAAGGATCGCGACATTGCAATGGTTTTCCAGAACTATGCACTTTACCCCCACATGACCGTGTATGAAAACATGGCATTCTCCCTGAAGCTGCGCAAGGAAAAGAAGGAAGTTATTGACAAGAAGGTTCGCGAGGCAGCCGAGATTCTGGACATCACCCAGTATCTGGAGCGCAAGCCCAAGGCTCTTTCCGGCGGTCAGAGACAGCGTGTTGCCATCGGCCGCGCCATCGTCCGTGACCCCGCCGTCTTCCTGATGGACGAGCCTCTCTCCAACCTGGACGCAAAGCTGCGTAACCAGATGCGCGCTGAGATCATCAAGCTGCGCGAGCGTATCAACACCACCTTCATCTATGTTACCCATGACCAGACCGAGGCCATGACCCTTGGTGACAGAATTGTTATCATGCGTGACGGCTACATCCAGCAGATCGGCACTCCCCAGGAAGTGTTCAACCACCCCCACAACCTGTTTGTTGCAGGCTTCATCGGCACTCCTCAGATGAACTTCTTCGATGCAAAGCTCACCAAGGAAGATGGCAAGTACTTCGTCGAGCTGGGCGGCATCAAGGTTGCTCTCAGCGATGAGAAGCAGGTTCGCCTCACCGAGAAGAATGTTGAGCCTCAGGATGTGACCCTGGGCGTTCGTCCCGACCATATCGACATTGTTGATAATGGCATTGCTGCAAAGGTCGATGTTTCCGAAATGATGGGCTCCTCCGTCCACCTGCATGTCAGCGCAGAGGGCAAGGATGTTATCATCATCGTTCCCACCATCGAGATGAAGGGCGACTACGCCATGGGCAGCGCTCTCAGCTTCTCCTTCGACGGTGCTGTTGCTCATGTCTTCAGCAAGGAGACCGAGCGTAACCTGGAGTGGTAATTCAATTAAAAGCCTTAAATCCTGCCGGTTTCCCCGGCAGGATTTTTTTGCCCTTGAGAAATGGGGTGTTTTGCGCTATAATCGCTCTGAAAGAAGGGAAGAATTATGGATAAAGGCAGAATAAGGATAACTCTTATAATAATCGTTCTCCTGCTTGGCTCGGCAATAGTAAGCTCATGGGTGCTTGAGCAGAGGGAGAAGAATGACGATATGCCGGGCAGCATGCCTCCGGTGCTTGAGAGCCTGCCCCCGGAGACGGAGCAGAGCCCGGAGGAGGGCGATGTGCTTTTCGGGCCTGAAAATGAGCCGCAGGCCACGCCCGAGGCGGTTTACACACCTCAGCCGACCCCGGCGCCCACACCTACACCCACTCCCGTACCTACACCTACCCCCGCGCCCACGCCCACCCCGATGCCTTCGCCTACACCCCAGCCTACCCCCACGCCTGTGCCTGCCGGCGTCACTCTTGCCAGCGGCAGCTTCCGCTCCAATACCGGGGTCGGGCTTAATCTGACAGGCACATGGACGGCGCTGACCCTGAATGAAAATCAGATAGAGTTCAAGGTCACCGTGGGCATAGACCATTACAGCCTCAACGCTCAGGCAGCGCCCAGTGCGGTAACGGTTACCGTCAACGGCCAGAATGTTGTTATCGGTGCGCCGGTGATAGAGTATAACGGCAGCGAAATAACTCACACCGAATTTGGCACCGCCACATATACCCTGACTCTGCCGGTGAATAACACCGGGGAAATAAGCGTCAAAGCAATATACCGCTTCGGCGGCTCCTATTCCCAGACCCAGCTTGATATAATCGAGGCGGAAACCACAGTTCTTGTAAGTAGATAAAAGACGGGCAGCAAAGCTGCCTGTCTTTTTGTAATTTGGCGTAAAAAATGCTTGCAATTTTTTCGGTCATGCACTATACTACTCGGGACAAAAGATTTTTAACCCACAGCACAGAGAGGCTGGCAAAATCGCTCATATCTCACGGCCGCAGCATAGCTGCGTCTGTGTCTCTGCGTGTCTTGCCGCCTGTCGGCAGGACATTTTTTCATGCCCGGAGGTTTTACTGTGAGACTTAAAGCCCAAATTCTTGACGCCGCCGCCATGGAGCGGGCACTGAAGCGCATTTCCCACGAAATAGCCGAGCGAAACAAGGGTGTTGACAATGTGGTGCTGGTGGGTATAAAGCGCCGGGGTGAGCCGCTGTCACAGCGTATCAGGGAGAATATTGCCAAAATCGAAGGCCTGAGGGTCCCCTGCGGCAGCATAGACATAGGCTTTTACCGGGATGACCTTTCCCATCTGGCGGAAAGTCCTCTGGTGCGCCGCGCCGAGCTTCCCTTCGATGTGACCGACAGGGATGTGGTGCTGGTGGACGATGTGCTTTACACCGGACGCACGGTTCGCGCCGCCATGGAGGCGGTGCTCTGCTGCGGCAGACCCCGCAGCATTCAGCTTGCCATTCTGGTGGACAGAGGCCACCGGGAGCTTCCCATACGGGCAGACTTTGTGGGCAAAAATCTTCCCACCTCCCGCACGGAGCTGGTGGAGGTCCGCCTGCCCGAGTTTGACGGGGAAACCGGCGTTTTTCTCCTGGAGCAGGACGCCTGAGCGCATGTATAACCCGCGGCTTGGCCGCCAGTTATAGATTTCAATTAAATACTAACAGAGAGAGGTAAATTGAATGAACAAAAAAGCTATTGGCAATGAAGCAATTTACGACGCCCGCACATTGGGCGCACCCCGTATGCTGGTGCTTGGCTTCCAGCACATGTTCGCCATGTTCGGTGCAACCGTTCTGGTTCCCACCCTCACCGGCCTGAGCGTTTCCGCAACCCTGCTTTTTGCAGGTTTGGGCACCCTGCTTTTCCACCTGCTGGCCAAGGGTAAGGTTCCCGCATTCCTGGGCTCCTCCTTCGTATTTCTGGCAGGCTACTTTGCCATTGCTCCCAACGGCGAGCGTGAGCTTCTCCCCTATGCCTGCTTCGGCGTTATGGTTGCAGGTCTGCTGTATCTGGTGCTGGCCGCTTTCTTCAAGGCCTTCGGCATGAAGAAGGTCATGCGCTTCTTCCCCCCCATCGTCACCGGCCCCATCATCATCGCCATCGGTCTGAGCCTTTCCGGCTCCGCCATTACCAACTGCGCTGCCAACTGGGGCATTGCAATCGTTGCAATCCTGATCGTTATCGGCTTCAATATGTGGGGCAAGGGCATGATGAAGATAATCCCCATACTGCTGGGCGTTGTGGGCTCCTACCTGGTAGCTGCCCTCACCGGCAATGTTGACCTTACCGCCGTCAAGGAAGCTGCATGGATCGGCCTTCCCTTCCAGATGCAGGACACTCTGTTCGGCCTTTTCTCCGGCAATGTTGACACCGGCCTGCTGCTTACCGCAGTTATCACCATCGCACCCCTTTCCCTTGCAACCATGACCGAGCATATCGGCGATATGTGCGCTATCTCCTCCACCTGCGAGCGTAACTACATTGAAGATCCCGGCTTCCACCGCACTCTCATGGGCGACGGTCTTGCAACCGCTCTTGCCTCTATCTTCGGCGCTCCCGCAAACACCACCTATGGCGAGAACACCGGCGTTCTGGCTCTCTCCAAGGTCTACGACCCCCGTGTTATCCGCATCGCAGCCGTGCTTGCAATCGTCTTCTCCTTCTGCCCCAAGTTCTCCGCACTTATCTCCTCCATGCCCACCGCTACCATCGGCGGCGTATCTCTGGTGCTTTACGGTATGATTTCCGCAGTTGGCGTACGCAACATTGTTGAAAATCATGTTGACTTCACCAACACCCGCAATGTTATCATTGCAGCTCTTATTCTGGTTCTGGCCATCGGCGTTACCTACACCGGCAATATCGTGATCCCTGTGGGCAGCGTTACCATCACCCTCACCGGTCTTGCAACCGCAGCCCTCGTAGGCATAGTCCTCAACGCTGTTCTCCCCGGCAAGGACTACGACTTCGATCAGGATCACAAGGGCTCCACTTCCGTAAACTTCAAGGTCTGATATATAGCACATAACAAAGAAAAAACGCCCATCCCAAAGGATGGGCGTTTTTGTTGTCCCTAATACCATAAGCTCATGTGCAGAGTGCCTTGCCTCCCCCTCTGGGGGAGGTGGCTGCCCAAAGGGCGGACGGAGAGGGCGGCAGGAGACGCGGCGTTCCGTTTCCCCCTCAGCACCAGTTGTCAAGAGCCTCACCGTCGCCGCAGAGCCAATCCATGCTTACACCGAGAGCCTTGGCAATTAGAAACAGCTCCCCGTCGCAGACATGGCGCTGACCCTTTTCAATGCGGGAGATAATAAGGGGCGTCATTTCCATACCCAGCAGATTTACCTCACGGGAAAGGTCAGCCTGAGTAAAAGGCGGCTTGTGAATAGCCCGCGCAATCCGTATTCTGTCTCCGCATAGGTTTCCTTCAATCAAAAAACGCTTAATTGGCATCTGATAAACCTCAAAAATATCTAATAGAGATAATTAATATCTCAATTGATTTTATCCAAGAATGTGTTATAATTGAGCTGTGTTAGGATTAATTATATCTAAAGAATATATTTGAGAGCGTAGGGGTGCGAACATGGAAACATATAAACAGATGTACTTGAGGCTTTTCAACGCGGTAACGGACGCAATAAAGCTGCTGCCCGTAGACAGCAGCGCGGCAGTTATTCTTATCAAGGCTCAGAAAGACTGTGAGGAAATGTACCTCAGCGAAGAAGAATAAAGCAGCAAAAAAATCGCCTGTCGTAAGGACAGGCGATTTTTGTACCAAATTAGCGTTCTTCACGGAAATAGGCCAGACCCAGTGCGGCGGGAGGCTGATTTTCTCTCTTGTTGCGGAGACTGGAGATAATAAGCACAATGATGGTGACCACATAGGGCAGCATCTTGTAAAGCTCCTTGACGGCCAGGTTCATGCCGGAGGGGATGTACATGTGAGAGATGTACAGGCCGCCGAAAAGGATGGATGCGGGAATGGCCACATCAGGCTTCCAGATAGTGAAGATAACCAGTGCGATCGCAAGCCAGCCGCGGTCACCGAAGGCGTCGTTTGCCCAGATACCGCCGGCATAATCCATAACATAGTACAGACCGCCCAGACCTGCTATCATGCAGCCGATACAGGTTGCCATGTACTTATAGCGGTTGACATTGATGCCGGCGGCGTCGGCGGTGTTGGGGTTTTCACCCACGGAGCGAAGATGCAGTCCGGTGCGGGTGCGCTTTATGATGTAGGAGGCGACAATGGCTATAATTATTGCCAGATACACCAGAAAGCTGTAAGAAAGGAACATCTGACCGAACCAGCCCAGCCCGGAAGCAAAGGGAAGGCTCTTCTTAAAGCAGTTGGAGGTCGCGGACAGGGACAGGTAAGGCATGTCGGAGCCGGCCAGCTTTATAAGAGAACCGCCGAAGAAGTTGCCGAAGCCCACGCCGAAGGTGGTCATTGCAAGACCGGTAACATTCTGGTTTGCTCTCAGGGTAACCGTGAGGAAGCAGAACAGCAGGCCCATCAGCAGAGAGCCCAGCAGGCAGCAGAGCACGGGGATCAGCACAGCCAGAAAGCTGTTGACAGCCTGCCCGGCAGCCAGAGACTGCTCATAAAGGAAAGCGCCGATAACGCCGCATATAGCGCCCACATACATAACGCCGGGGATACCGAGGTTCATGTTGCCGGACTTCTGGGTGATTATCTCACCGGTGGAGCCGTAAAGGAGAGGAATGCCCTGAGCTACGGCTCTGGGGAAGAAAGAAACGATAAACTCAAACATTTGCCTTTTCCTCCTTCTTTGCGTTCTTGGGGAAGCTGATTTTATATCTTATAAAGAACTCGCTGCCGATGATGAAAAACAGGATAACGCCGGTAAGAATATCGCCGTAGGACTGGTTCAGACCAAAGTCGGTGGCAACCTCGCCTGCGCCGCGTCCCAGAAATACCAGCAGGAAGCTGGTGAATACCATCCATATAGGATTGAACTTTGCAAGCCACGAGACCATGACCGCAGTGAAGCCTCTGCCGCCGACAATGTCAGCGTTGAGAGTGTGGTTGGTGCCGCCCACCAGCAGCAGACCTGCGATACCGCAGATTGCACCGGAGATTATCATGGTGCGGAGGATTACCTTCTCAACCTTGATGCCCACATAGCGGGCAGTGCGCTCACTTTCACCCACAACGGATATTTCATAGCCCTGCTTGGTGTAATTAAGGTAGATGAACATGCCGGCAGTGAGCAATGCAACGACTATTATATTCAGCAGGTACTTGGAGGAGCCTATCTGGGGGAACCAGCCTACCATGCTGTTGGGGTTGATAACGCCTATATTGCCGGAGCCCTTGGGATTTTCCCACACCACGGAGAAGTAAGCCACAAGCTGAATGGCCACATAGTTCATCATCAGGGTGAAAAGTGTCTCGTTGGTGTTGAACTTTGCCTTGAAAAACGCGGGGATAGCGCCCCACAGAGCGCCGGCCAGAATACTGGTGACTGCCATGCAGGGGATAACGATGGCATTGGATTTGTCCTTCATAAGGATCATGCATGCCGCGGCAGCCAGTGCGCCGGCCAGTGCCTGACCCTCGCCGCCGATGTTCCAGAAGCGCATCTTGAAGGCGGGGGTAAGAGCCAGAGCGATGCAAAGCAGCATTGCAGTGTTCTGCAGCAGTACCCAGAGCTTTCTTGCGCTGCCAAAGGAGCCGTCAATAATGGTCAGGTATATCTGTATGGGGTCTTCACCGGTGACAAGCGTGCTCACAAGACCGCAGACGACCAGAGCCAGAACTATCGCCGCGGCGCGGATGCCCCAGCCGAAATACCAGGCAGTTTCGCCCCGCTTGACTATATGGAAAAGAGGTTCTTTGGTTTTATTCATTGCTGTTACCTCCAAGACGGGTCATCATCATGCCCACTTCGCGCTTCTTTGCACCTCTGCCGGGGATAACGCCGCTGACCTTACCACCGCAGAGCACCAGAATACGGTCAGACAGCTCCAGCAGCACATCAAGGTCCTCGCCCACGAACAAAACGGCAACGCCCTTCTGCTTCTGCTGGTTGATAAGGTCGTATATGGTGTAGGAGGAGTTTATATCCAGACCGCGCACAGCGTATGCCGTCAGCAGAACGGTGGGGGCAGAGGAAATTTCGCGTCCTACCAGCACCTTCTGCACATTACCGCCGGAGAGACGGCGAACAGGGGTTTCGATGCTGGGGGTTTTTACCTCAAGGTCGTTGACGACGGTTTGTGCCAGCTTCCGGGGGTTCTTTCTGTCGGTGAAAAAGCTCTTGCCCCGACGGAAGGAGCGAAGCATCATATTGTCGCTCAGGTCCATGTTGCCCACAAGACCCATACCCAGTCTGTCCTCGGGAACGAAGGACAGGGATACGCCCATCTCCTGAATGCTCAGGGGGTCCTTGCCCAGTATCTCGTCTCTGGTGCCGTCATCCTCGATATAGGTGATGCTGCCGCTTTCAACAGGCTGCAGACCGGCTATGGCCTCCAGCAGCTCCTTCTGACCGCAGCCGGAGATGCCTGCGATACCAAGTATCTCGCCGGAGTTTGCGGTAAAGCTCACATCGTCCAGCTTGAGAATTCCGTCAATGGAGCGCACGGTCAGGCCCTTTACCTCTATGCGGGGCTTGGGGTCAACAGGCTCGGGGCGCGCAATGTTCAGGGTGACTGCGTGGCCAACCATCATGTTGGTCATTTCCTGAGCGTTTGTCTTTGCGGTAGGCATATCGCCGATAAAATGACCGTGGCGCAGAATGGCCACGCGGTCGGAGAGCTCCTCAACCTCGTGCATCTTGTGGGTGATGATGACAATGGCCTTGCCTGCGTCACGCATATTGCGAAGCACCGCAAAGAGCTTGTCCGTCTCCTGAGGGGTAAGAACGGCGGTAGGCTCGTCCAGAATGAGAATATCCGCGCCGCGGTAGAGCACCTTGATTATCTCAACCGTCTGCTTCTGGGAGACGGACATGTTGTATATCTTCTGCTCCGGGTCAACCTCAAAGCCGTAAGCGTCGCAAATCTCCCTTATTTTTTTGGAGGCAGCCTTAAGGTCCAGTCTGCCCTCCAGTCCGAGAACGATATTTTCCGCAGCGGTAAGCACATCCACTAGCTTGAAATGCTGATGTATCATGCCTATACCCAGCTCAAAGGCGTCCTTGGGGGAGCGGATAACAACCGGCTTGTCGTCAATGCTTATCTCACCCTCGTCGGGGAAATAAATGCCGGAGAGCATGTTCATAAGGGTGGTTTTGCCGCTGCCGTTTTCACCCAGCAGGGCAAGTATCTCGCCTCTGTAAATGTCCAGCCACACCTTGTCGTTGGCAATAACGGGGCCAAAGGTCTTGGTAATGTTGCGCATTTTAACTGCGGCAGTCTTGTTGTCCAAGGGCTTCACTCTCCTGTCTCAGATTATCTTTAATTATACAAGAATTTCCGTAAAATGACAATGCAATAACGTTGCAAAGGGCAGCGCGGCGGCATAATTTGTCACTGCGCTGCCCTTTGCAGCATTGGGCGGAAGCCCCTGCACGGCAGGGGCTTCCGTATAAGAGCTTATATTAGGCGTCCAGATTGGTGATGCCGTCGATGAAGAAGACGAACTAAGGAGCGGAGCGGTACTCGGTCTCGTGGAAGTAACCGCCAGCAATGGCCTCGGCCTCGGGAACGTAGTCGCCCATGTCGCCAACGTCAGCAGTGTAGGTGGTGAGAGTCTCGCCGCCAACAGTGAAGGTGCTGGTATCGAAAACCTTCAGGGAGCCGTCAAGCAGAGCAGCCTTGACTTCCTCGAGCTTTGCAGCAGTGCCTTCAGCAGCAACAGCCTCGTTGAGATCCTTCAGAGCAACGCCGCCGTTTTCCAGAGTGCCGATCCAGTCAGCAGCGATTTCCTCGCCGTTCATGATGCAGGTCATGGCATACTCCATGTAGGGAGCCCAGTTGATGTAGGAGGCAACGATGTAGGTGTCGGGGCAGGCGTCCTTGGCGGAGCCGTTGTAGAATACGAAGGGAACGCCGTTGTTCTGGCACTCAGTGGGAGCGCCCATGGAGTCAGCGTGGAGGGAGATGAGCTTTGCGCCGTTGGCGATGAGCTTAACTGCGCCTTCCTGCTCCAGAGTGGGGTCATACCAAGAGTTGGTGAAGGTTACATCCATGGTGGCTTCGGGGCAAACATAGCGAACACCAAGGAAGAAGGAGGTCATACCGGAAACAACCTCTGCGTAGGGGAATGCGCCGATGTAGCCGACCTTTGCCTCAGCAGCGGTGATTTCGCCGCTCTCGATCATCTCGTTGAGCTTCATACCGGCAGCAACGCCGCCCAGGAAACGGCCTTCGTAGATGGAAGCGAATGCATTGTTGTAGTTCTCAACACCGGCGGTGTGAGCCTGAGTACCGGTGGCGTGGCAGAACTGAACCTCGGGGAACTCGCGTGCAGCCTGCAGCATGTAGGGCTCGTGGCCAAAGGAGTCGGCAAAAATGAAGTTGCAGCCTTCGTCAACCAGCTCTGCGGCAGCGTCGTAGCACTCCTCAGTCTCGTCAATATTTACCTTTACGACATATTCAACGCCCAGATTCTCGCAGGCTTCCTTGGCAGCGTTGATGAAGTTAAGGTCATAGGTGGAGTTTTCATCGTGGTAGAAAATGAAACCGGCCTTAACAGTGGTGCCCTCGGCGGGAGCTTCAGCGGGAGCTTCGGCAGGAGCCTCAGCAGGAGCCTGAGCGGGTGCCTCGGTCTTTGCGCCGCATGCGCACAGAGCGAAAACCATTACCAGAGCCATGAGCAGAGCAACGATCTTTTTCATTCTTCTAATCTCCTCATAAAGTTTAATTATTTATCAAAACCGCAAAAGGCGGTAATGAACCAAAAAAGCACCGGTTCGTACCCACGGAGGGACTGACCGATGCGAAAACGGAAATCACCGAAGACAAACAAAAAACACTATGCCCTCGGAATTTTCGATAGTCCGGTCATTTACGGCGTCCGGGTAGAGACTTCAAATCCATATCATTTGCTATATATCGAAAAAGTATTGAATTTACAGGTAAAGAGTAATCCAAAATACGACAAATGTCAAGTGTTCGATTTGGACGAGTTATACATTTTGGGGCAGCAAAATTTGTGCATATCTAACAAAAGGAGAGGCCGAAGCGGCCTCTCCCATGTTTTTCCAATTCAGCAGAAGCGGATGCTGCAATCGTCACCCATTTCAGCTATCCGGGCAAGGGACTCGATACGCATGCCCTGAGCGCGCAGCGCATTGCCGCCGCCCTGAAACTCCTTCTCTATAAGTATGCCTGCGCCCACCACGGTGCCGCCTGCCTGCTCCACCAGGGCCTTGAGGCCGGTGAGGGCTGCGCCGTTGGCAAGAAAATCGTCTATTATCAGCACCCGGTCATCCTCGCTGAGGTATTCCTTTGAGACTATGACGGTGTTTGTGTTGCCGTGGGTGAAGGAGGCCACCTCAACGGAGTAAACATCGTCGGAGATGTTGCTGCTTTTGCTTTTCTTTGCAAAAACCATGGGACAGCCCATAACAAAGCCGGTCATTGCGGCAGCGGCGATGCCGGAGGCCTCAATGGTGAGAATTTTGTTTATCCCCTGTCCCTCATACAGACGCTTGAACTCCATGGCCATTTCATAGAGAAGCTGCGTGTCTATCCGGTGGTTGAGAAATCCGTCAACTTTTAAAATCCCGCCGGGCTTTACCTTACCGTCGCTGAGAATGCGCTGCTGCAGAAGCTCCATGATAGCTCCTCCCTTATCTGTATTTCGGCCTTATTCTATACGAGCCGCCGTGATTTTACAAGAGGCAATTTAAAAGGCGGCTGTTTTCCCCATAGAACCGAAAAAAGCCCGTCGTTCATCGACAGGCTTGTTTCGGGTAATTTTGAAAAATTAAAAATTACACAGCGCGGGTGACCTTGCCGCTGCGCAGGCAGCGAGTGCAGGCGTAGACGTGCTTGGGGCTGCCGTCCACGATGGCCTTGACGCGCTTCACGTTGGGCTTCCACATACGGTTGGTACGTCTGTGAGAGTGGCTTACCTGAATGCCGAAAGAGACATCCTTTTCGCAAAACTGACACTTTGCCATTGATTGAAGCACCTCCTTGCTTGTGTTTAGCTGAATAGACAGCTTTTATATAATAGCAGACACAAAAGGGAATTGCAAGCAAAAGTTTTACTGTTTTGCAATTATTTTTTTAAAGGCCGGAAAAGATAAAGATTTTACGCCCGGATGTGTGGAAAGCAGTTGCCAAAAGGCTTTAAAATGGTTAATATATAGTAGTAAAATAATGGGCATTTCAGGAGGAACCCTTATGGCAAGCAAATATTCCGTCAAGCTCAAGACCGTTGTTGAGGAAATGGGCCTTACCGTTGTACATAAGTCCAAGGATTATGAGACTGCCGTTCTCCGCACCGCCGACCTTAACCGTCCGGCGCTGCAGCTTACCGGCTTTTATAACTACTTCGACCCCCACCGCCTTCAGATAATAGGCCGGGTTGAGAGCACCTATCTGGATACCCTCAGCTCCGAGCAGCGCCGCGTCGCCTTTGAGACCTTCATGGGCTATGACATTGCCGGGCTTATAATCTGCCATGAGGTGCCCATATTCCCGGAATGCCTGGATATGGCCAAGCGCTTTGACAGGAATGTGTTCACCATTGATGATGATACCTCGAATTTCCAGGCGGAGCTTATAAGCTCTCTGAGAAACCACCTTGCTCCCCGCACCACCGTACACGGTGTGCTGGTGGATGTTTACGGCGAGGGCGTGCTTTTGACCGGCAAAAGCGGCATCGGCAAAAGCGAGACAGCGCTGGAGCTTGTCAAGCGCGGTCACCGTCTTGTGGCGGATGACGCGGTGGATATTAAGCTGGTGGGCAGAAACACCCTTACAGGATATGCCCCGGAAATGATCCGTTATTATATGGAGCTTCGCGGCATAGGCATAATCAATGTAAGGCACATATACGGCGTTGGCGCGGTAAAGCCCGAAACCAACATCGACCTTGTTGTGAAGATGGAGCCCTGGGAGGAGGGCAAGCCCTACGACCGTCTGGGTCTTACTCAGGAGACGGAGACTATTCTGGGCAAGGTGCGCCCTGCGGTTACCATCCCCGTCACCCCCGGCAGAAACCTTGCCGTTATTCTGGAGCTGGCCGCCATGAACAACCGCCAGAAGAAGATGGGCTACAATTCCGCCGAGGCCTTTGCCCAGCAGCATGACATGGCCATAGACGCCGGACTTTTCTGATTTGTGATGGAGAACTTGAATGGAAAATCTTGAAAAAGCAATAGCACAGATAAAAGAAGCCATGCCGGGGCTGACCCTGCTGGAAAATGAAAACATGAGCGGACACTGCTCCTTTAAAATCGGGGGGCCTGTCCGCGCATACGCAGTGCCCTCAGATGTAAGCTCCCTGACCAAGATATGCTGTATCCTGAAGGAAAACCGTGTCGCGCCCTTTATCCTTGGAAACGGCACCAACATCCTTTTCCCCGATGAGGGGCTGAAGGAGCTGTTTATAATCAGCACCGAGAAGCTGCAAAAGCTCTTTTTGCTGCCCGACGGCGCGATTTACGCCGAGGCGGGGGTATCTCTTGCGAAGCTGGCCATCTTTGCCAGGCAGAACGGCCTTGCGGGGCTGGAATTTGCCTCCGGCATTCCCGGCAGCGTGGGCGGCGCCGTGCTTATGAACGCAGGCGCCTACGGCGGCGAGCTTAAGGACGCTGTGGAGAGCGTGGTATACTACTATCTGCCTCAGCAGACCCTCTGCGAAATGAGTGCCGCCGACTGCAAATTCGCCTACCGCAGCAGCATTTTCCAGAAGCTGGGCGGCTGCGTCATACTCAGTGCGGTATTCCGCCTGCCCAAGGGGGACAGCGCGGAAATTGCCGCAAAAATGCGTGAGCTCAATGAAAAGCGCCGGGAAAAGCAGCCTCTTGACCTGCCCTCGGCAGGCAGCGCCTTCAAGCGCCCGGAGGGGCATTACGCCGCCGCGCTTATCGAGCAGGCGGGGCTCAAGGGCTTCAGCGTAGGGGGAGCGCAGGTGTCTGAAAAGCACTCCGGCTTTGTGGTGAACACAGGCGGCGCTACCGCTGCGGATGTGTATGAGCTTATGAAGCAGGTCAGAAACACCGTATATGAAAAGTTTAAGGTGGAGCTTGAGCCGGAGGTAATAATCCTGCCCCCCGACTATGCTCTTGAGGATAACAGCCCCGCCGTGCCGAGAAACAGATTTCTGGATACTCTGGAAGGATAAGCTATGGAATTTCTCATTATCACCGGCCTTTCCGGCGCAGGCAAAAGCCGCGCCGCCGATGTGCTGGAGGATCTTGACTACTACTGCGTTGACAATATGCCCGTGGCGCTGATGCCCCGCTTTGCCGAGCTTTGCATCGCAACAAAGGGGCGCTACGAAAAGGTGGCGCTGGTCACCGATGTGCGGGAGAAGGACGGCTTTGACAGTCTGCTCCAGACCCTTGACGAGCTTAAGAACATGGACTGCAACTGCCGCATCCTGTATATGGATGCGGATGTGCGCACGCTTGTGCGCCGCTACAAGGAAAGCCGCCGCCCTCACCCGCTGGCGGTGCCCGGCAGCACCGTTGAGGAGGCCATAAAGCGCGAAATTCGCCTCCTTGCCCCGGTGCGGGAGCGGGCGGAGTATATTGTCAGCAGCACGGGGCTTACTCTGGGCATGCTGCAGCACCGGCTTTTCTCTCTTTTTGCGGAGAAGGACAGGAAGCGGGATATTGACATTACCGTTATGTCCTTCGGCTATAAATACGGCATACCCATGGAGGCGGATCTGGTGCTGGACGCAAGATTTCTGCCTAACCCCTTTTATGTGGAGGAGCTTCGTCCCCTGAGCGGGCTTGATAAAGGCGTCAGCGACTATGTGTTTTCCTTTAAGCAGGCGGGGGAGTTTTTGCAGCAGCTTGAGAGCATGCTGGACTTTCTCCTGCCCCTTTACATCGAGGAGGGCAAAGTGAGCCTGACCGTCGCGGTGGGCTGCACCGGCGGCAGACACAGAAGCGTTGCCCTTGCCGCGGCGCTTAACCAAAGGCTTCTTGCCCGGGGGCGAAAAGCCGAGAATGTAAACCGGGATATTGACAAATAGGAGGATATATGTCCTTTTCATCACAGGCCAAGGCGGAGCTTTGCCAGATAAAGCATGACAGAAGGTGCTGTGCGCTGGCGGAGGCCTACGGTGTGCTGCTCTACTGCAATACCTTTTCCGCAAGAGAAATAAGAATAATCACCGCAAGCCCCGATTTTGCCCAGCGGCTTCCCAAGCTGTTCAAACGCGCATTCAATCTGGGCTTTGATGTGCCGCCCCGGGAGGGCTCCGGCACAAAGCAGAGCTTCATAATTAACGACAGGGAGAAAATAATCAGCATCTTTGAGGCCTTCGGCGCAGAGGCCGAGGCAACCCTTTCCCATCATGTGAATTTTGCCGTCATTGAGGATGACTGCTGCAAGGCGGCCTTTATCCGTGGCGCCTTTCTTGCCGGCGGCAGCGTTACCGACCCGGAAAAACGCTACCATCTTGAGCTTGCCACCGGTCACCACAGCGTGTGCAGAGAGGCCTTCTCCGTGATGCTGGAGCTGGGCTTCAGCCCCAAGGAAGCCACCCGCGGCGGCAATTTCCTGCTGTATTTCAAAAAGGCGGACATAATTGCGGACTTTTTCACCAGCATAGGTGCGTCCAATACAGCTCTGGGCGTAATGATGGCCAAGATTGAAAAGGAGATGCGCAATGATATTACCCGCAAGGTCAACTGCGACTCGGCAAATGTGGACAAGATCATTGTTGCAGCTCACGAGCAAATGGAGGCCATACGCTATATCGTCAGGGAATTTGGCCTTGACGCTTTGCCGGAGCCTTTGAAGGACGCGGCGCTTCTGCGCATTGCAAACCCCGAGGCAAGCCTTGCCGACCTTGCGGTGCTCTCCAACCCCAAGGTCACAAAAAGCTGCCTTTCCCACAGACTGAGAAAGATAATGAGCCTTGCCGCTCAGGCCCGGGCTCAACAGGACTTTACCGAGGAATAAAGAATATGGCATTTGTTCATCTTCATGTTCATACGGAGTTTTCGCTGCTGGACGGAGCCTGCCACATAGACAGCCTTGCAAAAAAGGTAAAGGCTATGGGGCAGGAGGCTGTTGCCGTCACCGACCATGGCGTTATGTACGGCGCCGTGGCCTTTTACAAGGCCTGCAAGGCTGAGGGCATAAAGCCCATAATCGGCTGCGAGGTCTATGTTGCGCCTCGCGCCATGACGGACAAGGAGCACGGCCTTGACAGCGACTATACCCATCTCATCCTGCTGTGCAAAAATGAGCAGGGCTACAAAAATCTTTGCTATCTTGAAAGCAAGGCCTTTACGGAGGGCTTTTATATAAAGCCCCGCATTGACTGGGCGCTGCTGCATGAGCACGCTCAGGGGCTTATCTGTCTTTCCGGCTGTGTGGCCGGCGAAATTCCCCAGAAAATCCTCCGGGGCGATTACGAGGGCGCAAAGGCCAGAGCTCTGGAGCTCAGGGAGCTTTTCGGAGAGGATTTTTACCTTGAAATTCAGGACCACGGCCTTCAGGAGGAACAGCAGGCCTCTCAGGGGCTTATAAGCATCCACAGGGAAACGGGCATACCTCTTGTGCTCACAAACGACGCTCACTATACGGAGCGGGAGGACGCTTACTATCAGGATGTGCTTATGTGCATCCAGATGGGCAAGACCGTGGACGACCCCAACCGCATGCGCTTTGAGAGCAAGGAGCTCTACCTCAAGGACGAGGAGGAAATGGCGAGGCTCTTTCCCGAATACCCGGAGGCCATGGCAAACACCGTGGAGATTGCAAAGCGCTGTAATTTTGATTTTGAGTTCGGTCACTACCATCTGCCCCGCTTTAAGCTCCCTCAGGGGGAGAGCGACAGCTACGAGTATCTGAAAAAGCTCTGCGACAGGGGCTTTGCCCAGCGCTACCCCGGCAGGGAGGAGGTTCGCGCCCAGCTTGATTACGAGCTTGAAATGATAAAGCAGATGGGCTTTGTGGACTACTTCCTTATAGTCTCCGACTTTATCGGCTATGCCAAGCGAAACGGCATTCCCGTGGGTCCCGGCCGCGGCAGCGCGGCAGGCAGCGTGGTGTCCTACTGTCTGCATATTACCGATGTTGACCCCATAAAGTACAGCCTGTTTTTCGAGCGCTTTCTCAACCCCGAGCGCGTGTCCATGCCGGACATTGATGTGGACTTCTGCGTTAACCGCCGCGGCGAGGTCATTGACTATGTGAACCGGCTTTACGGCAAAGAGCATGTTGCCCAGATAGTCACCTTCGGCACCATGGCGGCAAGAGGCTCCATCCGTGATGTGGGCAGAGCGCTGTCGGTAAGCTATGCCGAAACCGACGCTGTTGCAAAGCAGGTGCCCATGGCGCTGAATATGACCATAGATGAGGCTCTTAAGCTCTCCAAGCCTCTCAAGGAGCTTTACGAGGGAGATGAAAATCTTCGCCGGCTCATTGATGTGGCAAAGGCGCTGGAGGGCATGCCCCGCCACGCCTCCACCCACGCCGCAGGCGTTGTTATAACAGAAAAGCCCATTTACGAATATGTTCCCCTGGCCCGAAACGACGAGTCCATAGTCTGCCAGTACCCCATGACCACCCTTGAGGAGCTGGGGCTTTTGAAGATGGACTTTCTGGGGCTTAGAAACCTTACCGTTCTTGAGGATGCAGCAAAGCTGGTTCGCAGGAGAGAGCCGGGCTTCACCGTGGACGGCATCCTCGAGGAGGACAGGGAGACCTTTGAAATGCTGGCCGCAGGCCAGACCTCCGGCGTGTTCCAGCTTGAAAGCACAGGCATGACAAGCGTATGCATGGGCATAAAGGCAAAGAGCATTGAAGACATCACCGCTATTATCGCCCTTTACCGTCCCGGCCCCATGGACAGCATTCCCAAGTTTACGGAGTGCTCACAGACCGGAAAAAATAAGCTACAAGCATGAGCTTCTGCGCCCCATCCTCTCCGTTACCTACGGCTGCATAGTCTATCAGGAGCAGGTCATAGAGATTTTCCGCAAGCTGGCGGGCTTTTCTCTGGGTCAAGCGGACAATATCCGTCGGGCCATGAGCAAGAAAAAGCACAAGATAATAGACGCCGAGCGCCTTGCCTTCGTTCATGGCGACAAAAGCCGCGGCATAGACGGGGCTCTGAAGCGGGGCGTGCCGGAGGCGGTGGCCAACAGCATTTACGATGAAATCGTGGACTTTGCAAGCTACGCCTTCAACAAGGCTCACGCCGTAAGCTACGCCATCGTGGTTTACCGCACGGCCTACATGAAGCGCCATTATCCCAGAGAGTACATGGCGGCGCTTTTAAGCTCCGTGCTTGATAACAGCGGCAAGGTTGCAGAATATATCGCCTCCTGCAAGGACATGGGCATAAAGCTCATGCCCCCGGATGTAAATGTGTCCGGCCCGGACTTTTCCGTTGACGGCAGCAATATCCGCTTCGGCCTTGTGGCCATAAAGGGTATAGGCTGGGGCGTTATTAACAGCCTTGTGGCAGAGCGTGAGCAAAACGGCCCCTTCCGCAGCTTTGAGGATTTCTGCCGCCGCATGGCAGGCAGGGATTTGAACCGACGCACCCTTGAAAATCTTATCCGCGCAGGCGCCTTTGACAGTATGGGCTATAAGCGCAGAGCCCTTATGCAGATAGCCGCTCAGGTGCTTGAGAGCATAAATCAGGCGGAAAGGGACAATATTTCCGGCCAGATGGACCTTTTCGGCGACTTTGAAGCCGCGGCGGACAAAAAGGAGCAGAGCATATCCCTGCCGGATGTGCCGGAATACAGTCTCCGGGAGATTATGGCCATGGAGAAGGAGACCACCGGTCTTTATCTCAGCGGTCACCCCATGGACGAATACCGCGCCGCCGTGAGAAAGATAGGCGCTGTGCCCATTGGCACGGTGGTAAGCGATTTTGCCTCCGAGGAGCCGCACAGGTTCAGCGATAATCAGTATATCACCCTGGCCGGCGTTGTGTCCTCGGTGAAGACCCGCACAACCAGAAACAACAGCCTTATGAGCTATATTATGCTGGAGGACGACACCGGCTCAATGGAGCTTATCGCCTTCCAGAAGGCGCTGGACAGCGGCGGCGCCTATGTACACGATAATTCCGCCATCATAGTCAAGGGGCGCATCTCCCTCAGAGATGAAAAGGACGCTCAGCTTATGGTGGACAGCATCAGACCCCTAAGCGACCTTAACGCCCTTGGCAAGGACGCGCCGCCCCCTGCAGAGAAGACGCTCTGGGTAAAGCTGCCCAGCAAATACGACCCAGCCCTGCGAAAAATCGAGCTTATTCTCACAATGTTTCCCGGCGAGCAGCGCATGATAGTTTGGTGCGAGCGGGAGAAAAAGCGCATCGCGGCAAATTGCCTTATCCACAGAGCCCTTGTTGCCGAGCTTAAGGAAATGCTTGGGGAAAACAATGTGGTTGTCAAATAGCTTAGCCTGACCCCGAAGGGAGAGATTTAATGAAAACTGACATTCAGATAGCACAGGAGTGCAAGCTCAGACCCATAAACGAAATTGCCGCTCTTGCCGGTATTGACGAAAAATTTATTGAGCAGTACGGCAGGTACAAGGCCAAGGTGGACTTTGCCCTGCTGGAGGAAAATCGCCGTCCCGACGGCAAGCTGATACTGGTTACCGCCATAACCCCCACCCCCGCCGGCGAGGGTAAGACCACCACCGCCATCGGCCTTGTGGACGGACTGCGCCATATCGGCAAAAATGCGGTTCTTGCCATGCGTGAGCCCTCACTGGGGCCTGTCTTCGGCATCAAGGGCGGCGCTGCCGGCGGCGGCTACGCTCAGGTGGTGCCTATGGAGGATATAAACCTTCATTTCACCGGGGACATCCATGCGATAGGTGCGGCAAACAATCTGCTTGCCGCCATTGTGGATAACCACATCTATCAGGGCAATGCCCTGAACATCGACCCGGAGAGCATAACATGGAAGCGCTGTGTGGACATGAACGACCGCCAGCTTCGCGTTATAAACGACGGCCTTGGCGGCAGGGTAAACGGCGTTCCCCGAATGGACGGCTTTGACATTACCGTTGCCACCGAGACCATGGCGATTTTCTGCCTTGCAAGCTCCGTTGACGACCTTAAGGAGCGCCTTGGCAGGATAATCGTGGGCTACACCTTTGACGGTGAGCCTGTTACCGCAGCCGACCTTAAGGCGGTGGGCGCAATGGCGGCCCTCCTCAAGGACGCCCTTAAGCCCAATCTGGTGCAGACCCTTGAGGGCAGCCCCGCCTTTGTTCACGGCGGCCCCTTTGCAAACATTGCCCACGGCTGCAACAGCGTTACCGCCACAAGAATGGCCATGCGTCTGGGGGACTATGCAGTTACCGAGGCAGGCTTCGGCGCTGATCTGGGAGCCGAAAAGTTTCTGGACATCAAGTGCCGTTTTGCAGAGCTTACACCCTCTGCCGTTGTGGTGGTCGGCACCGTCCGCGCCCTCAAAATGCACGGCGGCGTTGAAAAAAGCGCCCTCAACGAGGAAAATCTGGCTGCACTTGATGCGGGACTTCCCAATCTGCTGCGCCATGTGTCCAATATAAAGAATGTTTACGGCCTGCCTGCAGTGGTGGCGCTGAACCGCTTCCCCACAGATACTCAGGCGGAAGTGGAGCTTGTAATGGCTCGCTGCGGCGAATTGGGCGTAAATGTGGTGCTCAGCGACGCCTGGGCAGAAGGCGGAATAGGCGCTGCGGCTCTGGCGGAGGAGGTAGTTCGCCTCTGCGATGAGGAAAAGCCGGACTTTCGCTTTGCCTATGAGCTTGGGGGCAGCATAGAGGAAAAAATCGAGGCTGTTGTAAAGAAGGTCTACGGCGGCAGCGGCATTTCCGTAAGTGACGAGGCCAAGGCGCAGATAGAAAGACTAAGCGCGCTGGGGCTTTCCGAAATGCCGGTGTGCATTGCCAAGACCCAGTACAGCTTTTCCGATAACAAGGCGCTTCTGGGCGCGCCGGAGAATTTCACCGTCAGCGTAAAATCCGTTAAGGTTTCCGCCGGCGCGGGCTTTATAGTTGTGCTGACGGGCGACATTCTCACCATGCCGGGACTTCCCAAAAAGCCTGCCGCAGAGCAGATAGATGTGGACAGCAGCGGAAAAATTTCCGGCCTGTTCTGAGCAACAAAAAATCTCCTGTGCGATTTCGCACAGGAGATTTTACTGTATAAAATCAGTCTGCGATAGTTATGTCAAACATTATAAATCTGTTCGACAAATTGGAATCTACTTCTTCAATACTTTTTTGCACCAAGTGCGTTTGTTGCATTTAGGACACATTAAGTGACGGGTAAAACCTCTGTGCATAGCCATCATCGCTTCCTTATAGGTGGGAACAATTTCGTAACCGCAATTTTTGCATTTATAAGCACCTACGCTTACCTCAAGTTTTACTGCATAGAAGCACGGAATCAAAAACACAATACAAACGCCGAGAATCGTGACAAACTGCCACACTCCTTCAGGAATCAAAAATGCAGCAAGAAAAATACCTGCAAGT
>JAZNUQ010000053.1:0-152726 GCA_045592365.1 Candidatus Limivicinus sp. | reverse complement strand
AATGCTGGGTAACTTCTCCTTCGGTGATTACTTCAAGCATGAAGCTATCGCATGGTGCTGGGAATTCCTGACAGAAGTAGTCGGTATTCCTGCTGACAGACTTTATCCTTCCATCTATGTGGATGACGATGAAGCTTTTGAAATCTGGAACAAGGAAATCGGCATTGCTCCTGAACGCATCTTCCGTTTCGGCAAGGCTGATAACTTCTGGGAACATGGCTCCGGTCCTTGCGGCCCATGCTCCGAAGTTTACTTTGACCGTGGTCCTGAACACGGCTGCGGTAAGCCTGATTGCACAGTAGGCTGCGAATGTGACAGATATATCGAAGTCTGGAACAACGTATTCAGCCAGTTCGATAATGACGGCAACAATAACTACACTGAGCTTGCTCAGAAGAATATCGACACAGGCATGGGTCTTGAACGTCTTGCTGTTGTATGCCAGGGCGTAAACTCCCTCTTTGATGTGGACACCGTAATGAGCATCACCAACAAGGTAAGTGAGATAACCGGCGCTTACTACGGCAAGAGCACCAAGATGGATGTCTCCCTGCGTGTAATTACCGACCATATCAGAAGCGCTACCTTTATGATATGCGACGGTGTTCTGCCCAGCAATGAGGGCAGAGGCTATGTGCTTCGCCGTCTCATGCGCCGCGCTGCCCGCCACGGTAAGCTCCTTGGTGTAAACGAGCCCTTCCTTTACAGCGTTATTGACACCGTTGTCAATGCAAACGAGTGCCAGTATCCCGAGCTTCGTGAGAAGCAGGACTACATTACCCGCGTCGTAAAGACCGAGGAAGAAAATTTTGCAAAGACCATAGACGCAGGCATGAAGATATTCGGTGAGCTTCTGGCCGAGCATAAGGCCAAGGGCGAGACAGTTTTCTCCGGTGCAGACGCCTTCAAGCTCTACGATACCTACGGCTTCCCCATAGACCTGACCATAGAGATGTGCGAGGATGAGGGAATGGGAGTTGATGAGGCAGGCTTCAAGGCTCTTATGGAGGAGCAGAGAGTTCGCGCCCGCAAGGCAAGAGAAGCTCTCGGCGACCTTGGCTGGGCAGGCATCAGCTTCGGTAAGGAGATTGCCGACACCGAGTTTGTAGGCTATACCGAGGATAAGTGCGAGGCGAAGATACTTGCCGTCGTACGCGATGGTCAGCTTGACCACGGCCTTTCTCAGGGCGAGGAAGGTATCATAGTTCTTGACAGAACCCCCATGTATGCCGAAATGGGCGGACAGATTGCCGACCACGGCTGGATATGTGCAGGCTCCAACTGCTTTAAGGTAAATAATGTCCAGAAGAACAAGGGCGGCAAGTACATGCACTACGGTACCCTTGAAAGCGGCAGCCTTGCCGTGGGCGACACTGTGCAGGCTGAGTACTGCAAGGAGCGCAGAAACGCCATTGGCCGCGCTCACAGCGCCACTCATCTGCTTCACGCTGCTTTGCGCCAGGTGCTGGGCGAGCATGTGCATCAGGCCGGTTCTCTGGTTGAGCCCGACTACCTGCGCTTTGACTTTACCCATTTCTCCGCTGTCAGCCCTGAGCAGCTTCGTCAGGTAGAGAAAATTGTAAATGATGCCATCCTATTCGGTCACGGCATTCAGGTCAGGGAAATGAGCATCAATGACGCCAAGGCCTGCGGCGCCACTGCACTCTTCGGCGAAAAGTACGGCGATACCGTGCGCGTTGTTGACATGGACGGCGTGAGCATGGAGCTTTGCGGCGGTACCCATATTGACAATACCGCAAAGGCCGGCGCCTTCCACATTATCTCCGAGGGCAGCGTTGCCTCCGGCGTGCGCCGCATTGAGGCCAGCACCGGCAGCAGAACTCTTGGCATGCTCAACGAGAATATCGACACCATAAATGCAATTGCTGCTCTCTTTAAATCCGCTCCTTCCGAGCTTATGGAGCGCATTAACCAGCAGGCAGCAGAGCTTAAGGAAGCAAAGCGCCTTATCCAGCAGTATAAGGACAAGGAATCTGCAGGCGGCGCCGACGCAATGCTCAAGCAGGCAAAGGACATTGGCGGTCTCCATGTGGTCACCTCCAAGGTTCAGGTTGATAATCCCAACGAGCTGAGGAAAATTGGCGACGCTCTGCGTGATAAGGACAGCTGCGTTGTTGCGGTTGTCGCCTGCGAAAACAGCGGAAAGCTCAGCTTCCAGTGCGTCTGCGGCAAGACTGCCATCGAAAAGAGTGTAAAGGCCGGCGATGTTATAAAGCATATTACCGCAATTGCCAATGGCAGAGGCGGCGGCAAGCCCGATTCCGCAATGGGCGGCGGCACCGATGTATCCAAGCTCAACGAGGCTCTGGCTGCTGTTGAGGCTTTTGTAAAAGAAAAGATTTGAGCAAGGAGGAATACGGTATGAAAAATCCCGATTGTCTGTTCTGCAAGATCATCGACGGTCAGATACCCAGCACAAAGGTTTATGAGGACGAATATGTGTTCGCCTTCCGGGACATTGCGCCTCAGGCTCCCGTTCATATTCTGGTGGTCCCCAAGGAGCATATTGCAAGCGCAATGGAGCTTAACTCCGAAAACAGCATATACGCCGCCAAATGCCTTGAGGCAATTACCAAAATTGCCGCAAGCGAAGGCCTTGTTAAGGGCTACCGCATTATAAATAACTGCGGTGAGGATGGCGGTCAGACCGTTATGCATCTGCACTACCACCTTATCGGCGGTGTTCAGCTCGACCAGAAAATAGTATAATCACGGGAAAAGCAGAAAGCCGGAAGCTCCGGCTTTCTGCGTGGTTTTTGTATGAGTCCTGCGGCTTTGCCCTGTGCGGCATTTTCAGCGGCGATACTGGCCGCGGTTTACCTTCCATTGGAATTCATATTGCTCATTTCAGCTCTGCTTGCGGCAGCGCTATTTGTCCTTTATCGTCTGGGTAAAGCGGAGATAAAGCACATTATGCGCATATTAGCCGGATATATTGCAGGGCTTTTGTGCTTTGGTGTAAATTATCTCGTCTATACAAGGACGGTATCTCAAATGGACGGCGGCATCTATGAGCTGAGGGTGCGGGCGGAGACCGACGCCATGCCTCTAAGCGACAGTGTAAGGTTTGACGCTGTGCTTGATATGTCCGGTTATCCTGCAATGGGCATAATCGTCTATGACAGAAGCGGCAGCTTCGATAGTATAAAGGCGGGTCAGACGGCGGTGCTTGAAGGCAGGGTGCGCTCTGCGGCGATCCGCTACGGGCAGCGCTATGACAGCTACCGGGCAAAAGGCATACAGCTCATTGTAAATGTAGATGAAGCGGGGCTTTTGTACGGTGAGGCGGAAAGACCTCTGATACAGCGTCTCAAGAGCTTTCTTATCGGAAGAATTGACAGCGTTTTTGAAGGGCGCAGAGCCGTTTTCATGCGTGCGCTGATGACCGGTGACAAGGACAGATTTTACGATGACCTTGGCCTGTATACGGACATGAGCCGGGCGGGACTTATGCACATTGTTGCAGTCTCCGGCATGCATATAAGCATACTGATGAGCTTTCTCTGCTTTATTTTCGGCAGAACAAGGCCGGGAAGAATAGTATGTCTTGCGCTTATATGGGTATTTGTGCTTATGACCGGCTCAACACCGTCTGCGGTGCGCGCCGGCATTATGAACAGCTTCCTTATGCTGGCGGGGCTGTTCGGCAGGGAAAACGATGTGCTCAGCTCTTTGAGCATAGCCTTGGCGCTCATTTTGCTTTGCAATCCCTATGCTGCCACAAGCATCAGTTTGCAGCTATCCTTTGCGGCTGTGCTGGGCATTGTCCTTGTGAATGACAGGTTTAGCCGCATGGATGTGTACAAAAGAAGCAAGCACAGCGGCGCTCTTAACTACATAGTTGATACTGCTGTATGCTCGGCAGGGGTAATGCTGTTTACCGCGCCCCTTACGGCAATTCATTTCGGCTCTGTGAATTTACTTTCCCCGCTTGCAAATATTCTTGCGCTGTGGGCTGTTACATATTGCTTCTGCCTTGGCTATGTGGCCTGCATGCTGCCGGGCTTTCTACTGTTCCTTGCAAAGCTGACGGCTTTTGCCGCAGGGCTTCTGGCAGACTTTATCTGTCTTGCTGCAAGGCTTATTTCCGAAATACCCTTTTGCACCGTATATACAAGCGCCCCGTATTTTATCCCATGGCTCAGCCTCAGCTATGCCCTTGTGCTTGCTCTTGTATTTGTGAAGAAGCGGAGGCTGAGGTACTATGCTGCTGCGGCTCTTGCATCCTGCCTGCTTCTGGCTGTTGGGATGCTGTCTGTAAAGCTGTATTACAGGGCAGCGCCCACCTTCGGCGTAATTGATGTGGGTCAGGGACAAAGTGTGGTTTTGATGTCCGGCGGGAAGACCGTAATGGTTGACTGCGGGAACACTCTTTCCCTTGACGATGCGGGGGATATAAGCGGGCAATATCTCTTAAGCCGTGGACGCAAATCCCTTGATATTCTGGTGCTTACCCATCTGCACACCGACCATGCCGACGGTGTACCGCAGCTGCTTGAATATGTCAGAGTTAAAACGCTCATTCTGCCTGAGCCGGGCCCGGATGACGCGGAGCTTCATGACAGAATACTCAGTGCCGCCATGCAGCATGGGACGGATGTGCGCTATGTATATGAGGACGGGCTGGTTGAGCTTGAAGATATTGAACTGAGGCTCTATGCACCCCGGGAGGCGGGAGGAAGCAATGAGCGCTGTGTATGTGTAAGGCTCAGCGCCGGAGACTATGACTGCATGATAAGCGCAGACAGCCCAATGAGCCGTGAGCGGGAGCTTGTCAGAAACTATGAGCTTTCGGAAACGGAATTGCTGATTGTTGGGCATCACGGCTCCAAATACTCAAGCTGCCCCGAATACCTCAGCGCTCTGGGCGGAGAAACGGCGGTTATAAGCTGCGGCTATAACAGCTACGGTCACCCCACGCAGGAAGTACTTGAACGGCTGATGGATTACGGGTATAATATACTTCGTACTGATATGGACTCAACTGTTGAAATTCGGGTAGTCCAACGGGGGTCGAACACGCGCCGCATTTCATCGGCGCTGCCCGGCGCTTTTGGACTTGTCGTCCTTGACTTACGGAAGTAAGCCTGCGTCCGACCAATCCAAAATCATCCAAACATTGCTCGATGAAATGTGCTTTGCAGTTTTTTCGGAGCGGATTTTCGTTCAGACGAGGCATTGGCCGCAGGGAATATCCCGATATTTTCAAGGACAATAACGATGTATGGGCGGAAATCCGCCCGAATAAAACCGGTACGGGTTTAACCCCCGTTGGACTAAGGTAGTTATGGCAAAAGGCAAAGGAAAAAGCAAGGAAGAACAAAGACTCAATTACAACGCCGAGGTTCGCGCTCTTAAGGAGCGGGGGCCTGAGCGGCTGTATATTCTGTGGGGACCGGAGGACTATCTGAGGGAGCTGTTCATGGCGGAGATTAAAAAGCTGTGCATTCCCGACGGGGATGACGGCTTCTGCTATAAGCGCATTGACGGGCCCGACATTGAGGCGGAAAGTCTCCGTCAGGCAATTGATGCGGTGCCTTTCCTCTCAGAGAGAACACTGGTGGAGCTTCGGGGAGTGGATATAAACAGGCTTTCTGAGGCGGATGAGGTGTGGAAGGCCGTTTCGGACATTCCCGACTACTGCACCGTGTGCTTTGTTCAGAGCGCTCAGTTTGAGTTTGACGGCAGAGTAAAGCTGGTTAAGAACCTGCGCGGCGCTGCAAAGGAGCTTAAATTCACCAGACAGACCCAGAGCCAGCTTACTGCATGGGTTATGAAGCGCTTTGCCGCCCTCGGTAAAAATGTGGAGCTTGACGCCGTTTACCGCCTGCTTTTCATCAGCGGCGATATAATGAGCAGACTTATTCCAGAAATTGAAAAAATAGCGGCCTATGCCAAGGCCGAAATGGTCAGCGTTAAAGATGTTGACGCAGTTGCAAACCACATTCCCGAGGCAATAATCTTTGACATGAGCGATTATATTGCCAAAAAGGAGTACAATAATGCCGCTTCGGTGCTCTCTGAGCTCCTGTCGGATAAAAACAATGAGCCTATCGCAATGCTGGCTCTTCTCGGCCAGCAGATGAGACGGCTCTATGCTGCCCGGGTATGTCTGGATATGCAGCTGGGCAGCCAGTGGCTTATGGAGACCTGCTCCATAAAATATGATTTTATTGCAAATAAGCTCATAAACTCCGCAAGAGCCTTTTCAGCCCGGCAGCTTAAAACCGCTCTTGAGCTGTGTGTGGAGGCAGACTGTATGATGAAGGGCGGAATATCCTTTGCAGAGCCTGAGGAAATTCTCAAGGAGCTTGTGATGCGAATAGCGGCGGTGGAGTGATATGCTTAAAATCAAAGAGGTAATACTCGTTGAGGGGCGCTATGACAAAAATACCTTAAGTCAGGTAGTTGACGCAGTCATAATCGAATGCGGCGGCTTCTCAGTGTTTAACGACAGGCAAAAGCAAAAGCTGCTCAGAACCGTGGCTCAGCGTCAGGGACTTATTGTACTTACGGATTCTGACCCGGCGGGCTTTGTTATACGCAATTTTATACGCTCCTGTGTTGACCCCTCACTTGTAAAGCACGCCTATGTGCCTGAAATAGAGGGTAAGGAGAGGCGCAAAAAAAGCGCTTCAAAGGCGGGACTTCTCGGCGTGGAGGGCATGCGCCCGCAGCAGCTTGAGCAGGCGCTGCTGCGCGCCGGAGCTACTGTTGATGGGCAAAGCACTGCTGAGGCAGGGGAGCGTATAAGCAAGGCGGACATGTACCGAATGGGGCTCAGCGGCAGAGAGGGAAGCGGGGAAAAAAGAGCGCAGCTTCTCAAAAAACTGGAGCTTCCAAGCAAAATGAGCGCCGACGCCATGCTTGATGTACTAAATGCCCTTATGACAAGAGAGGAATTCTTATCTCTCAGCTTTTAGGGCTTATATCGTCAATGCATGCAGCGCCTATTCCCGCAATCAGCAGCAAACCCTGAGGCAGCTCGTAAAGCGCCCATGCTGTTTTGTAAAGCTCGTGGCAGCCGCCCCGGCTTTCACTCTCAATAAGAAGAAATACCGCAAACAGCAGCAAAGCGGCGCTGAGCTGTATGCTTCGGATAAATATGTACCATGCGGGGGAGCTCATTTGCAGCATGCGTCTGACCGTGGCCTTCAGCTTCATTCACAACACCTCTACGGCAGTTTAACGCGAATACTGCGCTTTATCAAGGAACAGATATTGGAAAGACGGACAGTGCTCAGGCACTGTCCGTCTTGCTATCAAAAAGAGATGCGATAATTCGCATCTCTTTTAAAATTTACATTTTGTATATGCAATGGACTTTGGCTGTGGTATAATTACAAAATACGGCGAAGAAACAGCGCTGAGCGCAAAAAAACGCCACCCGTACGGGTGGCGGTTTGGCACTCCCGGCGCGATTCGAACGCGCGACCTTCCGCTTAGGAGGCGGATGCTCTATCCTGCTGAGCTACGGAAGCATGTTTACAGCCTTGTTATTTTAACTCAGTTCTTTAATTATGTCAATATTAAGCGTGGAAGTGAATTGAATGCTCAAACTTAAAGACATCAAAAAGGATTATACCATAGGCGATAATGTGGTGCACGCCCTTAAGGGCGTGAGCCTTGAGTTTCGCAAAAGTGAATTTGTCGCCATCCTTGGCCATTCAGGCTGCGGAAAAACCACCTTGCTGAATATTGTGGGCGGCCTTGACGGGTATACCGCCGGTGACCTTGTCATCAACGGCAAGTCTACCAAGAATTTCAGCGACAGCGATTGGGACAGCTACCGCAACCACTCGATAGGCTTTGTTTTTCAGTCCTATAATCTCATACCCCATCAGACGGTGCTTTCCAATGTGGAGCTGGCGCTGACGCTTTCCGGCGTCGCTCCGGCAGAGCGCAGGGCAAGGGCAAAGGAAGCCCTTGAAAGGGTGGGGCTGGGTGACCAGCTTAACAAAAAGCCCAACCAGATGTCCGGCGGTCAGATGCAGCGTGTTGCAATTGCAAGAGCTCTGGTAAATGACCCGGATATTCTTCTGGCGGATGAGCCTACCGGTGCACTGGATTCCGAAACCTCCGTGCAGATAATGGATATTCTCAAGGAGATTTCAAAGGATCGCCTTATCATAATGGTTACCCACAACCCGGAGATTGCACAGGATTACGCAAGCCGGATAATCCGCCTTAAGGACGGACTTATTGTCTCCGACTCAAACCCATACAGCTCCGCAGAGGAAAAGGCTGAAAACGGCAGAAAAATCAAAAAACGCTCAATGAGCTTTTTTACCGCACTGTCGCTGTCTACAAATAATCTGCTTACAAAAAAGGCAAGAACCTTTCTTACGGCCTTTGCCGGCAGTATAGGCATTATCGGCATTGCCCTCATACTTTCACTTTCAACGGGTATTCAGGACTATATTGACAAGGTTCAGGAGGATACGCTCTCAAGCTACCCCATAACCCTTCAGGCTGAAAGCATGGACATGAGCAGCATGATGACCTCCCTGATGGGAGTTCATGCCCAGGCGGAGGAAAACCAGCATGACAAGGACGCTGTTTACTCCAGCACCATCATGTATGAGATGATGAACTCCATGGTCTCCGCTGACACTCAGAAAAATAATCTGAAGGCCTTCAAGCAGTACCTTGAAGCGCCGGACAGTGGTATTTCCCCCTATGTCAGCTCCGTTCAGTACAGCTACGACCTTGATATGAATATCTACGCCTGCGATATTGACAACAATATTGTAAAGACGGATATTCTTGAGCTTATGGAAAGAGCCATGAGCCTCACCTTCGGAGGCAGCTACGGCTCCTTCTTCTCAACCTACGGTCAGGCATACGCTGCCATGGACGCCTGGCAGGAAATGCTCCCCGGCGAGCACGGGGAGCTGGTCAACCCTCTGGTGAAGGAGCAGTATGATGTGCTCTACGGTCACTGGCCCGAAAGGCATAATGAGGTGGTGCTGGTAGTTGACAAAAACAACGAGGTATCCGACCTTGTCCTTTACGCGCTGGGGCTTAAGTCCAACAGTGCCATGGTTGATGATATGCAGGCTTTCATGGACATGGAGAACTTCAATACGAAGCTGGAAAAGTGGAGCTATGAGGATATATGCTCAATGAGCTTCCGCTATATCTACCCGGCTGACGAATATCGTTACGATGAGGAGCTTGGAGAGTATGTGAGCATGTCAGACGAGGAGCTTGGCATGCGAAATCTCTACAATAACGGTCTGGATATCAGAATCGTGGGCATTATCCGCCAGAACGAAAGTGCAATATCCGGCATGATGACAGGCTCCATAGGCTACACACACGCACTTGTGGAGTATGTTGTAAAGCAGGCGGAGCAGAAGGAGCTGGTAATTCGCCAGCTTCAGGACCCGGAGCACGATGTATTCAACGGCCTGCAGTTTCTCGGCGATGACGAAAACCTCACCAGCACCCGCAAAAGAGATGCGGCTCTCGACTACATTGCAAACGCAAGCGTTGAGCAGCTTGCCGAAATGTATGTTAAGTACATGAGCGAGCCCACCGACGAATATGTGCAGGAGTTGGTTGACGAGCAGCTGGCTGAGCTTACGCGGGCTGATATTGAGGACATGGTGCTTGAAGCCTACCCGGGCTATGCGTCTATGCTTAAAGAAATGGACGATGAAACGCTGTTTGATTATATCGGACAGATGATCGGAGACGAGGTGAAAAAGCAGTACGGTATACAGATGGCAGAGCTTTATGCAAAGCTAAGCGATCAGGAGCTTGCAGAGGACTTCAATCTCCTTGCACTTGAGGAGGATGATTACATCTGGCTATATGACAATGCCATGCCGCCGGTGTACTCCGAGTCCGACCTTAAGACCAACCTTAAAAAGCTGGGCTATGTTGACCTTGAAAGTCCAAGCACCATTAATATCTACGCCTCCACCTTTGAGGACAAGGATGCCATTGCCGGCGCCATAGACAGCTATAACGACCGTGTAAGCGATGAGGATGTTATAGAATATACCGACATTGTTGCTATACTCATGAGCTCGGTTGCCACCATAATTGATGTTATCAGCTATGTGCTGATAGCCTTTGTTGCAATCTCTCTGGTTGTATCCTCTATTATGATAGGGATTATAACCTATATAAGCGTTCTTGAGCGCACCAAGGAGATCGGTATTCTCCGCTCCATAGGCGCTTCCAAGAAGGATGTATCCCGCGTGTTTAACGCAGAGACATTTATTGTAGGTCTTGCAGCGGGGCTTATCGGTATAGGCTCTACGCTTTTGCTGAACATCCCGATTAATATAATAGTTCATGACCTGACAGGTATTTACGCTCTCAATGCCAAGCTGCCCATAGCGGGAGCCGTGGGGCTTGTAATAATCAGCGTGCTGCTGACCTATATTGCAGGTCTCATACCCTCCGGCATTGCCGCAAAGAAGGACCCTGTGGAGGCTCTGAGAACAGAATAAAAAAGAAAGCCATGCATTTGCATGGCTTTCTGATTATGAAAAAGCAGCAGGCTTGTACCTGCTGCTTTTTTGATTGCGTATCAGTCGGAAGCCTCGTCGATGGACTTCTTTATCTTGGCCTTCTTTTCACTGCCCATGGAGAAGAATACCACAAACAGGAACACAACCAGAATTGCAAGACCAATGCAGAGAGGACGAGTAAATACATAGCCTATAAGGCTCTTGCCGTATATGGCGGCAAGGCTGATGCTGCGGCGCATGTTAAGCTCGATCATGTCGCAGAGGACTGCGCCGATGACAACGGGAGCACAGGGGATCTCAAAGCGCTTGAAGATAGCGCCGATGATGCCCAGAACGATGGCTGCGCCCAGCTCAAACATACTGTTGTTGAGAGCATAGGTACCGAACATTGCAAAGACCAGAACGACGGGAACAATGTATTCCATCTTGATCTTAAGTATGTAGGAGAAGTACTTGACGCCGAAAGCGCCGATAAGTGCCATTATTGCAACTGCAATCAGCATGCCGTACATGAAGGTGTATGCAATGTCAGGAGACTTTGAGAAAAGCTCCGGGCCGCACATAAGGCCGTGGATGGTAAGTGCGCTGCCTATCATTGCAGCGGTGGGGGAGCCGGGGATACCCAGAGCCAGCATAGGAACCATGGTGCCGCCGACAAGAGCGTTGTTTGCGCTCTCTGCGGCAATAATGCCTTCCTTGTTGCCTTCGCCGAAGGGAATTTCATTTGCAGTCTTGCTGCAGCGCTTTGCTTCGCCGTAAGCAAGGAATATTGCCATGGAGGCGCCGATACCGGGCAGAATACCAACAAAGGTACCGATGGCGCTGGATTTTATGAGAAGCTTCCAGTGACGGAGAACATCTTTAAGAACAAAGCGGCGGGTAATATCGCTCTTTGCATAGTAGACCTTGCTGGAAACTTTGTTGCCGATGTTGTTGAACATTTCTGCAAAGCAGAACATACCGATACATACGGGAATTGTGGAAACACCCGACATAACATAGATGTTGCCGAAGGTGAAGCGCTGAACAGCGGTGATGGGGTCCATACCGATGATGCTGATGAGCATACCGAAGGCGGTGGCAAAAAAGGCCTTGTAGCGGTTTTTGCCGGAAAGGGATGCAACAACAGCCAGACCGCAAAGCGCACAGAAGAACATTTCGGGCGGACCGAACTTAAGAGCTGCCTTTGCAAGCTGAGGAGTGAAAAGAATAAGAGCCAGAACGCCGAAGAAGCCGCCCAGCATACTGGAGAAGATGCTGTAATACAGAGCTTCCTGAGCACGACCCTTCTTGGCCATGGGATAACCTTCCATGGCAGTACAGGTGGCGCAAAGGTCACCGGGCACATTGATAAGTATTGCGGTAATGGAGCCGCCGTACATACCGCCCATGAATATGCCGCCCAGAGTAAGTATTGCCTGAGCAGGCTGCATGCTGAAGGTAATAGGGAGAAGCAGGGCTATGCCTATTGTTCCGGAAAGACCCGGAATTGCGCCCAGAACGACACCCATCAGAACGCCGCCGAAAACAAGCAGCAGCATCTGAGGTTCCAAAATTTGTTGAAGAATATCCAGTGTCATAGTCTTTCCTCACTTAGAACGACGGGGCTATCGCCCGTGCCGGAATTATATTTGGGGCACAGGACCCCGATTGCCCGGGGTCCTGTATTTAATTATGCTAAGGCTTTAAAGCAGATGGGGGATTTACTCCAGACCCAGCTCCTTCATGATTTCGCCGACTGCGGCGTTGTTGGAGCTAACAGCCTCGTCCAGCTCAGCGCCGGAGATGTTGCACAGGCAGTAGCCGCCGGTAGCCATTGCTTCCTGGAAGCCTTCATCAGCGATGAGCTCCTGCAGAGCGTTGCTCCAGAACTCAACAACCTCTGCGGGGCAGTTGTTGGGCAGAGCGATCATCTGGTTGGTGCCGACGATTGCGGGAATGTCAAGGTCAAAGTCAAGAGCGTAGGTCAGGTCTGCGAAAGCATCCAGCTTGCTGCTGCCGTAGATGGCCATCAGCTTGCCGCCGCCTGCGGTAACATTGTTGTAGTAGGAAGGAGTCAGGGAAGCGAGGTCAACATGGTTGCCAAGCAGGTTGGTCTGAGACTCGCCGCCGGAGGAGAAGGAAACGGTGGGGATCATATCGATGCCTGCTGCCTTGCACATCTGAGCAAGACCGATTATGTGAGCGGTGCCGGACTCTGCCATTGCGATGTTGGTGTTGCCGGCCTTGATGTCAGCAATGAGCTCGCCGATATCATTCCAGGGGCTGTTGGGAGAAGCGTACAGAGCGAAGGGGATGGAGTTGAACCATACCAGATAGTCAACGGAGTTGATGTCGAAGGTGCCGCGGTAGTCTGCAACATAAAGGTCGGAGACGGAGGTCAGACCGATGGTCTGGCCGTCGGGCTTGGACATGGACAGCTCGGTGGAGCCGACAACGCCGGAAGCGCCTTCCTTGTTGACAACATTGATCTGCTGGCCAACGATCTCACCCAGGTACTGAGCGACCAGACGGCCGACAGTGTCAGCGGAGCCGCCGGTGGCGTAGGGAACGATCAGGGTTACGGGACCGTTGAGCTCAAATGCGGGGGCTGCGGGAGCCTCGGCAGGAGCTTCTGCGGGGGTCTCAGCGGGAGCTGCGGGAGCTGCGGGAGCGGGAGCTTCCTGCTTTGCACCGCATGCGGCAAGGGCGAATACCATTGCCAGAGCGAGAATGATGCTAAGGATTTTTTTCATTTTGTTGCTCTCCTTTTTTTAAAAAATATTACAAGGCTATTTGCCTTATATTACATGATCAGAAGCCGAAGATGCCCTTCGGAGTGGGAAGGCCGAAAATTATATGGAAAATGATATACATTGCCACGATTACCAGAACGGAGTAAACAAATACCTTGATAAGTCGCTTGGGACTCCAGTTGATTTTGCCGTTGGTAACCTTGTCCTGCAGGAACATAAGACCCACAACGAGAAGGAACTCAGCCACAAAGAAGCCAAGGAAATTGATAAGACCGTAGGCTGCCAGCAGGAAGGCACCGGGGACAAGTATGCCGTTGAGAATATCGGCGCCGTAGACATGGACATCATCCTTGCCGTTCTTTGCTCTGTCCGTTATGGCCTTGACACTCATGCCCAGACCCATGAGGGCCATGAACACAGCCAGTATTTTGGGCAGCATGGCAGACTCTGCCATGGAAATGCCGCAGGACAGCCAGTAGACAATGCCGGAAAATACAATGATGATTACGCCCAGCAGAAAATCGCTGTTGCCTTTGATGAGATTGTTTTTCATGCTGTTCCTCCTAATAATTACCAATCTGCTACGCTGCCGTCTTCATAGAACAGGTGGGGAGTGTCCCATGTGCCGTCAAAGCGGAGCGCGTCCAGTGCTTCTTCGTCAACTTCAATACCAAGGCCGGGGCCTTCGGGAATAAGAATGCTGCCGTCGCTTTCGATGCGGAAAGGATTTTTAAGTATTCCAACACCAAGGTCGCTGTGGTCGGGCATGCCGGGATGCTCCTGAGCAAGCACATTGGGCGTGCAGGCGTCAAGCTGCAGACAGGCTGCAAGGGAGATGGGACCCAGGGGATTGTGAGGTGCGATCTGCATGTAATAGGTTTCCGCCATGGCTGCAATCTTGCGGGCCTCAAATATACCGCCGCAGTGGCACAGGTCAGGCTGAACAACGCTGACGGCCTGCTTTTCGATAAGCTCACGGAAGCCGAACTTTGTAAACAGACGCTCACCGGCTGCAATGGGAATGCTGGTGCTTCGGGACACGCGAACCATTTCATCCACATTCTCGGGCAGAACAGGCTCTTCAACAAAAAGGGGGTAGTAGGGCTCAAGAGCTTTGAGAAGGCGGATGGACATGGCGGGGCTTACTCTTCCGTGAAAGTCGATGGCAAGGTCACGGTTTTTGCCGATACGCTCACGAACGGCGGCAAAACGCTCAACCACCTTATCCACCATTTCCATATTGTCTATTGGGCGGATAGGAGGGATGATGGAATACTTCATTACCGTGAAGCCTTCCTCGATGCGGCGGTCGGTGATTGCAAGCATGTCAGAAATGGGAAACTCTGCCTTGTGGCCGGCGGGCTTGAGATGGCCGTACATACGGACACGGTCCCTGCAGGCGCCGCCCAGCATCTGGTATATGGGGATATTGAAGTATTTGCCCTTAATATCCCAGAGTGCCATTTCTATGCCTGATATGGCGCTGCACAGCACGGGGCCACCACGATAGAAGGTGCCGCGGTACATCAGCTGCCACAGATGCTCGCTGCGGAGCGGATCCTGCCCGATGAGCAGGGGACGAAGCTCGTTGACGGCGGTTTCCACCGTGCGGGCGCGCCCTTCAACAACCGGCTCACCCCAGCCTACGATGCCCTCATCCGTTTCAACCTTGAGAAACATCCAGCGGGGGCGGATATGTATCATTTTAAGATCTGTGATCTTCATCTTTTAGCTCCTTACAGGCCAATGAAATAGGTGCTGGTCTGATTTGCGGGACGAATATTGGTCAGCGTTCCTTTGTAATGACGAAGGTCAATAGGCTGGAAGGGATACTTGAGGCAGTTTTCCTCGTTGAGCTCAAGGCCAAGACCCACGCCTTCGGGGATGAGAATATTACCCTTGTCAAATACAACTCTTTCATTGGTAAGCTCACTGCGCCAGCTGACATCGGTGAGCATTATCTCCAGAATACGGAAGCCGGGGAGTGCAGCTGCAAGATGAAGTGCTGCGGCATTGGCCACGGGACCGCTGGGATTATGAGGTGCAACGGCAACATAGTAGGTTTCCGCAAGAGCGGCCATCTTCCTGACAGCGGAAATGCCGCCGCAGTGGCTCATGTCGGGCTGGACAAAGTCGGCGCAGCCCTTCTCAAGGAAGGTACGAAGCTGCATGGGGGAGTAGAGGCGCTCACCGGCGGCAATGGGAACCGGAGACTTGCGGTGAACCTCAGCAATAGCGTCCAGAGAATCGGGGGGAGTGGGCTCTTCAAAGAAATATGGGTCAAAGGGCTTAATGGCGTTTGCAATCTTGATACTGGTTGCAATGTCAAAGCGGCCGTGAGCCTCAATGAGAAGGTCCATATCATTGCCCACGGCGCCGCGGACAGCCTCAACTATTTCAATGGAGCGGCGGAAATCCTCATTCTCCATGTACAGATAGCTCTTGCCGAAGGGATCCCACTTGATGGCGGTAATACCCATTTCCTTCGCCTTGACCGCTGCGGCGGCAAACTCGTCGGGAGTTTTTGCGCCTGCAAACCAGCCGTTTGCATACATGCGGATACTGTCACGCACCTTGCCGCCCAGCATTTCGTATACGGGAACGCCGCAGGCCTTGCCCTTGATATCCCACATTGCCATTTCAACGGCGGAAATCGCGCTCATAAGAACGGGACCGATGCGCCAGTAGGAGTCACGGTACAGCTCAAAGCAGATACGCTCAACCTCACGGGGGTCCTGACCGATAAGAACACGCTTAATGTCCTCAATTGCACCCAGCAGAGCATGCTCCTTGTATTCAAGAGTGCCTTCACCAATGCCGGATATACCTTCATCGGTCTCTATCTTCACAAACACAAAGTTTGTACGGTAGGTGAACACATTAAAGGTCTTGATGTCTGTTATCTTCATTAGGGGGAAGCTCCTTTCTGAGTTTCGGCCATAGCAGAAAATTATGAATTTGATATTTGATATTTTAGGACTTTTATTAATCGGCGCTTGCAGCGCCGTAATTGGTGAAGTTTTGATATTTGATATTCTTCGCGTTTTTATTTTACCGGCGCATGATATAAGCTGCGCCGGTTTATTTATCATACATTCGCAGGAAGTTTTCCATTGCGGAAACCACATGCTCCTCGGCTGCGTCTCTCAGGGCGATGCGATCCTTTGCCTCAAGTGCGTCAAGTATTTTTTCGTGCTGCATATAAGCGGCCTGTACGCGGACATAGGAGGGAACATAGGCGCTGCGCAGGGAGTTGATCAGTGAATTCTGGTATCTGAAAAGCTCGTAGGCCTTACGGTTGTGGTTATATTCAAAAATCTTCTCGTGAAGCTGATAGTTAAGCTCAAGATAATGCATCATATCATAATGATTATCTTCAAGACGGGAGATACGGCGGTTAATTTGCCTCAGCTCGGAAAATGCCTCACTGTCAAGCCGCTCCATGGCGTTTTCAAACATCAGCGTTTCAAGAACACGGTTGACCTCGTATGCGTCACGGACAAAATCCCTGTCAATGCGGCGAACCTCTGCGCCCTTGTGAGGATGTATTATCAGCAGCCCCTCGCCCTCAAGTGTGCGGAAAGCCTCCCTGACAGGCATGTTGCTGACACCGTAGCGCTCCGACACCTGCTTGATGGTAATATGGCTGCCGGCCTCAATACGCTTGTTTACAATATCTTCCCTGAGAGCTCCTATAACCTGTGAAGCAATGGTGCTGTCAGTAATTATATTACTTTTGGTACGCATTGCCGCACCTCTCTCTCCATTGAGTGATACTATCAGCGGGGGTCGGATTTGTCAACAGCAAAAGGTTTGTGCTGGGAATTATTCGACATTATTCATAAAATCATGGACAAAAGTTCATTCATATTGCCCACAATATGTTTTGCCCCGCAGTCAAGAAGCTGCTGCTTTGAGCGGTAGCCCCATGTGACGCTGGCGCAGTCAATACCCACATTTCTTGCGGTAAGTATATCGGGCTCCGAGTCACCCACATAGAGACATTGCTCCTTCACCGCGCTGATGGCATCCATTGCAAAAAGAACAAGATCCGGGTCGGGCTTGCGGCGAAATCCGGGGCGCACGCCAACGGCTGTTTCCAGCAGTCCGGGGAAAAGGCTTTCAGACAGTGAAACAACTGCGTCGTGAGGCTTGTTTGATACTATGGCCAGCTTGCAGCCTGCTTCACGGAGCTTCTCCATAAGCTCAAGGATTCCCGGGTAAGGAGCAGTTTCTATAAGGCAATGAGATTCGTACCATGTACTGAAAAATGAAAGTACGCGCTCCATAAGCTCGCCGTCACATCCGTCAGGCACCGAGCGCTGCACAAACTCCCGCACACCGCCGCCAAGAAATGCGCGAACTTCCTCCGTGCTGCGCTCCGGCAGTGAAAAATGTCTCAGACTGTAATTTACGGCGTTTGTAAGGTCGGCAAGGGTGTCCAGCACAGTGCCGTCCATATCAAAGAGAATGTATCTGTATTTCATGGCCGCTCCAAAAATCTTAATAATTCATAAGGGCATTATAACTCAGCCCCATGTTCTTTGCAAGCGGCTTGATTTAAGGCTTCGGCTGTGCTTTAATTAAAAAAGGAGGCATGAAAATGAAAAAATATATAATAATTCTTCTTTCGGCCTGCCTGCTGCTGATGTGCGCCTGCGGGCAGGAGCCAAAAGCCCCTGAGGAAAGCAGCGTCAGCATATGGTATATTAACGGCGATGTGCTTGAGACGGCGCTTAAGGAGCGCTGCGTTGCCATTGAGGAAGATAACAATATCAGAATAGAGCTTATCCCCTTTGAGAGCATGCAGACCATGTCCGAGAGCCTTCAGGGAAGGCGTCCGGATTTGCTGCTGTGTTCCCATGAGCTGGCGTTCAGTCTGGCTGAGCAGGGCATGCTCAAAAGCCTTGACGTACCGGGCCTTGACTATTCCCGGGAAATGAGGGACAAATATTCCGGGCTGGAGGGCGGCTTTTTCCCTGTGGGAGCCTCGGTTGAGCTTCTTTGCAGCAATGAGCCTCTGCCGGAGGACTACCGTTTGAGCCTTGAGGCGCTTTGCACCGGCTTTGTAAACGACGGCAGACTGCTTACCGCCGACTCCTTTGCCAGAGTTTTGTGCAGCGCTCTTATGCAGCGGGACGGGGAGCTTGGCATGAGCCATGGGGAAAATGCAGCTTTGGCGGAGTACGCAGCCATACATAATCTTTTGGCGGAGACGGCGTATTCCGGCTCCCTTGCCGTGTTTGACGAGGGCGGTATTGGGCTTTTAAGCAGGGGGATTACTGATGCGGCAATAGTGTCCTCAAGCGCCCTTGCGGATTTGGGGAACAGCCTTTACATCTACTCTGTGCCCATTGCCGAGGGGGGGAGACGCTGTACCATGGCGGATATGCGGGGCTTTGCATATCTTGGCAATACGCGGGACAATTCAAGAGCTGCATCCCTTGTTCTCAAAGCGCTGCTCTCCGATGGGGCTGGAGCGGAGCTTGCCCTTTCGGCAGGGCTTGTAAGCGCTCAGCACTGGGAGAACACAGAGCAGCAGGAAGCGCTTTACAGTGTGCTTTATGAAATATACAGCCAATGGGAGCTGGTGCTCCCATCGCCCATAAGCCCATGGGTCATGACGCGGCAGCAGCTTGAGGAAGAACTGAGCGCCGCGCTGGGATACCTGCAATAACATATAGAAAACACAGCGCACTCTATGTGCGCTGTGTGGGATTGTCAAAAGGCGAGGACGGGTTTATAATGGCAGCGGAAAGTACGGGAGAGTTTTCCTTGCTTAGGGAAATATGACCCATCGCTCATTGCAGCCCCACTCAAAAGGAGAAAAAGTTATGTATCATAGTTCGCTGAAAACCAGATTTGGCCTCAATATCAAATCATCCGTTGCGCTTATTCTGGCAGCTATATTTTTTATAATGCTGTGGTTCAATTTCCTTACTCCCATGTTTGCGGATGATTATTCTTACTGCTTCAGCTTGGTCGATGGGGAGAGAGTGAACTCTCTGAACGATATTTTCTCCTCAATGCATCTCCATCGCCAGCAGGTAAACGGCAGGTATTTTTCCCATGTGTTTGCTATGCTGTTCCTTATGCTGCCAAAGGCAGTTTTCAATGTTGTAAATGCTGCTGTTTCGGCTTTGAGCTGCTATGTAATATACCGCATAATCGCGCTCTTTTGCGAAAGCAAAAAAGAAGCGTCTTCCTGTTCGCCGTGGCTTTGATGATGCTGTGGAATTTCACCCCCGCTTTTGGCGAGGTGTATCTCTGGCTTGACGGCTCCTGCAATTATTCCTGGGCAATATGCTCCGTGCTTATCTTTATTTTCCCGTTTTTACAGCGCTACTGCAAAGCTGACAGCAAGATGCATCCGCTTGTGGCGGTGCTGCTGACGGTACAGGCCTTCATTGCCGGGTCATACTCGGAAAGCGGCTCCTTATCGGCAATATTTATTGCCTTCTGCCTGCTGGTACTTATCACCTTCAGAGACAAAAAGCTGTCTCTGCCTTTACTGTGCAGCTTTGTGTCAGCCTGCGGAGGCTTGCTTTTCCTGGTGCTCTCCCCTTCCATGCTGGCGGAAAAGCGGGGCAGCTTGTCCGTTGATTTTCTGCTTGGAATTTTCAGCTCTCTTGGTCAAAAGCTCATGTCGGTGTTCAGAGCACTCGGCACCGGGCTTGTCCTTGGCGCTTTTGCCGCGCTGCTTGGGGCTTTGCTTTTGCTTTACTTCCTTCGCAAGCACCGTAAAATCCTGTTTTCCCTGCTGGGGCTGGGGCTGTGCGCGGTGAGCGCGCTTGTGCTGCTTTATGTTATGCGGGAGGTTCCCACCGTTTGTTCCGCAGAAGCTGCCTTCAAGACTTACATTTCCGACACACAGACAACCGTGGTAATTGTGTGCTTTATATTTCTCAGTCTTTATCTTTTGGCCATGTATCGCAGGGTGGAGCTCAAAACCCTTGTATCGGCCGCAGTGTTCTTTGCCGGCGGATGCTGTTACTACATGATTTATCTGTGCATTGCCTGTGCACGGCTTCTCTCGGCCCTTACTGGAGAATGCAGCACAAAAATTCCTTATATAGGCTTCCTTATTACCGCAAGCCTGCTGCTGTTTTTGTCCTGCTTTACTTTCCGTTATGGAGTTAATGATATTATCAAGATTCATGAACAGGCACAGGAAAGGCTTGTTGCCGTGCAACAGGCGAAGGAAGCAGGAGTAATCGAAATTGAATTTGAGGCATATGAGCCCGAGACCAAATACAGTGTCGCTGGAGCCAACCCTGGTTCAGATGAAATCCAGACCCTAATAACTGGCCAAATCCAGACATTGCCGCTTATTTCGGCTTAGAAAAGGTAAGCATCAAATAGGTAGGCTAAGCCGGCTTGCTTAGAGCCGTTCGATAACTGCAACTAAGGAGAAACAGAATGATTTCAGTAATACTTCCCGCATATAACGAAGAGCGGATGATTGCATTGGCAGCGGAAAGAATATCCGACATTCTTGACCGAAACGCAATAGACTTTGAACTGTTTTTTGTCGATGACGGGTCTAAAGACGGAACATGGGAAGAGATACAGCGCGCCAGTAATGAAAACCATCGTATTTCCGCTGTGCGCTTCAGTAGGAATTTCGGCAAGGAGGCGGCAATGTTCGCCGGTCTTGAGCAGGCAAAAGGAGACTGTTGTGTTGTTCTCGACTGCGACCTACAGCATCCACCCGAGAAAGTGGTGGAGATGTACCGCCTTTGGCAACTGGGCTATCAAGTTGTAGAGGGAATAAAAACCGACCGCGGAACTGAAGGACGAGCACACAAAATGGCGGCAAATGCTTTTTACTCCATTATCAGCCGTGCTACGAACATGAATATGCAGTCTTCCTCGGATTTTAAGCTTTTGGACAGAAAAGTGGTAGATACACTCAACTCTATGCCTGAGCGCAAAGTGTTTTTTCGAGCCCTGTCCTTTTGGGTTGGATTTAAAAAGGCAGAAGTGTGCTATGAAGTGCAGGAGCGTGCTGCCGGAGAAAGTAAATGGTCAACCTTGTCGTTGATAAAATACGCTCTGACCAATATTGCATCCTTTTCGACTGCACCGCTACACATTGTAACGGCACTTGGTCTTTTGACCTTGGCAATTGCTGTGGTATTCGGCACGATATCTCTTGTTCAATACTTCACAGGCGTAGCTTTAGGCGGATTCACAACGATGATTTTGCTGCTTCTAATTATCGGCAGCATTATTATGATAAGCCTCGGCATTATAGGCTTCTACCTCGCCCGCATATATGAAGAGGCGAAAGGCAGACCACGGTACATAATTGCAGAAAGGTTGTAGAATGATAGATGAAGCTCTCCATCATTATACCCGTATACAATGTAGAGAAATATTTGCGCAAATGTCTTGATTCTGTTATCTATCCAGAGCTCGACGACTACGAGATTATTGCCGTGGATGATGGTTCCACCGATTCAAGCAGAGATATTCTCTCTGAATATGCCACCGCTCATCCCCATCTTATACGCTTTGTACACAAGAAGAACAGTGGTCAGGGTCCAGCAAGGAACACGGGCGTAGAACTTGCGCTGGGGGAATATATATGCTTTGTTGACAGCGACGACTACCTGCTACCTGGTGCGATTCCCGAGCTCTTGGAGCTTTGTACGGGTGAGTACGATATTTACTTTTTCGACTGTGAGTCAGTAAATGAAGAAGGCAGAACTCTTAATTATATCGCTGGAGCTTCACTTGAGGATACTTTTTCTCTTGAAAGTTCTCCCCAACTTCTTCTCAGCAACCCTGGTCCCTGGAACAAACTTATACGAAAACGCCTTATTACTGACAATGAAATCTATTTCCCTGCCCGCGTATGGTATGAGGACCTACATACCGTGCCAAAGTATTTTCTCCATGCACGCAGCTGTTGCAGGATATCAAAGCCCTATTACCGTTACCTGCAGCGCGAAGGATCTACTATGAACAACCGTAACACACTGAGAAATCTCGAAATAATCGGAGCTATTGATGAGCTCTGCACATACTTCAGGGCGCACGGTGCCTATGAAACCTTCAAAAACGAACTTGAATACCTTGCCTTTTACCACCAGTATATATGCGCTGTAGTTCGCGTTTGTCTTGCTGACAGACGCAGCAGTGTCGCAGACAGACTTAGAGCGTCTTTCTTCGATGCATTCCCCGATTACAAAGAAAATCCCTATGTAAAAACCGCCCCAGTAAAGTACAAGCTATTGGATACCCTTATAAAGCTTCGCCGCTATGACGCTGTGGCTTTTATCATGAGCATTAACTCAATGCTGAAATAGATATGATATGTTGAAATTACAAACTCTCAGGAGGATTTTCAATATTTTTAGAATATCAACTATTCCGTGATTTATTGTTCGTAATTCTCTTTTTCTTTACCCACAAGCAGATTTCTGCAGTTTCTAACTTCACTGGAACGAACCGGGCTGCAAAAATTCCCCTTGGCATTTTCGCGGTATTTAACCTGCTTTTTACGCTTGTTTATTTGGTTAATTGTGCGATGAAGGTGTCTTTAATCCGCGCTGTTCTTCTTTTTGTTTTTTCTGTTGTTTTTGCTTTGGTCTTAACTATAATTATTTCACGGAGAATAGTTCGGAAGCTCAAAAGGGAGGGTTGGGATTTCAGTCATGAATTTTTCCTTGATTTCTACAGTTATAAGTGCGATGTAGCTACTACATCAACTGCGCTCATTGGCCTGATTACCAATACTGTTATCGTCATTATTCTTTTCGTTGTTTGCTTTTAAACATATTTGGATATTTCTATTCCAGAGCTTTATCACAGTGCCCTCTTTGTGCTTTCTGTTTAGTTCACCCAGAGAAAGGAAATAAATAAATGAAAGTAAGCATAATTGTTCCCGTATATAATACAGAAAAATATCTCGTCAGATGTCTGGATTCTCTTGTTGGGCAGACGCTCAAGGAATGTGAAGTGATTTTGATAAATGACGGTTCGAAAGATTCCTCTGGAGAAATACTACGGAAATATGCTGAAAAATATCCCGAAAAAGTAAAGTATCTGACGGTGGAAAATGGTGGACAGGGAAGAGCTCGTAACATTGGGCTAAGTGTGGCAACGGGCGAATATATTGGGTATGTTGACAGTGACGATTGGGTAGATTTGTCCATGTATGAAAAACTTTATACTGCTGCAGTTGAAAACGAGGCAGATATGTCACTTTGCGACTGTATTGAATGTTATGAGGATGGTCGAACAGTATATTCTGAATTAACAGCATATGAACATCCTATGCACATTAATGCTGCTGTATGGAACAAGCTCTTTAAAAAAAGCGTTATCCAGGATATTGTATTCCCGCAGGGGCTGTGGTATGAGGATCTTGCATATGTCATTAATTTTATGCTTAAGGAAAAAAGAATTGTACCAGTTAAGGAAGGGCTGTACTTCTATCGAATAGGCCAGATATCCACCATGACAAATAACAATTCAAAAAAAAATTTGGATATAATAGAAATCATGGACGGTTTGAAAGAAAATATGCTTCCAAACCGCAATGAGGAATTTGAAACACTAATTTTAGGTCATGTACTCTTGGATACAATTAACAGAGTTGCGGCGCACGACAACTCTGAAAAAAGACAAGTTCTTGGAGAACTTAGAGACTATATCCACAAGAATATTCCACAATTGAGTTCGTGTTCTGCCTACAGAAATGAACCTTGGAAGAAAAAACTTATTATGTTTCTCAACTATAATGGCATGGAAAATATATCCCAGTTCATTTTTAGAGTAAATCGTGGTTTAAGAAAGATGTGTAATTAATTGGAGAATCAAACATGAGTCAAAGTTCTTATAAAAATCATACTCGGCATAGTTGGATTGTTTGAAGATTACGGGTAGTGAAAAATAAGTTCAATAAAAGGGCGCAGTAAAGCGCCCTTTTCAGCTTGTCAAAAAAGTCATTTCTGACTTTTTTGACTGCGCTTCAACCGCCAAGCATTTTGCAAAGAGCAAAATGCTGCTTCGCCCAAAAAGCTTGTAAACACAAGCTTTTCTGTGGCGGATTATTGTACTGCGAGGCGGGCCTTTACCTCCCCCCTCACTGTCGCTGCGCGACATCTCTCCCCGCTGGGGAGAGTCTTCCTCTTGCGCTCCCCCGCGGCTCTGTTGCTTTCGGTTTAATACATAGTTTTTTGACAGTCTCACACAGCGCACTCTATGTGCGCTGTATATTTATTTTATTCTGGAGTTGAGCCCATTATAAAAGAAACTGCCGAATACATTTTCAGCGAAATAAGCCTGTCCAGCAGCTTGTATTTTGCCGGAGCTCTGAGAACATAAGGATTGCTTCTGTAATTTGGGTGCTTTGATATGAAATCATCTCTTAAAACCGAGGCAACGGGGCTTTTCCTGTCGGCAAGACAGACCCTTACCACGGCGCAGATGTACTGGTGGTAAAAGGCCATGTATTCAAGCTGCTTCAAATACCGGCGCTGGGTATCATGGAGGGCATAGTATGAACGAAGGTCGTCGAGCGCATCAATTATTTCCGCGTTTCGTGAAATGTTGCCGCTGCTCATAATTGAGCCTTGTCTGAGCAGGTAGCGATAAAAGGGCTTTTTGATTTCGGTACATTTTTTTGCCCAGAGATAGAGCTTTGGCATTGTGCGTATATCCTCATACCAAACTCTGCCCGGGAAGCTGACTGAGTGAGCGGAATAAAGACTGCGGCGGACGAGCTTGTTGCAGGCGCTGGGGGTACAAAACAGCAGCTCGGGGTAATCGGCAAGGGAAAAGACCCCTTCCTTTCCCACATAGTCGGTATTCCCAATAACGCCGCCTGCCTCATTAACAGGCACGGAGCCGAAAAAGACAATATCGTAATCCTCATCACATTTTGTAAGAAGCTGGGAAATTGCCTCCGGAAGAAGATAATCGTCACTGTCAACAAAGAGAATATACTCGCCGCAGGCAGCGTCGGATCCGGTATTTCTCGCAGCGCCAAGGCCGCCGTTTTCACGGTGGATGACCCTGATCAGCTCCGGATAACGCCTTGAGTAGTCCTCAAGTATGGCGGGGGATGCGTCGGTGGAGCCGTCATTCACGGCAATAATCTCATATCCGTCCAGCTCCGGGTGGATAAGTGAGTCAAGGCATTTGGCCAGATATTTCTCTACATTATATACGGGAACAACAACAGACAGCTTCATATACAGCACTCCAAGGGGGTAATTCATGTCCAGATTATAGCATAAGGGCGGCTTTGCCGCAATTCTTTAGTTGCGGCAGACGCTTATTTGTAGTATAATACAATGCTGTATCATAACGCTTTCTATGTTAGGAGATAAATTATGGCACAAAGGAAGAAAGAAGTTATACCGCCGGAGATAATGAGCCGCAGGGAAACCTATGACTGGATCCACTGTATGATAATTGCTCTTATTGTCTGCGTATTCTTGTTTGTTTTCGGCATTAGAGTTATAAATGTGGCGGGCAGCTCCATGAACCCCACTCTTTTCAACGGTGAAAAAATGCTGGTGTCAAATCTTTTCTACTCGCCGGAGGTTGGTGATGTGGTAGTTTTCAAAAAGGATGAGTATGACCCCAACAAGGCTCTTGTGAAGCGCATAATCGCTACCGAGGGTCAGGTGATAAACATTGACTTTGAAACCGGTACCATATATATCGACGGTCAGCCCTTTGAGGAGGACTATATCAGCGAGCTTACCGTGAACAAGCTGGACTTCATAGGCCCTAAAACGGTGCCCGAGGGCTGCGTTTTCGTTATGGGCGATAACCGCAACGCCTCCACCGACAGCAGGGACAGCCGTATAGGCATGGTGGACGCCAGACTTATAATCGGCAAGGTTTATTATGTGATTTTCCCCATACCGTCCTTCAGGTTAGTAAGATGAGCAACGAAATCAATTTTGAAAAAATGAATATACAGTGGTTTCCCGGCCACATGACCAAGGCCCAGCGGATGATAGAGGAAAATATAAAGCTGGTGGACGCGGTGTGCGAAATACTTGACGCCCGCATCCCCGGCGCCAGCCGCAACCCTGATATTGACCGGCTTGCAGCCGGTAAGCCCAGACTTGTTATCCTCAACCGGACCGACCTTGCAGACCCTGCAATGACTGCCAGATGGCGCAGATATTTTGAGCAGCAGGGGATGGCAATTCTGGAGACCGACGCCAAAAGCGGAAAGGGCGTTTCAAATTTTGCACCTGCCGTGCGCCGCCTGCTTCGCGACAAGATAAGCGAATACGAAGCGAAGGGACAGGTGGGCAGAACTCTGCGCGTCATGATTCTTGGCATTCCCAATGTGGGCAAGTCCACATTTATCAATAAGGTTGCAGGACGCAAGGCTGCCATTGCCGGGGACAAGCCCGGCGTAACCCGCGGCAAACAATGGATCAATATAGACCAGGGGCTTGACCTGCTGGACACTCCGGGCATACTCTGGCCCAAGTTTGACAGTCAGGAAGTGGGCGAAATGCTTGCCATTACAAACGCAATCAAGGCCGATGTGCTGGACAAGGAAACTCTGGGCGCAAACTTTATCCTTCGCCTCAGCAGAATGTATCCTCAGGCTCTTAAGGACAGATATAAGATAGAGGCAGAGGAAGGCATGAATGGCTTTGAGCTTTTGGAGCTTGCGGCAAAAAAGCGGGGCTTTCTCATAAGCCGCGGCGAGTATGACATTGAGCGCATGGCAAATACTCTGCTTGGTGAGTACCATGACGGTAAGCTGGGCAGACTTACGCTGGAGGCTCCCGATGAATGAGCTTTGGGAACTTGAAAATGAACTGTACGAGGCAGGCGCAAGGCTTATATGCGGCGTGGACGAAGCGGGGCGCGGTCCTTTGGCGGGGCCGGTTTGTGCCGCTGCGGTTATTCTGCCCCGGGGACTTGTGATAGACGGGCTTAACGACTCCAAAAAGCTCAGCGAGAAAAAGCGCGATGAGCTTTTTGATATAATTAAGGACAGTGCCTTGAGCTACGGTATTGCCTTTGCCACCGTGGAGGAGATTGAGCAGCACAATATCCTCAACGCCACATTTATTGCGATGCGCCGTGCCTTTGAGCAGCTTGGTGAGAAGGCGGATATTGCTCTGGTGGACGGCAACCGTGACCCGAAGCTGGGCATTGACACCCGCCTTGTCATAAAAGGGGACAGTCGCTGTGCAGACATTGCGGCGGCCTCAATCCTTGCCAAGGTGACCCGAGACAGACACATGCTGGAGCTTGACAGGCTGTATCCCCAGTATCATTTTGCAAAGCACAAGGGCTACGGAACAAAGCTGCATTATGAGGCGCTGCGTGAATTTGGCCCCTCTCCGGTGCACAGGCTCAGCTTTTTGAGGAAGATGCACTGATGATTGGCAGAGAGCTTGGCTCCTGGGGCGAGAGAAAGGCTGCTGCCTATCTTCGCCGCCGGGGATACAGGATACTTGAAATGAATTACGGCATCCGCGGCGGTGAGGTTGATATTATCGCAAGCCGCGGGGGCTATATAGTGTTTGCCGAGGTGAAGCTGAGAAAAAACGCAGACTTTGCCGCAGGCCGGGAATATGTACACGCGGCAAAGCAACGGCGCATCATAAGCACCGCCGCGTATTACATGGCTCAGAACGAAACGGAGCTTCAGCCCCGCTTCGATGTGATTGAAATATATGCCCCAGAGGGCGAGAAAAGCCGCCATGTCAGCATAGAACATCTTGAAAACGCCTTTGAAGCATAAAGTTTCAAGGCAAGGAGCTGTGCTCTTTGCCTTGATGAGACTTAGCAGGTGCCTCTGGGACAGAAGGTGGAGCAGTAGGTCTCAACCTTGGTGTTGGCCTTTTCGCTCTGCACGCTGATTTTTGCAGCGCTGCACTTGCAGTCTATGGTGTTGTATTTGCAGTTGGTAACATCGCAGCCAACACCGGGGATGATATTGCCGTGCTTCTTTTCAGTCATTATTATTCCCTCCAGTTGCGCCTGTGGCGCTGCGTCTATTATCTGTAATTTCCCTCAGCTTATACATTATCAGGAGAAGTATATGGCACTGTACGCTATCGGTGATACCCATCTTTCGCTGCACAAGGACAAGCCAATGGACATCTTTGGCAGCAAATGGGAAAATCATGCAGAAAAACTTAAAACCGGCTTTTCCGGGCTGAGTGAGGATGATGTTTGCGTTATCTGCGGGGATATAAGCTGGGGTATGGGCATGGAGGAGACTAAGGAGGACTTTCTCTTTATAAACTCCCTGCCAGGCAAAAAGCTGATACTCAAGGGGAACCACGACTACTGGTGGAGCACGGCGGCAAAGGCGCGCCGGTTCTTTGCAGAAAACGGCATTGACAGCATTGATGTTATCCATAATAATTATTATGAATACGGTGAATACGCGATATGCGGCACAAGAGGCTGGTTCTACGAGGAGGAAAAGGGCAGCGAGCATGACGGAAAGATAATGCGCCGGGAGATAATGCGCCTTGAGGCATCGCTGAAGGCAGCGGGGGACAGGAAGAAGCTGGTTTTTCTCCATTATCCGCCCATATTCCTTAAATACCGCTGCGAGGAGATACTTGAGCTTTTGAAAAGCTATGAGGTAAGGCTCTGCTGCTACGGTCACATTCACGGAAAGGGCTGCGCTCTGGCCTTCAACGGCTGGCAGGGTGGGACGGAATTTCGTCTTGTCAGCGCTGATTTTGTGGATTTTACCCCGGTGAGACTGCTTTAGCACTAAAATATATAAAAAGTAATTGATTTTACGGAAAAAATCTGTTATCATACCATACTGCGTGTGAACACATATATAGGAGGAAATCAACCATGATTGTAAAGAAATTTGAAAAGAATGAAAACAATATCAGCGCCCAGTTTCAGGTAGAAACCACCGCAGCCGAGTTTGAAGCTGCCGTTCAGAGCGCATACCTGAAGGCAAAGGGCTCCATATATATCCCCGGCTTCCGCAAGGGCAAGGCTCCCCGTGCCATCGTTGAGGGCATGTACGGCGCAGAGGTATTCTACCAGGACGCTATGGAAGAGCTTGCACCCCAGGCATTTGAGTTTGCCGTAAATGACATTGACAGCAAGTTCGTGGGTCAGCCCGCTCTCATCGACATGCAGATCACCGAGGAGCGCACCGGCAGCTTTACCTTTGAGGCAGACCTTTACCCCACTGTAACTCTGGGCCAGTACAGAGGTCTTGAGGCTGTACGCGAGAAGGCAGAGGTCAGCGAGGATGCAGTTCAGGCAGAGATCGACGGCGTCCGCCGCCGCAATGCCCGTATGGTCAGCGTGGAGCGCGAGGCTCAGATGGGCGATACCGCAAACATCGACTTTGACGGCTATCTCAACGGTGAGCGTTTTGACGGCGGCAAGGCCGAGGGCTACGACCTTGAGCTGGGCTCCAACTCCTTCGTTCCCGGCTTTGAGGAGCAGATCGTCGGCATGAAGATCGGCGAGGAGAAGGACCTTGACATTACCTTCCCTGAAAACTATGTTCAGGATCTTGCCGGCAAGGCAGTCGTTTTCAAGGTAAAGCTCAACAGCCTCAGCTATGCCGAGCTTCCCGAGCTGGATGATGAGTTTGCTAAGGATGTCAGCGAGTTTGACACTCTGGACGAGTATGTTGCAGACATTCGCGCAAAGCAGCAGAAGCTGGCTGAGGAGCAGTCCGAGAATAAGTTCCGCACCGACATTATGAAGCAGGCTATTGACAACATGGAGGTTACCGTTCCCGAGAGCATGATCGAGGGCAAGGTTGAGGAGGTTATCCGCAACTACGCTGCAAACTTCGGCATGAACTCCCGTGACATCGAGCTTGACCAGCTCAAGCAGATGCTGGGCATCGATGAGGCAACCCTCAATGAGAACATCCGTCCCTCCGCTGAAAATCAGGTAAAGAGCGACCTTCTCATTGACGCAATCGTTAAGGCAGAGAACATCGAGGTTTCCGATGAGGAGGCTGAGGAGTATCTGGCAAAGGTTGCAGAGAGCATCAACGCAAAGCCTGAGGATGTTAGACAGTACTTCGGTGAGGACTTCATAAAGTCCGAGAAGCAGAAGGACAAGGCTGCTGCTATTATCTTTGACAGTGCTGTTGAAGCAAAGCCCAAGGCAAAGAGAACCAGAACCAAGAAGGCCAAGGCTGAGGAAGTCAAGGAAGAGGCCGAGGCACAGACCGAGGAGAAGGCAGAATAATTTTTCCCGGCATTGGATATGCTCTCTTGGACGCCATACTTTGAAGGAGAGTTTTAAATGAGTTTTATTCCTTATGTAGTTGAACAGACCGGGCGCGGTGAACGCTCCTATGACATTTTCTCCCGCCTGCTCAATGACCGTATTATAATGCTCAGCGAGGAAGTCAATGACACCTCTGCAAGCCTTATAGTAGCACAGCTTCTTTATCTTGAGGCTCAGGACCCGGATAAGGACATACAGTTTTATATCAACAGCCCCGGCGGCAGCGTTTCCGCAGGCCTTGCGATATATGACACCATGCAGTACATCAAGCCCGATGTGTGCACCATCTGCATAGGCATGGCTGCTTCCATGGGCGCATTTCTGCTGTCCTCCGGCGCAAAGGGCAAGCGTATAGCTCTGCCCAACGCCGAGATAATGATACATCAGCCCTCCGGCGGAGCTCAGGGTCAGTGCACTGATATTCAGATACACGCCGAGCATATAATCAAGACCAAGAGGAAGCTCAACGAGATACTTGCCGCCAATACCGGCAAGCCCTATGAGATTATTGAACGCGACTGCGAGCGTGATAATTTCATGTCTGCTCAGGAGGCTATGGCCTACGGTCTGGTGGATAAGGTTCTCAGCTCCCGCTGAGGGATATAAGTAAGATCAATGGGGGAACAGCCTGTTCCCCCATCTTCATAATGGGAGAAACACATGGCAAGGAATGAAGATAAAAGAAGTATAAGGTGCTCGTTCTGCGGTAAGCCACAGAGCCTTGTTGACAGGATTATTGCCGGCAGCGGCAGCTATATCTGTGACGAGTGCGTTCGCATGTGCATGAGCATAATAGACGATGAGCCTGTAAAGCCCCGGGTCGAAGGCTTTGACGGCCTGCCCCTCAGTCTTGAAAAGCTGCCCAGACCCATGCAGATAAAGGCAAAGCTGGATCAGTACATCATTGGTCAGGAGAAAGCCAAGAAGGCTCTTTCCGTGGCGGTGTATAACCACTATAAGCGTATTCTTCACAACGCCAAGGACGATGTTGAGCTTCAGAAAAGCAACATTCTCCTTATAGGCCCCACCGGCAGCGGCAAGACCCTCTTTGCCCAGACTATGGCAAAAATGCTGGATGTGCCCTTTGCAATTGCCGACGCCACCACCCTGACCGAGGCAGGCTATGTGGGTGAGGATGTTGAGAATGTAATTCTCAAGCTCCTGCAGGCAGCGGACTTTAATGTTGAGCGCGCCGAAAAGGGTATTATCTATATAGATGAGATTGACAAGATAGCGCGCAAGAGTGAAAATACCTCCATTACCAGAGATGTTTCCGGCGAGGGCGTCCAGCAGGCGCTTTTGAAGCTGCTGGAAGGCACCATAGCCAATGTACCCCCTCAGGGCGGCAGGAAGCATCCTCAGCAGGAGTTCATACATGTGGACACCTCAAATATTCTCTTTATCTGCGGCGGCGCCTTTGACGGTCTTGACAAGATAATTGAAAAGCGCACCAACAAAAAGAGCATGGGCTTCGGCGCTGACATCAACAGCAGCAAGGAGCGGGATGTGGGCGAGATACTGGCCCTTGTTCAGCAGCATGACCTGCTCAAATTCGGCATTATACCCGAGCTCGTGGGCAGACTGCCTGTTGTGGCCTCTCTTGATTCACTAAAGCGGGATGACCTCGTACGCATTCTCACCGAGCCTAAAAATGCCATGACCAAGCAGTATGAGACGCTTATGAGCTACGATAAGGTGGAGCTGGAGTTTACGCCGGAGGCTCTTGAGGCAGTTGCGGACAAGGCCATTGAGATGAAGATAGGCGCCCGCGGTCTGAGAAGCGTCATGGAGGGCGTTATGACCGATGTGATGTATACCGTGCCCTCCGACCCCAGCATCAGCAAAGTTACAATTACCGCCGAGAGCGTGAGAGGGGAAGAACAGCCCCTTATCCAGAGACTGAACGAAAAATAATACCGCAGGCGGTCCGGACGAAAAGCACAGCTTTGCGCCTGAACCGCTTTTGCAAATTATCCCGGAAGGAGGAACTTCCATGGAAGAAAACATATTTGAAAGCAGAACACTGCCTATGCTGCCTCTGCGTGGGCTTAATGTGTTTCCCGGCATGCTGCTGACCTTCGATGTGGAGCGCAGTGCATCGGTTGCAGCCCTTGCAGCCGCCACCGATGATGACCAGATGATTTTTCTGGCCACCCAGAAGGATCTGAGCATTGACATGCCGGAAGAGGATGACATTTATCACATCGGCACCGTATGCCGTATCCGTCAGCAGATTCGCCAGCCCCGCAGCAAGATTTGCCGGGTGATGGTAGAGGGCATTTACAGGGCTGAGGCTGTCAGCATGAGCACCGAGGGCAAATACTGTATTGCCGACACCGTGCCCTATAATGACAGGGAAGAGAGAGTCAGTGCGCCCAGAATGGAGGCGCTTTTAAGAACCTGCCTTTCTCTGTATGAGGAATATCTTCATATTAACCCCGAGCATATCAGTGAGCAGATAATTAATCTGCTGGCAAACCCGGAGCCTGCCTATGTGGTGAGCTATATTGCACAGAATGTGGCCCTTGCTGTGGATGACAAGCAGATGCTGCTTGAGGAGATTTACCCAAGCCGCCGTCTTGCTGCGCTTGCAAAGCTCCTTAAAAATGAAATTAATGTGATGAACATTGAAAGAGAGCTTAACGACGCAACTCAGGAGGCTATGAACCGCAGCCAGCGTGAGTATTATCTGCGCGAGCAAATGAAGATAATTCAGTCTGAGCTTGGCGAGGAAGGGCAGATTGACGACATTGACGAGTACCGCCGGCGCATACAGGCCCTGCCTGTCAGCGAGGATGTTAAAGCCAAACTCACAAAGGAGCTTGGCAGGCTTGCAAAGCAGCCCTTCGGCTCATCCGAGGCCTCGGTTTTGCGCGGTTATCTTGATGTATGCCTTGAGCTGCCCTGGGGGAAATTTACTCAGGAAACCATTGATATTGCAAAGGCAAGGAAGATACTTGACGATGAGCACTACGGGCTTGAAAAGGTCAAGGAGCGTATTCTTGAGTATCTTGCGGTCAAAAAGCTCTCACCCGACATCAAGGGCGGCCTTATCTGCCTTGTTGGACCTCCGGGAACCGGCAAAACCAGCATTGCAATGAGCGTTGCTCACGCAACGAACCGTAAGCTGGTTCGCGTGTCCCTGGGCGGTGTACACGACGAAGCGGAGATACGAGGACACAGGAAAACCTACATAGGCTCCATGCCGGGCCGCATTATAAACGGCCTTGTCCAGTCCGGCAGCATGAATCCTCTTATGGTGCTTGACGAGATAGACAAGCTGGGCGCAGACTACAAGGGCGACCCGGGCGCGGCACTGCTTGAGGCTCTTGACCCGGAGCAGAACAGCACTTTCAGGGATAATTTCCTTGAGATACCCGTTGACCTTTCAGGCGTGTTCTTCATTACCACCGCAAACAGCCTTGACACCATACCCAGACCCCTGCTTGACCGTATGGAGGTAATAGAGCTGAGCAGCTACACCGACGAGGAAAAGCTGCAGATTGCAAAGCGGCATCTCATTAAAAAGCAGCGCTCAAAGCACGGTCTTAACGGCAGACAGCTTCGCATAAGCGATGACGCCGTGAGGGAGCTTATATGCTCCTACACAAGGGAATCCGGCGTGCGTCAGCTTGAGCGAAGCATTGCGAAGCTCTGCCGGAAGGCGGCTGCAGGTATTGCTGAGGATAAATACAAAAGCCTGAGCGTCAAAGGCGGCGAGCTTGAGGCGCTTATAGGTCCCGCCAGATTCAAGGCAGAGCAGAAGCGCAAGCAGGCCGAGGTCGGCCTTGTGCGCGGCCTTGCATATACCAGCGTGGGCGGAGAGATACTTGATGTAGAGGTATCCGTTCTTGAAGGCAGCGGCAAGCTGGAGCTTACCGGCAACCTTGGCGATGTTATGAAGGAATCGGCAAGGGCTGCGCTCAGCTACATTAGAAGCCGCGCAGAGAGACTTGCCATAGCTCCCGATTTTTATAAGACCAGGGATATACATATCCACTTCCCCGAGGCTGCCGTTCCCAAGGACGGTCCCTCCGCAGGCATAACCATGTGCGTGGCCATTATCTCCGCTCTCAGCGGCAGGGCAGTGCGCCATGACATAGCCATGACCGGTGAAATCAGCCTTCGCGGCAGGGTGATGGCGATTGGCGGGCTTAAGGAAAAGACCATGGCCGCCTTGAGAAACGGCATAAGCACAGTTATTATTCCGGCTGACAATGTGCCTGACCTTTCCGAAATTGACCAGCAGGTTCGCTGTGCACTTCACTTTATACCGGCAGCTCATGTGGACGATATTCTTGATGTTGTTCTTCTGCCCTTGCAGAATGAGGAAACGACAGTGCTTAACGGCGCTCAGTGCGAACAGCGCCACGGCGTCAGACAGTAGGTGAAATATGGCAGAGCTTAACCTGAATAAAGCGGAGTTTATTAAATCAGCCGCAGCACCCTCTCAGTTTATAAGAAGCTCAACTCCCACAGTTGCCTTTGCCGGCAAATCAAATGTGGGGAAGTCCTCGGTTATAAACAGACTTCTCAACCGCAGGAATTTTGCCCGCGTAGGCGCATCTCCGGGCAAAACCGTCCATGTCAACTATTTTCTGATAGATAAGAAGCTCTATCTTATCGACCTGCCGGGCTATGGCTATGCCAAGGTATCTCAGGCTGAGGAACAGCGCTGGGGCAGACTTATGGAGGATTTCTTTGCCGGAGAGGGACTTATTGACCTTGGTATTATGATAGTTGACTCAAGGCATAAGCCCACCGCAGACGATGTTACAATGGCGGAGTGGTTCAAAAGCAGCGGCTGCAGGCTCGTTGTTGTTGCCAACAAGCTGGATAAGCTGAAAAAAAGTGAGATTGAACCCAATCTCCGGCTTATTCGTGATACTCTCGGCCTTCCCGAAGATGTTATGCTGATACCCTTCAGCGCCGAAAAAGGGCAGGGCAGGGAACAGCTTCTTTCCGAAATAACAAGGATTATATGATAAAACGGCAGGTTCTTAACCTGCCGTTTTATACGATACGCTTACATTTGTATGAAAACCAATAATCACTCTTGTATTTGATTTATTTTTTTGTTAAAATAGCCTTATATTGGGGGTGAAAGCAATCAGCGCTATACAGTCCATTAAGGAAGGCTTTGATTTTACATATATTCTCAGCATCCTTATGGGGCTCATTCCGGCATTGATATGCATAACTTTCCATGAGCTGAGCCATGGCTATGCTGCGTGGCGGCTTGGCGATGATACAGCGAAGAATCAGGGCAGGCTTACGCTGAACCCATTGAAGCATCTTGATGTGATGGGCCTTTTGATGATGCTGGTGTTCCATGTGGGGTGGGCAAAGCCTGTGCCTATAAACATGTATAAATTCAAAAATCCCAAAAGGGGGATGGCTCTTTCCGCTCTTGCAGGGCCTGCCAGTAATTTCCTGCTGGCTGCTGTGTTTATGCTGCTGTACGGCGCAGCCTTTATCCCGCTGAGCTTTGAGCCTTGGGGCAGCTACCCTCTGCAAATACTTGAGCTGACAGCGTATTTAAGCATTGGCCTTGGGATTTTCAACCTTATTCCCATTCCGCCGCTGGACGGGTCGAAGGTGCTTTTCTCTGTAATGAGCAATGAAAATTACTATAAGCTCATGCGATACGAGCGCTACGGCGGTATTCTTATGCTGGCGCTGGTGGCAAGCGGTGTGCTTGGAAAGCCCTTGAGCATGGCCATTGATTTTATATATTCAAAGATGTTATTTATAGCGCAGTTTGGCTGCGACACTGTGTTTAAGATGTTTTACGCCGGGTAATTCATGGATAATCCTAATTTCTACCTTGAGGGAGTAATCAAAAGCAAGGATGATATGCAGGACTTTGAAGGTCCTCTCAGCCTTATTCTTATGCTCCTGTCAAAAAATAAAATTGAAATACGGGACATCAGCATTTCCCAGATACTTGACCAATATCTTGAGTATCTTGAGCAGATGCAGAGTATGGATCTGGAAATTGCCAGCGAATTTGTGCAGATGGCTTCCCATTTGCTGTATATTAAAACCAAGACTTTGCTTTCCGGGGATGAGGAGGTATCGGAGCTTGAGGTTCTGATGGCATCCCTTGAGCAGCTTAAGGCAAAGGATATATACGGCGAGATACAAAAAATTGTCCCTGAGCTTAAAAAAGCATCGGATACCGGACTGCTGTACATGACGAAGCTCCCCGAGCCCCTGCCCAAGGAGGGAAAAGAGTACGAGTACAGCCATGAGCCGGTTGACCTTCTTAGGGCGATGTACAGGATATATTCCCGCGGCGGTAAGACCGCCGAGGCTGCGGAGAATATGCGTGCCGTGCCGAAGCGCATTGTATACAGCGTGAAAAGCAAAAGCCGGCAAATACTGTCTCTGCTTCGCAGCGGCAATATGCAGCTTAAAGAGCTTTACAGGCTGTGCGCATCGAGAAGCGAGCTGATAGCGGCCTTTATTTCCGTGCTGGAGCTTTGCAGCATGGGCAGCGTCTGCGTTGAGCGCAGTGGGGAAGACTATACTCTCAGCTTCGTTGGCGGAGATGTGGATGAAATTCTTGAAAAGATTGTTGAGTAAACTATGAGTGATATTTCTTCGGCAATAGAGGCAATACTTTTTGCAGCGGGGGAATGTGTGCCAGCGGCGCGGCTTTCTCTGGTGCTCGGTGTTGAGGAAAGCGAGCTTGAGCTGTATGTGAGGCAGCTTCAGCAGGAATATGAAGCCGACGGACGGGGTATGCGGATACTCCGCTTGGGGGACAAGCTGCAAATGTGCTCAGCTCCGGAATATGCCCCCTATATATCCAAGGTGCTTGAACAGAGAAAGCCTCCCATGCTTTCTCAGCCTGCGCTTGAAACACTGGCTGTGGTCGCCTATTTTCAGCCCGTTACAAGAGCCTATATAGATCAGGTTCGCGGGGTGGACAGCTCATATACCGTCGGTGTGCTGCTTGAGAGAGGGCTTATAGAGCGCTGCGGCAAGCTGGATGTTCCCGGCAGACCCTCTATCTTCCGCACCACCGCTGCCTTTTTGAGAACCATGGGCGTAAGCGAGCTGTCAGAGCTTCCGGCGCTTCCTGATGTGAGCGGCGGAGAGGGGATTGAAAAGCTCCGGCACGCTATTGATGATTTGCAGAATGCTGCCCAGAGCGGGCAAATAACCATAAGTGAGATTTCACAGGAAGTCGGGGAGTGATGTAATTGCTTGGATGGATTATTCTCGGCGTAATCGTTGCACTCATAACTCTCATCATGCTTATTCCAATTGGCGCTGATGTGAACTATGAGGGCGGGCAGCTTGCTTTGTCTGCCAAGGTGAGCGGGCTGCTGATTCAGCTTATACCCAAGGCGCCTCCGGACGAGAGCAAGCCGAAAAAGGAAAAGAAGCCCAAAAAGGCTAAAAAGCCCAAGAAGCAGAAGAAACCGAAGAAGGCTCCTGCCGAGGGTGAAGCCAAGCCCAAGAAAAAGCTCAGTCTTAACTTTAACATGGACGAGATACTTTCGCTTGTAAAGGCTGTGCTGCGCGGCTTCGGTGTGTTTGGACGCAAGCTGAATGTTGACCGCTTTATGCTTCATCTCGTTGCAGGCGGCAAGGACCCGTATAAAACCGCAGTGAGCTTTGGCTACATTAACGCGGCGCTTTCGTCTCTTGCGCCCATGTGCTCAAAGCGCTTCAATGTTAAGGATTGCAGCGTCTGGACGGATGTGGACTTTACTGCGGAGAAGATGAATGTTGATGCAGGGATTGCAGTGACTATCCGCATTGGCGCAATCTTCCGCATGGTGTTTACGATTATTTTCGGGGCGCTTTGGATACTCATAAAGAACAAGCTCCGTCTTCTTGTGGAGAAGCTCCGCAAGAAAAAAACTGCCGGCGCCGAGGGGCAGGCAGAGCAGCAGGGTGTAAACTGCGAAAATACAGTCAATAATACAGAAAATATAAAGGCAGAGGAAAGGATTGAAAGCAATGGAAAATAACCCTATCGGTGAACTGATGCAGGCCACTATGGAGAATGTAAGAAACATTCTCAAAGTTGATACCGTCGTAGGCGACCCCATTTTTACCCCCGACGGAATTACTCTGGTTCCCATTTCCAAGATCAGTGTAGGCTTTGGCGGCGGCGGTGTCGAATTCGGCGCCAAGAAGCCCGGTGAAGCCAAGCCCTACGGCGGCGGCAATGCCACCGGCGTGAAGATCGACCCCATTGGCTTCCTTGTCATTAAGGAAGGCGTTGTGAGGATGATTAATGTCACTCCTCCCGCATCCAACACCGTTGACAGGATAATTGACCTTGTTCCTCAGGTGATGGACAGAATTGACGCCTTTGTTGAAAAGCAGAAGAAGCCCGGTACTCAGAAATAAAACAAATTAAAATGTAAATAATAAGCACTGCCTGTAAGTGAGTACATTAACTGCTCGCAATATTAAAGGTGGTGCTTATTATTAAGAGATTTACTGTTTTGCTGCTGTGTCTGAGCGTGCTTTGTTTTTCGGTAAGCGATGCACACGCTCAGAGCCCTGAGCTCAGCGCCGACTGTGCGGTTCTGATGAGCGGTGACGGCGAGATAATATTTTCACGCAATGAGGATAAAAGGGTGCCTGTTGCCAGCACCACAAAGCTGATGACGGCTATTGTTGCCATTGAGCGCCTTTCCCTTGACACTGTGGTGGAGATTCAGCCGGAATGCTGCGGGATTGAGGGCTCCTCAATGTATCTCAAGCCCGGGGAGAGATTCAGCGTAGAGGAGCTACTCTACGGCCTTATGCTTGTTTCCGGCAACGATGCCGCCCTTGCCCTTGCCCAAGCCACTGCAGGGGGCGTTGAGGAATTTACGCAGCTTATGAACAGCAAGGCTGAGGAGCTGGGTATGAGCTCCAGCAGCTTTAAAAATCCACACGGACTCAACGCTGAAGGTCATTATTCAACGGCGCGGGACATGGCAATTCTCATGGGCTACTGTATGAATAATGAGACCTTTGCCCGAATAGCCGGCACCTTCAGTTATTCATTGGGTCAGCGCATGCTTGTAAATCACAACAAGCTGCTTGAGCGTCTGCCCGGCTGCGTTGCGGGCAAAACCGGTTACACGAAGGCCGCGGGGCGCTGTCTTGTCAGCTGCTGTGAGCGTGATGGGCTTCGGCTTATCTGTGTGACCCTGTCTGCGCCCGATGACTGGCAGGACCATACCAGCCTCTACACCTGGGGGTATTCAAATTACTGCCTGCGCAATGCGGCCGACGGCCTTGAGTTTCAGGTCAGCGTGGTGTCCGGTGAAATTAAACAGGTCAAGGTGGTTCCCGCAGAGGAGATTATGGTGTTCTGCCGGCGGGACGAAGCACTGCAGGCGGTGGCAGAGCTGCCCCGTTTTGTTTTTGCACCCGTTGAAAAGGGTGAAGCCGCAGGTGCGGTACAGATATTAAGAAACGGCACGGCGGCGGGATGCTGTCCGCTGGTTTTTGACGAAAGCGTTTCAAGACGCTATATGGAGTAAACGCATGAGTGAAAAGCTGCAAAAAATCATATCTGCCTCGGGGCTAATGTCCCGCAGAGCGGCGGAAAAGCTCATTGAGGAGGGACGGGTCAGTGTTAACGGCGCCGTCGCCTCCCTTGGTGACAGAGCTTGTGCAGAGGATGTAATACTGGTGGACGGCAAGGCTCTGCCGTCTGTTGAGGAAAAGACCTACATAATGCTCAATAAGCCCAGAGGCTATGTTACCACCATGAGCGATGAAAAGGGGAGAGCATGTGTCCGTGAGCTCGTTAAGGATGTGCCTGCGAGGGTTTTCCCGGTGGGAAGACTTGACATGTACTCCGAGGGGCTTTTGATAATGACCGATGACGGGGAGCTTGCAAACCGGCTCACGCATCCGTCAAACCGTGTTGTAAAGGACTATCATACATGGGTAAAGGGTGAGGACATTGGTTTTGCGGCAGAGCTCCTGCGCCACAGCATGGAGATTGACGGTTATGTTATTGCTCCGGCAGAGGTGGATATTCTGGAGCTTTTACCCGGTGGGGCAAAGCTATCTATAAAAATTCACGAGGGACGCAACCGGCAGGTCAGGAAAATGTGTGAGACTGTGGGGCTTAAGGTAACGCGCCTTATGCGCGTAAGCGAGGGTGAGCTGAGCCTGGGTCAGCTAAAAAGCGGCAAGTGGCGTAAACTTACCGATGAAGAAATTATAATGCTTGGTAAATAGTATGGAAGATATAATCTCTCTGCTGCAAAAACGCAGTCCTGAGTTTTCAAGGCGGCAGCAGTTGATTTCAAAATATATACTGGAAAATTATGACAGCGCATCCTTCATGACGGCAAGCAGGCTTGCGGCGGAGGTCGGGGTCAGCGAGTCAACGGTGGTTCGCTTTTCAAAGGAGCTTGGTTATGATGGTTACCCGCAGCTGAGAAAGGCGATGCAAAATATCGTTCGCGGCAGATTTAACGCCGACAGGATACTTTTTGACACATCGGAGGATGCAATTGCCGGAGAGCAGCTGTCAGGCAGCATCGACAGTGACATTGAGAGGCTCCGTGAGGCAAGAAGCCTTGGTAATTCGGCGGTTTTTGTCCGGGCGGTGAATGCGCTTACCGAGGCGCAGCGCGTCTATGTATCGGCTGCATTTAAATTCAGTGCGATTGCGGAATACTTCAGACAGGGACTTTCTCTCATAAGAGAGGGTGTCTACTCATCGGCTCCTTATGAGGATGCCTGGGCGCTGCTGAAAATGAAAGCCGGAGACATGATGGTGTTTCTTAATGACGGTACTCCCGGTGATTACCACAAGCGCCTTTTGGAGCTTGCACAGGAGCGCTTCGTGCGAATCGTATGTATAGGCGCAAATACCGGAATGCTGCACATGCATTTAGCCGCTGAAGGTGCTGCGACAGTGGTCTGCATCCTTGATGCAATACTTGAAGCTGCCCGAAACCACTACAACAGTCCCGGCGAGGCTCAAATCAATGAGCTTATGAAGACACTTGAAGGCCACGGAGAAGATACATATGCGTGAAACGGAGCTTGTTGTTATAGGCGGCGGTGCTGCCGGTATGATGTGTGCCCTTACGGCGGCCCGGCGAGGTCTTAAGGTGATTATTGTTGACCCCAACAGACAGCTGGGAAGAAAGCTGCGTATCACCGGCAAGGGACGCTGCAACATAACAAACGACTGTGATATAAAGGAATTCATGGCCAACATCCCCGGCGACGGCAGGTTTTTATACAGCGCCGTCAACCGCCTGTCCCCAAGGGATACTATGGCATGGTTTGAGGAATTGGGGCTTCGCCTTAAAACCGAGCGTGGCGGCCGGGTCTTTCCCGTGTCGGACAATGCAAATGAGGTGGCCGATATACTTGCGGCAAATCTCAGAAGGCAGGGTGTGGAGCTGATACGAAGCCGGGCCGAGGAGATAGTCACGGAGGATGACGCGGTTTGCGGCGTCAAAACCAAGGATGGCTTTATTTCCTGCCGTGCGGCGGCACTTTGCAGCGGCGGCCTTTCCTATCCCTTGACCGGCTCAGACGGCTGGGGACACAAAACGGCACAGGCAATGGGACACAGTGTTGTGCCGCTCAGACCCTCCCTTGTGGCCCTTGAAAGTCCGGACGATTACTGCTCTCAGATGCAGGGCTTTGCCTTAAAAAATGTCGGGCTCAGCGCTTACGAGGATAACAGGCTGATTTTCCGCGAACAGGGTGAAATGCTGTTTACGCATTTCGGCGTTTCGGGTCCTCTGGTGCTTTCTGCCAGCGCTCACATGCGTAAAATGGGTCAGGCGGAATACCGCCTTGAGATCGACCTTAAGCCTGCTCTGGACGAGAAGAAGCTGGATGCCCGAATTCTGCGGGATTTTTCAAAGTTTTCCAACAGGGAATTTAAAAATTCCCTGTCAGAGCTTGCAGGAAGAGCCATGATACCTGTGCTTGTATCTCTGTCCGGCATAGACGAGGACACAAAGGTAAACCTTATAACCCGGGAACAGCGCAAGGAGCTTGTTCGCCTGTTCAAGGCTTTCCCGGTGAGAATCAGTGCAATGCGCCCGGTTGCAGAGGCTATCGTAACGGCAGGCGGCATTAATACCAAAGAGGTAAATCCCCGCACGATGGAGTCAAAGCTGATTAAGGGATTGTATTTTGCCGGTGAAATTCTCGACCTTGACGCCTATACAGGCGGCTTTAATCTTCAGATTGCATGGTCAACCGGCTTTGTTGCGGGAAATTCCATATAAAGAGGTATTCACTTATGAATTATTCCATAGCCATTGACGGCCCCTCCGGTGCAGGGAAAAGCAGCCTTTCAAGGCGACTTGCCGAAAGCCTTGGCTTTATATATGCCGACACCGGAGCGATATACAGAACCGTTGGGCTTGCGGCCTATCGCCGCGGCATAAGCTGCAAGGACAGTGCGGCTGTCTGCGCCATGCTGCCCCAGATTAAAATCGAGCTTCGCCACAATGAACAGGGAGAGCAGCGCATGTATCTGGACGGGGATGATGTTTCACTGGACATACGCCTGCCGGAGATTTCAATATGTGCCTCCGATGTATCGGCTATGCCTGAGGTGCGCGCATTTCTCATGCAGATGCAGCGCAGCATTGCAGAGAGCAGCAGCGTTATTATGGACGGCCGTGACATAGGCACCGTTGTGCTGCCTGATGCATCAGTAAAGATTTTTCTCACTGCCAGTGCCGAGGCGAGAGCAAAGCGACGCCTTCTTGAGCTTCAGGCCAAGGGAGTAGAAACGGATTTTGACGCTGTACTGCGGGATATTAACTACCGTGACCGGCAGGACAGCAGCCGCGCTGCCGCGCCTCTGAAGGCGGCGGATGACGCCATAGTTGTTGACACCAGCAATATCGGCTTTGAGGAGAGCTTTGAGCTTATGCGCTCTATTATATGTGAAAGGCTGGGTATAGCCGGATGAAGGAACTGCTGCTTGCCGAAAGCGCCGGTTTTTGCTTTGGCGTGAGACGCTCGGTGGATATGGCGGAGGCATTGCTCAGAGAGCATGGCAGCTGCTGCAGCCTTGGGGAGCTTATACATAACGAGGACGAGGTGAACAGGCTTTGTTCCATGGGGCTTCGGGTTGTGAAGGACGCATCCCAGCTTAAAGCGGCTGAGCATGTTATAGTGCGCGCCCACGGCGTGAGTAAAAGAATATATGATGAGTTTGAGGCCACCGGTGCAATAATAAGCGATGCCACCTGTCCAAAGGTGAAAGCCATACACACCATAGTTGGCAGAGCCTCTGAGGAGGGGCGCTTTGTAATTATAATCGGAATGCGCAGTCACCCTGAGGTGGAGGCTATTTGCGGCCGCTGCGGGGCGCATCAGGTGTTTGAAAATGCCTCAGAGCTTGGCGCATGGCTTGGTGAAAGACCCGATTTTTGGGAAAAACCAATAACTGTTGTTGTTCAGACTACCCAAACCAGTAATAATTTTACCGAATGTTGCAATATCATAAAAAAATTGTGTACAAACGCAAAAATACATGATACAATATGCACTGCTACGTCTACGAGGCAGGAAGAAGCCGCAAGGCTTGCATCCCAATGTGATGCCATGGTGGTCATAGGCGGCAGGCACAGTGCCAACAGCTACCATCTGGCGCAGATTTGCCGGCAGGGCTGTGATAATGTCCAGTTTATCGAAACAGCGGATGAGCTGGATTTGGACAGGCTGTCTTCATCTGTGACCGCAGGGCTTACTGCAGGGGCTTCCACACCTGCGTGGATAATTAAGGAGGTAAGAAACAAAATGAGTGACGAGATCAAAATTGAAACCAACGAGCTGGAAATGTCCTTCGACGAAATGCTGGAGGAAACGCTCAAACCTATATATAACGGAGATAAGGTAACCGGCCTTGTAGTCGCTATTACCGGCACTGAAGTCAGTGTTGACCTGGGCACCAAGTATTCCGGTTTCATCCCCACCACCGAGTTCACTGACGACGGCGTTAAGGTAGAGGACGCTGTTAAGGTTGGCGACACTGTTGAGGCTGTCGTTGTCAGAGTTAACGATGTTGAAGGCACTGCTATGCTGTCCAAGAAGCGCCTTGATGCTGCCAAGATCTGGAACGATGTTGAAGCAGCAGTTGAGAACGGCACCGTTATGGAAGGCGTTGTCACCGAGGAAAACAAGGGCGGCGTTGTTGTTAACATCAAGGGCGTTCGCGTGTTCGTCCCCGCTTCCCAGACCGACCTGCCCAGAGAGGCAGAGATGAGCCAGCTTCTCAAGAAGACCGTTCGCCTGAAGATCACCGAGGTCAACAAGGCCCGCAAGAGAGTTGTCGGTTCCATCCGCCGTGTTGCACAGGCTGAACGCCGTGAGCGCACCGAGGCCATCTGGAACGAAATCGAAGTCGGCAAGAAGTACAGCGGCGTTGTCAAGTCCCTGACCAGCTACGGCGCATTTGTTGACATCGGCGGTATCGACGGTATGGTTCATGTCTCTGAGATGAGCTGGGGCCGCGTCCGTATGCCCTCCGAGGTATTCAGCGTTGGCGACGCTGTCGAGGTCTATGTTATCAGCTTCGATAAGGAAAAGCGCAAGATCTCCCTTGGCTACAAGGATCCCAACGGCAACCCCTGGACCCTGTTCACCAACAAGTACGGTGTAGGCGATGTGGCTCAGGTCACCATCGTTAAGCTCATGCCCTTTGGCGCATTTGCTGAGGTTCTTCCCGGTGTTGACGGTCTTATCCACATTTCTCAGATAGCTAACCGCCGCATTGGCAAGCCCGAGGATGTTCTCACCGTCGGTGATGTCGTTGAGGCAAAGATCACTGCTATCGACGAGGAGAAGCACAAGATCTCCCTGTCCATCCGCGCTCTGTCTGAGCCCGCTGCTGTTGCAGTTGAAGAGGCTGAGGAAGACGAGGAGCCCGCAGAGGACGCTCTCGTATACGAGGTTTCCGCTGACGGCGAGGCCACCGGCATCGCACCCGAAGAGGAATAATTAAAATGTTAAAAGCCCTGTCCGTAAGGACAGGGCTTTTACATTATTTATCAGAGCTTGGGCAGCTTTTCATCCAGCCAGTTGACTACATCCTGATATACTGCCTGCTTGTTTGTCTCATTGAGCATTTCGTGTCTTCCCTCGGGGTAAAGACGCATCATCACATCACGAAGACCGGCCTTGAGGAAGGCCTGATATGCCCGTTCAACACCGGCACCGTTTTCGCCCACCGGGTCGGCAGCGCCGGACATGAAGTAAATAGGAGCTTCCTTGTTCATCTTATCGATGTTTCTCTGATCGGTGATGTACTTTATGCCGCCCATCATATCCCTGAACAGACTAACGGTGGCAACAAAGCCGCAGAGAGGATCCTCAATGTATTTATCCACAATCTCGGGGTTGCGGCTGAGCCAGTCAAACTTAGTGCGGGGATTTTCAAAGCCCTTATTGTATGCGCCAAAGGCAATATCGTTGAGCGCATAGCCTATGCTGCGCGGGCCGCTGAACTTTACGGCCAGCTTTGCCATGGTATAGCCGGCGATAACAAGGGGCTTGCCCTGATGACCGGTGCCGCTGAGTACGGCGGCGTCATACTTGCCGGGGTTATTAATAATGTAGGTTCTGGTGAGGAAACTGCCCATGCTGTGACCGAAGAAAATATAGGGCAGGTCGGGATATTCGCCGCGCATAATGTGCCGCAGCTCATCCATATCCTTCAGCACACAATTCCAGCCATCCTCCTCGGCAAAGAAGCCAAGCTCACCGGGATTTTCAGCGCTTTTGCCGTGACCCAGATGGTCATTTGCGACGGCAATATAACCGTTTTCGGCAAGGAAAGCCATGAATTCCTCATATCGGTCAATATGCTCGGCTATACCGTGTGCAATTTGCACCACTGCCTTGGCAGTACCGTCGGGGGTGCAGCTCTTGGCGCGGATGCGCTTATTGGGAACGCAGGAGTCAAAATAGAATTCCTTGAATTGGGGCATGGTGTTTTCCTCCTTCATGTGATATACTTATAAACAAATTTTATACTTGCATGAAAAATATGTCAACAGCAAACGGAGATATTACTATGAATGTGTACATTAAGTATTTTTGCGATGAGCTTGTAAGAATAGAAAAAATCAGCAAGGGCGACTGGATAGACCTTCGCTCGGCAGAGGATGTGAGCCTGAAGGCAGGGGAGTGGAAGGCCATACGCCTTGGTGTCGGCATGATTTTGCCTGAGGGCTATGAGGCCCATGTTGCACCCAGAAGCAGCACATTTAAAAACTTCGGCATTATCCAGACCAACAGCGTTGGGGTCATTGATAACTCCTACTGCGGTGAGGAGGACGAATGGCGCATGTCCGCCTACGCTCTGCGGGACACCGAAATCCATAAGAACGACCGTATCTGCCAGTTCAGAATTGTGGAAAAGCAGCCGGAATTTGAGCTGGTAACGGTTGAGCACCTTAAGGACAAAAGTCGCGGCGGCTTCGGTTCAACGGGAAAAGCATAATAATAAAATCCTCCGTATGAAGCATACGGAGGATTTGTGTTTAGTGTGCTTATGCGATAATGTCGCGGGTGTCGCGGGCAATAACAAGCTCCTCGTTGGTGGGGATAACGAAAACCTTCACCTTGGAGTCGGGAGTGGAGATCATGATGTCCTGACCGCGCTTGGCGTTTGCCTCGTCATTGATCTCAATGCCCAGGTAGCCGAGATAGCTGCAAATATCCTTACGGGTGGAAACGCCGTTTTCACCGACGCCTGCGGTGAAGATAACAGCGTCAACGCCGTTCATGGCTGCGACATAGGAGCCTGCAACCTTTGCAACCCAGTAGCTGAACATATCCAGTGCCAGCTGAGCGCGCTCATTGCCTTCCTTTGCGGCGGATTCCAGATCGCGGAAGTCGGAGGAAACGCCGGAAATGCCCTGAACACCGGACTTCTTGTTGAGGATGTTGAGCATCTCGTCGATATTATAGCCGTACTTGTTCATCAGGAACTGAACGACGCCGTTGTCAAGGTCGCCGCAGCGGGTACCCATGGGGAGGCCAACCAGAGGAGTAAAGCCCATGGAAGTGTCAACACACTCTCCGCCCTTGACTGCTGCCAGGGAGGAGCCGTTGCCCAGATGGCAGGAGACTATCTTCAGCTCTTCGATGGGCTTGCCCATGAGCTCTGCGCAGCGGGAGGAAACATAACGGTGAGAGGTGCCGTGGAAGCCGTAGCGGCGGATACCGTCGTTTTCGTAGTATTCGTAAGGAACGGCATACATGTAAGCCTTGCTGGGCATGGTCTGGTGGAATGCAGTGTCAAACACGGCTACCATGGGGACATCGCCCATAACTTCCTTGCAGGCGTTGATGCCGGTGATGTTTGCGGGATTGTGCAGAGGAGCAAAGGGAGTGCACTCCTCGAGAGCTGCCATAACCTCGTCGCTTACTCTGACGGAGCTTGCAAATTTCTCACCGCCGTGAACAACACGGTGGCCGACAGCGTCAATTTCCTTCATAGAGCTGACAACGCCGTATTCTGCGCTGGTGAGCTTGTCGATAACGGCTGCAATTGCCTCAGCATGGGTGGGCATGGGAATGTCAGCATTGAAAACGGGCTTGTCACCGACAAGGGGGCTGTGCTTGAGGCGACCGTCAATGCCGATACGCTCGCAAAGACCCTTTGCCAGAAGCTGCTCATTTTCCATGTCGATAAGCTGATACTTCAGAGAGGAGCTGCCTGCGTTGATAACAAGAATTTTCATATTCCTATTTCCTTTCTATTGTAAATGCCGGGAAAATTAAGTAAAATAGTTACCTGATATATTGTAATACATTTAAATAAAAAAGCAAGTCTTTTTATTGTAAAGGAGTTTATTTATGTCGGCAGCAGGCATAGTATGTGAATACAATCCCTTCCATAAGGGACATTTACTGCACATTGAAGAGACGAGGCGTGCTCTGGGGCAGGACTGCACCGTAGTATGCGTTATGTCCGGCGACTTTGTGCAGCGGGGGGAGAACGCTCTCTACTCCAAGTTTGCCAGAGCCGAGGCTGCCTGCCGCTGCGGAGCTGACCTTGTGCTTGAGCTTCCGCTGCCGTGGTGTCTGTCTTCTGCAGAGGGCTTTGCACGGGGAGCGGTAAGCATCCTTTCGGCGCTGGGACTTGATTATATCAGCTTCGGCAGTGAGGCGGGGGAGACGGCGGGGCTTGAAAAAATTGCAGAGACGCTGTTAAACCCTCTTGTAACGCAGGAGATAAAGCAGCTTATGGCCCGGGAGAGCAGTCTCTCCTTTGCCGCTGCAAGGCAGCAGGTGCTTGAAAACAGGCTTGGAGAAACGGCCTTGCTTATTGCTTCGCCCAACAACATTTTAGGCGTTGAGTATATAAAGGCCATATACGAGCTTGACCTTAAGCTGAAGCCCTTTACCCTTGCCCGTGTGGGCAATGCCCACGATACCGAGGGGGATGGGGAAGTGAAAAGCGCCTCCGAGCTGAGAAAGCTGATGCGTCAGGGCAAGGATGTAAGCCGCTACATACCCCCTCAGGCTCTTGAGGTTTATAGGCGTGAGCGGGAGCAGGGGAGAGTGCCGGATGCCCAGCGCCTTGAGCTTGCGCTGCTTTCGCGGCTGAGGCTTTTAAGCCGTGAGGAATGCGTCGCCTTGCCTGACGCGGGTGACGGTCTTGGAAACAGGCTGTGGAAGGCCTGCATGCAGGAGCAAAGCCTTGACGCAATTCTGGCCGCTACAAAATCAAAACGCTACGCAATGGCCCGCATAAGACGCATGTGCATATCAGCCGGACTTGGAATAAGCGCAGAGCAGGCAGCAGGGCTTCCGGGCTATACCCGTGTTCTTGCTTCAAACGAAAAAGGCTTTGCCATGCTGAGGGGGCATGAAACCAAGGAAGGCTTCACAGTCATAACAAAGCCTGCCGCCGCAGCCGCTATGTCTGCCGCAGAAAGAAAGATATTTGAGCTGGGCGCTGCCGCACACGACCTGTTAAGACTTGCATATCCCGTTGAAAGTGAAAGAAAGGGCGGTAATGACTGGAGAAGCAGTCCGTTTATTGTTAAAAATGACCAAAAGACGGTGTAATTTGTTGAATGATTTATAGATAATGCTCTCTTGCAATTTAGCACGATATAGTACATAATCTATGTATCGCTAAATACACACATGTGTCCGTAAAATAAAGACACATGAATAATTATCGGGAGGAAAAGACATGAAAAAGATTCTTGCAATCGCACTTGTTCTGGTTATGGTACTTTCTCTTTGTGCCTGCGGCCAGAAGGACAGCGGCGAGGCCGTTGTGAAAATCGGCGTATTTGAGCCTCAGTCCGGCGACAACGGCGCAGGCGGCAAGCAGGAGATACTGGGTATGCAGTATGCAAACTCCGTTCAGCCCACTGTTGTTATTGGCGGCAAGGAGTATAAGGTAGAGCTTGTCTACGCTGACAACGCTTCTTCCAACGACAAGGCACCCACCGCAGCACAGACCCTGGTATCCAGCGGCGTTTCTGTGGTTCTGGGCTCCTACGGCTCCGGCGTTTCCATCGCAGCAGGCGACACCTTCGCTCAGGCCGGTGTTCCCGCAATCGGCGTTACCTGCACCAACCCTCAGGTTACCTCTGACTGTGACGTTTACTACCGCATCTGCTTCCTTGACCCCTTCCAGGGCACCGTTCTTGCCAACTTCGCCAAGAGCGAGCTCGGCGCAACCAAGGCATACTGCCTTGCAAAGCAGGGTGACGACTACTCCGGCGGTCTGTGCAACTTCTTTATAGAGGCATTCGGTGAGGAAAACTGCGTTTACGACCAGTTCCCCGAAGGCACCAACGACTACTCCACCTACATTACCAATGCTCAGAATCAGGGCTGCGATGTATTCTTCTCTCCCGTTTCCACTGAGGCTGCAGCACAGATAATCGCAAAGGCCGACACTCAGAAGCTGGGTATGCCCATCCTTGCAGGCGACACCTGGGACTCCAATGTTGTTCTTGAGGCTGCAAAGGGCACCGATGTTGAGATCTGTGTTACCACCTTCTATCAGGAAGGCGCAAATGCTGAGTTCGACGCTTCCATCAAGGCATGGATCAACGGCGACGCCACCAACCTTGCAAATAACGGCGGCAATGACGAGCTGGCAGCAGTTACCGTCATGGGCTACGATGCATACTTTGTCGCACTTGAGGCTCTGAAGGCAGCAGGCTCCACCGATCCTGCAAAGGTTCTCGAGGTTCTGCCCTCCGTTACCTACACCGGCATTACCGGTGAGATAGTCTTCAACGAGATAGGCGATGCAAACCGCACCACCGCTTTCGTTAAGGCCTGCAACACCGAGACCGGTGTTTGGGACTTCGTTGCCGAGCAGGGCATCGACTGATTTATAATCAGTATCCCACTAATAGTTAGAATACCTGCTGGCGGGAGCTTCTCCCGCCAGCTATGGTGTTTATTGGGTTGTCTCAAAAGGAAGGCCGCTTTTCCTTCTTTTTGAGGCGACCCAAGAAATACAGAGGAGGATCTCCAATGGATGTTCTTAAGGTCATACTGCCCTACATAGTCTCCGGCGTTTCCGTCGGCGGACAGTATGCGCTTATAGCTATCGGATATACCATGGTATACGGTATACTGCGCCTTATTAACTTCGCCCACGGCGATGTTTTTATGGTATCCGGTCTGCTTATTGTTTATCTGGCACTTATACTGCCTATTTATATTGCAATTCCCCTTGTTATTCTTCTTACCATACTGCTTGCATTTATCATTGAGCGAGTGGCCTATAAGCCTCTGCGTAACGCTCCCCGTATGTCTCTTATGATTTCCGCCATCGGTGTCAGCTACCTGCTGCAGAACCTTGCGCTGTACATAACCGGCGGTCTTAATAAGAACTACCCGGCCATACCCTGGATATCCGACCAGGTTACCGTGTTCGGCTTTTCCACCACAAGGGTTACGGTTATAACTCCTATTCTTACCGTTATTCTGGTGGTGGGGCTTGTGCTGCTTATTAACCACACCAAAATAGGTATTGCAATGCGTGCCGTGTCGAGAGACTTTGAAACGGCTCAGCTCATGGGCGTAAAGATCAACAGCGTCATTTCCGCAACCTTTGTTATCGGCTCCTTCCTTGCGGTTATCGGCTCTACGCTGTACTTTACCAATTACCCCGGCGTTGTTCCCACATCCGGTGCAATGCCCGGGCTTAAGGCCTTTGTCGCTGCGGTTTTCGGCGGCATAGGCTCTGTTCCCGGCGCCGTTATCGGTGCATTTGTCATCGGTATATGTGAAAGCGTCATCAAGGGGCTTGACACCATATTCATAAGTGCCGGTATTGTTACCGAGCAGCTTGGTCTTGCAACATTCTCCGATGCATTCACCTTTGTTCTGCTTATAATTGTGCTTGTCTTTAAGCCCACCGGACTTTTCGGCGAAAAGACTACGGATAAGGTCTGAGGAGGGAAGAAAAGTGATAAAGAAAAACACTGTTTCCAGAAAAGACTGGATATCCTTCTTCTGCGTGCTGGGCTTTTTGCTGCTTGTGCTGGTGCTTGACCAGGTCATTAAGCCCACCAATAAGATGTTTATGCTGCTGACCGTTTTGCAGAAGGGCTCCGTTTATGCTCTCGCAGCGGTATCCATGAACCTGCTCAACGGCTTTACGGGTCTTTTTTCTCTGGGTCACGCAGGCTTTATGCTTATAGGTGCATATACCTATGCAATCTTCACCATCCCTTCCTCGGCAAGAGATACAGTGTATCAGTACTTTGATGCTGTTGTACGCCTTTCCTTCCCTGAGGTGCTGGGCGGCGCCATGGGCGGCTTCGGTACGGCGCTGGGTGTGCTGCTGGCGGTTCTGCTTGCCGGCCTTCTTGCGGCACTTATGGCCTTTCTTATCGGCCTTCCCGTTCTTCGTCTCAAGAGCGACTATCTTGCAATTGCAACTCTCGGCTTTGCCGAGATTATACGCGCCGTATTTCAGTGGACAAAGCTGGGCCCTGTTACCAACGGCTCAAACCTTCTCAAGAGCTTTGAGCGATGCAGCACCTTCCAGCTTAAAATAGGTGACTTTACGCTGAAGCTGGCTACATTTGTGCCGGTGCTGATAGCATCGGTGTCCATTGCAATTATCGTGCTGATGGTTAATTCAACCTACGGACGCGCCTTCAAGAGCATTCGTGACGATGAGGTTGCGGCAGAGGCAATGGGCATAAACCTTGCAAAGCACAAGATGATTTCCTTCGTTACAAGCTCCTTCTTCGCCGGTGTTGCCGGCGCTGTTATGGCAATGGTCCTTTCCATTGCACAGGCCAATAACTTTAAGTCCGCCATGACCTATGAGATACTGCTGATGGTGGTTCTGGGCGGCATCGGTTCCATTTCCGGCAGCGTAATAGGCTCTCTGCTGTTCGTGTCTGCCTCGGAATGGTGGCTGCGCGGCCTTGACTCCGGCTCCTTCCTCGGCATAAACGCTCCCGGCGTATTTCGCAACGGCTTCCGCCTTGTTGTGTTCTCCGCCGTTATAATGGTAGTTGTTCTTTTCTTCCGCAAGGGTATTATGGGTGAAAAGGAGCTTCCCGAGGTGCTTGGCGGCCTGATTAAAAAGCTGAAATCCGCAAAGAAAGCCAAGGAGGTGCCGTCAGATGAGTAAGACCGTTCTTAATGTTGAGAATGTTACCATGCAGTTTGGCGGCGTCGTTGCAGTCAATAACCTGAACCTCCGTGTCGATGAGGGCGAAATCGTCTCTCTTATCGGCCCCAACGGTGCAGGCAAGACAACTGCCTTTAACTGCATTACCGGTGTGTACCAGCCCACAAACGGTGTGGTCGAGTTTGAGGGCAAGCCCATTGTTGTGGCCCATCCCACCGGGAAAATGAAAAAGAGCTACGCCGGTGAAAATGCAGATATGTATGTCTCCCGACGCATCGTTGACCCAACGCCCGACCACATTACAAAGCTGGGTATTTCCCGCACCTTCCAGAACATCCGCCTGTGGAAGAGCATGACGGTTTTTGATAATGTTCTTACAGCAAAGCACATGCTTGCAAAGCAGAATGTATTTTCCGCAACTCTCCGTCTTGCAAGGTCGGAGGACAGACAGATGTATGAGGAGACGGAGGCGCTTCTTGCCGAGCAGGACCTGCTCAAGTACAGGGATGATCTGGCAACAAGCCTGCCTTACGGACTTCAGCGCAGACTTGAGATTGCCCGCGCTCTTGCAACCAAGCCCAAGCTGCTGCTGCTTGACGAGCCGGCAGCCGGCATGAACCCGCAGGAGACGCTGGAGCTTGGCAGATTTGTAAGTCAGATAAAGGATAAGTATGAGCTGTCCGTTCTTATGATTGAGCACCACATGGACTTTGTCATGAACTTCTCTGACAGGATTTATGCCATAGACTTCGGTAAGCTCATTTGTGAGGGCACGCCTGAGGTGGTTTCCGCCGACCAGCGTGTTATTGATGCATATCTGGGGGTGGCTGAGGATGAGTGATATTATTCTTTCCGTAAAGGACCTTAAGGTTAATTACGGCGGTATTGAAGCTGTCAAGGGCATCAGCTTTGATGTTCCGGAAGGCCAGATTGTTACCCTTGTCGGCGCAAACGGCGCCGGCAAGTCCACTACCCTCAAGTCCATTGCAGGTCTTGTTAAGCCCAGCAGCGGCAGCATCCTCTTTAAGGGTGAGGAGCTTGTGAGCAAGGATACAACAACAATTGTATCCAAGGGCATTACCCTTGTGCCTGAGGGCAGGCGTGTCTTTCCGGACCTTACGGTGCTTGAGAATATCAAGATAGGCGCTTATCTGCGCAATGATGACCTTAAAGACGACATTGCATGGGTCTATGATTTGTTCCCGCGCCTTAAAGAGCGTGAATGGCAGCTTGCAGGCACGCTCTCCGGCGGTGAGCAGCAGATGCTGGCCGTTGCAAGAGCACTTATGAGCCGGCCTAAGGTCATTATGATGGATGAGCCCTCTCTGGGGCTTGCGCCTCTGATTGTTAAGGGCATATTTGACATTATACGCGAGATAAACAGACAGGGCGTTACCGTACTTCTTATTGAGCAGAACGCCAACATGGCTCTTAAAACCGCAGACTATGCCTATGTGCTTGAAACCGGTGTGATAAGTCTCTCCGGCAAGGGAAGCGAGCTTCTTTCAAATGACGAGGTTAAAAAGGCATACCTCGGCAAATAAGCATTCAAAAAGCAGCATGGAAATCCATGCTGCTTTTTCAGTTTACAGTGAGAGCTGTCTGTGGTAAAATGTAACAATCAATGATAGGGAGTTTATCATGTTTGACAAGCTGAAGGCACTTAAAAACCAATACGAGGAGCTTATAGCGCGCATGGAGATGCCGGAGACTTACTCCGACCCTGCGCTTTATTCACGCTGCGACCGTGAAGCAAGGGAGCTTGCACCCCTTGTAAATGCCTATATTGCCTATGAAAAGGCGGTGTCGGACATGGACGAGGCTCTTGAGATGATGAACGACGCGGAGCTGCGTGAGCTTGCTCAGGAGGAGTATTCAGACGCAAAGCAGCGCCGTGAGGCGCTTGAGCAGGAAATCAAAGTGCTTCTTCTGCCCAAGGACCCCAATGACAATAAAAGCGTTATCATGGAGATACGCGGCGGCGTCGGCGGGGAAGAGGGCATGCTCTTTGCCTATGACCTTTTCAGAATGTACTCCATGTATGCCGAGCGCAAGGGCTGGAAAACCGAGATTGCCAATCTCAACGAAACCGAGCTTGGCGGCATAAAGGAGATCAGCTTTGTTATAGACGGTGAGGGTGCTTTTTCAAGGCTCAAGTTTGAGGCCGGAGGCCACCGGGTACAGCGTGTCCCGGTAACCGAGTCCGGCGGCAGGATACACACCTCCGCTGCTACCGTTGCCGTTTTGCCTCAGGTTGAGGATGTTGATTTCAAGCTGGATTTAAACGACCTTAAGATTGACACCTTCCGTTCCTCCGGCGCAGGCGGTCAGCATGTCAACAAGACGGAGAGCGCAATACGCATTACACACCTGCCCACGGGCGTTGTTGTCGAGTGTCAGGATGTGCGCAGCCAGTACAAAAACAAGGACAGAGCCATGCAGATACTTCGCTCCAAGCTATATGAGGCCGAGCAGGAGAAGCAGCGCAAAGCCCTTGCCGCGGAAAGAAAAAGTCAGATTGGCTCCGGCGACAGAAGCGAAAGAGTACGCACCTATAATTTCCCCCAGAACCGGGTGACTGACCATCGGCTCAGCGGAGATAACAAGAATTTTAATATTGCGTCAATTATAAATGGTGACCTTGACAATCTTATTGATGCGCTTGTAACGGCAGATCAGGCGGAAAAGCTGCAGGCGCAGGCGGAGGCATAAATGGAAACGCTGATTATTAAAGACGGACTTGAAAAAGCAGCGGCGCTTTTAAGAGCGGGAGAGCTTGTGGCAGTGCCCACGGAAACCGTTTACGGCCTTGCCTGCAACGGTCTTGACCCTGACGCCGTTTCCCGTATATACGAAGTCAAGGGCAGGCCGCCGGTAAAGCCTCTGTCGCTTATGGTAAGCAGCGCCGAGGATATGGAAAAGTATTGCAGGGATGTGCCACGGGCGGCATATACTCTTGCAGACAAATACTGGCCCGGGCCATTGACAATCGTTCTCGGGGCAAAGGATAATGTTCCGGAAATTGTCCGCGCGGGAGGCGATACCGTAGGGCTTCGCTGTCCTGACCATCCTATGACACAGGAGCTTTTGAGGCTTGCGGATTTACCCCTTGCAGCACCCTCTGCAAACCCTTCGGGAGCACCAAGCCCCAAAACAGCCGCCGCGGTCAGGGAATACTTTGACGGCAGTATTGCCGCAATACTTGACGGCGGTGAATGCGGCATCGGCCTTGAATCAACGCTGATTGATTTAAGCTGCAAGCCCTATAAGATTTTGCGTCAGGCAGTGCTGAGTGAAGCTGAGCTTAAAGACGCTTTGCTTGAGGGAATGAAAATCGTTGGTATAACCGGAGGCAGCGGCTGCGGGAAAACAACGGCTCTGAATACCCTTGCGGCGCGGGGGGCTCTTATTATTGACTGCGACGCCCTTTATCATAGCATGCTGAGGGAGGATATGACCCTTAAGGCAGAGCTGTTCAAGGCTTTCCCGGAGTGTGATAACCAGGGCCGGGTTGACCGTAAGGCGCTTGGGCAGACGGTTTTCAATAACGCAGAGGCTCTTGAGCTTCTTAACAGAATAACCCACCGTCATATAGACAGGGCTGTGCGGGAGCTTCTTCGCGAGCACGCGATGAATGGCGGCGAACTTGCTGCAATTGATGCTGTTGAGCTTATAAGCAGCGGCATCTCCCGGATTTGTGACATTGTTGTTGCTGTCCGTGCTGACAGAGCCGTGCGCTTAAAGCGTATAATGGCAAGAGACGGTATCAGTGAGGAAAGCGCCGCGATGCGTATTGACGCCCAGAGAAGCGACGCCTATTATGAAGAAAAATGCCGCTTTGTTCTCACAAACAACGGCGACATCCAAGAGTTTACAAATGAATTTAAGAATATATTACAGGAGGCACTATAATGGAAGATCTGAGAAGCAAGCTGTTTCACGAGCCTAAAAACGGCTACGACCTTATCAGCACTGAGGAGCGTATTGCCGTTGAGGAGTACTGCAAGGGCTATATGGAATATCTTGACAAGTCCCGTACCGAGCGTGAAGCGGTTAACGAGGCTATAATTCTTGCTGAGGCTGAGGGCTTTGTGGAGTTTAAGCCCGGAATGAAGCTGGAGCCCGGCATGAAGATTTACAGCAACAATCGTGGTAAGGCGCTTACCCTTGCCGTCATCGGTAAAAAGGACATGAGCCACGGTGCGGTTATTGCAGGCGCCCATGTTGACGCGCCCCGCCTTGACCTTAAGCAGGAGCCTATGTATGAGACCGACGAGATGTGCTATCTGAGAACTCATTACTACGGCGGCATAAAGAAGTACCAGTGGGTGGCAATTCCTCTGGAGCTTCACGGTGTTGTGGCGCTTAAAAACGGCGATGTCGTGGATGTGGTGATAGGCCGTGAGCCCGGCGAGCCCAGATTTGTAATCACCGATCTGCTGCCCCACCTTGGCGCTGACCAGATGAAAAAGACCATGGCAGAGGGCATAACCGGTGAAGGCCTGCAGATACTCATAGGCACAGCACCCTATGCCGACGAGGGCAAGGACAGAGTCAAGCTGGCCGTTCTCAGCATGCTTAATGACATGTACGGCATTGTGGAGGAGGATTTCCTCTCTGCCGAGCTTGCTGCCATCCCCGCTTACGATGTTTGCGAGGTGGGTCTTGACCGCTCCCTTATCGGCGGCTACGGCCATGACGACAGGGTTTGCGCATATTCCGAGCTGAAAGCTCTCTTTGATGTAAAGGAGCCCGAACGCACCTGCGTGTGCATCCTTGCCGACAAGGAGGAAACCGGCTCCGACGGCGTAACCGGCATGCAGGGCGCTGCCTTTGACTGCTTCATGGAGGACCTTTGCGCCGCTCAGGGTGTGGAGCTTCGCCGCTGCTACGAAAAGAGCTTTTGCCTCAGCGCCGATGTAAGCAATGCCTTTGACCCTCTCTATGCGGAGGTTTCCGAGAAGCGCAGCGACTCCAAAATTAATTACGGCATGGCTATATGCAAATATACCGGCGCTCGCGGCAAGTCCGGCACCAGCGATGCCACCGCAGAGCTTGTTGCCTATCTGCGCCGCCTCTTTGAGGAGGGGAATGTTATATGGCAGATGGCTGCAATGGGCAAGGTTGACCAGGGCGGCGGTGGTACCATAGCAAAGTTTATGGCGAACCGTAATATTGACACCATCGACGCCGGTGTTCCCGTTCTGAGCATGCATGCTCCCTTTGAAATTGTCTCAAAGCTGGACTGCTACATGACCTATAAGGGCGTGCTTTGCGCCTACGCCGCAAAGTAAAATGAATTAAAATCACCCTGCAATGGAAAACTATTGCGGGGTGATTTTTTGGATCATATAAACGAGCTTGGCGCAGCCAAGGCCGGAAACATACACTGCCTTACCATAGTGGGGCAGATAGAAGGGCATCAGGTGCTGCCGGAGGATGTAAAAACCACAAAGTATGAGCATATTCTGCCGCTGCTTGCGGCAATTGATGAAGCCCCTGAGATAAAAGCGCTTCTTATACTGTTAAACACCGTGGGCGGAGATGTGGAAGCGGGGCTTGCCATTGCTGAGCTTATAGCCGGAATGCGTAAGCCCACGGCCTCACTTGTTCTGGGCGGCGGTCATTCCATTGGAGTGCCTCTTGCTGTTGCGGCTCAGAGGAGCTTTATTGCACCCTCCGCTTCAATGACCCTGCATCCGGTTCGCATAAGCGGTCTTGTTATCGGCGCAGAGCAGACCTATAACTATTTTACCCGCATGCAGGAAAGGATACTTGGTTTTATTACCTCCCATTCCTCCGCAGACCGGGAAAGGCTGCTGGAGCTTATGAACAGGACGGATGAGCTTGCAAACGATGTGGGCAGTGTAATTGACGGCAGGGAAGCTGTGGAGCTGGGACTTATTGACAGCACCGGAACTCTTGCCGACGCTCTCGAATATCTGCACAGCCGCGCAGTGTAAAATAACCCGAACCGAAAAGGTTCGGGTTATTCTCGTTTATTAATCTTTCTTGTGTTCAGCGTCAGTTTGTGGTAATATATTATGAAAGAGAAAATTAACATGGGGGTGTGCGGCGATGAGCATAGGAAACGCTGTTGTTCTCGGCCTTGTGCAGGGAATCGCGGAATTTTTGCCCATCTCAAGCTCGGGTCATCTGGCCATACTGAATAATCTGTTCCATATGTCCAGCACGGAAAACGGACATATGCTGTTTGATGTTCTGCTTCATCTTGGAACTCTTATATCGATCTGTGTTGTTTACTGGACGGATATAGTTGAAATGGCTCACGAGGTTCTCGGTCTTGTGAATGTAGGGCCTCTGGCCGGCCAGCAGAGGGAGAATTATCCCGCCGCAAGGCTGTTTCTCATGATAGTATTTGCAACCCTTCCTCTGTTTCTTGTGCTGCCTATAAATGATTTGCTCGAGGGGCTTTACTACAAGAATGTGTATATAGGCATTATGCTGATACTTACCGGCTGCATGCTCTATGTGTCTGACAGGATGACGCCGGGGCGCAAGACGGAAAAGAACATGACAATTCTGGACGCGCTTATTATTGGCCTTTGTCAGTGCGTCGCTACGGTTCCCGGCCTTTCCCGCTCCGGAACCACCATTACTGCCGGTATATCCACCGGACTTAACCGTGAGTTTGCGGTGAAGTTCTCTTTTCTTATGTCACTGCCTGCTGTGCTTGGAGCCAATATTCTTGCCATAGCGGACGCAGCCAAGGAAAAGATAGACTGGGCCTCCGTTCCCGCATATCTCGTGGGCATGGCCGTTGCTATGCTTTTTGGCGTTGCGGCGATAAGTCTTCTTAAATACATTTCCAAAAAAGGCAAATTCGGCGGATTTGCGTATTATTGCTGGGTAGCGGGCGTTCTGTCCATCATACTATCTATGATTTTCTAAAGAAGGGACCATATAATGGCACAAAGCACAAACAAAAGCACAAAGAATACCGCAGCAAATCAGGGCGGCAAGTCCGGCAGCTCCAAAAGTCGGAAGGCCGTTGTTAATTCTGCGCCCCCTCCGGAGCCGGCAAGACCCATAAGGCGTGAGGTCGGCGCGGTGGTGTTCCTGTTTCTTGCCGTATTCACCGTGATAAGCTACTTCAATAACGAGGGCTCCTTCATAGTCTTTTTCACCGACCTGCTTCTCGGTCTTGTAGGTTGGGGCTTCTGGATATGCGCTCCCGTATTTTTCCTTATATCCTTCATTCTGTTTTTCCACAGAGGCAAGCCGGTAGCCCTTCGCGTCACCTCGGCGGTTCTGCTGCCGATACTTTTTGCGGCTATGGCAAACCTTATGTTCTGTGAGCCGGTGATGGAGAATTTTGACCTTAAGCTCACGGTGGGCCATCTCTTTGAGCAGGGGCAGGGCTATAATTCCGGCGGCGTATTGGGCGGACTTATTGCCATAGGGCTGGAGATGGCCTTCAGCATCTACGGCGCATTTCCCGTTCTGCTGCTGTCATTCCTGTTTTTCCTTATAACCGCACTAAATTCAAGCATTAATTCTCTTGCCGGGAAGCTGGCGGGAAAGCCTCATGCAAAATATGACCCCTCAATGTACGAGAAAAAGGAGACTGCCGCTGCAAAGGCTCAGCCCGCTGCCGCAAAGCAGCCCAAGAGCCCTGTAAAGCAGCAGGCACCCATTGAGCGTGTTGACAGGCGGGCATATCCCATGGATATACCTCTCGGTGAGGATGAAGAGCCCCTGACCATTGGCGATGAGCCTGCCGCAGGCGGCAGAAAGGCCAAGGTGAAAAAGAGAGGGGAAGAGACTGCTTCTCATGCAGATACTGCGGCTGCAAAGCGCGGCAAGGCCGTTATACCGCCGCTGCCATTGGATGATGAGGATGAGGAGTATCCTCTCGTTAAAAGCGAGCCCCTGAAGCCTATCACCGTTTCCGGCGAAATTTCCGATCCGCCCAAGAGCTCCAAAAAGCTCAAACGGGCAGAAATTGACGCGGAAGCGAAAAAAATGGAAAAGAGCATTTCCCGGAATACCGAGTGCGGTGATTATCAGTTCCCGCCCCTTGAGCTTCTCAGAAGCGGCGCGGTAGTCAATACCGACAGCCGTGAGGAGGTACTCATCAACCGTGACAGGCTGGAAGCTGCCATACGCAGCTTTGGCATAAGCGCAGGCATTGTAGGCATTGTCAGGGGACCCACCGTTACCCGCTACGATGTGGAGCTGGATCGGGGAGTTAAGCTCTCCCGTGTCACGAACCTTGCCGGTGATCTTGCTCTTGCTCTGGGTGTTATCAATGTACGCATTGCACCCATTCCCGATAAAATTTCCACCGTTGGAGTTGAGGTGCCCAATAAGATAATAAGCACGGTTTACCTCAAGGATATTCTTGAATCCACAAGGTTTACCTCGGCAAAATCCAAGCTGAGCTTTGCTCTGGGAAAGGATATAGGCGGCGACTGCATTGTTGGCAATATTTCAAAGCTGCCCCATCTGCTTATTGCAGGCACCACCGGTTCCGGTAAGAGCGTATGCATGAACTCACTTATTCTGAGCCTTCTGTATAAGGCAAGGCCCGAGGATGTGCGCTTTATAATGGTTGACCCCAAAATGGTCGAGCTTGGCATATATAACGGCATACCCCATCTTTATGTGCCGGTTGTTACAGACCCCAAGAAGGCTGCCGGTGCGCTCCAGTGGGCCGTCGTTGAAATGAAGAAGCGCTACACGCTGTTTTCCGAGGTTGGCATACGCGACCTTGAGGCCTACAATCGCCACATCAGCGCTACGGGGGCTGAAACAATGCCCCAGATAGTTATCGTCATTGACGAGCTTGCCGACCTTATGATGGTTGCATCCAAGGATGTGGAGGAGAGCATTTGCCGCATAGCTCAGATGGGTCGTGCAGCGGGTATGCATCTTGTTATAGCAACGCAGCGTCCTTCTGCCGATGTTATTACCGGACTCATGAAGGCAAACATTCCCTCCAGGATAGCCTTTGCTGTTTCCTCAGCTATGGAAAGCAGGATTATTCTCGACCAGGGCGGTGCAGAAAAGCTGGTGGGTATGGGCGATATGCTCTACTCTCCCGTTGGCTGCGGTAAGCCTGTGAGAATACAGGGGGCCTTCGTCTCCGATGAGGAGAGGGAGGAGGTCATCCAGTTTATCAAGGAGGGCTCTGTCTCCACCGAGCAGAACAGGGAAATTGTTGAGTATATGAATAAGGCTCTGGAGAGCGGTAACGGCGACGGCGAAAAGAAAAATGACCCGCCCAAGACGGGAAGCGGGATTTTTGATGAGCTTCTGCCTCAGGCCGTTGAAATTGCACTGGAGCTTAAAAACATTTCCGCATCCATGCTTCAGAGGCGTCTTCGTCTTGGTTATTCAAGGGCGTCCCGCATAATGGACCAGATGGAGGACCTTGGCGTTGTAGGGCCTCCCGACGGCTCAAAGCCCAGAACTCTGCTCATAGACAGAGAGGTATGGCACAGGCTGCAGCTAAAGCATGGCTTCATTGAGGCTGAGGATGCGCTTTCCGGTGCCGAGGCAGCGGATGAAGCCGAGGAATTTGATTTCTAAACATAAATAGCAGCAAAGGGCGGTATACGCCCTTTGCTTACTTTGGAGACGGTATGGAAATATTCAGCCCAAATATGTCCGAACAGGAAGTAAACAGAATAAGCATGCTGGGGCTTGCCCATGTGGGAGACGGAGTGTATGAGCTTTTGGTGCGCTCATCCCTGTGCCGTCAGGGGCATTGTGCGGTAAAGCTCCTGCATAAGCTGACGGTATCAAGGGTTAAGGCTCCCGCTCAGGCGAGGGCTGCGGAGCTTATTCTGCCCTTGCTGAGCCCGCAGGAGCTTGCTCTTTTCAAACGCGCAAGAAACGCCAAGGTAAATTCCGTGCCGCATAATGCAGAGCTTTCGGAGTATCATGCCGCAACAGGGCTTGAGGCGCTCTTTGGATGGCTTTATCTCCTTGGACGCACACAGCGTATTCAGGAGCTTTTTGCCGTGATTGAGGAGGATGAAAATGCCTCTTGACGCCGTAGTTGTTTCCGCTCTCAGAGATGAGCTTTCACAGAAGCTGCTTGGCGGCAGAATTGACAAGGTGCAGCAGCCCGAAAGGGACATGCTGCTGCTGTCCCTGCGCGCAGGCGGAGAAAATCTGCGTCTTCTCATAACCATAGGCACAGGCAGCGCCAGAGTTCAGCTGACGAGGCGAAGCATGGAAAATCCCTCCGAGCCGCCGATGTTCTGCATGCTTATGAGAAAGCACCTGACCGGCGCGAGAATACTTTCTCTCAGTCAGCCGGAGCATGAGCGCATGCTCATTATGGAGCTTGACACCCATGACGAGCTGGGCTTCAATGTTAAAAAGCAGCTTGTCATAGAGCTGATGGGCAGAAATTCCAATATAATCCTCGTGGACGCAGAGGGCAGAATAATAGACTGCATGCGCCGTATGGACTTTGCGGGTGACGCTCTCAGAAGGCTTCTTCCCGGTATGATATACCGCCTGCCGCCAAGCCAGAATAAGCAGCAGTTTATCAGCGCAGATGCTGAGACTTTTGAAGCGCTCTGCACTCAGGCTGACAGAGAAATGCCCATGGACAAGTGGCTGCTGTCTGCTTTTTCCGGCCTTTCGCCTCTTATATGCAGGGAGATTGCTTATCGCTGCAACGAGCAGTGGGATACGCTGCCTGCATTTCTTGAAGCCTTGCAGACAAGCATTTTGAACCGTGAGTTTACTCCATGCCTTGTGAGCATAGACGGCAAGCCCGCTGACTTTAGCTTTATGAACATTGTCCAATACGGCTCATCGGCGGAAAACTGTGTTTGTGACAGCTTTTCTGAGCTTTTGGACGCCTTTTATTCAAAGCGGGACAGCATGGAGCTAAAGCGCCGACGCAGCCATGAGCTTATGCGAAGCGTGAAAAGCACCCGCGACAGACTGGAGAGAAAGCTGGCAGGCCAGCGGGAGGAGCTTAAGCGCACCGAGGACAGAGAACAGGTGCGTAAAACAGCGGAGCTAATAACCGCAAATATCTACCGCATGAAGAAGGGTGAGCGTGAGCTTGTATGCACGGATTATTACGAGCCTGAATGCCCGGAGATAAGAATTGCTCTCGACCCCTTGAAAACACCTCAGCAGAATGCAGCGGCGATGTATAAAAGCTACAATAAGCTCAAGGGCGCAAAGCAGCATCTGACCGTGCTTGTTCAGGAGGGTGAAAAGCAGCTTGAATACTTAAACAGTGTTCTTGACGAGATTGAGCGGGCAGAGACTGAGGCAGATTTAAGCGCAATAAGGCGTGAGCTTACCGACACCGGATATATAAAAAAGACCAGAAACGCAAAGCCCGAAAAGCTGAAGCCTCAGCAGCCCCTTCGCTATATGAGCGAGGACGGCTATGAGATACTTGTTGGCCGCAGCAACGCCCAGAACGATGAGCTCACAGGCAAAATTGCCCGCAGAACGGATATGTGGCTGCATACGCAGAAGGTACACGGAAGTCATGTGATAGTGCGCTGCGAGGGTGAGCCTTTGCCTGAGCGTACACTTGAGCAGGCTGCAAGCCTTGCGGTATTTCACTCTCAGGCAAGGGATGCAGGCAAGACCCCTGTGGACTATACCATGGTTCGCAATGTGCGAAAGCCCTCCGGCGCCTTGCCGGGTAAAGTCATTTATACCGAGTATAAAACGCTTCTTGCCCAAGGGGATGAGAAGCTGGCTATGAAGCTGAAAATCAAATAAAAAACTTTCAGGAGGAAATATGCGATGAAATGTCCCAATTGCTCCACCCAGCTGCTTGGTTCTATGAAAAAGTGCCCCAAGTGCGGCTATGACACAGTGAGCGGTGCAGTAGACAACGATTATCTTAACGCCCTTGCAGAAAGCAGAAAACCTCAGGAGTTTGTAAAAATGCCCGGCCTTATCGCCAGCTCATCCTGCAAATGCGTTTATAAGGGTAAAAAAATCAAAGGCGCCGACATTACTCTTACCGACGAGGGCGTTATCTGCATAGACATTGATATTACCCGCAGCGGTGGCTATGCCGCCACAAGAGCTGCCTTCGGTCTTGTAGGTACACTTGTCTATAAATCCGTGCATGACGCCAGCGATGACCATATCGAGTTTCCTGTAAGCAGCATACTCACCGTGACTGACAGTGAGGATAAATTTACCAAGGGCGGCTACTGTTTCAAATTCGATGACGGCAGGGAGCTTGATGTTTGTCTTACGCCGCATTTCCTTGACGCCCTGATGGGATATATGGGTGTGTGATGAACACAGCTTCCCAATATGACCGGTACCATGACACAGCCCCGGAGGGAAAAGAATAGTATTTGACGGCGGTATCTTTGGGCTGAGGCTGTGAAAACCGGCTTTCCAATGATATTGTGTGCTTTCTGTACAGGGAGTAAAGTATGGATTTCAATGAGCTTGCTAAAATTGAAAATGAGACTCAGCGTGTAAACTGCACCTACGACATTTTTAATGAGGATATACGCCTTAATTGCTCAAAGGCAGCCCGCGTTGAGTTTCTGACCACTGTCCGCTATATAGAAAAATACCTCAAGCCCGGGGACAGAATATTGGACATTGGAGCCGGAGCGGGGGAATACAGCCTTTACTTTGCCCGTAAGGGATATAATGTGTCCGCACTTGAGCTGGCGGATGCAAATATAGCGGCATTTCGCAGGAAAATCCGGCCGGACGACACGGTGGAGCTTGTTCAGGGCAATGCCCTTGACCTGTCATGCTACGAGGACAAATCCTTTGACATTGTACTGCTGTTTGGCCCTCTCTACCATCTTGAAAAGGAGGCTGACAGGCTCAGGTGTATAAGCGAGGCAAAGCGTGTCTGCACCGATGACGGCAAGCTGTTCTTTGCTTTTATATCAAACGATTTTGTTTTCCTTACCGAGCTTATGTACGATGCTGAGTATTTCTCAAGCGGGGATTATGACAAAGAGAGCTTTAAGCTGAATAACTTTCCCTTTGTATTCCATACTGTCACGGCGGCAAGAGAGCTGCTGCTGAAAAGCGGCGTCAAACTTCTGCATGAGGTGGCGTCGGACGGCGTAAGTGAGCTTATGGCAGACAGGATAAATTCGTTTTGTGAGGAGGATTACCGGCAGTATCTTCGCTATCATTTCTATATCTGTGAAAAGCCGGAGCTTCTCGGAATGACAAATCATCTTCTGTTTGTGGGAAAGAAGCAGCTGACATAAAAGGACTGTGTATCAAAATGATACACAGTCCTTTTATCATTATTTCTTCTTTTTCTTCTTTTCGGGAGCCTTGTAGCCAAATTCAACGGAGGGATTGATTGTCTTGAGTTTTTCCATTATCTGGCGGGGCTGAGCTTCCTCATTGAGTATAAGGTTTGCAAACTCCTTTTCACCGTGAACAAGAATGAGGCGGTAATAGTAGTATGCGGGACTGTCGTCCGGCTGAACCTCCTCTATCTTTGCATAGGCACGATCTATATACTCATAGGGACAGTAGTACTTGACGCCAAGATCCTTGTAATACATGCAGAGCTTACCTAAACGGACACGGCCTATTGCCTCACTGCCGTTATAGTCGTCAATATGAGCCTGGTCGTGAATAAATTTTTTGTCCGGACCTTTAAATCTGGGTTTAAATAAAGCAAACATTTATGCACCTGCTTTCTTTTTGAAAAATTCGGCTTCGTAATATACACGGGGCAGCCTGAAAGCGATAAGGCAGCCGATAATGGCAGCGCAGACGCCGACGGCGATACCGCCGAGAACATCGGAGGGATAGTGAACAACCAGATAGATGCGGGAAACGCCCATAAGGAATGCAAATATGAAGGCCATCCAGCTGTAACGCTTGTTTCCGGCGATGAAGAGCGCCGTCATGGTGGAGAAGGCGGCTGTGGTATGACCGGAGGGGAAGCTCTTGTCGCTTTCCATGTGCTGACCCATTAAGAGCCAAAGCTGATGGTAAAAGCCGCTTTCATCCGAATATGGGCGGGGTCTTGCGATAACGACCTTGAGCCAAAGGTTTGTAAACAGTGCGCCTATGGCAACGCTTAAAAGCATGGCGCTTCCGATACGCCTTGTTTTTTTAAAACAAATAAGTGCAAGCGACAGGGCGATGAGAAAGATACCCCCCTTACCCAAAAGGGAAATAAACTCAAGAAACGGGGTAAAAAATGCACCGCCAAAATCATACAGACCGTGAATGGCGGCGGTAACCGACTGGTCAAAACCTGCAAATACGGTATTAAGCCAAAGAGCTGCGGCAGACAGTTCCATATACTGCATCCTTTCTTTTCTGATGGCATCTATTTTATCACATGACCTGTCTTTTCGTCTACCTGAATTTGTATATTTAGCCTTATTATGCACAAGCTAGCGGAAAAGGAGGTATCATATGAAACGATTTCTTATTACCGTTGTTGCGCTTATTATGGCATTGAGCATGTTTACTGGCCTTGCAGACAGCGCCCAGGCCCTGTCCCAGGCTCCGGTTGCGGAAAGCATGGAGTTTGAAACTTACAGAAATGTTTCCTTCGGCGGTCAGCTTAAGGCATACAGCAGCGAAGGGGAGCAGCTGAGCTTCGTGCTTACAACGGCGCCCATTAAAGGCTCGCTTGAGCTTGAGGAGGATGGCAGCTTTGTCTATACCCCCAAGGCCAACAAAAAAGGCAGGGATTATTTTGGCTACAAGGCTGTGGATTCTCAGGGCAGAAGCTCACAGGAGGCAACGGTGATTATCCGAATTGAAAAACAGCCTCAGAGCTTTGGCTATTCCGATATGCATGGCAGGGGAGAGGAATACTCCGCAATAATTCTCAGCGAAGCCGGCATATTTACCGGAGAGAAGATTGGCTCTGATTACTGCTTCTACCCGGACAGGGCAGTAAGCAGAGGCGAGTTTGTAGCAATGTGCATGCAGCTTGAGGACACGGTGCTTCAAAGCGCCGTAAGTACCGGATACAGCGATGACGCCGATATTCCCGACTGGCTGAAGCCCTATGCCCTGACCGCCGCCATAAGCGGCGCTGACATGGGAGTAACAGCCGAGGACGGCAGAGCCTTTGCGCCTCAGCGCAGCATCACTCCGGCGGAGGCGGCTCGCATACTTGACAGCGTTATAGGAACGACCGATGTTTCATATATCAATCTCAACGACAGCTTTGACCCGGCAACGGCTCAGGCCTGCGCAAATCTCAGCGCCTGCGGCCTTATTCGTGAAGGACAGCTTATTGAGCCGCAGCTTACAAGGGCAGAGGCGGCTGTTATGCTTGTAAAGGCTCTTGAGCTTGTGGATGAAAGATAAAACCAAGGCTCCGGCATTGCCGGAGCCTTAGCCTGACGGGTATAATCTTAAGAATTGACAAATCATTCCGCCGCTTGTTCTTTATGCTCTTCCATGTTATACTCTCATCAGAATTATACGGGAGTGGAGCTATGAAAGCTGTTTTCAGCAAGATTATTATATACATATTGATTTCTCTATGCCTGCTTTTGTGCGCCTGCGGTAAAACGGATGATAAGCCTCCTGTAACACCAACTCCTCAGGCAACGCCTACTCCTGTGCCGGAGCAGCCGGGACTGCGGGATTACAATAAGGGGCTTAGCTACTATGACGCAGACGGTGTTGAGCGTAACTTTGAAAAGGCTCTTGATTATTTCCTTGAGTCTGCCAACGCCGAATATATTCCCGCTATGGAAAAGCTGGCATATATGTACGAAATGGGGCTTGGGACGCCCAGTAACCCCGAAACTGCGGGGCTGTGGTTTTCCGTTGCCAGTCAGAAGGGCAGCGAGATTGCCAAAATGTACATAGACGGCGTGGGACACCTTAACGAAAAGGCGGTTCATTCACTGCTTCCTGCCGATGCGGTTGAGGAATACGAGCTGGGCATGTCCTGCTTTTACGGTATCAGAGAAAAACAGGACTACGCTGCTGCATACAGGCATTTTGAAGCCTCGGCAGAGCTGGGCTGCGGCAGGGCTTATTACGGACTTGGCGTCTGCGCCCTTCATGGAAAGGGTACGGAACAGAGCCTTGAAGCCGCTGCGGAGTATTTTGAAAAATCACTTGAGCTTGGCTGTCTTGACGCTGCCGATAAGCTGGTACTGCTTTACGCCGGGGAATTTGGCGGTGAACCTGACGAGGAACTCGAGCAGAAATGGCGTCAGCGCAGGCTGGAGATTATATCTGTTGCGGCTGAAATGGGCTATGAGGGATACATGCTTGAGGCATCCGAGACGGCTCTGGCGGACGGGCTTGAAAATGAAGCTCAGCAATGGTACAGACGCTATTTTGACAGCTACAAAAGCGCCTATGAAAAGGGAGAGGCAGAAGGGCTTCTTGCCATGGCGGTATATTACAATACACGAGGCAGCATTGTTGCCTCTCAATCCGAAGCACAGGCTGAGCCGGGACAGGTTAGCTTTCAGGCCGATCCGGAGATTAGCGACCCTGACCTGACAGCTGCAATCGAGCTTCTTGAGCACGCCGCAGACAGGGATGACAGCTATGCTGCCCAGCTCCTGTGGAGCATGCAGCTTGAGGATGAGGAGTTTTTGCTCCAGCAAATATCAGGTTTTGTTGAACATCCCGAGTATCTGTACGCAATCAACTCCCACTACTGGCTGCACTATACCGATGCAAGCGGCAACAATAGGGTGGCTGTCGTTTATATCCCGGCCTGCGCCCCGGGTGAGACTACCCAGATAAAAGACCGTTTCAGCGGTACGGTGCTTTATGAGCTTAAGCTCCAGCGCCGGCAGCTTGTCACAGACCTTACCGACTGCATTACCGGCAAAACCTCAATAATGCAGGGCACTACGCTGCAGGGCATATACCCTCTTGACAATGTTCTTGCCATGTATGAGGGCGCATCAGTTTCTCGGCTTTTTGGGCTGTGGCATCAGTTTGGTGAATTCGCTGACTTTATGCACGGAAACCATCCCCTCAGAGGCTCCCTTATTTCCCTGAAGAGCCTTGCCGGAATGTATCTTGAGCTTATACCCGAAGCATACAGAGTATATTTCTGATATTATAAGCCTCGCAGTCAAATCTGCGGGGCTTTAATAATGACATAAGAAAGACAGGGCATTTACTTGTGAACGGCTTTGAGCTGTGGTATAATATATTGATTTTGTGTGCGGTATCCAGCGGGTGAGAGTATGGGTAATTTTAAGTTGGTATCTTCATATGTGCCTACCGGCGATCAGCCGGAAGCTATTGACAGTCTTGTTGCCGGCATTGAAAACGGCATAGACGAGCAGGTTCTCCTTGGCGTTACCGGCTCAGGCAAGACCTTCACAATGGCAAATGTTATTGCGCGCCTTGACAGACCCGCTCTTGTTCTTGCACACAACAAAACCCTTGCTGCTCAGCTATGCAGTGAGTTCAAGGAGTTTTTCCCCGAAAATGCGGTGGAGTATTTCGTGTCCTACTACGACTACTACCAGCCGGAGGCATACATTCCCCATACCGATACCTTCATAGAGAAGGACTGCTCCATAAACGATGAAATTGAGCGCCTGCGGCACAGTGCCACATCCAGCCTCTTCGAGCGCAGGGATGTTATTGTCGTTGCGTCGGTATCCTGCATTTACGGTCTGGGTGACCCCATAGACTACGCTAATATGGTTATTTCCCTGCGCCCCGGCCAGAACAGAGATTTTGACGGTCTGCTTAAAAAGCTGATCGAAATTCGTTATGAGCGCAACGATATTGCCTTTGAACGGAATAAATTCCGCGTCAGGGGCGATACGGTGGAGATTTTTCCTGCTTATTCCAATGACAAGGCCATAAGAGTTGAATTTTTCGGTGACGAGGTTGACAGGATCAGCGAGATAAATGTGCTTACAGGCAATCCCATTCGCTATCTTAACCATGCCGCCATCTACCCTGCCAGCCACTATGTTACCACCAAAGAGAAAATGGCTGCCGCCATTGAGCGTATCCGTGATGAATGCGATACGAGGGTAAAATACTTTGAGGAAAACGACAAGCTCATTGAGGCTCAGCGTATCCGTCAGCGCACCGAGTATGACATTGAAATGATGCAGGAGCTTGGCTACTGCACCGGCATTGAGAACTATTCCCGCGTGATTTCCGACAGGGCGCCGGGCAGTCCTCCCATGACCCTGCTTGACTATTTCCCGAAGGATTTCCTTCTCTTTGTGGATGAAAGCCATGTAACACTGCCTCAGGTTCGGGCAATGTACAGGGGGGACAGAGCCAGAAAGGAATCTCTTGTTGATTTCGGCTTCCGCCTGCCCTCGGCATTTGATAACAGACCCCTTAAGTTTGACGAGTTTACACAGCGGATACACCAGCGTGTCTATGTGTCCGCCACGCCGGGTGAATATGAGCGGACAAGAGCGGGGCAGATAGCAGAGCAGATAATCCGTCCCACAGGGCTTCTTGACCCGGAGATATTTGTGCGTCCGGTGGAAGGGCAGATTGATGACCTTATCGGTGTTATAAATGAAAAGATTGCAGCCGGTCAGCGCAGCCTTGTGACGACCCTTACCAAGAAGATGGCGGAGGATTTGTCGTCCTACTTTTCAAATGTGGGCATACGCTGCCGCTATATGCACCATGATATAGGTGCCCTTGAGCGCTTGGAGATAATAAGGGATCTGCGCCTGGGTGAGTTTGATGTGCTTGTAGGCATCAATCTTCTGAGGGAAGGCCTGGATATTCCCGAGGTTGGACTTGTGGCAATTCTCGATGCAGACAAGGAAGGTTTTCTCAGAAGTGAAACAAGCCTGATCCAGACTGTGGGACGGGCCGCAAGAAACGCGGACAGTATTGTTATCATGTATGCGGACACGGTTACTCCGTCCATGCAGGCCTGCATTGATGAGACCCTGCGCCGCCGCCAAAAGCAGATGGCATACAACAAGGCTCACGGAATTGAGCCCAAGACCATCGTAAAGAGCGTGCGTGACCTGATAGAGATTTCCACTGCGGCACAGCCTGTCAGCCGCAGCGGCGGAGTGAAAATGACACAGCGCGAGCGGGCAGAGCTTATAAAGCAGCTTGAGGACAGAATGCATAAGGCAGCAAAGATGCTTGAATATGAAATAGCTGCCCAGCTCAGGGATGAAATAATACGCCTCAAAGGTGAAATGTGAGGAAACAAGCCAATGAAACTGATGATTTTGGACGGCAACAGCATAGTAAACCGCGCTTTTTACGGTGTCAGACAGCTTAATGCCCCTGACGGTACACCCACAAACGCCGTGTACGGGTTTATTGCCATCTTACAGCGCCTTCTGGACGAGCAGCAGCCTGATGCTCTTTGTGTCAGCTTTGACTTGAAAGCACCCACCTTCCGACACAGGGCCTATGACTTGTACAAGGCTCAGCGCAAGCCCATGCCTGAGGAGCTGGCGGTGCAGATGCCCATTCTCAAGGAAACGCTGGACGCAATGGGAATAAAACGCTATGAGCTTGAGGGCTATGAAGCGGATGACATTCTGGGAACGGCCGCCAATATCTGCGCCGCTCAGGGCTGGGAATGCATAATCGTTACCGGCGATAAGGACAGCCTGCAGCTTATATCGGACAGCGCCACAGTATGCAATGTCAAAAGCCGCATGGGTCAGACGGAGACTATTCTCTACACTCCGCAGCGCTTTATTGAGGAATACGGCTTTGAGCCGAAGCACATGATTGACCTTAAAGCCCTGATGGGGGACAGCTCCGACAATATTCCCGGAGTTGCCGGCATCGGTGAAAAAACCGCAATGTCTCTTGTACAGCGCTTTAAAAGCATCGACAGGATTTACGATGAGATAGACAGCGAGGATATTAAGGAGGCTGTACGCAAAAAGCTGATTTCAGGGCAGGAAAGCGCAAGAATGTCATATTGGCTTGCCACGATAAACTGCGCTGTTCCCCTTGAATTTAAGCCTGAGGATAATCTTTGGAGAAGAAGCTACGGTTCAGAGCTTTACGGCATTTTTAAGCGGCTGGGCTTTAATAAGTTTATTGAAAAATGGGGGCTTGAGCCCCGGAACCACAATACGCAGATGCATGAGGCAGCAGAGCCTGAGGATGTTTCTCTGGATGAAAGCCATGATTTTGATGCACTTCTTAAGGTTCTCGATAAGGCCGAATATATCTCTGTCTCAGCGGAAAACAGTCTTGACAGCATACGCTTTTGTGACGGTAAGGCGCTTTACTCTGCTTCGTGGAATAGCTGCGCCGACAGCTATAACGGACTTTTGCGGGCGCTTTTCAGCGGCAGATTTAAAAAGTGCGCCCACAATGTGAAGGATCTTATGCGCCTTCTTATTGCTGAGGGGCTTTCAACAGAGGGCTTTGTATTTGATACTGCCCTTGCCGGCTACCTTCTTGACGCAACCAGAAGCGGCTACGAGCCGGATATGCTTGCTCAGCAGTATCTGGGTGAGGATATAAACGGCGTTTGGGCTGTGTGGCGGCTATATCCGCCGATGCAGGATAAGCTGAGAGAGCTGGGGATGGAGGAGCTTTATTACAATGCTGAGCTTCCTCTTTGCTCCGTGCTTGCCGGGATGGAAAATACCGGTTTTTATTTGGACAGAAAAGCTCTTTATGAATACGGCGAAAGTCTTAACCATGGCATTTCCGCCTTGCAGGAGAGCATCTGGCAGCATGCGGGGCAGCAGTTCAATATAAGCTCACCCAAGCAGCTTGGCGAGATACTCTTTGACAAGCTGATGCTTCCCTCGGGAAAGAAAACCAAAACCGGCTGGAGCACCAATGCCGATGTGCTTGAAAAGCTCCGTTCTAAGCACCCCATAGTTGATGAGGTGTTGGAATACCGCATGCTTACCAAGCTCAAGTCCACCTATGCAGACGGGCTTCTTAAGGTGGTAAGTCCCGACGGCAGAGTGAGAACCAGCTTTCAGATGACAGTAACGGCAACGGGGCGGCTCTCATCAACCGAGCCCAATCTCCAGAATATTCCCGTGCGCAAAAAGCTGGGCGCCCAGATACGCAGAATGTTTGTTGCAGCCCCCGGCATGACGCTGGTGGATGCGGATTACAGCCAGATCGAGCTGCGCCTGCTTGCCCATATTTCCGGTGATGAAACCATGAAAAATGCCTTCCTCAGCGGCGAGGATTTCCACACGGTAACTGCCGCCACGGTGTTTGATGTTCCCCTTGAGGAGGTTACGCCGGAGCTCAGAAGCCGCGCCAAGGCCGTTAATTTCGGCATAGTATACGGCATTTCCGCCTTTTCCCTTTCTCAGGACATCGGTGTGTTTCCCAATGAGGCCAAGGCATATATGGACGCCTACCTTGAAAAATACCACGGTGTACGCGACTACATGCACAATGTGGTGGAGCAGGCCAAGGCAGACGGGTATGTAAGTACCCTTTACGGCCGCCGCCGCAATCTCCCCGAGCTTAAAAGCTCAAACTTCAATATGCGCTCCTTCGGTGAGCGTGTGGCACTTAATATGCCTATACAGGGCACCGCTGCGGATATTATCAAAATAGCCATGGTCAATGTCCACCGCAGACTCGAAAAGGAACAGCTTAAGGCAAAGCTGATTTTGCAGGTTCACGACGAGCTTATTGTTGAGTGCCCCGAGGATGAGGCCGAGCTTGTAAAAGCCCTGCTCACGGAGGAAATGGAAAAAGCTGCGTCTCTTACCGTGCCTCTGATTGCCGAGGCTCACAGTGCTCACAGCTGGGCAGAGGCGCACTGATGGATTACAGCATTGTTAACGCCGAAAAAAAGCACATCCCTCAGCTTGAGCGTCTTGAAAAGCTGTGCTTTTCAATGCCATGGACTGCTCAGCAGCTTGAAAGCCAGCTTCCGGATGAACGCCATGTGTTTCTGGTGGCAGAGCGTGATGGTGAGCTGCTGGGATATGTGGGGATGATGTATGTGCTTGATGAGGGCTATATATCAAATGTTGCCGTAGCACCGGACAGCAGGCAAAGGGGAATTGGACACAGGCTTATATTCGCGCTTGAGGCTGAATGCCTCAGCCGTGAGCTGAGCTTTGCTACCCTTGAGGTTCGTGCGGGAAATGAGCCTGCAATAGCTCTATATTCATCCCACGGCTTTGTTCCGGTGGGCAGACGGCGCGGCTACTATGATAAGCCCGTTGAAGACGCGATTTTAATGACAAAGTATTTTAAGTGAGGAAAATACAGTGAAAATTCTTGCTTTTGAATCCACCTGCGATGAAACTGCCGCCGCAATAGTTGAGGACGGGCGCAAAATTCTATGCGACTGCATACTTTCTCAGGCAAAGCTCCATGCGGAATATGGCGGGGTTGTGCCTGAAATTGCCTCCCGCTGCCATATAGAGGCAATATCTCAGCTTGCCGGGCAGGCAATAGCCTCTGCCGGCCTTGAGCGCGGCGACATTGATGCTGTTGCTGTATCATACGCACCGGGGCTTATAGGCGCGGTGCTTGTGGGCGTCAATTTTGCCAAGGCCTGTGCTATGGCTCTTGGAGTGCCTCTCATACCGGTACATCACATAAGAGGTCATATTGCTGCAAATTATCTTGCTTATCCCGAGCTTGAGCCGCCCTTCCTGTGCCTTGCGATCTCCGGCGGAAATACGATACTTGTTGATGTGAGAAGCTACACGGATATGCGTATTATAGGCGCTACCAGAGATGATGCGGCAGGTGAGTGCTTTGACAAAACCGCCAGAGTACTGGGCTTGCCATACCCCGGCGGCAGACCCATAGATATTCTCTCTCAGGGCGGAGATGACACGAAATACAGCTTTCCCATTGCCCATGTGGATGCAAGCCCCTTTGACATGAGCTTTTCCGGACTTAAAACCGCCGTTATAAACCTTGTACACAATGCAGAGCAAAAAGGCGAGGAGATAGACAGAGCCGGCCTTGCCGCATCCTTTACCAAGGCTGTCAGCGACAGTCTTGTTCCGCGCACTGTTGCCGCTGCTAAAATGCTTGGCTACGAAAAGCTGGTAGTGGCCGGCGGCGTTGCTGCAAATTCCCGTATAAGGGCAGATTTTACCGCCGCTGCAGACAGAGAGGGGCTTAAGCTCTATGTACCGCCGCTTAAGCTCTGCGGTGATAACGGCGCTATGATTGCCTCTCAGGCGTATTATGAATATCTGGCGGGGAACACCGCCGGTTCAGACCTGAACGCTTACGCAACCATGGATATCTGATATACAAAATACTGTTTTATCGAGGGAATATGTATGAGTATTCACCAGGGCCACAGAGAAAGACTTAGAGAGCGTTTTATCCGTCAGGGCTTAAACGGCTTTAATGAGCTTAATGCCCTTGAGCTGCTTTTGTTCTATGCAATACCCCGAAAGGATACAAATCCCATTGCTCATGCCCTGCTTGAGCGCTTCGGCTCACTTGCCGCCGTCTTTGAGGCGACGCAGCAGGAGCTTGAGCAGATACCCGGCGTTGGCGAGAATGCAGCCTCTCTTATATGTCTGCTGCCTCAGATGATGCGCAGGGTTGCGGTATCCAAGGCTGAGAATATACATATACTCAAGGACACCAAAACCGCCGGAGAGTACCTCCGCCCAAAGCTCCTTTACGAACGGGAGGAGGTCGTGCTGCTTGTGTGTCTTGACTCCAGAAAGCGTGTTATAAACTGCGTTGAGCTCAGCAGAGGACTTGCAAACTCTGTGTCCGTCAGCGTGAGAAAGCTGGTTGAGTTTGCTGTGCTTGAAAGATCCGATGCGGTAATTCTGGCTCACAATCATCCAAGCGGCTATGCCATGCCCTCAATCGAAGACAGGAACTTTACCCTTCAGGCCAAGCAGGCCTTGGCGACAGTAGGCATAAGCCTGGCGGACCATTTTATAGTGACCGACGGAGAATGCGTATCAATGGCGGAAATGAACTTCATGCCATAGGCTATATGTGATTATGTAAACTAAATTTTGTCTTTATTTCGTAACCTATTGCTGTTTGCGGCTTCGACAAAATTATTGACAATTATCAAAATTTCCCGTTATTTCAACAAAAATCAACTGTTGAAAAGTCTGTTGAAAATGTTGATAACTCTTTGCAGAATAATTTTTGGTGGAAATTATGTAACACCCGCGGATTTGACAGTAAAATGTGCACAGCGCTGAATTTTACAGCTTATGTTTAAAATTGGATGCTTGATTTTTGTTGCTTTTGATAAACAATTTTGCCTTGACAGAAGGGGCGCCGCAAATACAGCAGCGGTGCAGCATGAATTGTCACCTGTGATAAGCCTTGAAATATAAGGGAAATTTGGGACGGGGGATAATTTATACAATTTGTAATCACGGCTTTTGTTGACTTAATTGTTTGCTTGTGGTAGAATATCGCAGCAATGCTGGTATAGCTCAGTCGGTAGAGCACTTCACTCGTAATGAAGGGGTCGTGTGTTCGAGTCACATTACCAGCTCCAGCCCGTCGCATTTATGTGCGGCGGGCATTTTGCCTTACTATGCATATATTTCAAATCTTTGTAATTGCATTCTGTCGAATGAAATGTTAAAATGCAATGTGGAAAGAAGGTGTTTTACATGGCAAATGCTACCAAAAAGGCTCTGGGTGCAGCACTTAAGAAAATGATGGCTGTAAAACCCATTGACAAGATAACCATAAAAGATCTTGTTGAGATATGCTCTGTCAACAGGCAAACCTTCTATTACCATTTTGACGATGTTTATGATTTGCTCGAGTGGGTGTTTGAGGAGGACGCCAACCGTGTTTTGCCCAGTGAGGTTATTTACGAGCACTGGAAGCAGGATGTAATGGTTTTTTTCGAATATCTTTACGAGAACAAAACCTTTGCGCTGAATGTTTTCAATTCAAACAGCAGGCTTTATATGCTGCGTTTTCTTAAAACCCGGCTTGAAGGCTGTATACGCAGCTTTGCGGTTATAGTTTCCGAGGGCAAGAGCATTGACAGAAATGACTTTGATTTTGTTATAGAGTTTTACTCGAACGGCATTGTGGGGCTTATATCACAGTGGCTTGACCTTGGAATGCAGGTTCCCAAAAGCGTAACCAAGGAGCGCTGCCTGACCCTGCTTGACAACAGCATTGAAAATCTCCTTGACCGCTTTAATAAAGCTTGAAATATTTTTTACACTTGGAATACCCGACTATTTCGGGTATTCTTTTTTTAGCCGATAATTATTGAAAGAGCCGGCATTTTAGGTTATAATAAAATAATAAAATTTTGGAGGGAGACATATGGCTGAGCAGAAGACAAATGTGATGCGTATTCTGGAACAGAAAAAGGTCAGCTACATTGCTCACAGCTATCCCCACGGCAAAGAGCCTGTGGACGGAATGACTGTTGCCGGGCTTATATCTATTCCCGCCGAAATGATATATAAAACGCTGGTGCTTCGCGGTATAAGCGGAAGGATATATGTGTTTGACCTTCCCGTGTGCAGGGAGCTTGACCTTAAGAAAGCCGCAAAGGCAGCGGGCGAGAAATCTATTGCAATGATACGACCCGATGAGCTTACGGCAATAAGCGGTTATGTACGGGGCGGCTGCTCGCCCATAGGAATGAAAAAAGCGTATCCCACATTTATACACGAAGATGCGGCAGCGCTTAACACAATAATTGTCAGCGCCGGTAAAATTGGCATGCAGGTGGAGCTTAATCCCGATGAGCTTGCCAAGCTGACGCGGGCAAGGTATGCAGACATTTGTACAGAGGTTTGATTAATGCAGGAAAGCATATTCATAAAAGGCGCAAGAGAGAATAATCTTAAAAACATTGACCTTGAGATTCCCCGGGATAAGCTGGTGGTAATTACCGGGCTGTCAGGCAGCGGTAAATCCAGTCTTGCCTTTGATACCATATATGCCGAGGGCCAGCGCCGCTATGTTGAGAGCCTGAGCTCCTACGCAAGAATGTTCCTTGGTCAAATGGATAAGCCGGATGTGGACTACATTGACGGACTTTCACCGGCAATCTCCATCGACCAGAAGACCACCTCCAAAAATCCACGCTCCACCGTGGGCACCGTCACCGAGATATATGACTACATGCGTCTGCTCTGGGCGCGCATAGGCGTGCCGCACTGTCCCAAATGCGGCAAGGAAATACGCCAGCAGAGCATTGACCAGATAGTAGACAGGATCATGGAGCTGCCCGAGGGCAGCCGCATACAGATACTCGCGCCCGTTGTTCGCGGCAGGAAGGGCGAACATTTGAAGGTGTTTGAGGATGCCAAGCGCTCAGGCTATGTCCGTGTAAGGGCGGACGGAAATATATATGACCTGAGTGAGGAAATCAGGCTCGAGAAGAACAAGAAGCATAATATCGAGATAATAGTTGATAGGCTTGTTATTAAGCCTGACATCAGCCGCAGGCTTACGGATTCTGCAGAGACAGCACTGGCTCTTGCAGGCGGTATTCTGTATATTGAGCAGGTTCAAAGCGGTGAGATACTTAGCTTTTCTCAGAACTATGCCTGTGAGGACTGCGGTATTTCAATTGATGAGCTCAGTCCAAGGCTGTTCTCCTTCAACAATCCCAGCGGCGCCTGCCCAACCTGTACCGGACTTGGGATGCAGCTTTTGATTGATCCTGAGCTTATAATCCCAAACCCCAATCTCAGCATAATGGACGGCGGCATAGTTGCCTCCGGCTGGGGGAATATAAAGGGCGACACTATTTCCAGAATGTACTTTGACGCCCTTTCAAAGCGTTATCACTTCAAGCTGAATGAGCCCATTAAAAACTTCAGTGCAGAGGCCATGAACGCCATTCTTTATGGCACAAAGGGCGAGCCCTTGCAGCTCAGATACGAAAAAAACGAGGGCTACGGTATAATAAAGCGGGAGTTTGAGGGAATAATCAACAATCTTGAACGCCGCTATAAGGAAACTCAAAGCCCTGCCATGCGTGCCGACATTGAGGAATGCATGTCTCAGGTGCCGTGCCCGGACTGCGAGGGGAAACGACTTAAAAAAACCGTCCTTGCGGTTACTGTGGGAGGACTGAGTATTGCCGAGTTTGCAGACCTTTCCGTAGTTAATGCCCTTGAGTTTATAGACACGCTTACACTCAGCCCCCGTGACGCGGCAATAGCCGAGCGCATAGTCAAGGAGATAAAGGCAAGGCTTGGTTTTCTTGTCAGCGTAGGCCTTGGTTACCTGACACTCTCCCGCTCGGCGGCTACTCTCTCCGGCGGCGAAAGTCAGAGAATACGCCTTGCCACACAGATAGGCTCCAGTCTGATGGGTGTGCTGTACATTCTGGACGAGCCAAGCATCGGTCTTCATCAGCGTGACAATGAAAAGCTGCTTAAGACCCTGTGGAATCTCCGTGACCTTGGAAATACGCTTATAGTTGTTGAGCACGATGAGGACACAATGCGCGCAGCAGACCATATTGTGGACATCGGCCCCGGCGCCGGTCTTAACGGCGGTCAGGTGGTTTGTCAGGGCAGCATTGAGGATATATGCGCCTGCGAGCAGTCAATAACAGGCCAGTATCTCAGCGGAAAGAAGCTCATTCCGGTTCCGACGCAGCGGCGCAGCGGCAATGGGCACAGCCTGAGAATACTCGGCGCGCAGGAGAATAATCTTAAAAACATTGATGTTGACATACCTCTCGGAAAGCTGGTGTGTGTTACCGGTGTTTCAGGCAGCGGCAAGTCATCCCTTATAAATGAGATACTTTACAAGAAGCTGGCCTCGGAAAAGAACCGGGTAAAGGTACGCCCCGGAAAGTGCCGCGATATTTTGGGGCTTGAATATGTGGACAAGGTCATTGCCCTTGACCAGAGCCCCATAGGAAGAACACCACGCTCAAATCCGGCAACCTACACCGGCGCCTTCACCGATATCAGAGATCTGTTTGCCTCCACTCAGGATGCAAGGCTGCGAGGCTATAATCAGGGGCGTTTTTCCTTCAATGTTAAGGGCGGGCGCTGCGAAGCCTGCGGCGGTGACGGCCTTGTTAAGATTGAAATGCATTTTTTGCCGGATGTTTTTGTGCCCTGCGAGGTCTGCGGCGGCAAGAGGTATAACCGGGAAACTCTGGAGGTCAGGTATAAGGGCAAGAATATTTCCGAAGTGCTTGACATGACGGTGGAGGAGGCATGCTCCTTCTTTGCAAATCAGCCCCGCATCCTGAACAAGATACGCACCCTCTACGATGTGGGCTTGGGCTATGTGCGCCTCGGTCAGTCCAGCACGACACTTTCCGGCGGCGAAGCACAGCGCGTAAAGCTGGCAACGGAGCTTTCTAAGCGCAGCACCGGCTCAACGGTTTATATTCTCGACGAGCCTACCACCGGACTGCATGTTGCGGATGTTCACAAGCTGGTTGATATACTGGGCAGACTTGTGGATGCTGGGAACACAGTAGTGGTTATCGAGCATAATCTTGATGTTATCAAGGTGGCTGACCATATTATTGACCTTGGCCCCGAGGGGGGCGATAGGGGAGGAAGCCTTGTATTCTCCGGCAGCCCTGAGGAATGTGCTCGCTGCGAGGACAGCTATACAGGCCAATTTCTTGGAAAAGTGCTTACCTGACGATTATATTTTGGAGTAGAGCCTATGGAACAGGATATGGAGCTGCTGGAGCTTTCCGGCACAATAGACTCTGTTATTTATAAAAATGAAGAAAACGGTTATACCGTGCTGCGCCTTAAGGACGGCAACGGGCAGATAATTACCGTTGTGGGCTGCTTTCCCTACGCGGCCTGCGGTGAGACGATCATAGTCAGCGGCTGCTGGGCAAACCACAGCACCCACGGAAGGCAGTTCAAGGCAGAATTTGCCCAGCGTATGCTGCCAAGCTCCGCTCAGGCCATATATGAATTTCTTGCCGGCGGCAGCGTTAAGGGCATCGGGCCTGCAACCGCCTCCCTCATCGTAAGCAAATTCGGTGATAAGACGCTGGATGTGCTGGAAAACCAGCCCGAGCTTCTTGCGGAGATCAAGGGGATCGGACCCAGCAAGGCAAAGCAGATTTCAAAGAGCTTCAGGCAGCAGGCCGGTGTTCGCCGTCTGATGGAGTTTGTTTGCTCCTTCGGGCTCAGGCCCATCCTTGCAATGAGGATGTACCGCTTTTACGGCGAGGAAGCTCTCCGCATTCTTCAGGACAATCCTTATATTCTTGCAGCCTCACATGTGGGAGGCAGCTTTGCCGAGGCAGATAAAATGGCCCTTGAAATGGGGCTTGATGCTTACAGTAAAAACCGCATAGAGGCTGCCGTTATATTTGAGCTTGTTCACAATTCCGGAAACGGACATTGCTTTATCCCTAAGGAAAAGCTCAAAATGGCCACAGCCACCCTGATAGGTACCGAGCCTGAGGACATTGAAACGGGCATTGATACTCTTATCGGCGACGGAAGGCTTGTGTTTGAGCGCGTTGCCGGCTGTGACGCCTGCTATCTGCCACAGCTTTACGAGGCGGAGACAACGGTGAGTGAGCACATTGGCCGTATGGCAGGTCACAGCTACAAAGCCCGGGCCGATATTGAAAAGGTTCTTTCCCGCCTTGAAAGCACACAGGGCATAAGATATGCTCCCATGCAGAAGAAGACGCTGGAGCTTGCCCTTACAAATCAGGTTCTTGTGATAACCGGCGGCCCCGGTACCGGCAAAACCACCACAGTTCGTGCAATTCTTGAGCTGTTTGAGCTGCTTGGGCTTAAAACATTGCTTACAGCGCCTACCGGAAGAGCTGCAAAAAGAATGAGCGAGCTTTCCGGCAGGGAGGCGCAGACAGTACACAGGCTGCTTGGGGCAAAGTTTTCCGAGGACGGAGAGCATGTGATTTTCAGCAAGGATGAAAGCGAAGCGCTGGAGTGCGATGCAGTGATACTTGACGAGTGCTCGATGGTGGATATTGAGCTTATGGCGGCTTTGCTCAGGGCAATGCCGTCGGATGCAAGGCTCATAATGGTAGGCGACGCCGACCAGCTGCCTTCTGTCGGGCCGGGAAATGTGTTTTCCGCTGTGATAAGAAGTCAGGTTGTGCCGACTGTGCGCCTTACGGAAATATTCCGTCAGACGCAGGACAGCAAAATTGTTCGCAACGCTCACATGATAAACCGGGGCGATCATCCTAACCTATCGGAAAATACAGGGGATTTCTTCCGCCTTAAAAGGCTTGAGGCGGGCTCCTCCGTTGAAACCATATCCGAGCTTTTTGCAGTACGCCTGCCGAATAAAATGAATATTCCCATTGAAGACATTCAGGTACTCAGCCCAACCCGCAAGGGAGAATTGGGTACAGTCCATCTTAACAGGGTGCTTCAGTCCATGCTTAATCCCCAGCGCAGGGACAAGCGGGAAAAGCTGTTTGGTGAGCTGGTTTTCCGCGAGGGGGACAGGGTCATGCAGATAAAGAACAATTATGACATTGTCTGGCGTATGGAGGACGGAAAAGAAAGCGGCCTTGGCATATTCAACGGTGACATCGGAACTATTGTCTCCATCGACAATGATACGGAGCTTCTGACTGTCAGCTTTGACGGAAGGCTTGCCTCGTACAGCTTTGACATGCTGCCGGAGCTTGAGCATGCATGGGCCATGACCGTACATAAGTCTCAGGGAAGTGAGTACAGGGCTGTAATACTTGCTCTAAGCGCATCTTCTCCCATGCTTATGACGAGAGACATACTGTATACCGCCGTCACAAGAGCAAAGCAGCTTCTTATTATGGTGGGTGATGATAAGACGGCTCATCAGATGATTGATAACTTTAAGCGCACCAACAGATACACCGCCCTTCGCGTGAGGCTCAGAGAGATATGCGGCGCGGTTTCCTGAATGTGAAAAAGGCAGGGGAGGCACTGCTGGATATTTTCTTTCCACGCCGCTGTGTTTTCTGCATGGGTGAAGTGGAAAGCAAGAGCTATCGTGTATGTGACAAATGTCAAAGAACACTGCCCTATACCGGTAAATCAGGCTGCGAGCAGCAGCTCCATGGGATGAACGGATGCTATTCACCCCTTTACTATAAGGGCAATGTGAGACAGTCAATTCATCGCTATAAGTTCAAGGGCGTATACAGCTATTGCGAAACTTATGCGAAAATTATTGCAAAATGTATTGACGAATGTGAAGTTTCCTGCGATATTATTTCTTGGGTACCTGTGAGCGCGCTGCGCTATTACTCCCGCGGCTATGACCAGGCCGCCAAAATCGCGCAGGAGCTTTCCGGAATAAAAGGAATTGAGGCAAAGAAGCTTTTGCGCAAGCGCAGGCATAACAGAGCCCAGTCTTCCATAGCAAAGCCTGAAAAACGCAAGGCCAATGTTTCGGGTGTTTACTGCTGCATTGACCCGGAAGCGGTAAAGGGCAAGTGCATTCTGCTTGTGGACGATGTGGTAACCACAGGCTCCACGCTCTGCTCCTGCACAGCAGTGCTTAAGGCTGCGGGAGCTGCAAGCGTTGACGCCGTGACCCTTGCCAGAACACCAAAGGGCTCCGGGAAAAGCAAAACAAAAGATAAATCGGAACATACTTTTAGTTTATATTGAGGTGAATAATATGCTCATTTTTGAAAGAGATATAGCTGTTGATATGGGCACATCCTCCACCCTGGTTTTTGAACAGGGCAAGGGTGTGGTGCTGCGCGAGCCCACCGTGGTCGCCGTTGACAGGTACAGCGGCAAAATTCTCAAGGTAGGTCAGGAAGCGCAGAAAATGCTGGGCAGGACCCCCGCCAACATAGTCGCTATACATCCTATCAGTGCAGGCGTGATTTCCGACTATGAGATGGTGGCGGAGATGCTCAAGACCCTTGTCAGCAGCATCACCTCCTTCAGCTTCTTTAAGCCCTGTATCCTTGCCTGTGTACCCAGCAGCATCACCGGTGTTGAGGAAAGAGCGGTAATTGACGCTGCAATAGATGCCGGTGCAAGAAAGGTATATCTGCTTGAAACTGCTGTTGCGACAGCTCTTGGCGCAGGTATTGACATTTCAAAGCCCGACGGTCACATGATAATTGACATTGGCGGCGGTACTACCGAGGTAGCTGTTATCTCCGTAGGCGGTGTGGTTGAGTGTGAATCCATCAAAACAGCCGGAACCAGCTTTGACGAGGCGATTGTGAAATACATCCGTCACAAGCATAATATGCTCATTGGGCTCAGTACCGCTGAGGAGCTTAAGCGCAATATCGGCTGTGTTATTCAGCGTCCCGATGTGGGCATTGACGAAGTTACAGGCCGCAGTCTCAGTAACGGCAAGCCCAAAACTGTCAGCGTGGATTCCAACGAGCTTATCGAAGCCTTTGTTGAGCCCATGAACAAAATTCTTGAGTCAATCCATGCTGTGCTTGAGCGCACTCCGCCCCAGCTTGTAGGTGACCTTGACAAAAATGGCATAGTGATGTCCGGCGGCGGAAGTCTCGTCTACGGAATAGACAGGCTTATTGAACGCAGCACCGGCATCAGAACCATTGTAGTGGATGACGCCGTTTCATGCGCTGCCTATGGGCTTGGCAAGATGCTCAAGTATCTTGACGACATGCAGGACGGAATGATGAATTTCTACCGCAAGAGACAGCTTAAGGGCTGATTATTATAATTTTTATAGGGGGAAACGGTCTATGAATATTAAAAAGCTGTTTGGCAGGAAACAGGATATTCCCCAGTGCGCAGCAGTCATTGTGGCTGCAGGCAGCTCCCAGCGCATGGGAAGCGACAAAGCAGTTATGAATCTTGGCGGTATGCCCGTCATAGCGCGCACGCTGCTTGCATTCCAGAACTCGGCCTTTATTAATGAAATCGTTGTTGTTACAAGGCAGGATCTGGTGGTTGACATGGCAGATATTTGCAAGCGCTACGGTATCAGCAAGGCAAGCAAGGTTTGCTGCGGCGGCAAGACCCGTATGGAGTCTGCCCTGGCAGGCGTATCTGAGCTTAGAAGCGACGCAAGCCTTATTGCAATTCACGACGGCGCCCGTCCTCTTGTTACTGAGGAGCTTATTGAGCGCACTGTGTATGCAGCCAGAGATAATCTTGCGGCGGCTCCTGCCATTGCAAGCACCGACACCCTTAAAGCCACCGACGAAAACGGCTTTGTTACCGGCACGGTGGACAGAAATACCGTTCTTCGCGTTCAGACACCTCAGATTTTCCATGCTGACATTATCAAGGGCGCGCTCAGTAAGGCAGTTAAGGACGGACTTGTTCTGACCGACGACTGCTCTGCCGTTGAAATAATGGGCGTGCGCACTAAAATTGTCGAGGGCGATGCAGAGAATATTAAGCTCACAAGCCCTATGGACATTTATCTTGCGGCGGCAATATTGCGCGACAGAGGTGAAAAAGCGTGAGGATAGGCCACGGTTATGATGTTCACAGGCTGGTGGAGGGGAGAAAGCTCATTCTCGGAGGTGTGCTGATCCCTTACGAAAAGGGCTTGCTTGGTCATTCAGATGCCGATGTGCTTGTGCATGCGTTGATGGACGCAATGCTTGGCGCTGCTGCCATGGGGGATATTGGCAAGCTCTTTCCCGACAGTGATGAAAAATACCGCGGTGCCGACAGTATGCTGCTTCTTGAAGAGGTAGGCAGAAGAATAAGTGAAGCCGGCTACATACTGTCAAATGCCGACTGTACGGTTATTGCCCAAAGACCGAAGCTGGCTCCCTATATTGAACAGATGCGCTGCAATATAGCGCAGAGGCTGGGGCTTGATGCTTCCCAAATCAGTGTTAAGGCTACAACAGAGGAAAAGCTGGGCTTTACCGGTGAGGGACTTGGAATTTCGGCTCATGCAGTCGTGCTGCTCGAAAATGCATAATGTGTTGTGCGGATTACCCATGCCGAGTGACAGCATGGGTAATCCGCACATTTGCCGTATATGAACATATTATATAGCATGAAGCCTTAGATAGCTTCGAATAATGGACAGCAGACAGGAGCATATTATGACCCAATATTTGATTACCTGCCGTTCGCTTACAAGCGCGCAGAAAACGGCACAGCTACTCGAGCGAAACGGCATAAGCGCTGTTGTGATTAAGGCGCCTCAGGGGCTGAGCAGCGCAGGCTGCGGATATGCTGTCAGTGTTTATAAGAATATTTCTTATGCGCTCAGTCTTCTCAGAAGTGCAAAACTTATGCAGGGCAAGGTGTTTGAAAGACAGGCAAACAGTGTCTACACGGAGGCCTTTATATGATATATCTTGACAGTGCGGCAACAAGCCTTATACGCCCGCAGGCTGTGGAGCATGCAATGCTGGAGGCCTTTCGCTCCATGGCAAGCCCCGGCAGAGGCGCCCACAGCCCCGCAATGCGGGCGGCACAAACGGTCTTTGACTGCCGCTGCAGGGCAGCAAAGCTCTTCAATTTAGATGAGCCGGAAAGAATTGTGTTTACCTTTAACGCTACCCATGCATTAAACATGGCGATAGGCAGCCTTATATCTGCCAGCAGCAGGGTGCTTGTTTCCGGATTTGAGCACAATTCCGTTACACGGCCGCTGAAAGCCTATGGAGCAGATATTATCATCGCCGGCAGGAAGCTGTTTGACCCTGCCGATACGCTTTCGGATTTTGAAAGTAAAATTCCTTATGCAGACCTTGTGGTATGCACCCATGTATCAAATGTCTTCGGTTATATTCTGCCGATATACGAAATAGCGCGGCTATGCCGCAAATGGAAAAAGCCCCTTATAATTGATGCATCTCAGTCCGCAGGGGTTCTTGAGGTGGACGCCGGAAAGCTGGAGGCAGATTATATCGCAATGCCGGGGCATAAAGGGCTGATGGGACCGCAGGGCACAGGCATTCTTATATGCAAAGACACACCCAAACCCTTACTGCACGGCGGCTCGGGGTCTGACAGCATTTCTCCGGTGATGCCGGATTATCTGCCGGATGCGGCTGAGGCAGGTACACACAATGTATGCGGTATTGCGGGACTGAGTGCCGGGATTGACTATATCCTTCAGCGTGGAATAAAAAGTATCGGAAAGCATGAACGGGAAATGAAGGATAGATTTGTTGAATTGATGGGGGACAGACAGGGCTTTGAGCTTTTTGAGACAGCCGAGCAGTGCCAGTCCGGGGTTTTGTCTCTGCGTCCGGATGCAGGCGGCTGCGAGGAGCTTGCCGCCTTCCTTGGGGAGAGAGGCGTGTGCGTAAGGGGAGGCCTTCACTGCGCTCCGCTTGCTCATAAAAGCGCCGGAAGCCTTGAGAGCGGTACGGTAAGGCTTAGCTTTTCGCCCTTCAGCTGTGATGAGCAGCTTGAGCAGGCAACGAGAATATTGAAGTCATATATTCACTGAAAAAATACACTATATTAAAAAATATTATGTTAATTTCGTTTGCCTTTTTCTTGTTTATGGAGTATAATGCAATAATAGGTATTCTGGGTGATTTTATGTGTAAATCGTAAACCGAAGAAATTTCTGACCGAACGGGGAAGCATAGATGGAAGCAATAAGAACGGCTCTTGACAAGGCTTTTAATTATATAACGACGATTGGGGTTTCGGATATTTTCGACATCCTTATCGTGGCATATCTTATTTATACCGCTATTATCTTTGTCAGGAAAACAAACTCCAGCAATCTTGCCAAGGGCCTTATTGTGCTTTTGATGGCGCTTTGGATTTCGGGTATACTGCGCCTTACAATGATAAACTATCTGCTGCGCAAGGCGATGGAATTAGGGCTTATTGCGGTTCTCATACTGTTTCAGCCGGAGCTTCGCCGGGTGCTTGAAAAAATGGGCAGCCGTTTTTCCTCCGGTACCGGTCTGAGCGGTACGGAGATTGAGCGCTGCATTACACAGACCGTGCTGAGCTGTACGGAAATGTCTGCCTCCCGAACCGGTGCTCTTATAATTTTCGAACGCAGCGTAAAGCTCAATGATATTATGAGTACCGGCACAATAATTAATGCCGATACCACCTCCGAGCTTATTAAGAATGTTTTCTTCAATAAGGCTCCCCTCCATGACGGAGCACTCATTATTCGAGACAGCCGTATCGCGGCAGCCGGATGTGTCCTTCCCCTTACCAAGAGCACAAATCTCTCAAAGGATCTCGGAATGAGACACAGAGCCGGAATTGGTCTCAGTGAGCAGTCAGACTCCATTGTTGTTATAGTCTCTGAGGAGACAGGCTCCATTTCTCTGGCGGTGGACGGTATGCTAAAGCGGCATCTTACCGCCGCAACGCTGGACAAGATTCTCCGCAAGGAACTGATCATTACGGATGATTCAGCAAACAGGAACGTTTGGATAAATTATCTTAAGCGGATTTTTAAGGTGAAGAACCATGAAGAAAACAAGTCCAATAAGTAAAATATACGACAGGAAAATATTCTGGCTGATAGTTTCGCTGCTGATTTCTGTAATAATGTGGGTTTATATTACCGGCATTGATATGGATGAATACAGGCGTACCTTCTATGGCGTCAGCGTTGAGCTCGTGGGAGAGAATAATCTGCGCGACACAAGGAACCTGGTTATTACCGATATGGACACCAGCACCGTAAGCGTGGAAGTGGTTGGCCCCAGAAGAATTGTCGCCTCTATGGATTCTGCGGATATAAGCGCTCAGATAAATGTCAGCCAGCTTAGCCGCGCGGCCTATACCTCCCAGCGTTATGACATTATCTACCCCGATGGTACGGATTCCTCCAAACTAAGCGTCATTCGCCGCTCACCTGAGGTCGTTAATTTCATGGTCTCGGAGATGACCAGCAAAATCGTGCCTGTCAGCGGTAGCTTTGACGGCTCTCTTGCCCCGGGTTACATGGGCGAAACCGCTGAATTTGAGCCTGCGACCATTACTGTGACCGGGCCTGAGATTTACCTCAAGAATATAGAAAGAGCGTGGGTCAGCTTTGCCAAGGAGGGCGTCAGCAGTACCTACGAGGTCGAAACCGGCTATGTCCTGATGGACAAGAACGGGCAGGAATGCTCCACCACGGGTCTGAGCTTTTCCACTAATACCGTAATTGCCCGTCTGCCCATTACGGAGATTAAGGAGGTTCCCCTGTCTGTCGATATAATCGAGGGCGCAGGTGCATTTGCGGCAAACACCAAAATCAGCATTGAGCCCAGATCCATTACACTTTCCGGCGATTCGGCTCTGCTTGCAGGTATAAACAAAATAAGCCTTGCAACCATTGACCTTACGGACTTTACAAGCACATTCAGCGAGACCTATAATATTATTGTCAGCGATGAGCTCAATAATCTCAGCGGTATTACCGAGGCGTCCGTAACCGTGGAGATTGTGGGACTTGAAACCAGAGAATATCGAATTTCCGCTTCCAATCTCTCCTGTATAAATGTTACCGACGGATATGTTGCAAACATTATGTCTGAGGGCTTGACAGTGTATATAAGAGGCACGGCGGAGCAGCTTGATGAAATACACAGCGAGAATATCCGTGCTGTTTGTGACCTTAAGGATTACAAAGAGTCCGTTGGAAGCTACAATGCTCCGGCAAAGATATATGTGGACGGCTTTACGGATGTGGGTGCATTGGGCAAATATACGGTATATATTGAACTTGGAAAGGCGTAATGTATGACACAGGAAGCGGTTGTTACAAGAGTGTTTAATAACGGAATGGCTGAGGTAGCGGTTACCCGCAGCACCGCCTGCGGCGGTAACTGCGGCAGCTGTGAAAGCTGCATTTTTCAGAGCGAGCTTAAGGCCTTTGCCCGTAATCTTATCAGTGCAAAGCCCGGGCAGAGGGTGTTGATTGAAAGCAGCTCCAAAAAGGTATTCAAGGCTGCAGCACTTGTATATATTATGCCTCTGCTGCTGTTTTTGGCGGGATATTTGCTTGGAGCGGCGTTTGCTCTGCCGGAGGGCGCCTGCGTTGCACTGAGCTTTGCCGGACTGCTGCTTGGGGCAGCTGCTCTTGTTATCAGTCAGCGGTTCGGAAAAAGAAAAATGGAAATCAGCTTTGACATAATAGAGTAAATTCAGCCGGGAGATACAGTTATGATTAAGAGTATGACAGGCTACGGCAGCGCAAAAGGCTCTGCTGCCGGGCTGGAGATAAGCATTGAGCTTAAAAGCGTGAACAACAGGTATCTGGATACCTCTGTGCGCCTGCCCCGCAGCTTCCTTTTTGCGGAGGAAACCGTGAAAGCTGCCGTTCAGTCTCATATAAGCAGGGGCAAGGTTGATGTATATGTCAGTATTGACAGCTCCGGCGCCGATGATATGGCGGTTAAGGTCAATGAGCCTCTTCTGAAAGGCTATCTTGAGGCTCTGAGGCACATTGCGGCGGAGTATTCTCTGCCTGAGGATGTAAGCACTCTCAGCCTGAGCCGTTTTCCCGATGTGCTGTCGGTGGAAAAGAAAGAGCTTGACAGTGAGGCGGTTTCCGCGGAGATCTCCAGGATTGCAGAGCAGGCTCTCATGGACTTTGACGCAATGCGCCGGCGTGAAGGGGACAAGCTCATGGCAGATATTCTGAGCAGACTTGAGACGATTGAGAGCCTTGTGTCCGTTGTTGAGCGTGAAAGCCCCCGCACGGTAGCAGAGTACAGAGCCAGACTTGAGCAGAAGATGGCGGATGTTCTTGGCTCCGCCGGTATAGATGAAAACCGTATTCTTATGGAGGCCGCCGTTTTTGCCGACCATATTGCCGTTGACGAAGAAACCGTACGCCTCCGCAGCCACATGGCTCAGATGAGAACTATGGTCAAGGGCGGCTCTCCCATAGGCAGAAAGATGGACTTTCTTATTCAGGAGTTCAACAGAGAAGCAAATACAATAGGCTCCAAATGCCAGAATTCCGATATTGCCCATGTTGTTGTGGATATTAAAAGCGAGATAGAGAAGATAAGAGAACAAATTCAGAACATAGAGTGAGCGGAGTGAGTATATGAGGCTTATTGGAATTGGATTTGGTAATCTTGTATCGGCCGAGAGAATTATTTCTGTCGTAAGTCCCGAGTCTGCACCCATAAAGCGCATGATTCAGGACGCAAGGGAAAAGGGGCTTCTTATAGATGCATCCTTTGGCAGAAGCACAAAGGCCGTCCTTGTTATGGACAGCGGAAATGTTATTCTCTCCGCTTTGACTCCGGAGGTACTTGCCCAAAGATTTGCCGAAAAAACACAGGAGGGTGACTAAGATGAGTGAAAAAGGTAAGCTGATCGTGATTTCCGGCCCCTCCGGCGCCGGAAAAAGCACCGTTGTATTCAAAGCCATTGAGGGAAGGACAGATATGTGCTATTCCATTTCGGCAACCACCCGCAAGCCCAGAAGCGGTGAAACGGACGGTGTTGAATACTTCTTCGTTGACCTTGAGCGTTTTCAGGAAATGATAGACAATGACGAGCTTCTTGAACATGCCGAGTATGTTGCCAATCGTTACGGCACACCCCGGCGTTATGTGGAGGAAAAGCTGGCCGCAGGTATGAATGTCATTCTTGACATTGAGGTTCAGGGCGCAAGACAGGTTAACGAAAAAATGCCCGAGGCTGTCAAGATATTTATTATCCCGCCCTCCATTGACGAGCTCAGACGCAGGCTTGAGGGCAGAGGCACCGATACTGCCCGCGCTATCGAAGCCAGACTAATACGGGCCCGGCAGGAATACAGGGAAGCCGGTTTTTATGACTACATCATTGTCAACGACGACGCCAATAAGGCGGCAAAGGAGCTTGACGCCATAATCACCGCAGAAAAATGCCGTGTCTCAGAGCGCAGCTTTTATCTTGAAACATAAAATACATCGCGCCGCCCTGCGGCGTCAGAAGGAGTAATTAATATGATGCTTTATCCCCCCATGTCCGACCTTACCGAAAAAGTCGGCAGCCGTTATCAGCTTGTAAATCTTGTTGCAAGAAGAGCAAGAGCAATAGCCTCCGAAGCGGAAGAAAACCAGCTTCCTCTTGACAGAAAGCCTGTTTCCTCCGCCATTGACGAGGTATATACCGGCAAGCTCACCATGAAGTAAGGCAGGACTTATCTGCCGTATATGGGTGCTTTGATAGCAAAAATAGCGGTATCCGCCGCCACATACTGGATAGACAGACCCTACGATTATCTTGTGCCCGAGGACATGCGCGCCCTCATTTCTCCGGGAATGAGGGTACTGGTGCCTTTTGCCAGAGGCAACAGAAGCTGTGAGGGTCTTGTTCTTGCGCTTTCAGAGCACAGTGAATACGAAAAACTCAAGTGCATAATCAGTATTCTTGATAAGGAGCCGGTACTCAGTCAGGAACTTATAAAGCTGGCTCTGTTTATGAGGGACAGGTTTTTCTGCACGGTATACGATGCTGCGAAGGCCATGCTTCCTGTGGGGCTTTGGTTTGACTCGGAGGGACGCAGGCGCGTAAACGACAAAATGCTTGAGATGGCTCGCCTTGCAGTCTCCACCGAGGAGGCGGCGGCAGCTGTTGCCGCAAAGCGTGGCAGAAGCCCTCAGCAGGCAAACATACTTGAGCAGCTTTGTGCCTTTGAGGCTTTGCCGGTTCGGGATATGCTCGGCTTCACGGGCGCTTCGAGGGTTTCACTGAAGGCGCTTGTAAGTGCCGGCTATGTGGAGCTGTACAGCCGTGAAACATACCGCAGACCTGAGGTGTTTACGGGAGAAACCGAGCCCCTGCCAGTTTTGAACGATGAGCAGCGTGCAGCCTTTGAGGGGCTGAGCGCATTAAATGACAAGGGAGCCGGCGCTGCGCTTCTCTTTGGCGTCACCGGCAGCGGCAAAACCAGCGTTTACATTCATCTTATAGCCCGGCAGCTTGCAGCAGGCAGGGGTGTTTTGCTGCTGGTTCCGGAAATTGCACTTACCCCGCAGATGCTTCATACCTTTTCAAGTCATTTCGGTGATGAGATAGCGGTGCTCCACAGCAGCCTTTCCGTGGGTGAGCGCTACGATGAGTGGAAGCGCATAAAAGCGGGTAAGGCTCATGTGGTTATCGGAACACGCAGCGCGGTATTTGCCCCGGTGGACATGCTCTCTCTCATAATTATTGATGAGGAGCAGGAAGAAACCTATAAGTCGGAAAATTCACCCAGATACAATGCAAGAGATGTTGCAAAATTCAGGTGCGTAAAGCAAAACGCCATGCTTCTGCTTGGCTCGGCAACGCCGGACATTTGCAGCATGTACAATGCTCTCAGCGGTAAATACAGTCTTTTTACTCTGAGCCAGCGCTATAATGACATGGAGCTGCCTCAGGTAGAGATCGTTGATATGAAGCGTGAGCTTCGCCGCGGCAACGGAAGCGACATAAGCGGGACACTCAGGGACAGACTTATGGAGAATATAGACAGGGGAGAGCAGAGCATACTGTTTATTAACAGGCGCGGCGCCAATAAGCTGGTAAGCTGCGGAGAATGCGGCTTTACCTATAAATGCCCGCGCTGCAGTGTTTCGCTGACATATCACAGCAAGCGTCGTCGTCTCATGTGTCATTACTGCGGGCACAGCCGCACTGTGGAGGAATACTGCCCGGACTGCGGCGGTATGCTGCGCTATATCGGCACCGGTACCCAGAATGTGGAGCAGCAGGTCAAAGAGCTGTTTCCGGATACGGAGGTGCTCAGGGTTGACAGTGATACCGTCACACCCGCAGGCGACCACGAAAAGCTGTTTGAGCGCTTCAGAAACGAGCACATACCTGTTATGGTGGGCACACAGATGGTTACAAAGGGGCTTAATTTTGAGAATGTTACCCTTGTGGGCGTTGTGGACGCAGACCAGAGCCTGTACGCAGGAAGTCACAGAGCCGGGGAGAGGAGCTTCTCCATGATAACCCAGGTAATAGGCCGCAGCGGCAGAGGCGAAAAGCCCGGACGCGCCGTTATTCAGACCTATACTCCCAACAATGAGACTATTGCTCAGGCTGCCAAACAGGATTACATGGAATTTTACAATTCCGAAATTGAGCTGCGCCGCATACAGAATGCGCCGCCCTTTTCGGATATTTTCAGCATAACAGCCACCGGAGTTGACGAGGAAGCGGTGCTTCGCGCCTGCACTAAAATCAGGGACATGCTTATGCCCCTTGGCAGGCAAAGACCGGATGTGAGGATACTCGGCCCCGTTCCCTTGCCGGTGGTAAAGGTAAACAACAGATTCAGATACAGGGTGTATATATGCTGTAAAGCCGACGCACAGATACGAGGCTGTATTTCCGGGACGCTTACCGGCTTTTACAGCGAAAAGAATTTCCGCGGCGTGTCGGTATTTGCAGACTTTGACCCGGCCGAATAATATACAAAGGATAGGAGACAGAAATGGCATATCGTAATATTCTGACCAAAGAGCAGTCCCTGCTTTATAAAAAGAGCCGTCCCGTTACCGAGTTTAACGGCAGGCTTCACCAGCTCCTTGACGATATGCGCGAAACGCTTGCCGCATCCGACGGTGTGGGCCTTGCCGCGCCTCAGGTGGGGGTGCTTCGCCGCGTTGTTCTTGTGCTTGAGACAAATGTAGCTGAGGACGAGGAAGAATATGTAATTGAGCTTATTAACCCCGAGCTTATAGACATGGCAGGAAGCCAGACCGGGGCAGAGGGCTGCCTCAGCGTTCCCGGCGAATACGGTATTGTTACAAGGCCTTACCGCGCCAAGGTTCGCGCACAGGACAGATATGGCAATTTCTTTGAGGTGGAGGGCGAAGGGCTTACCGCAAGATGCTTCTGCCACGAGATAGATCATCTGGAGGGTGTGCTGTTTACTTCCCTCAGCGAAAGAATGCTCAGTCAGGAGGAGCTTGAAAGTGGAGAAATCTCAGAATAAACGCATAGTTTTTATGGGTACGCCGGACTTTGCCTCGGCGTCGCTTAAAAAGCTGCTTGACGAGGGCTTTAATGTGGTTGGGGTATTCACTCAGCCTGACAAGCCCAAGGGCAGAGGTATGGAAATGGCCTATTCTCCTGTGAAAGAGCTTGCTCTTGAGGCAGGTCTGCCTGTTTATCAGCCTGTAAAGATGAGGGACGGTACTGCGCTGAGCCAGCTTGAAAGCCTTGAGCCGGACATTCTTGTTGTGGTGGCATACGGCAGAATACTGCCGGACGAGCTTCTTGCCGTGCCTCAGTACGGCGCGATCAATGTACACGGCTCTCTGCTGCCTGCATACAGAGGCGCGGCTCCTATTCAGTGGGCTGTACTCAACGGCGACAGGAAAACCGGCGTTACCACCATGTACCTTGCAAGTGAAATGGATACCGGCGATATAATTTATACCGCAGAAACTGAAATCGGTGAATTTGAGACCTCAGGCCAGCTATTTGACAGATTGAAGGAGCTGGGGGCCGAGCTTCTGGCAAAGACCCTCCGTGACATTTTCAGCGGCACTGCGCCCAGAACACCTCAGGACCATTCCAAAGCCAGCTATGTCAAGCAGCTTGACAAGGGCCATTCTCCCATTGACTGGAATAAGAGCCCCAGAGAGGTCGTTAAATGGATATATGGGCTTCAGCCCTGGCCTGTTGCCACCATGGAGCTGGAGGGCGATATATACAGGGTCTTTGCAGCGGAATACACCGACAATAAAACAGACAAGGCTCCCGGCAAGGTGGTTTCCGCCGGCAAAAAGGGCATTGAGATTGCCTGTGGAGCAGGGGAGACGCTTATGATAACCCAGCTTCAGGCGCCGGGTAAAAAGCGCATGGCAGCGGCCGATTTTCTCCGTGGCCATGCAATAAAGGTTGAGGATTAATATGCAGTTTTCAGCAAGGCTTGCCGCTCTCGGCGCCCTTGAGCAGTGCAGACGCCAGGCAATCTGGTCGGGTGCCTCCATAGACAATGCTATAAGAAAGTTTTCCCTTGACAGACGGGACGGAGCTTTTGCCTCGGCACTTTGTCTTGGTGTGCTTCAAAACAGCAGCCTGTGCGATTTTTATATTGACTGCTATTGCAGCCAGAGCGCCGACAAGCTGGAGCCCAAGCTGAGAGATATACTGCGTATAGGCATATATCAGCTCGTTTTTATGGACAGGGTACCTGTACGGGCAGCCGTCAATGAAACCGTCAGCCTTTGCAGGGAAAGCTCCTTTTCAAGGGCGGCGGGACTTGTGAATGCGGTTCTTCGCCGTGTTTCGGAAAACCTTGACGCTCTGCCGGATATTCCCGGCAGAGGAACGGATGAGTATCTGAGCATAAAATACAGCCATCCCCGCTGGCTTTGCAGACGCATAGTCCGTGAGCAGGGCTATGACTTTGCCGAGAGCTTTTTGGCCTGCAATAACCGCGCTTGCGGCCTTGATATTCAGATTAACCGCCTTAAAACCGACGCTGCCTCTTATGAAGCACTGCTTTGCGCTTCCGGCATTGAGTTTGAAGGCTGCGATTTCCCCCATGGAATGCTGAGCCTTAAGGGGGGAGTAGTCTCTGAGCTTCCGGGATACACTGAAGGGCTTTTCTATGTGCAGGATAAGGCCGCGCGTATTGCCTCGGAGCTGTGTATGGTGAAGCCGGGAATGAGGGTTCTTGACGCCTGCTCTGCCCCCGGGGGTAAATCCATGACCATGGCTTTAAACATGCAAAACCGCGGCAGCATAATCTCCTGCGACATTCAGGAAAAGAAGCTCCGCCTTATAAACGAAAATGCCTCAAGGCTGGGGGTTCAAATAATCAGCACCCGGGCCTGTGACGGCAGGGAGTTTGTACCCGAGTTTGAAAATGCCTTTGATGTGGTAATGGCGGATGTGCCCTGCTCAGGCATGGGTGTTATTGCAAAAAAGCCCGAGATAAGGCAGAAAAGCGAGGAGGAGATTGCAGCTCTTCCAGCAATACAATCTGCAATACTTGAAAATCTTTCCAGCTATGTAAAGCCCGGCGGTGCGCTGGTTTATTCCACCTGTACGGTGCTTAAGGCTGAAAATGAGGATATTGTTTCGGCCTTTCTTGAAAAGCACAGTGATTTTAAGCCGGATGCCCTGCAGCTTGGGGAGCTTTTCTTTGAAAACGGCATGCACACATTCTGGCCCAATGTTGACGGAACAGACGGCTTCTTTGCCGCAAGGCTTATAAAGGACGAATGATGAAAAAAGATATTCTATCCATGCTTCCCGAGGAGCTTGAAGCGGAGCTTCTGTCCCTTGGAGAGCCGAAATACAGAGCCGGACAGGTTTTTACATGGTTGAACAGAGGCGTGCGCAGCTTTGAGGACATGTCCGATTTGCCCAAGGCTCTGCGAAATAAGCTCACCGAGAGTTTTTTTCTACATGAGCCCAAGGTTTTATCCAAGCAGGTATCCGCCCTTGACGGGACAATAAAATATCTTTGGGAGCTTAAGGACGGTCACGCGGTTGAAACCGTTGTTATGAGCTATAAGCACGGAAATACCGTGTGCATTTCCTCTCAGGTGGGCTGCAGACAGGGCTGTGCCTTCTGTGCCAGCACAATAGGCGGGCTTGTACGCAATCTTGAACCCTCGGAAATGCTGGACGAGGTTTTATACTCCCAGCTTGACAGCGGCAAGAAAATCTCCAATATCGTACTTATGGGCATAGGCGAGCCCCTTGATAATTTTGACAATGTGATGAAGTTTTTAACTCTTGTCAATCATCCCAAGGGGATGAATATCGGCATGAGGCATATTTCACTTTCCACCTGCGGCATTACCGAGCGCTTTGATGAGCTTGCCGAAAGGGACCTTCAGCTTACGCTTTCGGTATCGCTTCACGCCCCCGATGATGAGACCCGCTCACGCATTATGCCTGCCAACCGCGGCAGGGGAGTGGATAATCTTATTGATTGCTGCAAAAAATATTACGATAAAACAGGCAGAAGAATATCCTTTGAATATGCCATGATAGACGGCGTTAATGATACGGAGCGCCATGCAAGGCTCCTTTCGAAGCATGCCCGCCGCGTTAGCGCGCATGTTAATCTTATACCCCTCAATCATGTGGAGGAAAGGGAATTCAGACCCTCTACCGATGCAAATTTAAAGGCTTTTATAAAAATACTTGAACAAAACGGTGTTAATGCAACGGTAAGGCGTAAGCTGGGCGGGGATGTTGATGCGTCCTGCGGTCAGCTTCGCAGAAAGATAGAAAAGGGCGGCATACGCTGAGCCTGGATGCTATACGAAGCGAGGAAAGCATGAAGAGTTTTGGACTGACAGACAAGGGCAAGGTTAGAAAAGCCAATCAGGACTGCTTTATAATTGAAAAATGCGACGCCAAGGACAGTCTTGTGCTTGCGCTGTGCGACGGCATGGGCGGGGCAAAGGCGGGGGAGCTTGCAAGCCAGCTTTCCAACAAGGCTTTTGTTGACTATATATATGCAAAGCTCACCTCAAGAACAAGTCGGGGGCTTAACTATAAGACCGTTCTGACCGACGCATGCAAGGAAGCAAACGGAGTAAGCTACGAATACTCCCAGTTTGACGATGCCTACAAGGGTATGGGTACCACTATTGTTGGAGGCATTGTACGCGGCAACGGCAGCGGCTATATTGTCAATGTGGGCGACAGCAGAGCCTACCACATTTCCCGCAAGGGGGAGAGCATTTATCAGATTACGCGGGACCACTCCCTCGTGGAGGAGCTGGTTGAATTTGGTGCCATTACCAAGGAGCAGGCTAAAAATCACCCTCAGCGCAATGTTATAACCCGCGCTCTGGGCTCCGAGGAAGATGTTGAGTGCGATTATTTTGAGTTTACGCTGCAAAGCGGCGACATTCTCCTTCTCTGCTCAGACGGCCTTTCCAACATGATTTCCGACCTTGAAATGCAGGACTACGCCAGAGAGTATCCGGAGCCGGAGCTTCTGTGCAGGGCGCTTATGAGCAAGGCTCTCAACCGCGGTGCAAGCGACAATGTTACCGTTGTCGCAGTTATGAAGTGATATTTAAACAGGAGATTTTCTATGGTCGATAAGTATATCGGGAAACTGCTTGACGACAGATATGAAATACTTGAAGTCATAGGCGAGGGCGGTATGGCCGTGGTCTACAAGGCCTTTTGCCACAGGCTCAACCGTTATGATGCGGTGAAGATAATGCGTGACGATATGGCGGGGGATGAGGAATTTCGCCGCCGCTTCTGCGCGGAATCTCACGCTATTGCCATGCTTTCCCATCCAAATATTGTGGCTGTCTATGATGTGAGCCATAACGATGATATCGAATACATAGTCATGGAGCTTGTAGACGGTATCACTCTCAAACAGTATATGGAAAAGCGCGGGCGGCTTGATTGGAAGGAGGCGCTGCATTTTACAAAGCAGATTGCCAAGGCCCTTTCCCATGCCCACGAAAGAGGTATTATACACAGGGATATAAAGCCTCACAATATTATGCTTTTGAAGGATGGCAACATCAAGGTTGCCGACTTTGGCATTGCCGCGCTTGAAAACGAAATACACGAAAATAACGGAGAGGCAATAGGCTCGGTTCATTATATTGCCCCCGAGCAGGCAAGAGGCGAGCTGCCCGACATCAGGAGCGATATTTATTCCCTGGGTATTGTTATGTATGAGATGCTTACCGGCACTCTGCCCTATACCGGGGAAAGTATCGCTGAAATTGCCATGAAGCACATGAACGCAGAGCCGACGCCTCCCCATACTCTTACGCCGGATTTGTCTCCTGAGCTTGAGCGTATGACGCTTAAGGCCATGAGCGCCGACATTGGCAAGCGCTATCAGAATGCTGCGGAGCTTATTGAGGATATTGATTTCTTCACCAGCAAGCAGCGCACCCAGGAGGAGAACGAAAAGTCCGATTTTGAGCATCCTCCGGTGATGCCGGTGCGCTCCATAAGCGAGCTTTCAAAGGATAAGTATATCACCCGGCGCAGAAGAGCAAGCCGCGTCAGCTTCCTTGGCGGCGTATTCTGTTCGCTGCTGCTTATTGTTGCACTTATCAGCTTTTTGTGGGATTTCTGGCTCAGAGAGGTGTTTTCGCCGGCGGAAAGAATTCCGCTGCCCTCCTTTGTGGACAGAAACTGCGAGGCTGTTATTAACAATGCCGAGCTTGACGCTATGTATAATTTTAATGTGGTCATAGTGCTTGACACAGAGCACCCCACGGGAACGATACTCAGCCAGTCTCCCGAGGCCGGAAGAAGTGTTATGCTCAGCGAATCCGGCATAGATGTGGAGCTGACAGTCAGCTCCGGCATGACCGTAAACGAAATTCCCAATGTAATCAACACGGACTACCGGGACGCAATGCTGAGGCTTCAAAGCGCAGGCTTTATTGTTGATATAGAAAACGCCGTGTCCGACTCCGTTACCCGGGACTATGTGATAAGCTGCAGCCCCTCCGCCGGTGAGCAGCTCAGCACCGGCTCCACGGTGTATATAATAGTCAGCAGCGGCCCTCAGATACAGTATGTTCAGATGCCCAATCTTATCGGACTTTCCGAGGATGCAGCCCGCAGCAAGCTGGAGAGCAATGCCCTGAGCTACGGCGGCAGCAGCTATGAAACCAGTGACCTGTCTCCCGGTACTGTTATAGGCCAGAGCGTTGATGCCTTTGAACAGGTGGAGGAGCACAGCAAAATATATCTGCGTGTTTCTTCCGGCCCTGAGGTATAAGTATGGCAGAAGGTGTAATTGTAAAGGCACTCAGCGGCTTTTACTATGTGAATACAGGCGGCGGCAGCCTTGTTGAATGCAAGGCGAGAGGTAAATTCCGGCTTGACGGAACATCGCCTCTGGTGGGCGACAGGGTCACCCTCAGCGTGGACGCAAACGGCAAGGGTCGAATTGAGAGCGTCTCCCCGCGTAAAAACTGGTTTATTCGCCCGGCGGTTGCAAATATCGACGCACTGATTTTCATTGCTGCCAATACCAATCCCGTTACCGATCCCTTTCTGGTGGACAGAGTCTCCGTTATAGCTGCGGAAGCCGGCTGTGAGCTTATTATCTGCGTCAATAAAACGGACATTGACCCCGGTGATGACCTGTATGATATATTTACACAGGCAGGCTTCAAGGTGGTGCGTACAAGCGCCCGGACAGGTGAAGGACTTGATGAGCTTCTTTCACACCTTGAAGGCAGGATATGCGCCTTTACCGGAAACTCCGGTGTTGGTAAATCAAGTATTTTAAACAGCATCCTGCCGGAGCTTTGCATAGAAACGGGCGAGGTAAGTGAAAAGCTGGGCCGCGGCAAGCACACCACCCGACATGTTCAGCTTTATGACCTGGGAAAGAATACCCTTGCAGCCGATACCCCGGGCTTTGCATCCTTTGAAATTGAAATGATGAAGATAATTTCAAAGGAAGATCTTCAATACGATTTCATTGACTTTGCCCCCTATATCGGACGCTGCCGCTTCAATGACTGCGCCCATCTCAAGGAACCGGGCTGCGCTGTTACCGAGGCACTTGAACAGGGGAAAATTGTCCCCAGCCGGTACAGATCCTATCAGCGTCTCTATGAGCTTAGCGCACAGCACAAGCCCTGGGAGCTGAAATAACCAGACAATATACATATAAAAGCCGTCCTCCGCGTAGAATGTAGCGAACATATCTGCAGGGAGGGCGGTTTTTATGCGTAAAGGACGGCGCAGTGTACTTGGCTGTATCGCCATAGCTGCCGGACTGATTATTATACTGTCGCTTGTTCTGCCTACAAAATTTTGGTGGTTTATTCTGGCTGCGGTTCTGGTCTGTGCCGGCTTCTGGTATGTAAGGTGCTGCTGACGGGAGGTATTGAAGGTGAGAGTATATATTCTTAAAATGCCAAGGTTTCTGGCAAAGCTGATTTCAAAGCTGTTTGCGGCGGAATAAAGAGCGTCGCCGCAGCATAAGTTGTACAAACTTTGCTTTAAGGGGAGATAAGAATGGAAATCTGCTTTGATAATAAAATCAAGAATACATACATTGAAACGGGACATATATGCAGACGCATACAGGAGCATGCCGAATGTGTAGTTCCGGATGTAAATGACGATATAGGCAGGATAGCAAGCACTCAGACGGAAATAATGCTCAAGGGTAAGGAGCTTAACAGCCGCGGTCTTTGTGTAAGCGGCGAAATCAATGCCAGCGTCCTATACATAACCGAAAACGAGAACAAGGTTTCCTATGTAAATACAAGCAAGAGCTTTGAGATATATTTTGACACCGGTGATGCAGCAGATGAAATGCTGAGCCATATAAAGCTCAGTGTTGTAAACAGCGAGGCAAGAGCTCTGAATCCCAGAAAGCTGTCTCTCAGCTTTGACATAAGCGGCGAGCTTTACTGCTATAAGGAAAGCAGTACGGAGCTTGAAACAATAGTGGGCGATGCTCAGGCACAAAATGTCCACCTTAAATATGAAAGCCTTGACATTATGACTGTCTCCGCTGTTTGTGAAAAGAGCTTTGCCATCAGTGAGCAGCTTCTATATCCCTCCGGCAAGGCAAGTCCGTCTCAGCTTATTTGTAAGAAGGCAGATTTTACCGTCACAGATACCCAGATAATCGGAAGCAAGGCCATAATAAAGGGCAATGTGAATGTGTCTGTAATGTGCAGCTCAGATGAGCTATGCTATCCTGTGTGCAGCGAGTTCAGCCTGCCCTTTTCCCAGATAATAGACACCGGCAAGGATGAAATTGACAGCTGCAGCGTGACTATACAGCAGACCTCCTCATATTACCGGCTGGTTGACACCATTAACGGTGAAAAAGCCATCGACAGCGAAATCCACGCTGTCATACAGCTTGTTTGCCGCAGCCGTCAGACGGTTCGCTATATTTCCGATGCATACAGCAACCTGATGCCTGTGGTGTGCAGCGTCAGCACGAGACAGTTTGACGAGCTTTGTGAGCCCCAGCGCTTCAGGCTTAACGCCGAGGAGCATATAAGCATAGCCGAGGACTGCGCAGATGTGCTGAATGTGTTTCCCTCAATCAGCCAATGGGAGCTGAGCGGCGGAAAGCTGCGCGCCGCCCTGCAATTTGATGTGATATACAGAAACACCGGCGGTGGACTTGCGGCGGTCAGACGGGGGCTTGAAACGGAGTGTGAATGCGCTCTGGACGCTCCAAGACTTGACAGCATAAGCCTGAGCGACATTAATCTTCGCTCCGAGGGAGCTTTGATAGAAAGCCGGGTATGCGTGGAGGCGGTATGCCGCCAATGCAGAAAAACAGAGATAAACGCCCTCAATTCCCTGGAGCTAAACGAGGATGAGGCCTATGACTTTTCCCAGTTTCCAAGTATTTCCCTCGTAAGGGTCGAAAACGAGGAGCTTTGGCAGCTTGCAAAGGCATATCACTCAAGCGTAGAGCAAATCAGCAGCAAAAATGATATAAGCCAGCCAATGTCGGGAAGAATGCTTCTTATACCAAAAACTGTGTGACTGATCGCCCCTCATAGCCGAGGGGCGATTTTTGCATTTTGTGCTTGTCATAGCGGACGCCTTGTGCTAAAATACCAACGATAATGTCTTATATTATTTCATCATAGATAGAGGAGCTGTTTATTATGTCCGGACATTCCAAGTGGCACAACATACAGAAGACAAAGGGCGCAGCAGACGCAAAGCGCGCACAGGCCTTCACCAAGATCGCAAGAGAAATGATCGTTGCGGTCAAGGAAGGCGGCGGCGGTGACCCCCGCAGCAATTCCAAGCTGGCTGCTGTTATCGCAAAGGCCAAGGCTGCAAATATGCCCAATGACAATATCAAGCGCACCATCGACAAGGCAATGGGCGCCGGCAGCACCGAGAACTACGAAAAGATAGTTTACGAAGGATATGGCCCTCAGGGTGTTGCAGTTATAGTTGAAACCATGACTGACAACCGCAACCGTACCGCCGGTGAAGTCCGCCACTACTTTGATAAGTATAACGGCAATCTTGGCGCTGCTAACTGCGTTTCCTGGTCCTTTGACAGGAAGGGCGTTATCGTTATAGACAACGAAGATGAAGAGCTTGATGAAGACACCGTTATGATGGATGCTCTGGAAGCCGGCGCTGCCGACTTTGAGGCCGAGGGCGAGGACATGACCGTATACACCGGCGTGGACGATGTTGCTGCCGTTTCCGACGCACTCACTGCCGCAGGCTACAAGCTCCTTTCCGCTCAGGTGGAAATGCTGCCCCAGAACGGCTATGTCAAGCTCACCAACGAGGATGATATAAAGAATATGCAGAAGATGCTGGACATGTTCGAGGACAATGACGATGTCCAGAATGTGTGGCATAACTGGGAGCAGGAATAAGTATTAATAGCCCGCTGTACTTTATACAGCGGGCTATTAGAACATTATCGAAAGCGGCAGGGCGTTTTACAGCTCCCTTGGTTTCAGGGAAGTCACAGAGCTTGGGGGCTGTACATTTATGAAGGTATAGAGGTAAAAAATGGTAACGGATTGCATCTGGGAGCACAACAGGGAAGACAGTATAATATACTCTGGCGGATACATAGGCGCCTATGCGAGAGGTGAGAGCAGGGAAGCGGCAATGGCAAAAATGCCCGGGGAGCTTAGATCCTACTGTAATTGGCTTGGCATGCCAGCTCCCACAGAATATGATTTTTATATTTCTCAGGAAAAGCCGTCGGAGCTTGAAATTAAAGACGCGGATTCCGATGTGATTTTCAGGTCCGAGGAAATAGCGCTGAGCCTTGAGGAATATAATATGCTAAAGTCATTGGCGCTTAAGTCCGCTTCGGATTTTATCAGCCTTTATGAGGCTCTACCCGACAGAGACAATAGCTGCTTGCCTCCCCGGAAGACATTTTATGGTGCTGTTCCGCGCACAGCGAGAGAGATGTATGAGCACACAAAGAATGTATACGCCTATTATTTCGGAGAAATCGGCGTTGAGACGGACAACGAAGGCAGTATTCTTGAATGCCGCATAAGAGGCTTTGAGCTGCTTGAGGAAAAACCCGACTTTCTTGAAAACAGGGTATTTGACGGCAGCTACGGTGAGCAATGGTCGCTGAGAAAGCTGCTGCGCCGCTTTGTGTGGCATGACCGTATACACGCAAAGGCCATGTATCGAATGGCGCTTAAGACATTCCCGGATGCTTTTATCCCCAATATATTTAAATTCGATATATAAACAAAAGACGCAGAGAATAATCTCTGCGTCTTTTGTTATGAGCAAGTCTGTAAGCCGGGTTCTGTCTTAAACGACCATCTATCTAGGCCTGCCGTTGCCGACAGGCTCAAGCCACCTCCTGAGAACGGCCGGGCAGGCCATGTGTTCTCCCACGGTGTTGCTCCGAATAGAGTTTACAGCATCAGCATGTCTCCATGTGACGAGTGAGCTCTTACCTCACTTTTCCACCCTTACCGGAAGAATCCGGCGGTATATCTCTGTTGCACTTGTCCGAGGGTCACCCCTGGCGGGCGTTACCCGTTATTCTTGCCCTGTGGAGCCCGGACTTTCCTCATGCGCGGGTTTTCACCCTGCGCCCGCGGTCGTTCGGCCTGCTCATGTGCCTATTTTACCCATCCTCGAGGCTTTAGTCAATAATTATTCTTGTAAAGAATTGAAATTAGCTATATAATATATAGGTTAGTGAGGCGATATTTTATGACTTTGAACGAATACATAAACTCAATCAAGGATAAGAGAATAGCCGTTATAGGCTACGGCGTTAGTAATGCACCTCTTATAAAGCTGCTGCTTATTTACGGCTGTAAGGTTACGGTTTGTGACCGAAGGAGCATGGAAGAAATGGGCCTTGAGGCTCTGGAGCTTATAAACAAGGGTGCAAGTCTTAAGCTGGGGGAGAGTTATCTTGAAGGGCTTAACCATGATATTATCTTCCGCACCCCCGGGCTCATGCCCTTTGACGAGCATCTTGTGAAGGCTCAGCAGCAGGGAAGCCTGCTTACATCCGAGATGGAGGTTTTCTTCAGTCTTTGCCCGTGCAGGATAATTGCCATAACCGGCAGCGACGGTAAGACAACCACCTCCACCATTATTTCAGAGCTTCTTAAGGCGGCGGGCTATCGCGTGCATCTTGGCGGCAACATCGGTCATCCTCTGCTTTGCGATACGCCTGATATAAAGCCTGAGGATATTGCTGTGCTTGAGCTCAGCTCCTTCCAGCTGCACAGCATGAATTGCAGACCGGATGTTTCTGTGATTACCAATATTTCACCCAATCATCTTGATAAGCATATCAACTATCAGGATTATATCGACTCCAAAAGCTCTATTTTCATACGTCAGAATGAAAATGACAGGCTCATCCTTAAGCTGGACGATGAGCAAACTCCGTATTACAGCTCCATGGCCAAGTCGAAAATCAGTCATTTCTCCAACTCCGCTCCGGTGGAAAACGGGCTTATGTGCCGCGGCAGCAGCATTATCCGTGTTAAAAACGGCGAAGAAACAGTGATTATGGATAAAAGCGAAATAAAGCTCCCCGGTGAGCATAATGTTCTGAATTATCTCGCTGCTTTTGCCGCCGTAGACGGCCTTGTAAGCGACGATGTTTGCAGGCAGGTTGCAGTGAGCTTTGGAGGTGTGGAGCACCGTCTGGAGCTTGTCAGGGAGCTTAGAGGAGTAAAATACATAAATGACTCCATAGGTACCAGCCCCACACGCACCTCCGCCGGTCTACACGCCCTTAAAACCAAGCCTGTTGCAATCTGCGGCGGTTACGACAAGCATCTGCCCTTTGACACTCTTGGTGACGAGCTTTGCCTGCTTGCCAAGGCTGCATTTCTCACCGGTGACACGGCGCAGAAGATATATGACGCAGTTACGGCGTCTGCCTTTTATCCCGAAAGCGGCATTGAGCTTAGAATAATTGAGGACTTTGACCGCTGTGTTCTCTCAGCGGCAGCCTATGCACAGGAGGGGGATATTGTGCTGTTTTCGCCTGCCTGCGCCTCCTTTGACCGGTTCAAGAATTTTGCAGAGCGCGGCAAGCATTTTAAGAAACTTATAATGGAGCTTGAGTAATGAAAATATCAGATATTAAGCCACAGGTATATGAGCTTGCGGAAAAGGTTCAGGCAGCGTACGCCCATGTATTTTCTTCCATAGACGCCGTTGCCGAAATAAACACCCGTAAGGTAATGGCAGCCTTTCAGGACATGCGCGTGTCCGACAGCTGCTTTGCAGGCACCACAGGCTACGGCTATGATGACCTTGGCAGAGATGTGCTGGATAGAATATATGCTCAGATTTTCAAAACCGAGGCCGCTTTGGTTCGCATTGGCTTTGTAAACGGCACTCACGCTCTTACAACTGCCATGTTTGCCCTTGCAAAGCCGGGTGAAACCGTGCTCTCCGTTACCGGCACGCCATACGATACCCTGAGAAGCGCCATAGGCATAGAGGGCGACTGCTTTGGCTCTCTGCGCTTTTACGGCATTGACTACAAGGAAGTGGCGCTTACCGAGGCGGGGGATCCGGACTACGAGGGCATAGCACTGGCAGCGGCGGATGAAAATGTCCGCGGTGTGATGATACAGCGCTCCCGCGGCTATGCAGACAGGAAGGCTCTTACCGTTGAGGAAATCGGCCGTATATGCAGCACCGTCAAGGCGGTCAATCCCAAGGCAAACATCATGGTGGATAACTGCTACGGCGAATTTACCGATGTTATTGAGCCTACTGAGGTAGGGGCAGACATTATTGCCGGCTCACTTATCAAAAACCCCGGCGGCGGCCTTGCACCCACCGGCGGATATATAGCAGGTAAAGCCCAGCTTGTTGAGCGCGCCGCAATGCGTATGACCTCTCCCGGCATTGGAGGCGAGTGCGGCTCCACCCTTGGCAACAACAGGCTGCTGTTTCAGGGCCTGTTTATGGCGCCGCATATTGTGGCACAGGCGCGTAAAACTGCGGTTTTCTGCGCAGGAATGATGAAGGAGCTTGGAATAGCCAGCTCTCCCGAACCGGATGAGAAGCGCTCCGACATTATTCAGATGGTAAAGCTGGGTTCAGCTGAGAATATGAAGCGTGTTTGCCTTGGTATCCAGGCCGGTGCCCCGGTGGATTCCTATGTAACACCCGAGCCATGGGAGATGCCGGGCTACAATTGCCCTGTGATAATGGCGGCTGGCTCCTTTATTCAGGGTTCCTCCATTGAGCTTTCCGCCGACGGACCCATGCGTGAGCCGTATATTGCCTATATGCAGGGTGGACTTACCTATGAGTCCGGCAAGCTGGGTATAATGATGGCAGTCAGTGCCATGTTGGAATAAATTAACGCATATAATACATGGGGGAGGTGGCTCCATGTATTATCCGCACAGACGCAGGAGGCCGAAATACACCTACACAAGCGGCCCGGCTTCCTCACGCAGTAAAAGCCAGAGCGGTAAGGGCTCGGGCGTACTGCTTCTTCTTATAATCTCGGCAGTAATATTCCTTGCGTGCAGCGCGTTTTTTCTCAAGGATCTGTCCACGCAGATTGCAGTTTCCGATGCAAGCGATATTGTAACGGTGAATGTTAATAATGTAGTATCGGAAATAATGCGCTCCGGTGAATACAGTGAAGAATATTTTGTTAACCTTGAGAAAAATTCAAACGGGGAGATTACCGCCATAAGCAGCAACATGGCGCGAATTAACCAGCTTTCGGCAGAGATTTTGCACAGGGTTGTTGGCGTGACGGAAAACCACAAGCTGACCGTTGAAATACCCATAGGCAATCTCAGCGGTGTAAGCCTTCTTATGGGCAGGGGCCCCAGCATCCCTGTTGAGATAATAGTGCTGACATCCTCAAGGGTAGAGTTCAATAACAGTGTTGTGACCGCAGGGATCAATCAAACCAAGCATCAGATAAATCTTGAGGTAATAGTTGATATTGATGTGCTTATACCGTGGGGGACTGAGAGCACGCAGGTGCTTACCGAGATTCTTATTGCCGACACTGTTATAGTCGGTCAGGTACCGGACACTTTTTTTGACTTGCAGCAATGAACAGGAGATAAGTATGGACATTCAGCAGGAACTTTTTCAGCTTCGCAGAGAGATAGAGCATCACAACAAGCTCTACTATGTGTATGACAGACCCGTAATAAGCGACTACGACTACGACATGCTCATGCAGCGGCTCAAAGCCATAGAGGCTGAGCATCCGGAGCTGATTACGCCGGATTCTCCCACTCAGCGTGTAGGCGGCGCAGCTCTGCCTCAGTTTGAGCAGGTGCAGCATCAGGTTCCCCTTGAAAGCCTTACGGATGTGTTCTCCCATGACGAGCTTTTCGCCTTCGGTGACAGGATGGACAGCCTGATTAGCGCAGAGCACGAGTATGTTGTGGAGCCGAAGATTGATGGGCTTTCCATGTCTCTTGAATACGAAAACGGTGTTTTTGTAAGAGGCGCCACCCGCGGTGACGGCCTTGTGGGTGAAAATGTAACCGAGAACCTGCGTACCGTCCGCTCCTTGCCCTTGCGTATAGAAAACGCCCCTGAGCGACTTGTGGTCAGAGGCGAGGTGTATATGTCCAAGGCGGTGTTCAATGCCCTTAATGCAGAGAGGGAGATTAAAGGCGAAGCGCTTCTTGCAAACCCCAGAAATGCCGCTGCAGGCTCCATGCGCCAGCTTAATCCCAAGGTGGCTGCCTCACGCAAGCTGGATATTATCTGTTTCAATTTGCAGTACAGCTCCGGTAAGCAGTATGAAACTCACGCCGAGACGCTGGATGCCATGCGTGAAATGGGCTTCCCTGTGGTGCCCTATGCCAAATTTAATGACATTAAAAGCTGCGTCGAGCAGATAGAGCATCTGGGCGAAAACAGGGGAGAGCTGCCCTATGACATGGATGGGGCTGTTATTAAGATCAATTCCCTTGCCGAGCGGCGCAGAATGGGCAGCACCGCAAAAGCCCCCAGATGGGCTGTTGCCTATAAATATCCCCCCGAAAAGAAGGAAAGCCGCGTGCTTGACATTGTGGTGCAGGTGGGCAGAACCGGAGTGCTGACACCAAAGGTTATCGTTGAGCCGGTGCGTCTTGCCGGCACCAGCGTGTCCGCTGCCACACTCCATAATCAGGATAATATAGACAGGCTTGACCTTCGTATCGGGGACACGGTGCTGCTGCAGAAGGCGGGAGAAATTATTCCCGAGGTAATATCCGTAAATCACGCCAAGCGCCCCGAGGGAACGGTTCCTTTCGTGCTGCCCTCTGTTTGTCCCGAGTGCGGATCTGCAGTGGTTCGCGATGAGGATGGTGCGGCTTTGCGCTGTACAAGTCCGGAATGCCCCGCTCAGAGGCTTAGAAATATTGCTCATTTTGCATCCCGCGAGGCAATGGACATTGAGGGCCTTGGTATTTCAGTGTGTGAAAGTCTCATTAACAGCGGCCTTGTTAATAATGCCTCCGACCTATATTACCTTGAGCCTCAGTCTGTTGCTGCGCTTGACAGGATGGGAAAGAAATCGGCGGAAAACCTGATTGCTGCCATTGAGCGCAGTAAAGAGGCGGGACTTGCAAGGCTGCTTTGCGCCTTCGGTATAAGACAGGTGGGCCAGAAGGCCTCTAAGGTGCTGGCCTCCAATTTTGAAAGCCTTGACGCACTTATTAAGGCCGGTAACGAGGAGCTGACCGCAATACCGGATATAGGTGCGGTTACTGCCGGCTTTATAATTGACTGGTTTAATAATCCCCAGTCCCGGGATCTTATTGAAAAGCTGCGGCAGGCCGGCGTTGATTTTAACAGCCGTGAGGAAAAGAAGGATAACCGCTTTGCGGGGATGAGCTTTGTGCTTACCGGTGCTCTTGAGAAGTTTACAAGGGATGAAGCCAGCGCAATTATTGAAAGCTACGGCGGCAAATCCTCATCTTCGGTTTCAAAGAAGACAAGCTATGTTCTCGCCGGTGAAAACGCCGGCAGCAAGCTGACAAAGGCCGAAAGCCTTGGCATAAAAATTATCAGTGAAGACGAATTTGAAAAAATGATACAGTAACGCAAATCCCGGGGAGCTATCCCCGGGATTTAACATTGTCAGTCCTCCCGCATAGAATGGTATGAGCTTTGCTCAAAAATATACGGGAGGAATAGTATTGAACAAAAACAGAATTGACGCAGCCTACAAAACAGGCATGCTGCCTGCCGATGCGCCTCTGGCCATGGCTTATGTGCCCATTCAGCGTTCTGCAAGGCCTGCCTATGAATCCATTGAGGCTCTGTCACGCGGCACTCTTTTCCCCGGCCTTGATTTGCCGTTTATGAATATAGTCAACAAAACGCTGCCTGCCACCCCTTTGGTGGAGCTTAGCGCCATTGATTTTGTATGCGATGAGCTGGGGCTTTACCTTGATACCCACAGGGATGATGAGGAGGCCTTTGAGATGTACCAGACCTTTTTGGCGCTCAAAAAAGAGGCTCATATGCGCTATGTGGAAAAATGCGGCCCTATTAAGAAATGCGATATGCTTGGTATGACCGATTACAGCTGGCTTGACAATCCCTGGCCCTGGGAATACAGAGCGGATATGGAGGTATAAGCATGTTTATTTATGAAAAGAAGCTGCAGTACCCGGTAAAGATAAAAAATACCAATCCCGCTCTGGCAAAATTCATTATCTCGCAGTACGGCGGCCCCGACGGTGAGCTGGGAGCCTCCCTTAGATACCTGAGCCAGCGCTACTCCATGCCTTACCCCGAGCTTAAAGGTCTGCTCACGGACATCGGTACCGAGGAGCTGGGGCATCTGGAGATGATAGGTGCAATTGTTCACCAGCTTACAAGAGAGCTCAGCATGGAGCAGATAAAGAAAGCAGGCTTTGACGCGTATTTTGTAGACCACACAGCAGGCGTGTATCCCACTGCTGCCTCGGGCTTCCCCTGGAATGCGGCAAGCATGCAGGTCAAGGGCGATGTAATTGCCGACTTAAACGAAGACCTTGCCGCAGAGCAGAAGGCCAGAGTGACCTATGACAATATTCTTCGCCTTTCCGATGACCCGGATGTAAACAATGTCATACGTTATCTGCGTGAAAGAGAAATTGTTCACTATCAGCGCTTTGGTGAGGCGCTTAGAAGAACCACCGAAAAGCTCAACGAGAAAAACTTCTACGCGATAAATCCCTCCTTCGACCGCTGAATTTATAAGGCAGGCAGTTATTATGCCTGCCTTTTTATATTGTATTGCTTTACGATTAATGCTATAATCGACACATAAAGGGAGGGGTAAATATGGAATTTCTGAAACTGCTTGAAGCGATGCGCATTCCGGCACTTACCGGCTTTATGTCGGCAATTACTTATCTTGGAGACGAGCTTTGCTTCATGGCTGTGGCGCTGCTGTTTTACTGGTGCATCAACAAGCGTCAGGGCTGCTTCATTCTTTCCGTTGGGCTTGCAGGCTCAATAATTAATCAGTTTTTAAAGCTGTGGTATCGAATACCCAGACCCTGGGTGCTTGACCCGAGCTTTAAAATTGTGGAGAGTGCAAGGGAGGCTGCCTCCGGCTACTCCTTCCCCTCGGGTCATACCCAGACCGCCGTGGGTACCTTTGGTGGAATAGCACTCTGCAGAAAGGAAAAGTGGCTGCGCATCGTATGCCTGCTGCTTATAATTATAGTGCCCTTTTCAAGAATGTATCTTGGCGTTCATACACCCCTTGATGTTGGTGTGTCCTTCCTTGTTGCAGGGCTTCTTCTCTGCGCGCTCTATCCGCTGTTTAAATCTGAGGACGGGGGCTTTAAAAAGACGGTGTTTGTTTTGCTGGGCGTTTTACTGCTGTCGGCTCTGTATATGCTGTTCATACTGTTTTATAAGTTCCCGGCAGATACCGATGCGCATAACCTTGCAAGCGGCACAAAGAATGCATTCACATTTATGGGTACGGTGCTGGGCTTCCTTGTCGCTGTTATGGTGGACAGGAAGTATATTGATTTTGATACAAAAGCACCGGTTTTGGGACAGATACTCAAATATGCCGTCGGCCTCGGTCTTGTTGTTGCAGTAAAATCTCTGCTGAAGGCTCCCCTTAACATGGTATTCAGCGGCGGTCAGATTGCAAATCTTGTAAGGTACTTCCTTATGGTTGTCTTCGCCGGCTGTGTATGGCCTTTGACCTTCCCTCTCTTTGCAAAAATAGGAAAAAAATAATCAGCGCCCAAGCGCTGATTATTTTTTTCGTATATAAAGCATGTTGCTCAGCAAATCAAGGCTGTGTTTTTTGGAATATTCAAGAAACTCAGTCTTTTTTACATAAAAGAGCCTGCCCCATGAGGATATTTTAAGCCATTCTTCGTCCATACCGGTGAGCATAATGTAATGAGCGCGGGCGGAATTGGTTTTTTTATACCCTTCTTCGGCTTTTGAATAAAAGTTTACCCTGTTATTCTGCCAGACGAAGGGGAAGTTAGGACCGACAGCAAAGATAACGGGAATGTCCTCCAGAAGCATCTGTTCCATTTTATCCCAAAGTCTGCCATGAGTAACGCCCCAGCTTGCCCTGAATGGCAGCTTCCACCGGCTGAAATACAGGTTAAGTCCAATAGACAGACTAAGTCCGTTCATTCCGACTGGGTAAAAAACTGGCAGGAAGCTCTTTCTGAGCTTTGCTGTGAGTTCTTCGTAATCCTTGTGTGACACTACATGTGTGTGCTCAAATTCACACACAAGGCCACGGTCGCAGCAAGGCGTGTACAGCCCCAAATACAAAAGCAGATCCGCAGCGGCAATTACTCCGCAGCCGCAGCGGCGCATTACCGCATCCTCCGACCAAAGCTGATTTCCGCCGTAGGAATACTGCCCGTCCTTGTTTACGCTGATGTAGTTGTGCAGGAGCTTTGCCATACCGTAACCTCTTTTGTTTTTTACCATTTTACATCAAAGATACACTTGTATCAAGCACTATAAGAACACAAGAAATATAATGACAAAAGCCGAGCTTTAGTGTTATAATAACAAGGATTATTACAGTAAACTTGGGGGCGACCCCGGAGGGCGTTCAAAGTGGTTTTCAGTTCAGCGGTATTTTTGTTTATATTTCTGCCTGCGGTCTTTCTGATTTACCGTCTGCTGCCGGGAAATAAGGCTAAAAATATATTTCTTGCATGCTCCAGCATCGTGTTTTACTCCTTCGGTCAGCTTGTGTATCTTCCCTTATTTCTTCTCTCGGTGCTGATCAATTACATAAGCGGTCGGCTTTTATGCAGCGCCGAAAAGGGGAGGCGACTTATTCTGAGCGCCTCGGTTGTGCTCAACCTTGGCATTCTGGGAGTATTCAAATACACGGATTTTCTTATTGAAAATATAAACGCGCTGTTTTCTCTCTCAATTCCCGCTGCGGGCATAGTGCTTCCCATTGGCATTTCCTTTTTTACCTTTCAGGGTATGAGCTATGTAATTGATACATACCGGGACAAAAGCTCCGGCACAAAGAATTTTGTAAAGGTGCTTTTGTATATTTCCTTTTTCCCTCAGCTTATAGCAGGACCCATCGTCAAGTACCACGACATTGCCTTGCAGATAGATGAGCGCGTAAGCGAGGCAAACCTCAGCGCCGCAGGTATCAGGCGCTTTATCCTTGGCCTTGGGAAAAAGATTATCTTTTCAAACGCTGCAGGCTATATAGCGGATCAGGTTTTCAATGTTTATCTGCCCTCCGGCAGTCTTGACATGCGCCTTGCCTGGCTTGGCGGCATTTGTTACAGCCTGCAGATATATTACGATTTCAGCGGTTACAGCGATATGGCCATCGGTATGGGCAAAATGTTTGGTTTTAATTTTCTTGAAAACTTCAACTACCCCTACTCCTCGGTGGGGATAGTCGAGTTCTGGCGTCGCTGGCATATATCTCTTTCCTCCTGGTTTAAAGAGTATCTTTATATACCACTTGGCGGCAACCGAAAGGGACGCCTTCGCACGGCGATTAATAAGCTGACGGTTTTTTTCTGCACAGGTATATGGCACGGTGCAAACTGGACCTTTGTTGTGTGGGGCATGTGCCACGGACTGCTATCCAGCCTTGAAAGCAGCGGTGTTATCCCGGTAAAGAAGCTGTCCCGCACTGCTGTGGGCAGGCTCCTTTGCAGAATTTATACGCTTCTTGCTGTTATGCTGCTGTTTGTAATCTTCCGTGCAGACAGCCTCGGTGACGGCTTCCGCCTTATCGGAGCAATGTTCAGCGCCGAGTTTAACGCCGCGGGCGCAGAGGCTCTCACAGCACTTTTAAATCCTGCGGCGGTGCTAACCCTTTTGATTTCCGTTTTTCTATGCACAAAGCGCAGCGCTGCAATAAGGGACTGTGTGGAGTGTACGGAGCTGAGCTTCACAAAACAGCTTGTGCTTAATTGCTGCTGCATTATCGTTTATCTGCTGTGCGTGTTCTCTCTTGCGCGCGGCGGCTTCAACCCCTTTATTTATTTCCAGTTTTAGGAGGGGCATATGAAGAAACTAAGTAAGATTTTTATTGTAATATTCATGCTTATAAGTCTGCTGCCCAGCCTTGGCATGCTCATATTTGGCGCTTCCGGCCCGGCTGCAAACGAGATTTTGACGCCAAAGCCCAAGCTGACAGGCTCAGACGGCGAATTTAACACAGAATATCTCAACCAACTCAGCGATTATTTTGCCGACCGTTTTGCCTTTAGACAGGAGTATATAAGCCTTTGGTCTGCATTAAATGCAAAGCTGCTTAATACCTCCGTTGAGGAGCAGGTGCTTATAGGTAAAGGCCCGTGGCTCTTTTACAGCAGCACCCTTGATGATTATACCGGTAAAACTCTGAGCCAGCGGGAAATATACTACGCTGCAAGAAATATATTTCTTATGCAGGAATATGCCCGCTCCACAGGTGCGGAGTTTGTATTTACTCTTGCTCCAAACAAAAACAGTCTCTATCCTGAGTTTATGCAGCAGGGCTATGACAGGGCAGGCAAGAATAATGCCGCGCTTTTAGAGCTTGCCCTCAGCGAACAGGGCGTAAACTATGCCGACCTGTTTTCGGCCTTTGACAGACCTGAGATACTTTACTATTCACAGGACTCCCACTGGAACGATAAGGGCGCGGCCCTTGCTGCCGATGTTCTCAACGGCAGCCTCGGCAGAAACAGCGATTATTTTTCCGCAGATTTTGCAGAGGGTACAGGGCATAGGGGTGACCTGTATGAAATGCTGTACCCGGCCGGGAAACATCTTGAAGCAAATCCCGTCTATTCGGGTGTGCTGTCATATAGCTGCGCTGCCGACCCTAACGGAGGCAACGCCATTACCATTGATACAAGCGGGGCAGGGGAGGGAAGTCTCCTTTGCTACCGTGACTCTTTCGGAATATCTCTCTATCCCTATCTGGCAGACAGCTTTGAAACAGCACGCTTTTCCCGCGCAGGCAGCTATGACCTCTGTGCTTTGTCAGAGCTTGACTGCAGCGATGTTATTATCGAAATCGTTGAGCGAAACATTCCCCAGCTTGCAGTAAAGGCACCCGCATTTCCTGCGCCGGCAAGGGATATGATAGTGTATTCACTTGGCGATATGCCCTTTGAAGCAAAGCTCAGCGGCAGCAAAAACGCCGACGGCAGGCAGCTCGTGTGCTTCAGCGCCGTCATTGCGGAAAGTAGCATGGATGCTGAAAGCTGCGCTTATGTGCTCAGCGACAAAGGCGCCTTTGAAGCCTGCATCACCGCTGCCGGTGACGGCAATGTGAGCCTTACGGCATGGCTTGACGAGGGCTCAGAGATTCAGGGAATAATTATTAAATCCGAGGGTGAGTACATTTTTCATCCCGGCCCTATAGCCTGACGGGAGACGAACCCGTATCGGTTTTATTCGGGCAGATTTCCGCCCATACTTTGTTATTGCCCTTGCCAATACGGCAAGTATTGCCTGCGGTCAATGCCTCGTCTGCGCGAAAATCTGCTCCGAAAAAACTGCCCTGCACATTTCAGCAAGAAATGTTTGGATGATTTTGGGTGCGGAGGACGCAGGCTTACCGGCGTAAGTCAAGGACGACAAGCCCAAAAGCGCCGAACAGAGCCGCTGAAATGCGACACGGTTCGACTTCCGTCAGGCTAAATAAAGATTAATGTGAGGTAACAACATGAACGCCCGTAACAGATTTTTTGCAGCAATACTTTGTCTTGCCCTGTGTCTTTCACTTTGCGCCTGCGGCACAAAGGAAGAGCCCGCTCCTGTTTCCACTCCTGCTCCCGTGCAGGAGACCGCAGCGCCCACCGAGGCCCCGGTTGAAGAAGCTGCTGAGCCGGAAGCTCCCGCAGAGGAGGAAATTGACCTTAAGGCCATTGCCGAGAGCTACATTGATAAGGATGTAAGCGAGCTCTTTGAAGCCATAGGCGAGCCCATTGAATCACTTTACGCACCCAGCTGTCTTGGCGACGGTGAGGACGGTGAGCACCGCTATGAGGGCTTTACCGTATATACCTACAAAGAGGGCGAAAGTGAAATCGTAAGGGTGGTTATATGAGCATCAAGCGTTCAAAGCTGATGCTGCTGATAATGCTTGCACTTGTGCTTATCGGCGGCATTGTCTATGCGTCTCTTAAAACCGAGATCTGCTTTGTTGTGGACGGAATGACGGAGACAAGAAGCGTTTTTATCGGAAGCACTCAGGATTTTCCAACCGTCAGTCCTGCTGAGGGTTACAGCTTTGAAGGCTGGGTGGATAACAACGGCGGGCTTCATACGGAAAAAAGCGTAAAAGCCGGCAGAAATGATGTTTATACCGCTGAATTTGCGCTGCTGCTTGAGGCAAAGAAGCACACTGCAATTATTTTTGCTCAGGATGACGGCTTTTTCCACCTTGACGAGGCTGTAAGCAGGGGAGAGCTTGTTGCAATGCTCGCCCCCTTCATTACTGCGGATGTAGTCTCGGAGGACAATTACAGCGATCTTAAGCCCGATGATGCTATATATCAGGCTGCCGGGAAATTCAAGGCTCTGGGACTTTTCGCAGGCGAAAGCCTTGAGCCCCAGCGAACCGTCTCCGGTGCAGAGCTTGCCGAAATACTCAGTAAGTTTAAAACTCCCGGGGAGATTTCTCCGGAGCTTCCTTCTGTTGAGCTGCTCAGTCGTGAGCAGGCTGTTAAGCACCTTTTTGCCGTTCTCGGCATAAAGGGTGCCAAAACAGTACCGCAGGATCTTCGCGGTGCAATACCCGACATCTCACCTGACAGTGAGGATTATGCTCTGCTTCTTGAAGCTGCCGTAAGTCACAGCTTTGATACTGCAGAGGACGGAAGCTGCACATGGACATACTACGAGCCCATACGCAGCTTCGAACCCGGCTTCTTCTTTATTGACAACAGGCTTCATTATGTCCATGAGGACGGCTCATTTGCCCGTAACGAGAGCATTGGAAATGTTCCTTTCGGAGCAGATGCCGTATTTACTACCGGCATGCCGGAGCTTGATGAGCTTGTGTTTGCCGTTCTGGATGAAATAATCACCGAGGATATGGACGCTATTGAAAAGCTGGAGGCAGCATATTACTATGTGCTTGATAACTCCGATTACATAAAGCGTAATTTCTACGAGCCCGGTACTACCTACTGGGCAGAGGATGAGGCATATTTCATGCTCAAGACTGGTTACGGCAACTGCTACTGCTATGCCGCCTCTTTCTATGAGTTAGCCCGCGCCCTTGGCTTTGATGCAAGGATTTACAGCGGCTACATGGGTCAGTACAGTGACCGCCACGGATGGGTCGAGATTGAAATTGACGGTGAAAACTATTTCTTTGACCCTCAGCTTCAAATGTCCTGTTGGGACAGGGAAGAGTACGAAATACTCTTCATGGTGGATGAGGCTCACGCACATAAATGGAACTATGATTACGAATAATCTGTGCCGCAGACTTGCATTTTTGCTCCTGACTTTTGCTTTGCTGCTTAGCCTTTGCGCCTGCTCAGCGCCGGAAGAGCCGACTGCAAGCCCTGCGCCGCAGGAGGATTATGTTGATTTTTCTCCTCAGGGCACGGCTACCGTTCCAACGAACCAGCCGGATGAAATACCCGTTCTGGATGATTTGCCTGTCTATTTTCGCACAAGGGTTCAGGATACCCCGCTGAGAGCAGAGCCATCCCACGAGGCGGAAGCTGCCGATTATCTTTTAAAAGGGACTAAGCTTGAGCTTCTTGAGGAAAGTGGCAATTATCTTTTCGTCAGACTTGATGACGGCAGGGAGCTTTGGACGCACCGCTGGTATCTTGAGGCGGAGGATCCCCAACGGGAGAGCAGACGACAGGAGGAATACCTTAATTTGCTCACATCAACGCCGGGCTTTACTTCCATTGAGCCGACTGAATATACAAGTACCGCCAGCTTTCTCAATTGCCGTGAGCTTCCTATGCTTGAGTGTGAGGTTTTGTGTATGATACCCCGGGGCACTAAGGCTCAGGTTCTTGGCAGTGAAGGGGATTTCTACCTTTGCAGGCTTGAAGACGGCAGTCTTGTATACTGCTCCAAGCTGTATATGACCGATGGCAGTGCATTTGCAAATGTGCCGGGTGCAACTGACCTGAGAAAGCTCCTGCCCCAGGCAGAATTTGAGCTTCTTTTTACCACCGGCGAAAATATCGCGGGCTATTCTCTTTATCCCGCTGTACCTATAATGGAAAATACCACTGCGTCACTTCTTAAGGCAGCCTTCGACATTTTTTATGAGGATGGGTATATAATCAAAATATACGACGCGTACCGACCCAAGTCCGCTCAGTATATTCTTTACGATATAATGCCCGATTACAGGTATCTTGCAAATCCCTATGTTGGCAACTCCTGGCATCAGCTTGGCAGAGCCGTGGATATGTCTCTGGTCAACGCGGAAACCGGCGAAGAGCTTGAAATGCCTACGGAAATGCACGCCTTTCGCCGTGAGGCCTCCCGGCACAAAGCCGATGAGTGGACTGAGGAGGCAAGGAAGAATGTTGAATACATGACCTCCGTTATGGAGAGTGTTGGTTTTTCAACCATTGATACCGAGTGGTGGCATTTTGAGTATCTGGGCAGAGGCGGCTACCTTGACCCAAATATTGACCTTAACAAAATTGACTATTCATACAGCTAAAAAACAGAGACACTCGTTTGAGTGTCTCTATTTTCGTTTCATTTAACATGCTTGCCCACTCGTGATGCAGGGCGTGAGGCCGTGGCGGTGCTTTCATCGCCGCTGCCGCCGGAAATTGCGATTATAGCAGAAATAACGGAAAGAAAAACCGTTATGATTATAAGCACAAGTGCCTGTGAGCTATTGAGAAAGCCCATGCGGGGATTGAACATATTCACGATAGCAACAACCAGCGTTGCCAGCGAAAAGGAAATTGCAAGGTGAGGAATAATGCGCTTTATCATTCTCATTTTGCAGCCTCCGTTTCGCGAATTATCAGAATATCGCCAAGATTACGGTCGGCGCCGTTACTCTGCTGGCTGTAACGCTCGTGATTGAACATCATAAGCGCGCTGCCGCCGCCGTCAAGATTGTATGCGCTGGTGCAGCCCAGCTCCTCAAACACCTGAGAAAGCTCATGCATCAGCATACCGTAGGAATAGCCCTTCTGCCTGCCGTCAACAACCACGAAGCAGTAATGCCCCGGCTCATAGTATCCGAATGCACTGCGGGGATTCGGGTAGGCTACGGTATGGGATATGTCAAACTCATCCATCGCCTTACCCTGACTGTCAAGGAGCATGGGGCCGAAATTCCATATCTGGTAGGGATTTCGAGCAAGTATCTCCTCTTTATCGTATGTGCCTCTGGAGTACATTTCCACAGCGCCGTCGTAGAACATAACGCAAATATCGCAATATGCGTCGTCCGTCATATAAACGGTGCCGTTTCTTACCAGCAGGCCTGTTTTCTGATAGGCGTAAAAGTCGCCGGTCATGGAAACAAGGGCGTTTGAGGCAAGGTCCATTTCCAGCGCATCCTGCGTGGAGAAGTACTTAAGCTCGTTGTTCGCGGTGTATGTAGCAAAATTATCAATAGAGCCTATATAAATGTCAGCCACATGGTAAACGCTGGCATTGTCACCCTCACCGAAGCTGTGAGTGCTGAGCTCTATGGAAACATTGGGGCTTTTGTAGCTGGTATCCGTGGAGATGACAGTGTCGCTGAAATGCTCCTCAAACTTTATCTGCCATTCAGTGCGGTTATCAGGCTCAGCGCTGACCTCAGGCTGCGGCGTTTCCTCAACAATAACAACAGGGGTAGGGGGAGGGGCTTCGTATACCACCGGGGCGCTTTTAAGAGTTGGCAGCACATGGTGGAAAAAAGCGAACACAAGGAGCACAAGCCCGGCAATAAATATGTCTGCAAGTGCCGCAAGTAATATACGCTTTACTGAGCCACGGTTATTATTTGTCATTAAATCACCCTTTCGCTCCGGTTAAATTAGCCTGACGGAGAACAGGCATAGATTTATACCTGTTCTCCGGGAAAAAGCATTATTTTGCAAGAACCTTCTTAAGTCTTGCATAGCGGGGCAGGGAATGCTCCAGAGGCAGCTCGGGCTCGCCCTGAATAAGAGGCAGCACATAGTCAATGAGCTGGTGGTTGAGACCGTTGCCTTCCTCGTTTATCCACTCCTGAGGAACCTTCTTCTCAAAGTTAGCAACAGAGGAGAGGGGAAGAAGCTCCATTTCACAGGTGTACTTACCGTCAACATAGACGCGCTTGAAAGCGACCATCTTGCCGGTCACGCCGTTGACGGCGTTTTCAACAGCGGTCTTGCCGGCCAGAAATGCCTCATTGATGTCGGTTGCGGAAGCAAGGTGAGAGCCGCAGCGCTGAAGCAGGCTCAGCTCAATGCCGCGAACCTTTGCGCCGGTGCGTGCCTTGACCTTATCGGCAAGCAGAGCAGCCAGACCGCCCAGCTGGGCGTGACCAAAGCCATCGGTGGCAGAGGTCTCAGCCTCGGAAACGAAGCTGCCGTCAGCGTAGTGTATACCCTCGGACACAGCAACAAGAACCTTGCCGGTCTTTGCATAAACGGCTTCCACATCAGCAAAAAACTTGTCCATATCAAATACGCGCTCGGGCAGATAAATGAGGTCGGGGCCTGCGCCGAATTCGGTTGCAAGTGCGGCGCTTGCGGTGAGCCAGCCTGCGTGACGGCCCATAATCTCAACAATTGTGATCATGCCGTTGTCGTAAACTCTGGAGTCCTTGCTTATCTCCATGCAGGAGGTAGCAATGTACTTTGCGGCAGATGCAAAGCCGGGGCAGTGGTCAGTGCCGAAAAGGTCATTGTCAATGGTCTTGGGGACGCCCATAACTTTGCACTCGTAGCCAACAGACTCCATGTAGCGGCTTATTTTGTTGCAGGTGTCCATGGAATCGTTACCGCCGTTATAGAAGAAGTAGCGTACATTGTACTTCTTGAATATCTCAAGAATGCGCTTATAGTCTGTATCGTCAACCTCGGGATCTGCAATTTTGTAACGGCAGGAGCCAAGCTCGGAGGAGGGGGTATTAAGCAGCAGCTTGAGCTCTGCGGGATCCTCTTCATCCATTACATAGAGCTTGTCATCCAGAACACCGCGTATACCGTGAGCAGCGCCGTATACCTTGGTTATCTCCTCAGCGTCAAGAGCGGTGCGGATAACACCGTATGCGCTGGCATTGATAACTGCGGTGGGGCCGCCGGACTGGCCGAATATGCAGGAACCGATAAGTTTCTCTTTCATTTTGTAGTTTGCCTCCATTAAAAATAGTAAAATTTGCTTAATTTGTTTAACATGCTTCTTGATTATGATACCAATTGAGGATATAATATAAAAGCAGATTTGTAAATATGTCAAATTGACAAATTTACTAATATTTTAAAGGGAGAATATATAATTATGCCTCTTGTTACCACAAAAGAAATGTTTGAAAAGGCCTATAAGGGCGGTTATGCAATCGGCGCCTTCAATGTCAACAACATGGAGATCGTTCAGGGCATCACCGAAGCTGCAAAAGAGCTCAACGCTCCTCTGATACTTCAGGTATCCAAGGGCGCTCGCGCATATGCAAATCATACTTACCTGATGAAGCTGGTGGAAGCAGCCGTTATTGAGACCGGTCTGCCCATCGCTCTGCACCTGGACCACGGCAACAGCTTTGAGCTTTGCAAGTCCTGCATTGACGGCGGCTTTACCTCCGTTATGATTGACGCTTCCTCCAAGTCCTTTGAGGACAATATCGCCCTGACCCGTCAGGTTGTTGAATATGCACACGACCATGGCGTCGTTGTCGAAGCAGAGCTTGGCACTCTGGCAGGCATTGAGGACGAGGTTGTTGTCTCCGCTGAGGACAGCTCCTACACCCGTCCCGAGGATGTTCAGGAATTTGTTGAGCGCACCGGCTGTGACTCTCTGGCAATTGCCATCGGTACCTCTCACGGTGCATATAAGTTCAAGCCCGGCACTGATCCCAAGCTGAGACTTGACATTCTTGAGGACATCGGCAATCGCCTGCCCGATTTCCCCATAGTGCTTCACGGCGCATCCTCCGTGCCTCAGGAATTTGTCAAAATAATCAACGAAAACGGCGGCAACATGCCCGGCGCTATCGGCATTCCCGAGGAGCAGCTTCGTCTGGCCGCACAGAGAGCAGTCTGCAAGATCAATATCGACTCCGACCTTCGTCTTGCCATGACCGCAAACATCCGTGAGTACTTCACTCAGCATCCCGACCACTTTGACCCCCGTCAGTACCTGACTCCTGCCCGTGACGCCATCAAGGCAATGGTCAAGCACAAGATCGTCAATGTTCTTGGCTGCGACGGCAAGGCCTGATAAATTTTCTGATCAAATTCCTTCGGAGGTGGAGACATGAGCCATAGCTCAAGCAATTCCCGCAGAACCGTCAGCGGCAAAAGCTCGATCGGCGGCCTTGACACCGTTATGGTGATAAGGCTCGTTCTCGCGTCCCTGATTTTTGCTGTTTCTCTGATTCTACAATTACCTGATCTGCTTGGCACGGTGCTGCTCATCGTCTCGGCAATTATTGCCGGATATGACATCGTCCTGCAGGCTGCAGAGCAGGCGAGGGGCGGCAATATCTATTCCTTGCAGACTGTGATAATCTTTGTAACCGCTCTCTCCTTTATTATCGGCTTTGGCATTGAAGGTGCGGCGCTTATTATACTTTATCAGATAGGCTTTGGTCTTATTGCCTATGCCTCCGAGCGCACAAAGCGCTCCGCTCTTGAGCTTTTGCAGTATAATGACAGGGAAACCGTGGAGCAGGTGAGTGAGATCGTTTCCGATCCTGACAACACCGCCATGAGCCTTGAAAGTGCCACCGGTGGCGCCGCCTCCTTTGTGCTAAAGGCTGCTATCGTATTTGCTGTAATTTTTGCCGTTGTTGCTCCGATTGTAACTGCAATGAGCTTTGTTGTGGCTATTCACCGGGCTCTCACAATTATCATTGTCGCAACCCCGCTTTCCGTTGTTGTATCCATTCCTCTTGCAAACCATGTAGGTCTTTGCTATGCAGCTCAGTTCGGCGTAGTTTACCGCAACGCCTCCGTGATGGAGCAGGCTGCATCTTCAAAGCTGGCCGTTATGGATAAGGCCGGCGTATTCACCGCCGATTGTCCAAAGCTGGTGTCGGTACAGCCCAGCATTCTTGACAAGAATACCTTTATGACCTTTGCAGCACATGCTGCGTATTATTCCTCCCAGTCCTTTGCCAAGGCAATATCCGCGTCCTGGTCCAATGATTACAGGCTTGAGCTTGTCAGCGATTTTGTTGACATTCCCGGCTACGGTGTTGACCTTACAATAGGCGGCGCCCATGTTACTCTTGCAAGCAGAGAGCTGTTTGTAAGCAGGGGAGTGTCGGTGCCTTTTGAGGAAATCAGTAACAATAAAGTCATGTATATGACTGTTTCTGACAGATATGTGGGATATTTGGTCATTTCTGACGAGGTTAGCTCTGATGTAAAGGGGCTTGTAAGCGAGCTTAAGGCGGCAGGCATAGCAAAGTGCATTCTTCTTTCCGAAGAGGGGAGTGACGATACCGAGGCTCTTTCCGATGAGCTTGAATTTGACGAGGCCTTTGGTGAATGCGATACCGCGAAAAAGGTAAAGCTGGTTGAGGATTTGTCCAACAGCACAAACGAGGGTATTATTTACATTTACAGCACCGGTATCGAAGCACACAGCGCCGCAGGCGTTGACATCCGCGTAAGCAAAAAGAGTAAGTTTGCAGATGCAACTCTTGACCCGGATTACATTGCAAATCTCCCCAATGCACTGCGTGTGTGCCACAGAGTAAATCAGATATCCACAATCAATGCAGTTTTTGCTTTTCTCGTGAAGGCCATACTGATATTCCTGAGCATTATCGGCTTCTGCAACATCTGGTTTGCAATCTTTATTGATATGGTAGCCGCTGTTGCAACCATACTGCACACCATAAGAGTTACTTCAAATCCGCTTTTCGTTTTTAAAAAGTAAGAACAGCAGCTCCGTGAAAATAACGGAGCTGCTAATTTATTTGGTTAACAATAATTATGTTGACTTGAAGGCGCAGTTAATTTATAATGTACTCAAAGGGGAGAACATTGAGCTCCCCGCAGCAAATTCCCCATTTGGTTCGCATAATACTAATTAAACGAACTTAACAGGCCGTTTTTTGGAGGAACAACGAATGAACCTTGATATGATATACGACGCCCCGGAAATACTTATGGACTTTCTGGAATATCATTCCACGGTCAGAGGCCATTCGGACAAAACGGTTGCGGCATATTATCTGGATTTAAAAATACTGTTCGCATTTTTGAAGCGCCGCAGACGCCTTGTTCCTCCGGAGACCCCTTTCAATGAAATAGATATAAGCGACATTGATCTGGACTTCATTAAGAGCATCAGAATTGAGGAGCTATACAGGTATCAGTCATTTTCACCGGAAATGCAGAACACAAACAGAAGCCTCTCCGCTGCAAGCCGCTGCCGCCGCACCTCCTCCGTCAAATCCTTTTTTAACTACCTTACGGTAAAGCGTCATTTGCTGGACCACAATGTTTGTCAAGAACTTGACATGCCCAAGAGACAGGCATCCTTGCCAAAATATCTTGAAGAGGCCGAATGTGAGCGCCTGCTGAATGCCTGTGACGGGCCTTTCGCGTTACGGGATTATTGCATACTCATGCTGTTCATGTCCTGCGGGCTTCGGGTTTCCGAGCTTGTTTCGCTTAATATAACCGATATTTATGAGGATCATTTGCGTGTTATCGGCAAGGGCAATAAAGAAAGGGTCGTGTTTTTTGCTGAGGGCTGCCGTGAGGCAATTGACGACTATCTATATGTTCGAAATCCTGAAAAAATTGTTCCCGAGGATAAAAACGCCCTGTTTATTAGCCGGGATAACCGGCGAATAAGTGTTCGGGGCGTGCAAAAAATGGTTGATAAAAAGCTGAAGCTGGCCGGACTTGACGCAAGTCGTTATTCGCCACATAAGCTGAGGCACACCGCTGCAACGCTTATGCTGAAAAATGGAGTTGATACCAGAGCTCTGCAGGAAATTCTTGGCCACAGCAATCTGAACACAACGCAGATATATACCCACCTTGATAATGCAGCGCTCCATGAGGCAGCAAGAGCAAATCCCATTGGCAGAAAAATGAAAAGCGACATAGAGGAAAGCTAAGCTCCCCTACCCTGTTATACCAATATAAAAATCAGCTCAAAACATGCGTTTTGAGCTGATTTTCGTCACTTTTCAGTTAAAATTATTCCGCATCCTGTATCAAAGACAGGCTTTTTGCTAATAAATTCCGGGTAAATCCTCCGTTCTCTCAAAAATGTGAGAATGCTTTCACTGTCGGGATGTGCGTCTATCGCTCCGGTGAATGCCATGCAGTCATGGGAGATTTTAAAGGCAGCGCCCCCAATAAAGCCATAATCAAAGCCCCTAAGCTCAATATAACCGGGACTTATCAAAAGCACATCAAGTCCCACCGAGCGCGCCTTAATGGCAATACCCCTGTCGGCTGTAATTATACTGTGTCCGTCTATCGGGCAAATGCTGCATCCGCAGTAGCCTTGTTTAACCGTTAGAAGACGCTTTACGGAAAAATACGGTAATACCGGCTCATAGCTTATCCCCTTGCAGTAAAAAAGCGTATCTCCCACCGGACAGACATTCAGTTGAGTATCTGCAGGATAAACAGCGCTCTGCTTTATATCCGCGTAGATTAAATCGACGCCAAGGGCGCACAGACAGCGGGAAAAATCAGAATTTGCCAAATGGGGAGCCAGCATGAGCCTGCTGCCGCCCAGATGAAGAACAGACAGGTCGCTGTGAAAAGAGAGCCTTGGGTCTATATTGGGGTTTGCCGGCATATACAGCGGTTCAAGACCAAGAGACTTAAGTCCGGCGTCAAGGTCGCTTTTATAGCCCTCACCAAGAATTACAGAACCGCCCTTTTGCGGCAATCCTGCCTCAAGTACAAATCTGCTCATTCTCTGCCCAATACAGCCCTGATTGCCTCAGCCAGGCTTTTTACCGGAATGAGCTTCAAGCCCTCATACTCCTTAAGCTCATCTCTCACATGGGCAGGAATAACGCAGCGCCTGAAGCCAAGCCTTGCAGTCTCTGTCAGGCGCTGGTCAAGATTGCTGACACTGCGAAGCTCACCGGAAAGGCCAAGCTCACCTATGGCGGCAAGATCCGTGCCCAAGGCTCTGTCAAGATAGCTTGAAGCACAGGCCAAAGCCGTTGCAAGGTCTGCCGCAGGCTCATCCAAAGACAGGCCGCCTATAACATTTACATAGGCGTCGTAGCCGGAAACAGGCAGGCCTCCCCTTTTTTCAAGTACAGCCAGAAGCATGGTCATGCGGTTATAATCTATACCGTTACTGCGGCGGGATGTATTATTGTAGCCGGACTGGGCAAGCAAGGCCTGTATTTCCGCCATGACCGGCCTTGAGCCCTCAATTACACAGGTAACACAGGTTCCGGGGCAGTTATCGGGTCTGCCGGAGAGAAGCATCTCCGAGGGGTTTTCAACGCACACCAGCCCCTTTTCCGCCATTTCAAATACGCCTATTTCGTTTGTGGAGCCAAAACGGTTCTTGGCTGCGCGGAGAATGCGGAAGCTGGTGTTTCGCTCACCCTCAAAATAAAGCACACAGTCCACCATGTGCTCAAGTATCTTGGGGCCTGCGATATTTCCGTCCTTGGTGATATGGCCCACAACAAACACGGTAAGTCCCTGCTCCTTGCACACGCGCATAATGCGCATGGTACACTCGCGCACCTGACTTATGCTGCCCGGAGCCGAATTTAGCTCCGGGTCGGAAACTGTCTGTATGGAATCTATAATAACAATTTCGGGTTTAAGCTCATTTACAGAGCTTATTATATTATCAATGTCGGTTTCGGCAGACACAAAAATATCCCTGCCGTCAACACCAAGACGGTTTGCCCGCATTTTAAGCTGGCGCTGGCTTTCCTCACCGCTAATATACAGTATTTTGTGGTGAGACTGCATTGAGCCGCACATTTGAAGCAAAAGTGTAGACTTACCTATGCCGGGTGCGCCGCCAACAAGCACAAGGGAGCCCACCACGGCGCCGCCGCCCAGAACCCGGTCAAGTTCCGAAATACCGGTCGTAAAGCGCAGCTCCTCCTCGGTGTCAAGCTCACTTATTGGCTTTGGCTTGCCGGCGGAGCTCAGCTTTCCGGTCACAGCCTTGCGGCTGCCTCGTGCATCCAGCTTGAGCTCCTCAAGGGTATTCCAGCTGCCGCAGGAAGGGCATCTGCCCGCCCAATTTGCCGTTTCGCTGCCGCACTCGCTGCAGCAATAAACTGTCTTTTGTTTTGCCATCTTTATCTCCTTATCTCAAGCCGCCGCTAATAAACTGCAGATAGCTTCCCAGCAGAATAAGCGCTACCGAGCTTTGATAGTCCTTATCTTTTAATTTTTCTATATCAGAGAAATTGGATACAAAGCCGCATTCTACCAGAATTGCCGGGCAATTTACATTGGAAGTGATGTACAGCTTTTTTGAAGCAGGCTCGGCAAGGCGTCTGTTTTCCGGGTCCAGGCAGCTTACAAGATTGGTCTGAACGAGATTTCCCAGTATTTTGCTCTCCTCATCCGAGGCATACAGCACCTGTGCCCCCTTCGGCTGGGTGGTTGGATAACAGTTTTGATGTATGCTTATAAGCACGGGGGCCGCAAGACTGTTTGCAATATCAGCTCTGTGAACCAGATCCTGATGCTCGCTGTAATTAATCATCTCAGCGCTGCTTTTATCCTCACGCCGGGTCATCACTGTATCAATACCGCAAAACTGTGCCAAAGCCTCCAGCCTGAGTGCAATACTAAGGTTCAGGTCACTTTCTCTTGTGCCGTCAATGGCAAGAGCGCCGCTGTCAACGCCGCCGTGCCCGGGGTCGATTACCATGGTTCTGCTCTCTGTGACGGCGTTTACGGGGTACTTTTTGTCCTGCGTGTATATAAAAAAGGAAAGGGCCAGCACAAAGGCGACAACGGTCAGTATCATTGACTTTTTCTTAAGCAGCTTAGTCATACGACCACCCCCGATAAAAGGGGTATTCTCATTATAGCTTTGATTTTCTGCTCCGTCAATATAATGAGAATAGCCCTCGTTAATTTACAGCAATATACAAATCAGCCCGCCGCTGCCCTCATTTATAATGCGCTGAAGCGTTTCCTGCAGCTTGGATTTGGCATTTGCGGGCAGAGCCTCAATCTTTGAGCTCAGGCCCTCCTCGGCAATATCATAGAGGGATTTACCAAAGATATTTGACTGCCAAATTCTGTTTACATCCCCGTCAAAGCCCTGCAGCAGGAAGTTAATTATATCCTCCGATGCAGTCTCGCCTCCGATTGCAGGAGTTACCTCCGTCTCAATATTGGTCATAAGCATGTGAATGGCCGGGGCATTTGCTTTCAGCTTAACAGAGTATTTGCCGCCCTGACGGACAATCTGAGGCTCCTCAAGCTGCATCTGGCTTGAATCGGGCATAACAACTCCGTAACCGGTTGCTCTTACATCCTCAAGCGCAGTTCTGAGCCTGTCATAATCCAGCTTTACCGCGCTCATCTCCGCAAGGGTTGAAATAAGGTCACCGTCGTTTTTGACCTCAATCCCGGTCTGCTCGCTGATTGTTTTATAATAAAGACTGCGCGGAAGCTGAATGGATAAGTGTACCTCGCCGCATCCAAGCTCCTTTCGTTCCGTTTTTACCTCGCTTACATTTTCGCACTGTGACAGCATATCGCACATTGCATCACAGTCTCTTATCTTCCCGGCCTTTTCCCCGCTTTCCATAACTCGCTCAAAGATCTGCTGCTTAAGCTCATTGTCATCCGGCAGCGCCGAAAGCCACTCCGGCAGGCGTATGCCTATGCTTTTAAGTGGAAATTCCTCAAGAACCGAGGCGATTATTTCGGCTATTTCCTTCTCTTCAAGCTCTGTACAGCTTGTGCAAAGGCATTTAACGCCGTATTCCTGCTCTATCCAGACAGCAGTTTCCCGTGCATAGGCAGACTGAGGCTGGGCTGAGTTTAAAAGCACTATAAAGGGCTTTGCTATGCTTTTAAGCTCGCTTATAACCCTGCGCTCAGGCTCAAGATACTTTTCTCTCGGTATGTCGCATATGCTGCCGTCGGTGGTAACAACTATCCCTATGGTGGAATGCTCGCATATTACCTTTCTCGTTCCTTTTTCAGCGGCCTCCGTCATGCTTATCTCATGGTCAAACCATGGCGTTGTAACCATGCGCTCAGCCCCGTCCTCAAATTGACCGGCGGCGCCCTCCACCATGTAGCCAACGCAATCCACAAGCCTTACGGAGAGCTTTGTGTCCTCGCTTATAGCGATGCTTACCGCCTCCTCGGGCACGAATTTAGGCTCTGCGGTCATTATCGTCCTGCCTGAGCCGCTTTGGGGCAGCTCATCTCTTGCCCGCTCTCTCATGTATGTATTCTCTATCCGGGGAATAAGCAGCTTTTCCATAAATCTTTTGATAAAGGTGGATTTGCCTGTACGCACCGGGCCGACTACGCCAAGCATGAATGCGCCCTCTGTCCGCCGCGCTATATCGGCATATATTTTGCTGTCAACCATATAAAAAGCCTCCGCTATCATATTCTCGGTTTGTACGAGTTTATGAACAGCGAAGGCTTATTATGACCAAGCACTCACGCAAAGTCTATCACACAGCTGTGCGCCTTAGACAGCCTTGTGTCAATTTCGGGGAAACCAAAGCTGAGCCGGCTGCAAAGAGAGTGCATTGCAGGATTTTCCGTATAGAAATGGTCGGCGTCTATAAGATTGATTTTCAGCTCGGCAGCTTCAAGGAATTGATGATACTTAATATCTGCCGTAATATAGGTATCGCAGCCTTTGTTGCAGGCTTCTCTCAGACAGTCTGCCCCGGCGCCGCCAAGCACACCAAGCCTGTGTACCGCTCTGCCTGCATCAAAATATCTCAATCCCTTGGCGCCCAGCCTTTCCCTGCACAGTGGGAGAAAATCCGACAGAGCCACAGGCGCGTCAAGCTGCCCTATTCTGCCGCAGCCGTCAATTGTCTCAGCGTCGATATGTGAGCAGAATTTCCTTATAAGCACATCGTTTACGCCGCCCATGGCCTTGTCAAAATTGGTGTGCATGGAAATAACGCCTATGCCCTTTTCCGCTAAAGTCAGGAGCCTTGCCGTATAAGCGGAGCTGTCCGTGACCGCCTTGGGTGCTGACCATATAAGCGGATGGTGGGATACAATAAGCTGTGCACCAAGCTCGGCAGCCTCATCGATAACGGCGTCGGTAACATCAAGGGCAAGCAGGACGCAGCTTACCTCAGTATCGCCTCTGCCGAAAAGAAAACCGGAATTATCGTATTCATACTGAAGCTCAAGGGGAGCTAAAACAGTGAGATATTCATATATATCCTTAATTTTGGGCATGATGCATCCTCATTTCTTCAAGCTCTGAAATAATATCAAGATACAGCCTTCTGAGTGCTGATTTGCGCTCTGCTTCACGCATACCCTCAGCCGCCTTATTAAAACGCTGAATAAGGGTATCAAGCTCAAAGGAAAACAGCCCGTCACGGCGGAGAGATACCGCGCCGGTAAAAAGCTCGGCGTCGCTGAGGCGGGTGTTTCTGTCCTCAAAGCGTGTTGTTATTATCTGATAGACAGTACCGTTTTCCAGCACTCTGTCCTCATATTTTATCACAAAGCCGTTATTTACAAGCCAATATCTCAGTATCTCAGCCTTGGTCATGGGCTGGAGAATAAGCTCATAATCCGGTGACATGCACCATTCGGCACGGTCCAGTATGCCGCAAATGCTGTCTCCCCCCATGCCTGCTATTACAATTGTATCCACCTCATGGCTACGGCACGCTTCAAGCCCGTTTCCAAGACGAAAGTCAATACGCTTATCAAATCCGGAGGCTTTTGCGTTTTCTCTTGCCTTGTTAAGTGGTTCAATATTTATATCAGAGGCAATAATCGCGCCTTTATATCCGTTCTGAGCAAGGGCAATGGGCAGATAGCCGTGGTCGGTGCCCACATCTATAAGCCCCCTTGAAGAGCATATACGGCTCATTATAAGTTCAAGTCTCTTATTCATAGCACATATTATAGCTAAAGCCGGCGGCGAATAAACGCCCCGGCTTTAACGGCATTCCAATTTCAGACAGTCTCCAGATAAGCGTGCAGGGACACAAGAAACTCATCGGGGTCGTAGCCGTGTGCGGCGCAGGCCTGCTCAAGAGTTTCACCGCTTGCAAGGGCGCAGCCCATGCAATGCATGCCGATTGCCTGGAATGCAGGCATTGCCTGAGGGCAGTTCTCGACTATATCGGAGATAAGGGTTTCTCTGGTAATTTCCATTTTAATTCTCCTCTTAAGGCATAAAAGGCATAAAAGATTGGGACGCTAAAGTGCGTCCCAATCCTCCGTCAGGCAGCTTAGGCCTGCTCTTTCATCTTAGCGAAGCACTCGCTGCAGTAAACAGGACGATCGGACTTGGGCTCAAAGGGAACCTTTGCCTCGCCGCCGCATGCTGCGCAGACAGCAGTGAAGAACTCACGGGGACCACGAGCAGCGTTCTTGCGTGCATCACGGCATGCCTTGCAGCGCTGGGGCTCATTCTGGAAGCCGCGCTCTGCGTAAAATTCCTGCTCACCGGCGGTGAATACGAACTCTTTGCCGCACTCTTTGCAAACTAAGGTCTTGTCTTCGTACATTTCGAATCCTCTCTTTTGATAAATGTGCCTATCGGCTGTATTTGCGATCAGCATTAGCTGATTACGCCAAGGTTAAGGTTCTTCGCCAGCTTGCGTCTGATGCGCTGAACCGCATTGTCCACAGCTTTGCTCTCTTTGCCGAGCTTTGTCCCTATCTCCCGATAGGAAAGACCCTCAAGGTACAGCTCAAGCACCTGCAATTCAAGCCTGGACAGGCAGCTGGTAAAGGTGGTGTAAAGTTCTTTCTTGCTCTCTCTGGCCAGAACCAAATCCTCGGGACTTTGCCGATATGCTTCGGGGAAGGCCGATAACTGCGTGCTGGGATCATCGGAGAGTTGCTCAAACGACATTCCGTCATTGAGGGGAAAGTGCTTTAGTCTGGAAGCGGATTTAACCGCCGAAAGAAGTCTCATTCTGATGCAGTGCTCAGCAAAGGTCCTGAAGGAAGCGCCGCTGTCCCTTGAATACTGTCTCATAGCGGATATGAGGCCGAACATACCCTCCTGAATAAGATCCTCACTGTCTCCCCCGGCGAGGAAATAGGGTCTTGCACAGGCGCGGACAAGGCGGGCGTATCTGCCTATCAGCTCCTCCTCTGCGTCGCGGTTGCCCGCATAGGCAAGCTGCTGGAGCTGTGCATCATCCATCTTTGTGTAATCTTCCATAAAAATACTCTTATTGCAGTCCGGCAGGAAAGGAATATCCCGATATTTTCAAGGACAATAACGATGTTTGGGCGAAAATCCGCCCGAATTAAACCGGTACGGGTTCGTCCCCCCGTTGGACTAACCAAATATACATCCTGTATTATACAACAATGTTGTTTAAAGTCAATAGAAAATTATAATTTGATAACAAAAATGAGCAAAATTCAGCTTATATATCCATTTGCTGCTGGCCCATGTACTCTATTTGCAGGTGTTCATAGGCCCGTCTGGTAACGCAGCGGCCTCTGGGAGTACGAGTAAGAAAGCCGCTTTGCAGCAGATAAGGCTCGTAAACATCCTCAAGGGTGACACTTTCTTCGTTAATTGTGGCCGCAAGAGTTTCAAGCCCCACAGGGCCGCCGCTATAAAACTCAATAATGCTTCTTAGCATTTTGCGGTCAAGGGCGTCAAGCCCCAGCTTGTCAACCTCAAGCCTTGAAAGTGCCAGATCTGCAATCTCTCTTGTAATAACGCCGTCTCCCCTGACCTGCGCAAAGTCCCGCACACGGCGAAGCATGCGGTTTGCAATACGGGGAGTGCCTCTTGAGCGGGAGGCAATTTCATAGGCGCCCTCACGCACAATATCCACACCCAGTATGCCGGCGGAGCGCTCAACTATTCTGCAAAGCTCCTCGGGGCTGTACAGCTCAAGCCTCAGGGTAACGCCGAAGCGGTCTCTCAAGGGCGCGGTAAGCTGACCGGAGCGTGTTGTGGCGCCGATAAGAGTAAAGCGGGGCAGCTCAAGATGCAGGGAATTTGCGGAGGGACCCTTGCCGAGAATAATGTCTATTGCATAGTCCTCCATGGCGGGATAGAGTATTTCCTCATAGGCGCGGTTGAGCCTGTGTATCTCGTCAACAAAGAGAATATCGCCTTCGTTGAGATTGGTGAGCATGGCAACAAGATCGCCGGGCTTTTCAATGGCAGGGCCGGAGGTAATGCGCATATTCACGCCCATCTCGTTTGCGATAACTGCCGCAAGTGTGGTTTTGCCAAGTCCCGGAGGGCCGTGCAAGAGCACATGGTCCAGGGATTCGCCGCGCATCTTGGCAGCGTTTATGAACACGCTGAGATTGTCCTTGGCTTTTTCCTGACCGATGTATTCTCTTATGGTTTTGGGGCGCAGTGAACCCTCACCGCTGTCCTCGGGGATGCTTGCGGTGCTGGTCAGTACCTGCTCATTCAAATCATCGGAAAAATTAATACTCATTGTAGCTCCTGTTATTTAAGCATCATCTTCAAAACCGCTTTGATTATCTGCTCTGCGCTCATGCCGGATATATCCAGCTTTGCAATTGCCGGGTTTATTTCGGCGCGGCTGTATCCAAGAACGGCGAGAGCCGCCACAGCGTCGTTGAGAGTGCTGTTATCCCGGCTCTGAGGCATGACGGGCAGCTGAATGTCTGAGCCGCCGCTTTCCTTGCCGATTTTATCCTTAAGCTCAAGTATGACACGCTGGGCGATTTTCTTGCCAATGCCGGGAGCAACGGTAAGCGCCTTTACATCGTCGTTCATTATCGCAAGGGCAAGACTCTCCGGCGTGTTGTAGGAAAGGATTGAAATTGCTGCCTTGGGACCTATTCCGGATACAGCCGTAAGCATTTCAAAGCAGCGCTTTTCGCCCTTGCTTATAAAACCGAAAAGGTCAAAGTTATTCTCCCCTATGGATTCGGATACATAGAGCTTCACACTGTCGCCGGTTTTGACCGAAGCAAGGGTATTTGCGCTGACATTGAGCTGGTAGCCCACGCCGTTGCAGTCAATAACCGCCATATTTTGTTCAATATCGGTGATGATGCCTTTCAGATGGTAGAACATGCTTCATTATCTCCTCGAAACAGCAGTGAAGTGCAGCTGCGCGCATGGCATATTGCAAGAGCCACGGCGTCGGCAGCATCGTCCGGCTTTGGCACGGCAGGCAATGAGCAGATACGCTTCACCATGTCCATGACCTGAGCTTTTTCAGCCCGTCCGTAGCCAACCACGGATTGCTTTACCTGAAGCGGCGTGTACTCAAAAACCTTAACGCCCGCTTTTTTGCAGGCAAGGAGTATTACTCCCCTGCCGTGGGCAACGGAAATGCCGGTGGTGATATTTGTGTTGAAGAAAAGCTCCTCAACGGAGACTGCGTCCGGCCGTAACATTTCAATAAGCTCTGCAACATCATCATAGATCTGCTCAAGCCTTGAGGAGAGCGCTGTATGCGCCGGTGTGCTTATCACGCCGCACTTTACCAGCTTATATTTGTTTGAGTCAAATTCCAGAAGACCAAAGCCTATTGTGGCAATGCCCGGGTCAATTCCCAATATACGCAAATTATCACATCCTGATGGGATTTTATCACAAATCCGCTCTCATATCAACATAAAAACCGGGTCATATACGACCCGGTTTTGCTTTGGCTATTACGCCCTGGGATGGGCTTTATTGTAGACATCCTTAAGCTGCTTTTTAACAAGCTGAGAATATACCTGCGTGGAGGAAATATCCGAATGCCCCAGCATTTCCTGAATGGCGTGAATGTCGGCGCCGTTTTCCAGCAGATGGGCTGCAAAGGAATGTCTGAGTGTATGAGGCGTAATGTCCTTTTCAATGTTTGCCTTCTTCTGATAATACTTGATTATCTTCCAGAAGCCCTGACGGGACATGCGCTCACCGCTTACATTGACAAACAGAGCGGGCTCGTCCGGCAGAGCTATCATCTGGGGGCGAACAAGGTTTATGTACTCGCTGAGAGCTTTGACAGCGGTTGAATACATGGGTATGAAGCGCTCCTTGTTTCTGCTGTGACAGCGGAGAATACCTGCACTGATATTTACATCGGTAATATCAAGGTCAATAAGCTCGGTGACCCTTATTCCTGTGGCATAGAGAAGCTCAAGCATGGCCCTGTCTCTGTACCCCTTGGCATCCACACACTGAGGCTGCTCCAGAAGAAGCTCGACCTCCTTGCTGCTGAGTATCTGGGGCAGCTTCTGGGTGCTCTTGTCCGGTACCAGCTTAAGGGAAGGATTGTGCTCAAGGTACTGCTTTATACACAGATGCGTATAAAGACATTTAACGGAGGCAATGCAGCGGGAAACGGTGGCAACGGATTTACCGCTGCTGCGAAGTGTGTTTATGTAGTCGCCTATTTCTTCTTCTCCGGCAGACATAATGTCTATGCCATAGTGGACATTAAGATAATCAGCAAGCTGGCGAATATCGCGCAGATAGGAGCTGAGGGTGTTTGCGGATGCTTTTTTGTCTTCTCTCAGATAACGCTCAAAAATTTCAATAACATCTGAGTTTTTCATTCAAACCCCCTCCTTTCGTAGTTATATATCTATATCAAGCCCGCACGGGCAGCAGCGCAAGCAACGCAATTACCGCGGCAGACATAAGTGTTATCACAAATCTTCTGAGCCAAAGCCCGCGAAGCCTCTGACCACTCTTTATGAAAGCGCTGCACAGCACCGTGGAATTCTCCATTCCGGCAGAGGCAATGAGGAAAAAGGCCGGCACACTGACTAAATATGGAGCTAAAGCGCCAAAAGCCACTCCCCCGCAATAATGCATTGAGTATGTAATACAGCACAGCAAGGCCCCAAAGCCAAAGGCACAGAGCGGAACAAGAAGCACACCCAAAAGCGAGCTTGAAAGCAGCAGCGCTGCGGCAGGCAAGCCAATGCTCAACACCGTCTGCAATATACTCCCGCTGCCGGATAAGGGGCTCAGTTTCCCGCTGCCCATGGCTGAGAGCGCTGCAAGAGTTCCCGATACACAGAAGGCAAACAGCAGCCATGAATTGTCATCAGCTTTTGTGTGTATCGCGCTTGCCCTATTCGCCATATTTTGTTAATGGTCTGATGCGTGTTTGGCATAAATTTGCGATTAACATAATTATCATTGGTAACAATATATTACATTTCTGCAAAATTATCAAGTCCTTTTTTTAAAAAATTTTTTATTTTTTATAATTTATGTCAACTCTTGTTCTACTGCGATTGCTTAGATGCATGGTTCATGCCTTGTTTTTCAGCGAAAATTGCCCTAAAAACTGAGGAAAATTTTTCCTATTATTTATTCATGCAATTACGTTAACCCTTCTTTTGACATGATGTTTTTTGCTTTTTCCGCTCTTTTTTTCATTTTTAGGTGAAAATACACCGCCCAGCATTGCCCCTGAAAGCGTAAACATAATTACGCTGAGTATGGCGTCGGGGCTTAAGCTGCCCTCACTGATTATAAATCCCAGCAAAAGCAGAAGCACAGAAATAGCCATGCCGCTGAGCAAAGCCGTCATTGCTCTACCCTTCTGGCAGCTTTTAACGGCAGCGGCTCCGGCACCGATTGCAGCGAGCAGGCTTAGCGCAGAGCTTACATAGCCAAGCGTTCTTTCTCCTGCATTTACCCAGCACAGAAGCCCCGTCGCAAGCAAAAGCCCCAGCAAAGCGCAGACGATCCACGCTACGACTGCGCGCAGCAGTGCTTTTCCGCTTATAAGATTATTCAATAGCTGCATGAAAAAAACACCCCCGGGCATAAGATACTTAATCTTATTACCCGTAGGATGTTTAAATTCTTATTGTGAAAAATTACTTTTTCTTTCTGCCTCTGTTTCTGGCCTCTGCTTCAGCAGCTTCCATCTTTGCGGTGGTGGAAATAGCCCACTTCTTGGTCTGGATGCGGACTCTGTCCTCACCGGTCTCGAAGGTGATGGTTTCTTCGGTGACCTGAACGATCTTGCCGGTTATACCGCCGATAGTGGTAATCTCATCGCCGATGGAGAGAGAGTTGCGCATCTCCTCGGTCTTTTTCTTCTTCTTGTTCTCGGGACGGATGATGAACAGATAGAAGAAAACGAACATCAGCAGGAGCATAAAAATCATGGAGCCGCCGCCTGCAGCAGCTTCAGCAGTGAGCAATAAAGTCATGTGGGAAGTACCTCCAAAAATAATATGTTGTTATTATACATACTTTGTATGTCAATTTCAAGTCGCTTAAATCCGTTTATCAAGAATTTGTGAAAATTCCTGTCTGAACCGGGCGAAAGTGCCTGTATCAAGGCTTTCTCTTATGCGCCTTGTAAGGCTGTTGTAAAAATACAGGTTGTGCATAACCGCAAGACGCATTGCAAGCATCTCCTCGGCCTTAAACAGATGGCGCACATAGGCTCTTGAATAGCATCTGCACACGGGACAGTCACACTTGGGGTCTATGGGCTGACTGTCACGGCTGTACTTTTCGTTTTTGATATTAATAACGCCGCCCCATGTAAACAGATGGCCGTGTCTGCCGTTTCTGGCCGGCATTACGCAGTCAAAGAAGTCAACACCGCGGTAAACACCCTCTATGATGTTGGAGGGGGTGCCGACGCCCATAAGGTATCTGGGCTTATCCTTGGGCATGTATTCTTCCACAGCCTCAATGGTATCGTACATTTCCTGATGGGTCTCCCCCACTGCAAGTCCGCCTATGGCGTAGCCGGGCAGCTCAAGCTCGGCTATCTTTTTCATGTGCTCAATGCGGATGTCGGCAAAGACGGTGCCCTGATTTATACCAAAAAGCATTTGCCCGGGGTTTACGGCGTCATCGCGGCTGTTATAGTCGTCAAGAGCTGCCTTGCAGCGCTTCAGCCAGCGGTATGTGCGCTCACAGGAGCGAAGCACATAGTCTCTTGGAGAGGGTATCTTTATGCACTCGTCAAAGGCCATTGCAATATCTGAGCCCAGATTTGACTGTATGCGCATGCTCTCCTCGGGACCCATAAAGATATGGCGTCCACCCACATGGGAGTTGAATTTAACGCCTTCCTCGGTTATTTTCCTCAGCTTTGCAAGGGAGAAAATCTGAAAGCCGCCGCTGTCGGTGAGTATAGGGCCGTCCCAGGTCATAAATTTGTGCAGGCCGCCCATTTCCTTTATCAGCTCATCACCGGGCCTGACATGCAGATGATAGGTGTTAGAAAGCTCCACCTGACAGTCAATGTTTCTCAGGTCCTCGGCGCTTAGGGCACCCTTTATTGCGCCCTGAGTGCCTACATTCATAAACACCGGGGTCTGAACAGTGCCGTGGGGCGTTTGGAGCTGCCCCCGTCTGGCTCTGCCCTCCTGTTTTATAAGCTCAAACATATATCTTTACCTCTCAGCTAATGAACATTGCATCTCCGAAAGAGAAGAAGCGGTAGCGCTGGGAAACTGCGGTTTCGTAGGCGCCAAGCACATTTTCCCGGCCTGCAAGAGCGGACACCAGCATAATAAGCGTGCTCTCCGGCAGATGAAAGTTTGTTACAAGTGCATCCACGCACTTGAATTTATACCCCGGATATATAAAAATGTCCGTCCAGCCGGAGCAGGCCTCAAGACTGCCGTCCGGCTTTGAAAAGCTCTCCAGCGTTCTGCAGGAGGTGGTGCCAACGGCAATGACACGGCCGCCTGCTGACTTGGTTTGGCTGACAGTGCGGGCGGTATCCTCAGGGACGATACAAAACTCCGAATGCATTTCGTGGTTTTCTATCTCGTCTTCCTTAACGGGTCTGAAGGTGCCAAGACCCACATGCAGCGTCACATAGCAGACCTTAACTCCCTTTGCCTCTATCCGTGAAAGCAGCTCCTTTGTAAAGTGAAGCCCCGCAGTTGGGGCTGCGGCGCTTCCAAGCTCAGAGGAATATACCGTCTGATAGCGTTCACTGTCCTGAAGCTCCTCCTTAATATAAGGCGGCAGAGGCATTTTGCCCAGCTTTTCAAGGGTTTCAAGGAATATACCCTGATATTTAAAGCGGACAATGCGGTTTCCCCCGTCGGCGACAGCCTCAACCACGGCTCTGAGCTCACCGTCTCCGAATATAAGTTCAGTACCGGGCTTTGTCTTTCTGCCGGGACGACTGAGACATTCCCAGCGGTCATCCCCAAGGTCGCGCAGCAGTACAAGCTCAACGCTGCCTCCGCTGAGGCGGGAACCGATAAGCCTTGCCGGTAAAACCCTTGAATTATTAAGCACCAGACAGTCGCCGGGTCTGAGCATATCCTCAAGCTGATAAAACTGCCCATGCTCAATAGCGCCGCTGTTTTTATCCAGCATAAGCAGACGCGAACGGTCACGGTTCGGTATCGGCGTCTGAGCTATCAGCTCCTCGGGCAGGTCAAAATAAAAGTCACTCTTTTTCATATTGCGCTCCATTTGTTGATTAACATTGGGATTATAGCAGAAGCACAGCTCAATTTCAACTTATTGTGTAATATTCCGGCTTCAGGCGCAATAAACTGCTCCTGTCAGCATTTTTATAAGGAGGCACTTATGGTAAAAACACCGCTGTTTAAAGGAGCCTGCACGGCTATTGTAACCCCTTTCAACGAGCATGGCATTGACTATGACAGACTTAAGCTGAACATAGAGCAGCAGTATGAGGGCGGCATATCCGCATTGCTTGTGTGCGGTACCACCGGAGAGCACGCAAGCCTCAGCGAAAATGAGCACAATGAGCTTGTGCGCTTTACCGTAAAGGAGTGCCAGGGCAGAATGAAGGTTATTGCAGGCGTTGGCAGCAACAACACCGCCCTTGCCCTCAGATATGCGGAAAACGCCAAATACTCCGGCGCGGACGGCATCCTGATGGTGACGCCCTATTATAACAAAACCTCACAGAAAGGGCTTATAGAGCATTTCAGCTTTGTTGCCGACAGAGTTGACATCCCCATGATACTCTATAATGTTCCAAGCCGTACCGGCATCGGTATAAGCGCCCAGGTGTATGAGGAGCTTTCAAAGCACCCCAACATTAACGGCGTAAAGGAGGCCTCCGGGGATTTCAGTCTTGTCGGTTCAATAAGAGCCCGCTGCGCAGATGAGCTGTACTTATGGAGCGGGAATGACGACAATACCGTTGCAATGATGGCACTTGGAGCACAGGGAGTGATCTCCGTTGCAAGCAACATCGTGCCCGGGGTTTTATCAAAGCTCTGTGCCCTTTGCCTTGAGGGTAATTTCAACGAGGCAACTCAGTTATACGGAAGATATGCAAGGCTCTTTTCTACGCTTTTTATCGAAACTAACCCAATCCCCCTGAAGGCTGCAATGGCATACATGGGGCTTGACAGCGGCAGGATGCGTCTGCCTCTCACCACCATAGCAGAGGATAATGCTGCTGTGCTTAAAAACAGCCTGCGGGAGCTGGGATTGCTTATATAGATAGCTCTGTGATTTCAATTTCAAGGCTTCCGCCGGATACAGAGCAGCAGCACAGCACATAGTCCCGCCACTCAAGGCAGTAAATCCTATTGCCCTTACAGCTTAATTCTCCCTGAGCGTCAATATGAACCAACGCCGAGGAAAGTGCCCCGGAAAGGGTGCTTCCAATGGACTTTATGTAGCTTTCCTTTGCGCACCAAAGCCTCGTAAACTCAATGTCCCTGTTTTGAGATGAGTATATATGCTCAAGCTCCGAAGCGCTGAAACAGCGCTTTGCAAGCCTTTCGTTAAACGGACTTATTTTCTGTATATCCAGCCCAAGCTCCCGGGAGGACAGGGCGCAGGCTGCGGCAGAATGTGAATGGGAAAGGCTGAAATGCGGCGGAATGTCAATCAAGCGGGGCTTTCCCTTTTCATCTGCGATAATGCCGAGCTTTTCATCAGGGCAAAGACCCCTGCCTTTAAGAGCCTCTCTGAGCAGGTATTCGCAGGCAAGCCCCTGCCTTTGAAGCAGCTCGCATTGCTTATCGAGCTTTTCCCTTCGGTAATCAGACAGAGGCATGTCCGCAGGTATGCTTATCTCGTTTATATCTGTTACAAATATCTGAGCCTTCATCCAATCACCTCCTTTGAATATGATATAACTATAATCGAATTTAATCAAGAAAAACCGGAGCCATAATATGGCTCCGGTTTATTCTTCAGGGCATGCTTGTTACCTTGGGGCTGACAGCGGTGTTACCGGTGGTTCCGTTGGTGCTGCCGTTGGTAGTTCCGTTGGTGCTGCCGTTGTCGGTATCCTCAATATAACCGTCTCTGTCATTGACTATGCCGTCGTCAACAGCAGGGCTGGTATAGGGCATATCGTCAATGGCATTATCAGGGCTGACCATGGGGCTCACAGTGGTACCTGCGTTGGGAAGCATGTCGCTGTTATAGTCGGCGGTATCGTTTCCGCAGCCGCAGAGTGCCAATGCAAGGATGACAGTCAACACAAAAATTGCTGTAATTCTTTTCATCGTAATCCTCCTTAATTGTTGGCTCTATTATCATCTGCCGACAAGCTCAAAATATTCTCTTTTTTTACAGGATGATTGAATAATATTTTTTGTTATGCTAAAATACAAAATATGGATGAATTAAAGAAAAACCAAATATATGAGGCCCGTATTGAGGGCTACTCCTCCGAGGGCTTTGGCGTCTGCCGTATTATGGGCAGGGCCGTTTTTGTGCCGCTCAGCATTAAAGGAGAGCTGTGGCGCCTGCGCATTGTAAAGGTCACCGCCTCTGCCGTGTACGCCCGCCCCGAAGCGCTGCTTGAAAGTTCCCCTCAGCGCATTGAGCCTGCCTGCCCGTATTTTACAAAATGCGGCGGCTGCGATTTGCAGCACATGACTTACGAGGAGGAGCTTCGCTTCAAGCTGGACAAGGTAAACGGTGCATTAAAGCACATCGGCAGGCAGCAGACAATGGCCGACAGCATACAGGCTGCCGACACCACGCTTTACTACCGCAACAAGGCCATTTACGCCGTATCGGAGCTTGAGGGTAAAAGCTGCTACGGATTTTTCAAAGAGCGCAGCCATCAGCTTGTAGCCGTAAATCGCTGTCTTATCCAGAACGAGCTCAGTGACCGTGCGGCCTCTGCCGTAACTGCATTCATGGATGAAACGGGTATAAAAGCCTTTGACGAAAGAACATTAAGCGGCACAGTCCGCCATGTGTTCTGCCGCAAGGCGGTAAACACCGCAGATGCGCTTGTCTGTATTGTGGTATACCGTGGACTTGGCAGTAAAACGCAGGCGCTTGTAGACGCGCTTTTGAAGGCCTGTCCCGAGCTTAGCGGCATAGTTCTCAATGTAAACAAGAGCACGGGAAACACGGTTTTATCCGGTGAGTTTTATACTCTTTGGGGCAAAGCGGATTTGGAGGATATACTCTGCAATCACCGCTTTTCAATATCGCCTCAGGCCTTTTTCCAAATTAATCCTCCCCAGGCGGAAAAGCTGTATAACACAGCTCTTGAGTATGCTCTGCCGGAAAAGGGCGGGCTTGTGTTTGAGCTTTACTGCGGAGCCGGCACCATAAGCCTCTGTCTTGCAAAGCGCGCTGACAGGGTTATAGGCGCCGAGATCGTACCTCAGGCGGTGGAGAATGCACGGCTCAACGCAAAAAATAACGGTATTTATAATGTTGAGTTTATATGCGCAGACGCGGGTGAGGCAGCACAAGCTCTTGCTCAGCGCGGGCTGAGACCCGATGTTGTGCTTGTTGACCCGCCCCGCAAGGGTATGAGTGAGCAGGCAATTGAGGCTGTGGCAGGCATGCTGCCTGAGCGTATCGTGTATGTCTCATGCAACGCAGCTACTCTTGCAAGGGATATTCTCCGATTTAACGCCTGTTCCTATACCCTTCAAAAGGCCTCCGCCGTTGACATGTTCCCCCGAACCTCCCATGTGGAGAGCGTAGCCCTTCTTATTCGTAACAACAAAAACGAGGTGTGATATGAGTACAAAATACGGCGCCTATATGGGCAAGGTAATGGAAATCGACCTCAGCACCGAAACCGTAAGCGAATACCCCTGGAGCGACGAGGAGCGCAGGCTTTTTGTCGGCGGCAAGATAATGGCGGCAAAGATACTTTATGACCGTCTTACAGGCTCAGAGCAGGCGTATAGTGAGGAAAACTCCATCGTCATTGCCACCGGCCCTCTTACCGGCACAGGCTCCCCCAGCTCTGCACGCTTTGATGTTTCCGGGCTCTCACCGCAGACCGGGATACTTGCCTCCTCAAACTGCGGCGGCAGCTTCGGTATGTTTATGAAGATGGCGGGCTATGATGCGCTTATAATCAAAGGCCGCTGCAATGGTCACAAGTGGCTCGAGATAAAAGAAGACAGCTTCATCTTCCATGACGCGGATGCAGACGGGCTCTGGGGCACAAAAACCGGCGAATGTCAGGTGCTTCTCGGGAAGCTGCTGGGCAAAAAGAACTTTGGAAAGCTTTGCATCGGCCCAGCGGGAGAAAACCTTGTAAAATACGCCGGCATTGTAAGTGACGAGCGCACGGCTGGACGCACCGGTCTCGGCTCCGTTCTGGGCTGGAAAAACCTTAAGGCAATCACAGTCTGCGGCAACGCCTCAGCCCAGCCTAAGGACAAGGAAAAGGCCAGGGCATGGGCAAAAAAATGGACGGAGTATCTTAAGGCTCACCCCATGACCGGAAAGCAAATGCCAAGGCTTGGCACTGCCGGTCTTGTGACGCCCATGCAGTTTAACAGCATACTTGCCACACGCAACTATGGCGCAGGGCGGTATGATGACTTTGAAATGATAAACGGTGAGCGTCTTGCAGAGGAATTCAACATCGTAAACAAGGGCTGCCTTACCTGCCCCGTCCGCTGCAGCAGAAGCGTCAAGGTAAACGGGCAGGCAGTAAAGGGGCCGGAGCTTGAAACTTTGGGTCTTCTGGGCGCCAACATCTGCAACAATGACATGCAGAAAATTCTTGACTGGAACTATCTGCTGGACGAACTGGGAATGGACACCATTTCTGCTGCAAACACCCTTTCCTGGGCCATGGAAGCCAACGAAAAGGGGCTTTGGGATAACAGACTTAGCTTTGGAAGCACTGACGAGCTTTCAAAGCTCTTCGAGGACATTGCCTATCGCCGGGGCATTGGCGATGAGCTTGCCGAGGGCAGCAAGCGCCTCAGCGAAAAATATGGCGGCAAGGAATTTGCCATACATTCAAAGGGACTGGAGCTTGCAGCCTACGAGCCACGCGGCGCTGTGGGTCAGGGACTGTGCTACGCGGTTTCAAACCGCGGCGGCTGCCACATAAACGGCGGTTATCTGGTCATAGTAGAGGGTCTGGGGCTGTCGGCAAATCCTCACACGCCAAGAGCCAAGGCTGACTTTGCCGTGTTCTTCCAGAACCTTATGGAGGCAATTTCCGCAAGCGGTATATGCATTTTCACCTCCTATGCAATGCTCCCGCCCTTCCTTATACATAATCCCAACGGCATAATTGCCCGGGCAATCAATGCTGTTGTGCCGTATCTGGGCTGGGCCGTAAGGCTTATGAATAAGTTCCCCACCGCACTTGCAATTCATCTTCCCATGCTGCACCACACCAAAATGCTTAAATACGCTGTGGGGCTCAAAATGAATTTCGGTGAGTTTCTGCGTCTCGGTGAGCGGGGCTTCAACATGGAGCGCGCCATAAATAACCGCTTCGGTATTACGGCGGCAAACGATAAGCTCCCCAAGCGCCTTACCGACGAGGCACAGGACCCTGCAAACCCCAAGTCTAAGGTTCCTCTTGAGAAGCTGAAAAAGACCTTTTATACGGCTCGTGGCTGGGATGAAAACGGCATTCCTACGGACAAAACACTGAGACGGCTTAAAATAAAATGATAGAGCTTAGATTTTACGGTCTTCTCAGACTTGAAAGCGGTATAAAAAGCCTGTGTATTGAGGCCGGCTCAATAAAAGAGCTTTACGCCCGGGCAGAGGAAAAGCACCCGATTTTGACACAGGACAAGCTGAAAAACTGCATTATCCTCATAAACGGCAAAAGAGCAAAGGGAAACGCCCGGCTTAACAGCGGCGATGTGGTTCAGTTTTTGTCACCTTCTGCCGGAGGATAGAAAAAAGTACTTGAATTGTGTACAGGCTTGTGCTATACTATCATTCGCTGTTATTATGAGATTTGTAAAAATCGAAAGGATTGAAATAAATGAAAGCACTCGAAATCATTCTGACCATTCTTCAGCTTATTGCAGGCCTTGGAGTCACCGTTGTTGTTCTTCTTCAGAGCGGCAAGAGCGCCGGCCTTTCCGGTGCCATTGCTGGCGGCGCTGAGACTTTCCTGTCCAAGGGTAAGGCTCAGTCTCTGGATGCAAAGCTTGCAAAGGCAACCAAGTGGTTTGCTCTGGCTTTTGTTCTGCTGACCCTCATACTCAATCTTATCTGATCAGCCTCAGGCTGCACTTTGGTGCAGCCTGTTTTATATGTATAAAAAAATCACCGATGATAATTTTCATCGGTGATTTTTCCTATTTCCAGTCCTTCCATATTTCCGGACAATAGCCAACGGTGGCCTGCTTGCCGTTACGGACAACGGGAGTTTTTATAAGATACGGGTCTTCATAGAGCTTTTCCAGCTTTGCGTTATTATCAGCAAGGTACTTGATGAGAGGATAATCCTCGTCCTCGGTATTGATAAGAGCCTCAAGACCCACGGCATTTTTCACGGAGCTTAGCTCACCCTTGCTCATGCCGAACTTGATAATATCCACAAACTGGTACTTTATCCGGCGCTCCTTGAAATAGCGCTCGGCCTTTTTAGTGTCAAAGCATTTGCTTTTTCCGAATATCTGTATATTCATAGCTTAAATCTCGGTTATGACGGGCAAAATCATGGGGCTTCTCTTTGTAGTTTTGTAGAGATAGCCGGACAGATTGTTCTTTACCCTGCTTTTTATGGTGGACCAGTCGGTTATATGCTGAGCGGCGCAGGCCTCAACGGATTCATAGGTGACGCGCTTAAGCTCCTCCATAAGCTCCTCGGCCTCTTTCACATAGATAAAGCCTCTGGTGACTATCTCAGGCTCGGAAACCATCAGATGGTCATAGGAGGAATAAGGCAGCACAACCACGATCATGCCATCCTCGGCAAGACGATGCCTGTCTCTTAAAACCACGCTGCCCACATCGCCTACGCCGCTGCCGTCAACCATAACGGCTCCTGCGGTAACGCTGTCCTCAAAGCTGATGCTCTTTTTGCCGATTTCGATTACTCTGCCGTTTTCGGCAATAACGATGTTCCTGGGCTGAACTCCCATGAGCTTTGCAAGCTCCGCATGCTTTACCAGCATTCTGTACTCGCCGTGCACGGGGATGAAGTACTTGGGCTTTGTAAGCGCAAGCATCATCTTCTGCTCCTCCTGATTGGCGTGACCGGAAACATGCAGGTCGGTGTGACGGTCATAAATAACCTCGGCGCCACGGTGGAACAGCTCGTCAATAACGCGGCTGATCATATTCTCGTTGCCGGGGATTGCGGAGGCGGAGATAATGACACGGTCGCCGGCGTCAATATTCACCTGCTTATGCTCGGCAAAGGCCATCCTGTAAAGCGCGGACATAGTCTCGCCCTGACTGCCGGTGGATATAATAACCACCTGATTTTTTGGCAGCTTGTTTGCACGCTCAATGTCCACCATCACATTTTCCGGTATATCAACATAGCCCAGAACGGACGCCACACGCATGACATTTTCCATGCTGCGCCCGGTAATTGCAACCTTCCTCTTATATCTTGCCGCCACATTGATTATCTGCTGCAGGCGGTGGACATTGGAGGCAAAGGTGGTTATGATAATGCGCTTATCACAGTTTAAAAACAGCTTGTTAAAGCTCTCCCCCACCTTTCTCTCTGAGGCGGAGTGGCCGGGCGACTCAACATTGGTGGAGTCGCTGAGCAGCGCCAGCACACCTTCATTGCCAAGCTGACCAAAGCGAACAAGGTCGATCATGCCGCCGGATATGGGGGTAAGGTCAATTTTAAAGTCGCCGGTGTGAATAACAGTGCCAAGGGGTGTGCCGATGGCAAGGGCAACGGCATCGGGAATACTGTGATTTACATGGATAAACTCAATGGTGAAGTTTCCAAGACGGAAGCTGGAGCCTGCTTTTTTGGTAAATATCTGCGTATTGTAAAGCAGATCATGCTCCTCCAGCTTGAGCTCAATGAGCGCCGCCGTAAGTGGCGTGGTGTATATAGGCACATCAAGCTCCCGGAGAACATAGGGAATTGCGCCGATATGGTCCTCATGACCGTGAGTAACAATTATTCCGCGTATACGGCTTGCGTTGCTTTTAAGATAGCTTATGTCCGGCAGGACAATGTCCACACCGTACATATCCTGATCGGGAAAGCCCATGCCGCAGTCAACAACAATAATATCCCCGCCAAACTCATAGGCGGTCATATTCTTGCCGATTTCGCCAAGACCTCCCAGGGGTATGATTTTCAGTTTCGGTACCATAATCTCTCCATTCTTTCAAAGTGCGGCGTATAGCCGCCGTATGTAAAATCCTTCCGGTTATATCACATTTCCGTGCGCCCTTCGATTGCGCGGTTAAGGGTGGCATCATCGGCAAACTCAAGGTTTGAGCCAACGGGTATGCCGTAGGCAAGACGGGTCACCTTAATATTGAAGGGCTTGAGAAGGCGTGAAATATACATGGCGGTTGCCTCACCCTCGGTATCGGGATTGGTGGCCATGATTACCTCCTCAATGTCATTTTCAGCCGCCCTTATAAGCAGCTCCTTTATTTTAATATCGTCCGGGCCGACATGGCTCATGGGCGAAAGTACACCGTGCAGAACATGATATGTACCCTTATATTCGTGGCTGCGCTCAATGCTCAGCACATCCCGGGGCTCGGAAACAACACAGATAAGGGACTTATCCCGCACATTGCCGGCGCAGATGGAGCATATCTCCCCTTCTGTCAGATTCTGGCATATCTTGCAGCAGTGAACACTGTGCTTTGCCTCAACAATAGCCTCGGCAAAGCTCTCCGCCTCGGCGTCGCTTAATCCCAGCACATAGAAAGCCAGCCTCTGGGCACTCTTGCGTCCGATACCGGGAAGAGAAGCAAACTTGTCTATAAGTGTTTCAAGACTTGAAGGAAAAAAAGGCATTTCAATTATCTCCGTATCAGGAATTTCTTATGGCGCTTATGGCCTCCGCCCTGTCCTTGCTTTTAAAAACAGAGCTTCCGGCAACCAGAACATTTGCTCCTGCCTGCTTTGCAAGGGGCGCTGTGCGCCTGTCGATGCCGCCGTCAACCTGAAGCTCGCAGGAGGGCTTGTACCGGTCAATCGCAGCTCTTACGGCGCTTATCTTGGGAAGCTGACACTCCATGAAGCTCTGTCCGCCAAAGCCGGGCTCCACGGTCATAATGAGAATAAGATCTACGGCCTCAATGAATGGCAGGACATCCTCAGCCTTTGTGCCGGGCTTAAGGGTCACACCGCATTTTTTGCCGCAGGCTTTGGCAATATTGATCGCTTCAAAAATATTCTCCCTGCTGTCAGCCTCCACATGAAAGTTAAGCAGATCGGCTCCGGCAAGGCAAAACTGCTCTGCGTATCTTACAGGCTTTGTAACCATCAGGTGAACATCAAGGAACATGTCGCAGCAGCTGCGCACGGATTTAAGTACAGGAATACCGAAGGATATGTTGGGAACAAATATACCGTCCATTACATCAAAGTGCAGATAGTCCGCCCCGGCGGCTTTCACATCGTAAATTTCATCGCCAAGCCGGGAGAAATCGGCAGAAAGTATTGACGGGGCAACTTTAATCATCCTGTTTTCTCCTCAACATACAGATTTTCCATATTACCGATTTATTATACAACAAGCCCAAGTAATTTTGCAACACTCTTGACGATAACATTATTTAGTTATAAAATAATATAGAATATTTATCTCTTACGGAGGGTAGATCCGTGTCAAACAAGAGCAACAAAAACTCACCCATTGGCTATATTTACGGCTTTGCCCTGGCATGGCTTGTCATGGCGCTTCTCTTTCCTCTCCATGAGCTTGCCGGCATGATAATCACACTGGTTATAAGCCTGCTTTCCGCTTTCCTTATCGGCAGACTAAGCGCAAGGCGAAGCAGAAAGAAGGCCGCAAAGCGGCAGAAGGCACAGGAGCAGGCAGAGGCAAATCTTGCAGCGGCGCGGAAGGGTCAGGCAATTAAGAGCTACGGCCCGGAGATAGACCCCATACTTGCCGAAGGGCGTCGGGCACTTTCCGAGATGGGCAGGCTTTATTCCTCTATAAAGGACCCGGAGGTTCGCAAAAATATAAACGAGCTTATGCGAATTACCGACAAAATTACTCAGGACGCAATTGCCGACCCCTCAGACATTCCCCAGATAAAGAAGTTTATGAATTACTATCTGCCCACCACCATAAAGCTCCTCAATTCCTATGACAGAATGAGCTCTCAGGGCATTGAGGGTGAAAATCTCAGCCGCAGCATGAGCAACATAAACGAAATGCTGGATGATGCGATCGTGGCATACAAAAAGCGCCTTGACTCCCTGTTTGAAAATCAGGCTCTCGACATAGAGACTGACATAGAGGTTATGAACACAATGCTTGCGCGTGAGGGTCTCACCGGGCGCAAGGACTTTGAAATAAAAGAAGAAAGGACGCAAACACAATGAATGAAGAAAAGAGCTTTGTTCCCACTCTTACCCTTGAGCCTACCGCAAGCGCACAGGCTGCAGTGCAGGCTCAGCAGCCTGAGGAGACCGCCAGCGAAGCTCCCGTTGAAAAGCTGGATATAAGCAATCTCAGCCCCGCGGAACAGGCTGCAGTCCGTGATTTTTCCCAGAAGATCGACATTCTCAACACCGAGCAGGTCATGAACTACGGAAGTGCTGCGCAGAAAAATATTTCTGAGTTTTCTGATGCCGCTTTAAGCACAGTTCGTACCAAGGACCTGGGCGAGGTTGGCAATCGCCTTGGTGAGCTTGTTGTGGAGCTTAAGGGCCTTAACTTTGACCCTGAGGAAAAGAAGGGCTTCCTTGGTATATTCAAAAAGGCCACGCAGAATATTGCAGCCCTCAAGGCCCAGTATGACAAGGCCGAAGTGAATGTTGACAAGATAACAGAGCAGCTTGAAAACCACGAGCGTGTTCTGCTCAAGGACATTGCCATGCTGGATAAGATGTATGAAAAGAACCTGGCCAACTACAAGGAGCTGGGTATGTACATCCTGGCCGGTAAGAAGA
>JAZNUQ010000052.1:0-31739 GCA_045592365.1 Candidatus Limivicinus sp. | reverse complement strand
CCTTTCCCCATTGAAGGTCAAGCCTTCAATGGGGGCCCCGTTTAGCTGACAGCTTCCTTTACACACACCCGCCCGCAGGTGGGCGTACAGAGCGCAACCGGGCGTAGCCCGGCTCTTAGCGCGGAGGAAGGGAGCCTTCACCCTGTTGCGCAACTGCACAAAGAATGCCTGCACAGCTCCAAAATAGGGGCAGTGCAGGCATCTGTTATTTTGTTCTGTGATTCTCCGTTAAGGACACTACGCTTTACGGAACAGGATTTTTTATATCTTGTGGGGAATGCGCAGAAGCATTGCAATAAGCTCCGTGAGACTGCCGCTTTTTTCACGGTAGGGCTTGCCGTTTATAACCGTAAGCTCCGATCTTATGCCGGGGAGCCTTTCGGCAGGGCAGCTTAGTATATCCTCGGCGGAGACGAAGAAATCGGCAGACTTGCCCTTTTCAAGGGTACCGAAGCGCCTTTCCTCACCCAGCATCAGCGCGGGGTTTACGGTGTAGCTTTTAAGTGCCTGATAATTTGTCAATGACTGCTGCGGCAGGTAAAAATCCACCATGCCCAGCATCTGCTCAAAGGGTGACACCGACTGCACCGGGCTGTCGCTGGAGCCGCAAAGGCACACACCGCTGTCTGCAAGCTCCCGGAGGGGCAGCTGCCGCTTTATTATACTCTCCGGCAGGAAATGCTCATAGCTTTTAAGGTAGCGCTTATCCACCCATGAAAAGCCCGGCTGCACCGTCAGAGCAAGACGAAGTCTCTTTACAGTCTCAATAGCCTTTTCCGAGGGAAATTCAAAATGGTCGATCCGGGGCATTGCGCCGCCGGAGGGGATGAGCCGCTCATTTTCCGCATAAGCATTGCAAAGCTGGTCAATGGCTGTCTCTCCGATCGCATGGGCGGAGGGCTGCATACCGCTCTCGAGCGCCTGTCTCAGCTTTGCTCTTACGGTTTCATCGCTGTAATAGCAATGACCCTGACTTCCGTCTTTATACGGGACAGGGAAGGCAGCGCTTCTTGAGCCCACCGAGCCGTCCAGCTCCCATGCGCCGCAGCCGCCCACCCTTGGGTGCCTGAGATGCCGTCTCAGCTTCCCGGCTCTTTCTACATTGATATACTGAGGGAAAAGCCTTACGCCGATGTCCATGCGTCCGGCAATAAAAATCAGCAGAGAGGTGAGTATGTCGTTTTTTACATCCTCGTTTCCGTCCATGGCACATACCCGGGCAATGCCGTAGCGGGCGCAGGTGTTTGAAAAATTGGCTATGCCCCTTGCAAGCATTGCGGGGTTGACCCCCGAGGCTATAAGCCCGGTGACCTTGCCCTGCATGAACTCATGCTCCTCACCGGAGAAAATACCGCTGTGGCCTTCCGTGGCGATACCAAGCCTTTCCATCAATGCTGTGGACATGGCGCTGCTGTGTCCGTCTATGCTGTATATGATAACCGCTCTGCCGCCGGACCAGCCGTCAAGCTCCTGACGCGTGGGCAGGCGCTTTTCTTCAATGGCGGAGACTATATAGCCGTTGCCGGTTATAATTCCCGCTTCCGGTCTGCTTTGGCAGTAATCGCTTATCCTTTTACCTACGGCCTCAAGGCTGTTTGGATATACGCCGCCCTCTGTTACGGAGCAAACCTGAAAGCTCCCTGCCGCAAGCACAAGGGAATACAGAAGATGCAGATGACAGTCCGTCATGGCGGGATAAACATGCCTGCCCTCAAGGTCAATTCTGCGGTATCTGCCGGCGGGGGGATTGTCTCCTACATAGTCAATGCGTCCCCGGCTTACAAGCATGCATGAATATTGACTTCTTTCATCCGTCATGGGATGGATGCAGCCGTTATAATACAGTGTTTTCATACCGGCACCACATTACCCACTGCCATCAGCACATAGGCAAGCATTATTATGAGCTGAGTTGCCGTGCCGCCGTGCTTGATAAGAGCTTCACCGGGCTCCCTGCGGCATTTCCTGTACGCAGGCACAACGCCTATGGCTATCATTATTGCGATAAGCCCACCTGCAAGACGCATAAACTCCATGAAGCCGCCAAGACCAAGGAAGGTGAGCAGCAGCGAGGGGACGGTGGCAATAAGCCAGCAAAGCCTGCGGCTGAGATGAAGCTGCTCGTCAACAATGTCGGCAAGAGCAAGGGAAATGGACCAGTAGGTGGTGAGCATGGCAAGAATTGTAAACACGGAGCCTGCAAGCTCCGCCCATGCGCCGATACCGCGGCTCCAGCCTATCATGGCAAGCTCCGTTATCTCCGCCGAGGAAACAATGGCGCAGAAGCATATAATGAGCATCAGGATGAGATTGTTAAGCAGGCCCAGAAATACCGCCTTCTTTACCTTGGCAGCGTCGCCCTCCAGACCCTTTACCGCCTGAGGTACCGAGAAAAAGGCGGAAAAAGCGAACATAACCATGCCGAAATACGCAAGGGCCTGATTTACGCTGCCCACTGCAAGAGGGATTGGATTACTGATATTGAAAAGAGAGGCCACCGCCAGCACTCCGATAACGGCGTAAATAAGGGCAACCGCTATCTTTTCGCTAATACCCACGGCCTTGAGCCCAAAGAAAACCACGCTTGCCGCAATTACATAAAACAGCAGCCGGGACAGCGCCATGGAAAGCCCCAGCATTTCACATATTATTTCGGCAGCGCCGGAAATGTAGGCTGCAAGATTTGTAAACAGCACCAGCGCCATTACAACAAAGAATACCGCGGTAAGAGCCCTTTTGTGCCGCCCGTTAAAGTGGTATTTGGAAAACAGCTCTATTATCTGGGCGCTGTTGCTGCTTTTCATGGAAAGCTCCGCTATCATAACATGCAGCACATAGCTTGCCGCAAAGGACATAAGCAATATGACAAGCGCGGTAATTGCACCGTTTTTCGCCGCAAGATAGGGCATGGCCATAACGCCGCCGCCAACACCGTAGCCGGTGATTATGCAGGCCGCCTCCCAGGTCGTGAGTTTGTTTTTCTCCAAGTGAAACACTTCCTTTCAGATTGATACTATACATCCAAAAGTCAGTGATTACAACAGCAAAGGCTTAAAGAAATCATACAACGCAAAAACATGGCTCCCAAATTGAGGAACCATGTTTTTGCCGATATATCTTAAAGTCTTGTAAATACCTCGATTGTAAGGTCGCTCATGGGGTAAGCGGAGCAGGGGTGGAAGTAGCCCATATCCTTGTCGGCTGCGCGCACGCCGTCAGACTGGGGACGCTGCCACACATCGCCCTCCAGCAGCAGGCTTCTGCACCAGCCGCAGGCGCCGCTGCGGCAATGGCTGTCGGGTGCAAGGCCGGCCTTTTCAAGGGAAACCACCACGGTGTCGGTGGCCTTGGCCTCAATTATCCTTTCATCCTTGCCGTAAATCACCTTGATTTTGAAAATTTCCTTCTCCTTGCCCTTGGGATAAACGGGGGAGAGAGTAATGTCGTCGGTCTCGCCGTACTCCTCCTTGCGAATGAATTTCTTTCTGATGCCCATTTTTTCAAATTCCCCGTCAAGGAAATCGTACATCGCCTGAGGTCCGCTGACAAAATAGCTTACCTTGTCCCAGTCGGGGATCAGCTTCTTTATAATATCCGCGCCGATAAAGCCGGTCTCACCGTCCCAGCCCTCCTTGGGCTCGGAGAGAATGTTGTAGACCTCAACAGTACCCTCGGAGGCGGCTGCAAGCTCATTGAGCTCGTCAAAGAAGATAATATCATCCTGACTGCGGGAGCCGTAGAGTATGGTGAACCTTCTGGGGCGCTTGGTGGCTGCCATGTCCTTGGCGATGGAGCGGAAGGCGGTAATGCCGCTGCCGCCTGCAATGCCCACAACATGCTCCGTGTCACGGATGGAGGACCAGTAGCCCTCACCGAAGGCGCCTTCAAATTTCAGCTTGCTGCCGACCTTCCAGTTATCCCACACCCAGGTGCTTACATAGCCGCCGGGCTTTTTGCGCAGAGTTATCTGCAGGATACCGTCCTTGGCGGCCTCCATGGGAGCGGAGGATACGGAGAAGGGGCGGGTGAGCCATTTGCCGTCAATGCAGAATTTGACGCTTATATGCTGACCTGCGTAGAAGAAGGGCAGATTATAGCCCTCACAGGCCTTGAAGGTGAAGGTGCGGGAGGAGGGGGTCTCGTCCTTTACATCCACTATCTCAACATCAATTATGCCGGGGTGAAGCTGCTTTGAGAGAGCGGCTGCATTGTCAGACATATCCAGAGCGGAAATGTCACCGCTTTCTATAAACTCCTTGCGGCGGTCCATGAGCTTGAACCAGCCCATCAGGTCTTTAAAATAGCCTCTGACGCTGAATTTTGCTTTCTTTGCCATTATTCCGCACCTCCCATTTTCTCAAGTGCAACACCTGCAATGTCGTAGCCGTTGGTGATAACGCTGGAATAGCCGTGAGCGCGGATGCCTGCGCTGCCGACAAAGTCCAAACCGGGGATAAAGCGCTCCTCCTCGGCGCAGAGCATACGGGTAACCGCACCGTCAACGGCGGTGCAGGGATAGCCGTAGATGTTGCCGCGGAAGGCATTGGCGTATCTGGTAAAGGTTGCGGGGGTTGCGATTGCAAGCTCCTCGATGTGGTCGCGGATGCGTGCGCCGGTGGTCTGCTCAAAGTAGTCTATCAGCACATTGGCAAAGCGCTCGTTCTCCGGCAGATAGTCATACTTGGTGATGCCGGAATTGTGCATTGCATTGGGGTCATACAAAGTGGTGAAGTTGAGCTGGCAGCGGTCGGGGCCGGTCATGCCGGGGATTGCCACATCAATGCAGGTGGCGCTGACCTTTGCGTGGGGCTGCCACTCGTTGCTTTCGGTGTAAATGCGCTCGGTGTTCATGTCGTTGCCTATAAAGTACTCGTAGCTCTCGATGCCCATTTCATGGGGCAGAGCGTCAAGACCCATGTACACAAGGAAGGGGGAGCCAAGCTGGTCACGGGCGGCAGCCAGCTTAAGAGCCTGCTCGGGAACATCCTTGCGGTCTATCATCTCGGCAAGGGTGTAGTTGGGGTTGCCGTTGGAGATAACATACTTTGCACGAATCTCCTCACCGTCGGCAGTTACAACGCCAACGCAGCGTCCGTCCTCGATTATGTACTTTACAACCTTGGTGCAGGTACCCACCTGACCGCCGTGCTTACGGAAGGCCTTTTCAATGTCGTTTGCCAGCGCGTGGGAGGTCTTGTTTGCAACATGTGCGCCGTCACGCAGATAAATATATATCATCTGCGCCCAGACAATGAAGCTGGCCTCGCTGAGATGGCGGCTGATGTAGCCATAGTAGGCGTTGAGCACCTGCTCGGTCTTGGGGCCGAACTTGAAGGACTTGTTTACCTCGTCAGTCTCATAGGAGGCCGAACGCAGGAAGGACGAGTACTTGGTGGCCATGACCTTGGGCACGGGACCGGCCTTGCCGCAGGAGCCGATGTACTCAAGTGCTTCGTTGATTTCCTCAAAGAGCTTGAAGTAGTTGCGAACCTTCTTGCCGTTGCCAGGCTCCAGCTTTTCAATGGCCTCAATGCAGTTTTCAATGCCGAAGGGCATGGTAAAGTCAAGGTCATAGTCGGTGCATATTACGCGGTATGCATCGGGAACCAGAACCCAGTCCACATCCACATCCAGATCCTCAAGCATCTTGCGTACCGTGCCGTAGCCGGTGCCGTTCTTGCCGTCGCCGCACTCGCAGGCCTCGTGAAGGCTGACCTCAAACTCGTAGCGGCCTCTCACAAAGCTGGTGGCGTAGCCGCCGGTCATGTTGTGCTGCTCAAGCAGAAGAACGCTTTTTCCTGCTTTTGCAAGGCGCGTTGCAGCCGTAAGGCCGCCGAGACCTGCACCTACAACGATCGCGTCATAGGAAGGCAGGTATCTTTTTACCTCAGACATAAAAATTCCTCCTTTTTTAATGTTGAACGAATAATGCTTATCAAAGCCGATAAGTTATTATATTATCAATCTTCGTTCAACGCAATAGAAAAGAAGGTATTTTTATAATATTTATATGTTGAGAAGTGCCACCGAAACAAGTATAAAGCCCATTGCAAGCCACTGTCTGCCGCTGAGCTTTTCCCTGAATGCAAGAACTCCGGTAAGGGACACAAGGAGAATGGTCGCAACGCTCATGGTAGGGTAGACGATGACAGCAGGCAGCGTGCCCAGCGCCATCAGCGCAAAGCGGGCGGAGAAGTAATTGGGTATGCCAAGAATTATGCCGAACAGAATTTCGCTTTTGCCGGGCTTTTCGTGCCCGCGCAGTACAAGCAGCAGGCAGAGGATGAGAGCGGACAGGAAGGTGTAAAGCAGAAACTGAGAGGAAAGGGCCGCAGACCCAAGCTCATTATATACCTTATTCATGGCGTCAGCCGAGCCGCAGACCAGAAGCAGAATAATAAGCGAAAGCCCTTTTCCCTTTTCCTCGCTGTTCTTCGGGTTTATCAGCACAATAGCCACAAGGGAGAGCAGAAAGCCCAGAGCCTGCAGAGCCGTAGGCAGCTCACCGAACAGCAGCACCGACACAACAATGGGCACCAGCAGCCCCAGCTTGCTGAAGGTGGTGGAAAGCACCACGCCGCTTGTTCTGACACTGCGCTGCATAAGCACAAAGGCGGACAGATACACAAGACCGTTGAAGGCGCCCAGTGCCAGCGTCCGGGGAAGCTCCGGCACGGCGGGCAGAAATGAGCCCGAGCCTGTCAGCGTGGCTGCAAGCACGAAGCAGGCCGCGTAATTTGCCGCCAGCATGCTGAGCTTATATTTTACCAGGCTTGTGCCAAGGCGCATTACAATTGAAATGAGAGAGCTGCATATTACAGCAAGCAAAAGATAAAACATGGAATAACCTCCCTTTGTGCCTGCCACATGATAACACGGCAAAATGCAAAGCGCAATATCCGTTGTGTTTTGTTCCTTTCGGTGATAAAATATAAATATGATGATAAGGGAGGGGAAATTATGCCTCTGCTGTTTGAAAGAAACGATATATGCAATATGCATGTGGACGCCATAGTTAACCCTGCAAACGAAACGCTGCTTGGAGGCGGCGGGCTTGACGGCAGGATACATGAGGCTGCCGGAGCAGAGCTTCTTGAGGAGTGCAGGTCTCTCGGCGGGTGCAGGCCGGGGCAGGCAAAGATAACATCGGCCTATAAGCTGCCCTGCCGCTACATAATACATACGGTGGGCCCTGTGTGGCGCAGCGGCACCGAGGGGGAGCGGGAGCTGCTTTATTCCTGCTATGTAAATAGCCTTAGTCTTGCGCGGCTTCACGGCTGTGAAAGTGTGGCCTTTCCCCTTATATCCTCGGGGACAAACGGCTGTCCCATGTCTGAGGCGATAAGTATAGCGGTGGAAGCTATAAGCGCTTTTTTGCTGGAAAACGACATGCGGGTATACATCGTGGTTTTCGGCAGAGAGGCTATGCTGCTGTCCTCAAGGCTTTATGAGGACATAAAGGAATATATAGACGATAACTATGTGGATTTGAGCCACAGAACATATTCCCGCCGCCTTAACAGACATGTCGCTTCGGAGGCAAAGTACCTTTCCGCTTATTTTGAAGAGGACGAGCGCAGCCTTGCCACGCCCTATGTTTCCACGGAGGATTGCAGCGTCCTTGCGCCTATGGCCTCCTCCCTTGAGGATGCGGTAAGGGAGCTGGACGAGAGCTTTTCCCAGATGCTGCTGCGGCGTATCGACGAGGCGGGCATGACCGACGCTCAGTGCTACAAAAAGGCAAACATTGATAGGAGATTATTTTCAAAAATCAGGTCGGATATAAACTACAAGCCCTCAAAGCCCACGGCGCAGGCCTTTGCCATTGCCCTTAAAATGAATATGGAGGATACAAAAGAGCTCCTTGAAAAGGCGGGCTACGCCCTGTCAAAATCAAACATTTTTGATGTTATCGTAAGGTACTTTATTGAAAAGGAGAATTACAACATTTTTGAGATAAACGAAGCGCTGCTTGCCTTTGACCAGAGCCTGCTGGGCGGCTGAATGTCGCCTGCCATGCGACCAAAAGCACCTCATAATGTTTTATATTGAGACTGCAACCCGGAGGGTTTGCAGTCTCAATTCAATTATGGAGGTAATTATTATGAAAAAGAACCTGACAGAGCTTGTATTTATACTCGATTGCAGCGGCTCCATGCACGGGCTTGAAAAGGACACCATAGGCGGCTTTAATTCCATGCTCCAAAAGCAGCGAGCCCTTGAGGGTGAGGCCTATGTAAGCACGGTGCTTTTCAGCAATTCCCACCGCTTTCTCCATGACAGGCTGCCCATAAGGAGCGTTCAGGACATTGGGGAGCGGGAATACAGCGTAGGCGGCTGCACCGCGCTGCTGGATGCCGTTGGCAGCACCATAAAGCATGTAGCGGGCATTCATAAATATGCAAGAAGCGAGGATGTTCCCGAGCACACCATGTTCGTTATCATCACCGACGGCATGGAAAATGCAAGCAAGCACTATTCCGCCGACGAGGTTCGCCGCCTTATCGAGCATGAGAAAACAAAGTACGGCTGGGAATTTATCTTTCTCGGCGCAAATATTGACGCAGTGAGCACCGCCTCACGCTACGGCATAAGCGAGGACAGAGCCGTTGAATATTGCTGCGACGCACAGGGTACGGCGATTAACTACCACGCTGTTTCTGCGGCTGTTGAGCATGTGCGCGGCGGCAGAAAGCTCAGCCGGGAATGGAAGGCGGCCATTGAGAGGGATCATAAGAGCAGAGGTTGAAAAAATTTGCCGTTGAAAATAAAATTTATTGCATAATCTCCATCGTGAATGTATAATCAATACATACACATACATCACGCATTGAGGCCCTGTGTGCCGCTGCGTGAAATAATATGGGAGGACAGATATGGATATTTGCAAAAACTGCGGCGCCCTTATACCTGAGGGAGCAAAATTCTGCCCTGAGTGCGGCACTGTAAATGACCTTGCCAATATGGCTCAAAGCGGTCAGATAAAGCAGGAGGGATATATTCCCCACTCATGGATGGAGGATAACGGCTCTGCCGGCAATACGGGCAGCTATAACAGCGGCGCTCAGTCCGGCGGCTACAACACCGGGACCCAGCCCGGCGGCAGCTATCAGAGCTCATACACGCCTCCCGTGACCCCGCCTCCCGGAAATACCGGCAAGGGCGGCAAAAAGAAAAATCCCGCCATCTTCGTTTTCGGCTTCCTTGGCCTTCTGCTGGTGGTGCTGGTTGCCGTGCTTATCGGCGGCAGCGGCTCCAAGAGCAAGGCAGACCCCAACCTTGGCCTGTACGAGTGTGTGTCCCGCGAGGCAATGGGCATTGACATCGGCGGCGGCGACGACTGGGTGGAGCTTAAGTCCGGCGGCAAGCTCACTATCTACATGACCGACGAGGAATATGACGGCAAGTGGACCCTTGACGGTGAGGATATTGAGATCACTCAGGCAGGGGACACCTTCAGCGGCACTCTTGAGGACGGTGTTCTGGTCATTGACTTTAATGACCTTATCTGCACCTACCTTAAGGACGGAGCCGAGCTTCCCGATGACATAGGCTCCAACTCCGCAGCACCTGTCCCCGCTCCCGAGGCTCCTGCGGAAGCTCCCGCAGAAGCTCCCGCACCTGCCGTCGAAGAAACCGTTGACTACGACTGGTGGGAGGGCGACTGGTACGGCTGGTGGATAATGAACAACACCACCGGCGACTACACCGACCTTGAAGACAGCTGCTGGGACTGCTGCGCCACCATCAGCGCCGAGAGTGACGGCACCGGATACATACAGATCTGGGATACCGACAATGATCCTGACAAGTGCTTTGCCCTGTCCGACCTTGAGTTTGTCACAGGCAGCGGCACCATGGGCTGCCTTGTTAGCGTGGACGGCATGATGTATGACGATATCATCAGCTATTACGAGTGGTATGTTGACCCTGTAGGCAGCTATACCGCAGAGTATGAAAACATGATTGCCTTTGAGGGCACCTATGTTAATCCCGAGGACTCCTCCAGCACCTTTGAGTACTTCATCTTCATGCGTCCCTGGGGCACCGACTGGGAGGATGTACGCTCTGACCCGGATAATCCCAATATGCCCTATACCGACATGATGCCTCTGCTGTATGACAGCTGGTATGCCCAGCATAGATACGGTCAGATGCCCGAATACTTTGACCTTGAGTGATAAATTATAGCGAGCATTACACCGGATGCACCTGTGCATCCGGTGTTTTTTGCATATTATGTTGACATAAGACGGCAAAAGAATGTATATTAGCAATATGAATATTACATTGGGAGAACAGTGATGAGCAAGCATTTACCTCCGTCAAAAAACAAACATGTCAGACCCTCAGAGCGCAGAGCAGCACCCAAGCGCAGCCATAAGCGCCGTGAGGAGTTTAAAAGTGCCAATATATTTTTCCTGCTTTTTGCCGCGGCGCTGCTTGTGGCCATGCGCTTTGTCCCTCTTGAGGGCTGGATGCTGAGAGTGGCCTGGCTTGTGCCCTTCTTTGCCGCCGGCTGGAAGATTATAATTGACGCCTTTGATGAGCTGTTCGGCGGCAATTTGATCTCTGAGCCTGTGCTGGTGTTTTTATCCGGCGCAGCTGCCATGGCGGCGGGGCATTGCGCTGCGGCTGTTATTATAATGCTGGCCTATTCCGCTGTGAGCATTGTGCGCGCATACGCCCAGCTTAAGAAAAAGCGGCTTCTCGGCAGCATCACCTCCATCTGCCCCTCCCATGCAAGACTTGAGACTGCGGGCGGCACTGAGACCGTGCCGGTGGAACGCATCTGTGTTGGGGATATTATTTGCGTCTCTAAAGGGGAGCGCATTGCCCTTGACGGCTTCGTTGTCTCCGGCGAAAGTGAGATTGACAGCTACGCCATCACCGGCAATACCCGACCCATACAGGTGGGCGTGGGCAGCGGCCTTGTATCCGGCTGTACAAACATGGGTGAGGAGCTTCGTGTTCAGGTTATAAGAGATTATACCGAGAGTACCGTTTGCCGCATGGTGGAGTATATTGAGCAGTATGAGGATTTTAAGCCAAGGCTTTTCCGTCAGGCGGAGAGCTTTACATGGTACTTCACTCTTGCCTGCGCCATTCTTGCGCTTATAGTGGCGGTGCTGCCTCCCTTGTTCAACTCCCAGTGGGCAAGGTTTATTGAAGAGGGCATAGCGCTGCTTACCCTTGCAGGCCCCAGCACTTTGTTTGCCTCTGTTTCTCTTGCCTACTTCGGCGGTATCGGCGGGGCGGTCTACGGGGGCGCTCTGGTAAAGGATGCAAACTTCCTTGAGGCTCTTGCAAATTCCCAGTCCATGGTTTTTGCCCGCAGCTGCATAATAACCGAAGGCAAATATACCGTAAGCGGCGTATTTCCCGCGGAAATGGACGAGGAAAGCCTCCTGAGCATTGCGGCCACCGCTGAGGCTGAATGTGAGCACCCCATAGCTGCCGCCATAAGGCTTTCCGGCAGCTTTATAGAGCCCGAGGAAGACGAAAAGCGTGAGTACGAAACCATTGAGGGCAAGGGCGTAAGAGCCTTCTTTTCAAACTCCTGGGTGCTTGTCGGCAATGCGGCTCTTATGGAGGAAAACGGCGTTGTATGGCAGAGCCCCGTAAGACCGGGAACTGTGGTGCATGTTGCAATTGACGGTAATTATGCAGGCCACATCATTGTAAATGACGATATTCGTGAGGGCGCCTTTGACGCCATAGAGGACCTTCGCATTCAGGGAGTAAAGCAGACTGTGCTTCTCACCGGCGGTCTTCGTGCCCTGTCAAGGAAAATTGCCGCCTCCCTTAATTTTGACATGGTAAAGGCTGAGCTTGGCCCCGAGGCAAAAATTGCGGCGGTTGAGTATCTGCGGGCAACCAAGAACTTCGGCACATCCCTTGCCTTCGTAGGCAACGGTACAAGGGACAGGCGCTTTATGGACTGTGCCGATGTGGGTATAGCCATGGGCACCTTCGGTGACTATGAGGCTCTGGAGGCTGCGGATGTAGCCATTATGGACAGTGATATTCGCGCCCTTCCGTACATAAGGAAAATTGCCCTTAATGCGGTGGGGATTGCAAAGCTCAATTTTCTTATATCCATGGGCGTTAAGCTGCTGCTGGTTCTGTTTGTGCTTTTCGGCTGGCTTGGCATCAGCGCCGTGGCAATTATTGACTGCTTCTGCTCCATAGGCATAATAGTCAATTCCTTCAGAACACTCAGCAAAATATAATATTTGGGAGGCTTACCGTGAACAGTACCGTAAACGACATTATTTCAAGACGCAGCATCCGCAGATACAAGGCTCAGCAGATAACAGACGCAGAGCTTGAAACCGTGCTTCAGGCCGGCGTGTGCGCCCCCACCGGCATGAACAGACAGTCGCCCATTATAGTGGCCGTACAGGACAAAGAGACCATAAATCAGCTTTCAAGGCTCAATGCTAATTTCATGGGCGTTGATACCGACCCCTTCTACGGTGCGCCCACGGTGCTTGTTGTTCTTGCGGCAGCATGGAGTGTCCATGCGGTGCAGGACGGCAGCCTTGTAATGGGCAATCTTATGAACGCGGCTCACGCCATTGGCCTTGGCTCCTGTTGGATCAACAGAGCCAAGGAGAGCTTTGAAACCGACGAGGGCAAGGCTCTGCTTAAGAAGTGGGGGATCGAGGGCGAGTATATAGGTGTTGGCAACTGCATTCTGGGCTATCCCGATGAAGAGCCCGCCATGAAGCCCCGCAAGGAAAACTATGTCTATTATGTACGCTGAGATATGAACACCTACGATTTTGACAAAACCATCTTTAACCCGGACAGCTCATATAAATTTTTCCTTTTCAGCCTCAGGCGTCATCCCTTGGCTGTTCTGAGGACCCTGCCTAAAACCGCCTGCTTCGGCATTGCCTATGCCATTGGCAGGATAGACACCAAAATACTCAAACAGCAGGTGTTTTCCTTCCTTCGCCATCTCAGGGATGTTGACGGGGATGTTGAGGCCTTCTGGCAGGAGAATTTCGGCAGGATAGAGAGCTGGTATCTTAAGCAGAAGCAGCCCGACGATGTTATAATCTCCGCCTCTCCTGAGTTTCTGCTGAGGCCCGCCTGCGACAGGCTTGGAGTGTCCCTGCTGGGAACAGCTATGGACAGACACAGCGGGCTGATCATGGGGCTTAACTGCCATGACAGCGAAAAGGTGCGCCGCTTCTACGAGAAGTACCCCGGCGCACATACGGAAAATTTTTATTCCGATTCCCTTTCGGATACGCCCATGGCGCTTATAGCGGATAAGGCATGGCTTGTTAATTTACAGGATATTCGTCCCTGGCCTGATAAAGAGGATAAATAAAAAATCGGTTCATCCGTTTTGGATGAACCGATTTTTTGTTTACTTCTTTTTCTTGTCTTCCTTGAAATTGGGGATGCAGTCAATGCTGACACCCATGGTGTGCAGACGCAGCTTCATCTGGCTGGGCTTCTTGTGGTACATGGCGGTACGCAGCTCATCATCAGGCACGAAGCGGTAATATGCGCCGCAGAAGGTGTCATACATGGCGCGGTTATTGGGCGTCATGGAGCCTGCAAGCATGATAGCGCAGGCAAGTGCGCCCACAAAGAAGCATATTATAAGATAGAGTGCAAGGAACTTAATAACAAGGAAAAAGATTATGGCGCTTACCACGATGCAAACCACAATGGAGATAACGGTGTATCTCTTTGCGCCGATTGCGATAAGGTCCTCAGCGGCAGCGTTCATTCTCTTGATAAGAGGCATTGCAACGCCCAGGTTGAACATAAACTGTCTGAGGAACATATAGCCCCACATCCAGCCTGCAACAAGCAGAGCGCCTGCAAACATAAATTTCATAGCCATAAATGGATACCCCCGATAGTCTTTATATCTGTGACGATGATAGCACATATAAAATACAAATTCAAGAATAATTAAACTATCTATGCATAGATTGTAATAAGGGGTGAGGGAATGGAAATGTATGCCAGAGCCGTAGAGCTGCTGCCGGAGCAGCTTAAAAAGACCGCAGCAGCGCTGGCGGACAGGCCGGCTGAGGAATTCCGCCTGCGGCTGGACAGGCTGCCAACGGCGCTATGCAGAGGGTGTGAGCTGCCTCTCAGCCAAAGGCCGGTGAGCGCTCAGGACTTATGGCGCTGCCTTGAAAAGGCCACCGGAGCGTCGATACATACCGCAGCCCCGGCTCTCAGGGAGGGCTTTGTATGTTACAGAGGGCTAAGAGTGGGCGTCTGCGGCGTAGGAGCGTATCAGGGTGCGGAGCTCTGCGGCTTCAGGTCATATAGCTCCCTTGCAATACGCATACCATCTCAGAAAACGGGCGTGTGTGACAGCGCCTGCCGGGAGCTTTTTTCCGAAGGGATATGCAATACCCTTATTATCGCGCCGCCGGGAGTCGGCAAAACCACCGCCCTGCGGGAGATAGTCCGCAAGCTCTCGGACAGCGGACAGCGCATCTGCCTTGTGGACGAGCGCAACGAGCTTGCCGCCTTTGACACGGGGAAGGCTCAGTTTGATGTGGGCAGTCATACGGATATAATGACCGGCATAAACAAGGCTCAGGCTGCAATAATGCTTCTTCGGGGCATGAACCCTCAGCTTGTGGCCGTGGATGAGATCACAAGAGCTGAAGACTGCGAGGCCATAGCCGAGCTTTACGGCTGCGGCGTAGGAATTATAGCAACGGCTCACGCGGCGGATCACCGGGAGCTTTACAGCAGGAGACTTTATAAAAGGCTCCTTGATACGGGGATATTCAAAAATCTGCTTATTGTAAACGCCGTCGGCGGTGAAAGGACTTACAGGGTAAAAAAGCTATGTACATAAAGCTGTTTGGCGCGGTGTTTGCCATTGCCGCCTGTCTTATGGCGGGAAATTCCTATTACAGCTCAAAGCGCGGTCATTGCCGCAGCCTTGACGCAATGTGCCTTATGCTTCGCCTTATGCGCTCTGAGCTTTCCACTCTGGGCGCGGATTTAAGATGCGTTCTTGAAAGCATAGCACCCAGACTGGAGACCCCTGCCTCGGATTTTGCTCTTTTGCTCTCCCAAAGCATGGACATGCTGGGACAGCAGAGCTTTGAAAAGCTATGGACAGACTGCGCGGCCACCTGCCTTACAGCTCTTGAGAGTGAGGAGCTTTGGGCGCTCAGTGAGCTGGGGGCGGTGCTTGGAAGATATGAGCTTTCCCAACAGCTTTGCGCTTTGGATGCATGCGCGGAGCGCCTTTGCTCAATGCAGGAGAAAGCCCAGTCACAGCTTAGCGCTCAGCGTAAGCTCTCACTTGGCCTGCCTGCGGCCTTCGGGATAATGCTTGTTATTGTACTTATATAGTTTTCTTGGGAGAAAAGCGTGGATATTGACCTTATCTTCAAAATTGCAGCCGTGGGTATTCTGGTTGCGGTGCTGAATATTCTGCTCCAGCGCTCCGGGCGGGACGAGCAGGCTCTGATGACCACCATAACCGCTCTTGTAGTGGTGCTTATGATAGTGGTTCAGAAAATCAGCGAGCTTTTTGAAATGATAAAAACCCTGTTTGGACTTTGATATGGAGCTTGTACTTAAATCCTCGGCGGCTGCAATTGCCGCCGCTTTCGTCTGCCTGCTGCTGAAAAAAAGCAATCCGGAAATGTCCTTTGCCCTCACAGCCTTTACAGCGGCGGCGGTAATGCTTGCATCCCTGAGCTTTCTCGACTGTCTCAGCGAGCTTGTACTTGCCGTGCGCCGCTTAAGCGGCGCATCGGACAGGTATATTGTCCCGGTTCTTAAGTGTGCCGCCATCGGTATAAGCACGAAATTCTGCACCGAGCTTTGCAAGGACGCAGCCCAAAACTCCGTTGCGGTGTCGGTAGAGATGGCAGGGGCGGTCTGTGCTCTGGCGGTGTCAATGCCGCTTATTTTAAGCATGCTCAACATGCTGGGTAGTCTTATATGAAAAAGCTCATACTGATTATACTTTTCCTTCCTTTGTTTACCGTCAGCGCCCACGCCCAGGATATTTATTCAGAGGCGGCGGAGAGCATGGGTATCTACGCCGTGGAGGAAAATGCCCCGCCGGAGGCAAGAGCCGTAAGCGGAAAGCTCAGTCTTGACGGCAGCTACGACAGCTACGGCGCTATACAAAGGCTTATAAACAGTGCTCTTGAGGCACTTAAGGCACAGCTTGAAAAGCTGTGGAACCCGGCGGCAAAAATAATGTCCCTTACGGTGCTGTGCGCTGCTGCGGGAAATATAACAAACGATAAGAAAATACAAAACTATATAAGCATAAGCGCCTGCTGTGCCTGTGCTCTCATAGTAACTTCCGGCATTGACGGCATAGTGAGCCTTGCCTCAAGCTCTCTTACGCAGATTTCAGACTACTCAAAGGCGGCGATACCGGCGATATTCACAGCGGCGGCGGCAACAGGAGCGCTTGTAAGCGCCTCGGCGCGCTACGGAGCAGTATGCGTATCCATTGATATTATGATGAGTGCGGCTCAAAGGCTTATAATCCCGCTCATAAATGCCTATCTTGCCCTGTGCATATCTGACAGCATAATGGATAACGCCCTTGTAAAAAGCATTTCCAAGGCTGTGAAGTGGGCTGCAACAACTCTTATGACCGGCATAACCACGCTTTTCGGAACATATATAGCCATGACCGGGCTGATAACAGCCAGCACCGATGTGGTCGCCGTGAAAACGGCAAAAACCGTAATTTCTTCCACTCTGCCGGTAGTTGGCGGCATAATAGCCGACGCCTCCGGCATAGTGCTTGCTGCGGCCTCCGCAATAAAAAACTCCGCCGGTGTATTCAGCCTGATTGCCGTGTGCGCCCTGTGTATAAGCCCATTTGTAAGCCTGTGGCTTAAAATGCTTTTCTTCCGGGCCTCGGCAGCCTTCGCGTCAATGCTGCCGGATAAGCGCCTTTCAAATCTGCTGGGGGACATAGGCACATGCATAGCTATGCTGCTGGGTCTTATAGGCTGCTGTGCGGTTATGATGTTCATTTCCTTTATGGCAGGAATTAAGGTGGTGACGCCGGGATGAGCCTTTATCTGAGGCAGATATGCGTTTTGTCGGTATTTTTTGGGCTTATAATGCTTCTTGTGCCGGAGGGCAGCGTAAAAAGGCTTACAACGGTGCTTTGTACCGTTATCCTGATGACGCTGACAATAGAGGCGGCGAAGGGCTTTGACTTTGACAGCTACGCCCTTGCCCTGTCCCGATACAGGGATGACAGCGCCGCCCTTGAAACGCAGTCCCAGCTTATAAACAGAGAGCTTAACAGAAGCGTCATAGAGGAAAATTGTGAAGCATATATTAAGGACAAAGGCAGAATGCTTGGAACAGAGATACAGAGGGCGGAGATTGAGCTTCAGTGGAGCATGGAGGGGCTGTGGTGTCCCGTCAGCGTACATATATACTCAGAGCAGGAGAAGGACGCTTCGCTTGTATCTCTGCTTGAAGCTGAGCTTGGAATACCGGGAGAGGCGATATATTGGAACTGAAAACCGTAAATCTCAAGGAAATTATCGCAAAGTATAAATATCCGCTGCTGATACTTGTTTTTGGGCTCGCCCTTATGCTTATACCCGGCAGAACGGAAAACACTCAGGACCCGGAGGCTGACAGCAAAATCGAGCAGATACTCAGCTGCACTCAGGGCGTGGGGGAGGCAAAGGTGCTTGTGTCCGAAAGCGGAGTGGTAATAGTGTGTCCCGGGGCGGACAGTCCCAAGGTGAGACTTGAGATAATCAAGGCTATCAGCGCCTACACCGGCTTCGGTGCAGACAGGATAACGGTGCTAAAAATGGCAGATTAATTTTGAGAGGAGTTTATGGGAATGAAGAACAAAAAACGCAGTATTACAATGATGGCGGTGCTTATGTTTGTGTGCGCTGCGGTTGCGCTTAACTGGAGCTATAATAACCGCTGGGGAAGCCCCAGTGCGGATATGGTATCCGCTGAGGACAGCGCTCTTGCAGAGGCAAACGCCGAATACAGCGAAACGGATATTTCCGGCTACTTTGCCGAGGCAAGGCTTACCCGGCAGGTCTCCCGGGACGAGGCGCTTCAGCTTCTCCAGACTGCCGCCAGTGCCGAGACTGCCTCCCAGGAGACAATAGACAGTGCAATGAACGCAATCTCCGCCATGGCAACCTGCTCCATGCAGGAGTCGCAGATTGAAAACCTGCTTCTTGCCAAGGACTTTGCCGACTGTGTTGTATACATAGGCAATAACGCGGTTACGGTTGCGGTGCCTGCGCCTCTTGAGGGCTTAAGCGAGGAGGCGGTGGCAAGAATAACCGATGTTATCTGCACCGAAACGGAATATGAACCCTCACAGCTCAATATTATCGAAGTAAAGTCCTGACATAAAGCGCCCGGAAAACTGTGTTTCCGGGCGCTTTATCGTCTTCTCAAAATGAATATATTTGTGAATATGCGTTTAATTTTGATTATTTTACTTTATTTTTCCTGCGCATCGTGGTAGAATACTTTGAATTCATTTAGGAGGAATTAAAATGGGCGAAAACTACATCACCTGCCACGAGGAAAACGGCAGCATTAATATCTCCGAGGAAGTCATTTCCAGTCTTGTGAGAACCGCAATCTCCGAGGTTGAAGGCGTTGCAGGCCTTTCAAATACCGCCGGAGCTGAGATCGCCGAGCTTATGGGCATCAAGACCGTGTCCAGAGGCGTAAAGGTGCAGATAGTGGACGATACCGTTAAGGTCGATACCATTATTACCGTTTCCTACGGCTGCAATATTGTTCAGGTTGCAAGAAATGTGCAGGACAAGGTCATGAGCCTTGTACAGTCCACCACCGGCATCGACCGGGCGGAGGTCAATGTTCATGTGTCCGGCGTAGCCTTTGACAAGTGATTTTACGGAGGCAGCCATGAACAGAAAGACAGCCAGGGAAATCGCGATACAGCTCGGCTTTGCCAGCGCCAACGGCAAGCTGGACACGGATGAGCTTCTCGGGGAGTTTTTCTCTCAGGAGCATTACGCAAGTCTTGCCGCCGAGGACGAGCTATTTGCCGAATATCCCGACGATACTCAGATGGAATATATCCGCAGACTCTCCCGCCTTACTCAGGAGAACATAAGCGAGATAGACGGCTTTATAGAGCGCTATGCCAAGGGCTGGAAGGTGGAGCGCATATCCAAGACCGCACTTGCGGTGATGCGCTGCGCCATATGCGAGATACTTTATATGGACGACATTCCCAACGCAGCCGCAATCAACGAGGCTGTTGAGCTTGCCAAGGGCTATGACGAGCCCGATACCGTGGCCTTCGTAAACGGTGTTCTGGGCGGCTTTATGCGCGGCGAGATGGCACAGCAGTAAGGAATTATAATATGGACAGACTTGCTCTCAGCGTAAGTGAGCTTAACAACAGAATAAAGGAGCTTATCGAGCTTGAGCCCATGCTCAGCCATGTAAGCGTGAGAGGCGAGCTGTCAAACTACAAGATTTATCCCTCGGGACATCACTATTTCACCCTGAAGGACAGTCAGAGCAGCCTTAAATGCGTCATGTTCAGCTCCAGTGCCTCAAAGCTACGCTTCAGGCCGGAAAACGGCATGAGCGTTACTGCGGCAGGCCGCATTTCCGTCTATCCAAGAGACGGCGCCTATCAGCTCTACTGCACATCCATTATGCCCGAGGGGCAGGGGGATTTGCAGATAGCCTTTGAACAGCTTAAGGCAAAGCTCAGCGCCGAGGGGCTTTTTGACCCGGCACATAAAAAGCCTGTTCCCAAAATGCCCGGACGCATTGCCATCATTACTTCGTCGGCCGGCGCCGCCGTTCACGATATGATGCGTATTCTTGCTCACCGTTGGCCCATGAGTAAGGTGCTTTTGCTGCCGGTTCGTGTTCAGGGTACCGAGGCTCCGGCAGAGATTGCCGGGGCAATAAAATACGCCAATGAATTCGATGTGGCAGATGTTATTATTACAGGACGCGGCGGAGGCTCTGTTGAGGATTTGTGGGCCTTTAACGATGAACGGGTTGCCCGGGCAATATTTGCCTCCCGCATACCCGTCATATCCGCGGTGGGGCATGAGCCTGATGTTACCATATCCGACTTTGTGGCGGACAGGCGGGCGTCCACCCCCTCCAATGCGGCGGAAATTGCCGTGCCGGATCAGTATGAGGTAAGAGAATCTCTCAGCGCCCTTGAGATAAGGGCGGCTCAAGCCATGAGAAAGAAGCTGCGCCTTGCACAGGAAAGGCTGGAGTTTTACCGCAGCCGCCGTGTGCTGACGGAGCCTGCCGCATACATTGAAAACAGGCGCATTGAGCTTGACCGCAAGCGGGAGAGGATAATTTCCCTGCAGGAGCGCAGTCTTGCGGCAAAGCGCCGCGATTTTGTACATCTGGCCTCCGCTCTGGACGCCATGAGCCCCTTGCGGGTGCTTTCCCGAGGATACAGCATTGCAACGGGAGACAGCGGACTTGTAAGAAGTGTGGAAAGCCTTGAGCGGGACGATGTTATCGACCTTCGTTTTACAGACGGCAGTGCAAAATGCAGTGTGCTGGAGGTTAATAAATATGACAGCAAATAAACCGAGTTTTGAACAGTCCATGGGCAGACTTGACGAAATAGTCCGCCATCTTGAAAAGGGCGATTTGCCTCTTGAGCAGTCTCTCAAGCTCTTTGAGGAGGCCACCGGGCTTATATCCGGCTGCAGCAAAATGCTTGACGAGGCGGAGCAGCAGGTGGTGAAGCTGAAAAAGGGTGAGGACAGGGCTCCTGTTGAGCTTCCCTTTGATGTGGAGGAATGAACCTTGACTGCTTCCGAATATAAAATACTTATAGACGCAGAGCTGGAGAAGTATTTTCATTTTGAGGATATGCCTATGTCCGGGCTTGCTGAGGCGATGCGTTACAGTCTGCTGGCAGGGGGCAAGCGTATAAGACCCCTGCTGGTTTTGGAGTTTTGCCGCGTTTGCGGCGGCGATGTTAAGAAGGCTCTGCCTCTGGCATGCGCCGTTGAGATGCTCCATACTTACAGTCTTATACATGACGATCTGCCCTGCATGGATAACGATGACCTTCGCCGGGGCAGACCCACAAACCATAAGGTGTACGGTGAATGCACCGCCGTGCTTGCGGGGGACACCCTGCAGGCAGAGGCCTTCGGCACCATACTCAGAAGCGATTTTAGCGCTTCGGTTCGCGCCAGGGCTGCGGAGATACTTGCAGACGCTGTGGGGCTTGACGGTATGTGCGGCGGTCAGTTTATGGATATGCAAGGCGAGGGCAGAAGCCTCAGCGCAGCAGAGCTGGATGAAATCAACAGCCGCAAGACGGGGGCGCTTATAATTGCAGCCTGCCGTATGGGCGTTGCAGCCGCCGGGGGAACTGAGGCCCAGCTTGAAGCCGCAGCCCTTTACGGCGCCGCCATTGGCCTTGCCTTTCAGATAAGAGACGATATGCTTGATGTCATAAGCACCGACAAGGAGCTTGGCAAGAATACCGGCTCGGATGCTCAGGAAGAAAAGAACACATATATGGTGCTGCTTGGCAGGCAGGCCTGTGAGGATATGGTAAATAAGCTCACAGCCGGAGCAAAGGATGCTCTGGAGGGTCACTTTGAGGACACCGGCTTTCTCTGCTCCCTTGCAGATACTCTGGCAGACAGAAAGAATTGACTATAACAGGCGGCACGGAGCCTGCTCCGTGCAATTAGGGGTATAACTTGAGTATAATCGATATAATTCATTCATCCGCTGACATTAAAGCTCTGGATGAAGCGCAGCTTGAGCCGCTGTGCGGTGAGCTGCGGGAATTTATAATTGAAAATGTGGCTCAAACCGGCGGACATCTTGCCTCAAACTTAGGCACGGTGGAGCTTAGCGTTGCTTTGCACCGGGTTTATGACAGCAAAAGAGACAGGATCGTTTTCGATGTGGGTCATCAGTGCTATGCCCATAAGATAATCACCGGCCGGAGGGACAGCTTTTCCACCCTGCGTCAGCGCGGCGGCATTTCCGGCTTCCCCAAGCCCTCAGAGGCAGAGGATGACGCCTTTATCGCAGGCCACGCCTCCAATTCCATTTCAGTTGCGCTGGGCATGGCAAGAGCCAGAAGCCTTATGAAGGCCGATTACGGCGTCGTCGCGGTAATCGGAGATGGTGCGCTTACCGGCGGCCTTGCCCATGAGGGGCTTATCAACGCCGCCTTGAGCCGTGAGCCCATGGTTATTATCCTCAATGACAATACCATGTCCATTGACGGCAATGTGGGCGCTACGGAGAAAATGCTTCAGGCCATGCGCATAAAGATGTCCTATGTTAATTTCAAGCGCTGGTACCGCTCGACCTTTGCCCGTTTCCCAAGGCTGTATAAAATCGGCAGAGGCATAAAGGAGTGGCTGAAATCCTGGCTTTTGCAGAGCAATATGTTTACCGAAATGGGGCTTGAGTACCTTGGCCCCGTGGACGGTCACGATGTACACCGGCTTGAAAGCGTTATCCGCTGGGCAAGAGAGCTGGGTACCCCGGTTGTGGTGCATGTGCTTACGCGAAAGGGCAAGGGCTGCGAATATGCCGAGCAGCACCCGGATACCTACCACGGTGTGGGACCCTTTGACCCCAAAAGCGGTGAGCTTAGTCCTCAGGGCAGCAATTTCTCCGAGGCTATGGGCGAGGAGCTTTGCCGCCTCGCCGAAAAGGACGGCAGCATTGTTGCAATCACTGCTGCAATGGCCTCAGGCACAGGGCTTGACTGCTTTGCAAAGCGTTTCCCTCAGCGCTTTTTCGATGTTGGAATAACCGAGGGGCATGCCGTTTCCATGGCGGCAGGTATGGCAAAGCAGGGGCTGGTTCCCGTTTTTGCCGTGTATTCCAGCTTTCTGCAAAGAAGCTATGACATGCTGATACACGATGTGTCCCTTTTGAAGCTGCATGCTGTTTTCTGCGTAGACAGAGGCGGCATTGTGGGCAGTGACGGGGAGACACATAACGGAGTTTTTGATATAAGCTATCTCAGCTCCGTACCTAACATGACGGTTTTGTGCCCGGCTTCATATCAGGAGCTTTGCGCAATGCTTAAAACCGCAATTTACGATATTGACGGGCCTGTTGCCATCCGTTACCCCAGAGGCGGGGAGGGAGAATACAAGGGGCTCAATACACATAGTGAGACGGTGCTTCGTTCGGGTAGGGATATTACTCTTGTCTCCTACGGTATTATAATAAACGAGGCCATTAAAGCCGCAGAGCTTTTAAAGCAGCAGGGGATAGATGCAGAGCTTATAAAGCTCTCGGTACTTAAGCCTTGCAAATTTGATGCTGCACTTGCCTCCCTTTCCAAAACCGGCAGACTGGTATTTGCCGAGGACTGCTGCGCCGCAGGCTCTATGGGCGCAAGGCTTTGCGCCGAGGCAGCGCTGCGGGGAATAAAGCTCAATGCCTGTGCGCTTTTAAATCTGGGTGAAGGCGTCGTTCCTCACGGCAAGCCCGCCCAGCTTATGGCGGAGCAGGGGATAGATGCCGCAGGCATTGCCTCTGCCGCAATGAGGCTTATTAAAGGAAAACTAAGTTATGAAGAAGCAGAGACTTGACCAGCTTGTGTTTGAGCTTGGCCTGACGGACAGCCGTGAGCGGGCAAAAACCACAATAATGAGCGGTCAGATTTTCGTTAACGGCCAGCGTGCCGATAAACCCGGTATGTCCGTTGACACCGAGGCCCAGATTGAGCTTCGCGGGGAGACCATGCCCTTTGTCAGCCGTGGTGGCTATAAGCTGGATAAGGGGCTTAAGGTGTTTCCGGTAAGCGCGGAGGGGAAGGTATGCATTGACTGCGGAGCCTCAACCGGCGGCTTTACGGATGTGCTTTTGCAGCACGGAGCAAAAAAGGTATATTCCGTGGATGTGGGCTACGGTCAGCTTGCATGGAAGCTGCGAAATGACAGCAGGGTTGTTAACCTTGAGCGCACCAACCTTCGCTATGTGGACGCCGAGCTTATCCCGGAGCCTGTTGAGCTTGCGGTGATGGATGTTTCCTTTATTTCCGTCAAGCTGGTTTTGCCGGCAGTAAAGGCGCTTATGCTTGAGGGGGCGGACTATATCTGCCTGATTAAGCCTCAGTTTGAGGCCGGGCGTGAAAAGGTGGGCAAAAAGGGCGTTGTTCGTGACGCTGCCGTTCACAGGGAGGTCGTGGAAGGCGTTCTTGACTTTGCCCAAAGCATAGGCTTCAGTGTTATGGGGCTGGACTTTTCTCCCATTAAAGGGCCGGAAGGGAACATTGAATATATATGCCACCTTAAAAACGGCGATTATCCCCGGCCTGAAATTGATATTGACGCAGTAATACGCGCCTCCCACGAGGCGCTTTGACAGGAGCTTACGCATATGATTGCACTATGTCCCAATCCTTTCCGCGACAATGGACTTGCTCTCACCCTCAGGGTAAGGGATATGCTGAAGGCAGAGGGCTTTGACAGCATTATCTGCCCGGTGTATTCTGATGATGCCAGTGAGGTGCTACCAGCAGGGCTTGAGTATTCCGGCCTTGAGCATATAGAAATCACCTGCTCACTGGCGGTGGTTATCGGCGGTGACGGCACAATACTCTCCGTTGTTCGTGCTCTGGGCGGAGGAAAGCTCCCGGTGCTTGGCGTTAATCTTGGCACAAAGGGCTTTATGACCGCCCTTGAGCCTGAGGAGGTTGAGCTCATTGTCAAGGCTGCCAAGGGTGAATACTTTGAAAGCCACCGTATGATGATTGATGTTAAGCTGCGCAGAAGGGGTGAGTTTATATACTCAGACCGGGCGCTTAACGATGTTGTTATACACGGCTACGGCGATTGTGTAAATCTTACCGCCTGGTGTAACGGCGCGAAGATAACAAACTTCTCCGGCGACGGCATAATCCTTGCCACCCCCACCGGCTCCACCGGCTATTCCATGTCCGCAGGCGGGCCTATTGTTGAGCCGGACGCTGAAAACATTATCCTGAGTCCCATATGCGCCCATGTTATGGGTATGCGCAGCTTTGTGCTCAGCCCGGAACGCAGCGTTCGTGTTCTGGCAGAGAAGCTGCACAACAGGCGGGCATACCTGTCTGTTGACGGCAATTGGGCCATGGATCTGGAAAACGGTGACGAAATAGTTGTTACCAAGTCACCCGAATATACGATAATGGCAAACATGGGGCTCAGGAGCTTCTATGAAATTGCCTACGATAAGCTGACACGCTGAGGAGGAAGTAAATGAAGCCCGGAAGACAGAGCGTTATTCTTGAGATCATAAAGGAAATGGATATTGAAACTCAGGGGCAGCTCATGCTTGCTCTGGCAGAGCGCGGCGTAAAAAGCACTCAGGCCACGCTTTCAAGGGACATCAAGGATCTCCGCCTTATAAAGGAACAGGGAGCGGACGGTAAGTACAGATACACCCAGTCCGGCAGCAGGGAGAGTGACGCCTCCTCCGAGAAGCTCAGACGGATCTTCAAGGATAGTCTGGTGAGCTATGATGTGGCACAGAACCTGCTTGTGGTGAAGACCCTGCCGGGACTTGCCCATGGCGCATGCTCTGCAATTGACGGCATGAAGATTGAAGGTATAGTAGGTACCATAGCCGGTGACGATACCGCATTCATTGCCATGCGTGACAATGAGGCTGCCATTGCGCTTTATCATCAAATAGAAGGAATATTTACCAACTGATTTGGAGTAAACCATGCTTAATGAACTTCACATAGAGAATATTGCTGTCATTGAGCGGGCAGACATCAGCTTTACCGGCGGACTTAATGTTCTCACCGGTGAGACCGGCGCGGGCAAATCCATAGTAATTGACTCCATAGGCGCCGTTCTTGGTGATCGTGTCAGCCGTGAGCTTGTGCGGCATGGCGCCGAAAAGGGCCTTGTCTCTGCCGTTTTTGATATGGACGGATGCGAAAAATGGCTGGAGGACAACGAAATTGAGGCTGAGGGCGAGCTTATTATACAGCGCCGCATCAGCGCCGACGGTAAAAGCAGCTGCCGCGTCTGCGGCGCGCCGGTTACTGCCGGTCAGCTTAAGGAGCTTGCCCAGCTTCTGGTTGACATTCACGGCCAGAATGACGGACGGCAGCTTATGGATGAAAGGCGGCACCTGTTTTACCTTGACAGCTATGCTGACCATCCGGCTCTTATATCCGCTTTTGCTGCGGACTACGCCCGTTTCAGAGACATAAAAAAGGAGATTTCATCCCTCAGCATGGATGAAATTGAAAAACAGCGCCTCAGTGAAAGTCTTAAATATCAAATTGAGGAGCTTGAAAGGGCAGATGTAAAGCCCGGTGAATATGCCGAGCTTGCCTCCCGCCGCGATTTGCTCCGAAACTCTGAAAAGCTCACCGAGGCCATTGGGCAGGCTTTGGCCTCACTGTATGAGGGTGAGGAAAACGCCGTCTCCATGGCGCAGAACGCAGCTTACTACGCCCAGCGTGCCTCCGCCATTATCCCCGAGCTTGAGGGCTGCGCCGCCAATATAAATGATGCGGCATTTGCTCTTTCCGATGCAGCGGAAACTCTGCGGGATTTCAGAGACAGTCTGGATTTCTCTCCCGAGGAATATGACAGGCTTGAAAGCAGACTTTCTCTCCTAAGCCGCCTTGAACGAAAGTACGGGCGCAGCAGCGACCTGCTGCCGGAATATCTTGCACAGTGTCGGGATAAGCTGGACGAGATAGTTTATGCCGATGACCGGCTTATAAAGCTGCAAAAGGAGCTTATTGCTCAGGTGAAGCGCTGCCAGAGCAGCGCACAGCTTCTCAGCACAGGCAGAAAGGAAGCTGCCCAAAGCCTTCAAAGCCGCATTATAAGCGAGCTTAAGGATTTGAACATGCCCTCCGTTCGCTTTGCGGTGGAGTTTCTGCCCGTAGAGGGGGAATACGGCTTTGACGCAAACGGTGCCGACACCGTGCGCTTCATCATGTCCGCAAATGCAGGCGAGGAGCTGGGTCGAATCAGCAAAATTGCCTCCGGCGGTGAGCTCAGCCGCATTATGCTGGCAATGAAAAATGTCTTTGCCGAAAATGATCCGGTTGGAACAATGATATTTGACGAGATTGACACCGGTGTTTCCGGCATCGCTGCTCAAAGGGTAGGGGAGAAGCTGTATCTTGCCTCAAAGGGCAAACAGGTAATGTGCGTTACCCATCTGCCCCAGATTGCAGCCATGGCAGACAGTCATTATATTATTGAAAAGACTGAGCGTGACGGCAGAACCTATACACAGGTGAAGCCCCTTGACCGTCAGGGCAGGAAAAATGAGCTTGCAAGGCTTCACGGAGGAGACAATGTAAGCCAGCTTACCCTTATGAGCGCCGAGGAGCAGCTTTCCGCCGCAGACAGCTTCAAGCGCTCTGTACAGGCTTGACATTGCCGTAGCGATACTGTATAATCCATGCGTAAACGCTGAGAAGGACAGAAGTAGCCTTTATTTTGCCGCACAGAGAGCTCCCGTTTGGTGAAAGGGAGAGGGCAGGTTCAGGTGAATACGGTCCGGAGCGGCACACCGAAAGCTATGCAAGTAGGCTGTGACGGGAGCGCCCGATACAGCGCCGAGTGCTATGCACTCACTGAGGCTTCTGCCGTGAGGCAGCGGCAATCAGAGGTGGTACCGCAGTTAATGCCCTCTGTCCGTTGGACAGGGGGCTTATTTTTATTTGGGAGGATTTATTATGAGCATTGGTAAAAAAGCTGTTGAGCTACACGGAAGCGGCCTTAACTGCGCCCAGAGCGTTCTTATTTCCTGCGCCGATTATACCGGCATAGACTATGACCTTGCCGTGGGCATTGCAAACGGCTTTGGCGGCGGCGTCCGCTGCGGTGAGATCTGCGGCGCATGCAGCGGCGGCGTTATGGCGGTGGGTGCATGCCACAAGCTGCGCGGCTGCGAAAATCCCAGAGAGCAGATGTCCGAAAGAGCAAAGCTTTTCTGCGAAAAATTCAACGAACGCTTTGAGGGCATCCGCTGCGCCGATATTAAGGGCGTAAAGTATACCTGCAATGAGATGATAGAGTTTGCAGCAGAGCTGGCAGAAAAAACCATAGAAGAAATATAAGGATGTAATGAAATGAAAATTTACGAAGAACTGGTTGCCCGCGGCCTTATAGCACAGGTAACCAACGAGGATGAGATCCGCGAAATGATAAACAACGGCAAAGCCACCTTTTACATTGGCTTTGACCCCACTGCCGATTCCCTGCATGTAGGCCACTTTATGGCGCTTTGCCTTATGAAGCGCCTGCAGATGGCGGGCAACCGTCCCATCGCGCTTATCGGCGGCGGCACCGGTCATATCGGCGACCCCTCCGGCAGAACCGATATGCGCAATATGATGACCAAGGAGACCATCGACTATAACTGCGCCTGCTTTAAAAAGCAGATGGAGCGCTTCATTGAGTTCGGTGAAGGCAAGGCAATGATGGTCAACAATGCCGACTGGCTTCTTGACCTTAACTATGTGGAGCTGCTGCGCGAGGTTGGCGCATGCTTCTCTGTCAATAACATGCTTCGTGCCGAGTGCTACAAGCAGCGCATGGAGAAGGGTCTCAGCTTCCTTGAGTTCAACTACATGATAATGCAGAGCTACGACTTCTATCACCTGTACCAGCATTACGGCTGCAATATGCAGTTTGGCGGCAACGACCAGTGGAGCAACATGCTGGGCGGCACCGAGCTTATCCGCAAAAAGCTGGGCGAGGATGCCCACGCCATGACCATCACCCTGCTTCTCAACTCCGAGGGTAAGAAAATGGGCAAAACCGCCTCCGGCGCCGTGTGGCTTGACCCCAACAAGACCAGTCCCTATGAGTTTTACCAGTACTGGCGCAATGTGGGTGACAGCGATGTTCTCAAATGCATCCGCATGCTGACCTTCCTGCCTCTTGAGCAGATAGACGAAATGGACAAGTGGGAGGGTAGCCAGCTCAACCGCGCCAAGGAGATACTTGCCTACGAGCTTACCGCACTGGTTCACGGCGAGGAGGAGGCTAAGAAGGCGGAGGCCTCCGCAAAGGCGCTTTTCTCAGGCGCAGGCACCGGCGATATGCCTACCACCGAGCTTTCCGCTGAGGAGCTCGTTGCCGGCGCTCTTGATATTATGACGCTGCTTGTAAAGTCCGGCCTTTGCGCATCAAAGTCCGAAGCAAGAAGAAACATCCAGCAGGGCGGCGTTACCGCAAACGATGTGAAGGTCAGCGACATTTCCAGGACCTTTACCGAGGCTGAGCTCAGAGAGGGCGTAGTTCTTAAGCGCGGCAAGAAGAATTTCAATAAAGTAATCCTTAAATAAGAAAAAAGAGAGAAGAAACAATTGTTTCTTCTCTCTTAAATTTTTAATTATTCAGGCAGCTTGCATACATCAATCCACTCAAGTGCCTTGGAGTAGGTATAAAGCTCATCCAGATTAAGCTCTATTGCGCTGCTGCCGCTGCCTACTGCGGGAAAGACGGTAACAAAACGCTTGAGACTTTCGTCCAGATACACGGGGATACCTTCGTTGATACCGAAGGGGCACACACCGCCTACGGGATGGCCCACCAGCTCCAGAACCTCGTCGGGGGTGGGCATCTTGGCCTTGAAATGGAATTTGGCCTTGAACTTGTGGTTATCAATACGGGCGTCGCCTGCTGCAAGGATAAGCATGCAGCCGTTTTCCGTCTTGAAGGAGAGTGTCTTTGCAATCCTTGCGCCTTCAACGCCGAGAGCCTGCGCGGCAAGCTCCACGGTTGCCGAGGACACATCAAACTCCATAACCCTGTCTTCCATACCAAGCTCTCTGAAATATGCTCTGCCTTTTTCAATGGACATTTCAATAATTCCTCTGTTTCATGTAAATAGTTCCGGAAAATCAACTCCGGCAAGCTCCCCTAAAATATCAGCCGGGAAGCGAAGCTTTTCTCTGTTGAATTGCCGCACGGTTTCATTGTAGCCCGAGATGTCAATAAGCTGCCGGGCACTTTCTATACCGTCAAAGTAGCCGCTTAAAAGCTCCTTGTCCTGTCCTGAGACTGTGGTTTCGCCAAGCTGTTTTTCGATGCTTCTCAGCTCGTCCAGAAGCTCCTCATAGCAGTAATAGAGGTAGGAAGCGTCCGCCTCTGAGTAGAGAAGACCGTATCTCAGGTCATCGGAGGCCCATTTAAGCTCCTCTGTATCAATGCCGTAGGTGCCGGCTATATAGGCAATTTCATCTGCGTTGCCCCGTATTGTCCTTAACTGAGAAGCAATGCTGGGCATAAGCACACCGTCATGAAATCCGTCGATGATCTCCCTGCACTCGTCACCCAGCTTGAGATTGACAGACAGCAGCGTTGAGCTTATGACGATAATCGCCGAAAGAATTACGGCAACAACAGGCTTTTTGAAAAAACTCATCACTTCACCTGTTCTGCTTTATCAGCCCTTCATTTCAAGCAGCTTCTTTTTCAGCTCGCCCTCTATGCGGCCAAGCTCCTCCTCTGCCTGTGCCCGGCGGGCGCGTCCGTCATCCTGTATCTGGCGAACCTCATCCAGCGTGGCAATAAGCTCCTGATTGGTCTTCTTGAGAGTTTCCATGTCAACAATGCCGCGCTCCGCTTCGCGGGCGATGGCAACGCTGCCCTGATGGAGAGCCTGAGCATTCTTGGTGAGAAGCTCGTTGGTCATATTGGTTACCTCGCGCTGGGCCTGCATTGCCTGCTCTGAGTGGTACAGGGAGAGGGCCAGCACCATCTGGTTTTTCCACAGAGGGATGGTGTTGACGATGGAGGTGCGTATCTTCTCTGCCATGAGAGTGTCGTTATTCTGCACCATGCGAATCTGGGGAGCCATCTGCACTGCAATGGTACGGGTCAGCTCAAGGTCGTGTATCTTCTTCTCAAAGCGGCCTATGAGGTTTGCAAAATCGTTTGCAGCCTGCGCATCCTCAGGCAGCCCGCTCTCGTTGGCCTTGGCAACATAGGCGGGAAGCTCCACCTGACGGAGATTTTCTATCTTGAGCTTACCGGCAATGATGTACATGCTCAGTTCCTTCATGTACTCCTGATTCTTCTCGTACATCTTGTCCATCATGCTGATGTCCTTCATCAGAACCAGCTCATGCTTTTCAAGAGACTCAACTATCTTGTCAACATTGACCTCGGCCTTGTCGTACTGAGCCTTGAGAGCGGCAATGTTCTGAGTGGCCTTCTTGAAAATGCCCAGAAAGCCCTTCTTTTCCTCAGGGTCAAAATTGAGCCCCTTCAGCTCCACAACAAGCTCGCCCAGACGGCTGCCAACCTCGCCCAGATCCTTGGTGCGCACGGTGCTGAGGGCTGCGTCGGAAAATTCGGATATATTCTTCTGAGCGGCACTGCCGTAGTTCATGACCTGCTCGGTATTGAGAATGTCTATTTTCTCAGCAAAATCGCGAACTGCAGCCTGCTCTGCAGGGCTGAGGTTGCTGATATCAAGCTTTTCTACAGGAGCCTCGACTTTTTCCTCTGCGGGCTTTGGAGCTTCCGCAACGGCAGACTGAGTTGCGGCAGGGTCAAGAGTCAGTGTGGGAATGTAGCTGCTGTCATTGTTCATTGCTTAAAGTCCTTTCTTGATTTATTTCGAAATCCTTGCGTCCGGTGAGTCCTTCCCGGGCAAGCATTGTGTTCATTACCTCAATGTCTGTTTCAATATCAAGAGCCTGATTCTCAAAAAGAGAGTCAAGCCGCTTCTTGTAGGCCACTATTGCCTCATCAAGCATT
>JAZNUQ010000051.1:0-5109 GCA_045592365.1 Candidatus Limivicinus sp. | reverse complement strand
AATGCTCGGCGAAAGGAGCAATAATTATGAAAATAGTTGTATTGGGCGGCGGTATCAGCACAGAAAGGCATGTGGCACTTGTGTCCGCAACCTCCGTTTGCAAGGCTCTGCGCAGTCTGGGCCATAAGGCAATATTTGTTGATATGTTTCTGGGTCTTGAGGACTATAAGGGAAGCCTTGAGGATGCCTTTGAGTCAGAGGACGGCTTCTGCGGCAATGTGGCAATAGAAAAGACCGAGCCTGACCTGCAGGCGGTAATAGCCTCACGCAAATTCAAAAGCCCCAGCAGACTGGGTAAAAACGTACTTGAGGTCTGCTCTCTGGCTGACTGTGTTTTCCTTGGCCTTCACGGTGCCGACGGTGAGGACGGCAAAATTCAGGCAGCCCTTGACCTTCTTGGTGTGCCCTACACCGGAAGCGACACGCTCAGCTCCGCCATGGCAATGGATAAGGCTGTTGCCAAGCGCATAATGGAAAGCTGCGGCGTTTTGACCCCGCGCTGGAGCGAGGAAACCTACACCGAGGCAGATATCCCCGAAATGCTTGAGCGCCTCCCTGTCCCCTGTGCGGTAAAGGTGGTGGACGGCGGCTCCTCCATAGGCGTTTCCCTGCCCGATACCCGGCAGGAGCTGGAGCAGGCCCTTAAGGATATGCTTAAATACGGCAGCCGTGTTGTTGTGGAAGAGAAGATAAAGGGCCGCGAGCTTACCCAGCCCATACTGGGCGGTAAGTATCTCAGCGCCATAGAGATTGTACCGCCTGAGGGTATGACCTTTGACTATGTGGCCAAATACCAGAGCGGCGACGAGGGCGCAAGGGAGATCTGCCCCGCTCCCATCACCGAGGCCGAGCAGAAGCTGGTGGGCGAAGCGGCGCTGAGATTTCACAATGCGCTGGGGCTTTCCGTTTATTCCCGCACCGACTTTATTCTGGACGCTGAGGGCAGGGCATGGTGCCTTGAGGTCAACACCCTTCCCGGCATGACCCCCAACAGCCTCATCCCCAAGGCCGCAGCCATTGAGGGATACAGCTACCCGCGCCTGTGCGAAAAGATTGTTGAGCTTTCCCTTGAGGCAAGAAAAAAGCGCTGAAACAGGCTCATTTTCGCCGCTTGTTCACAATTTCTTGATGTATTGGGCGGATGCCTGCGCTACAATGAGTGATTGTAATATTCCGTTATTTTAGGTGAGTGGATGAAAGAGCGTCTTGCAAGATTTATGGCCGGCAGAAACGGCAACGACCAACTGAATAATTTTCTGCTTGTTTTTACCCTTGTGCTGATGCTTGCAGGCAGCTTTGCAGGCGGCGTAGCGGGAAGGTATATCATGATAGCCTCCGTGCTGCTTCTTGCGCTGTGCTATTTCAGGATGTTTTCCCGCAATGTGTATAAGCGCCGGGAGGAAAACGGCAAGTACATGCGCCTTAAATACAAGTTATCCGCCTGGCTTCGTCTGCGCAAGGAGCGCTGGGTGCAGCGCAAGGACTATAAGTTTTTCACCTGTCCCTCCTGCCGCACCACCCTGCGTGTGCCGAGAGGCCACGGGAAAATAAAAATCGTCTGCCGTAAGTGCGGCGTGTCCTTTACGGGCAAGTCCTGAGATGTTCGGCTATCTCAGTGCTGCGGTAGCAGCCCTTGAGGAGGAAGAGCAGCTCCGCTACAAAAGCTGCTACTGCGGGCTTTGCCGCAGCCTTAAGGAAAGGCACGGTCAGCTTTCCCGCCTTACGCTCAACTACGATCTGACCTTTCTGGTGCTGCTTTTAAGCTCCCTTTATGAGCCGCCGGAGCAAAGCGGGAGCAATGCCTGCATCGCCCACCCCTTCACTCCCCGCCCATGGCTCAGAAATAAATTCAGCGACTACGCTGCCGACATGAATGTGGCTCTTGCCTACATGAAGCTGCGGGACGACTGGGACGATGACTGCGACCCCACCGCACTTGCCGCCTCTGCCTTTTTAAAGCCCGCCTGCCGAAGGGTTGCAGAGCAATACCCCCGACAGTTTGAGCTTATGGAGCGCTCCATAAACGAGCTGAGCCTGCTTGAAAAATCTGAGGACGCCCGCCCCGATGAGTGCGCCGCCTGCTTCGGCCGGCTTATGGCTGAGCTTTTTGTTTACGAGGATGACCGCTGGGGCGATACTCTGCGCCGCTTCGGTCAGGCTCTGGGCAGCTTCATCTATGTGATGGACGCATGCATTGACCTTGAAAAGGACGCAAAGCTCTGCCGCTTCAATCCCTTTGCCTACCGGCTGGGGATGGAGGATAACAGGCAGTACTTCGAGGATATTCTTAAAATGTACCTTGCCGAATGTATCTGCTGCTTTGAGCGTCTTCCCCTTGTGCAGGATACCAACATTCTGAAAAATATACTGTGTATCGGCCTGTGGGCCGCTTTCAACAAAAAATACCAGCCAGAGAAAGGGCCTTCGGATGTATCAGGACCCATATAAAGTTCTTGGTGTGTCACCCGACGCATCGGACGAGGAGATAAAAAAAGCATACAGAGAGCTGGCGAAGAAATACCACCCGGACCGCAACCCCGGTGACGAGGCGGCAGCCCGGAAAATGAACGAGATAAACGCCGCATACGACAGCATTAAAAACGGCGGTGCCCAGCAGGGCGCTCAGGCCGGCTACAATCCTTACGGCAGCGGCTATTCTCAGGGCGGCGGCAGCTATTACAGTTGGGGTCCCTTCGGCGGCTTCTACGGCTGGGACGGCGGCTATCAGCAGCAGCAACAGACGCGCAGCGAGCGCATCGAGTACACCGCAGCCAAAAACTACATCCGTCAGGGCATGTACAAGGAGGCTATCACCGCCCTTTCCGGCGTTCCCCTCACCGAGAGAGACGGTAAGTGGTACTATCTCCACGCCGGGGCGAATATGTACATGGGCAACAAGATCGCCGCCCTTGACTCGGCAAAGAAGGCCGTTGACATTGACCCGGGCAACGAGGAATACCGGCGTCTTCTCAGCCAGCTTCAAAGCGGCGGAGATTTTTACAACAATTACAGCAGCAGCTATCAGGCGGGGATTTCCCCCGACAGGCTGCTCTGCACACTCTGCGCGGTAAATGCCTGCCTCGGCCCCCTCTGCGGCTGGCGCATTTGCTGCTGCTGAGCTCAATTTAATATTAAAGCAGTCTCCCCACAGCATGTGGGGAGACTGCTTTAATATTAGCCGAATATTCTTTTTGCCTCTTTTTCCGTAAACTCAGTGAGAGCCTCAAAATCCATGCACAGCTTGTAGCAGCTTTCAAGCTCATCGTGCAGGCGCTTTGCCTCCTTAAGGCGCTCCACTGCCTGCTCCATCGCCCCCTCATACAGCTTTTCGGCGCGACGCATGGCGCTGCGATGCTCCCTGCAAACTGTCTGGGGCAGCATACCGTCAAGCCTTATATGGCGGCTGCTCTCCCCATCAAAGCTGCCGGTAAAAAAGCCCAGCCCCGCCTCGGGTATTATAATCCCCTCCGGCTTCTCCGGCTCCAGCGGGTCGTGGCAGATTATATGCTCAAGCCCCATTGCCCCCGCCGCCTCTGCGCAGCGCGGCAGCAGCATCTCCCCGCCGCGAAAGACATTATCAAGTACATAAATTTGTTTACATAATTGGTTTACACTTTCCTTGAGGCTTATTCTGCCCTTGCAGCTTATTGCCGACATAAAGCAGTGGCGCACCGCGGCTGCAGCTTGTGATCTGCTCTGGGCGCGGCGGCGGAGAATGCCGCCTATTCTTTTCTCCGCCGCCGAGATTAGCCCGTCATTCCAGACATTTGGCACAGCGGCGCTTCTCAGCCTCGCAGCCCCGGCAAGAAAGTCATAGGCCTGCCTGTACTGCTGCCGATAGGCCGTATACAGTTGCTCCACTCTCCCCCGCTCAGGCTCCCCAATGGGGCGGCAAAACTGTCCTATGTTAACATAATCTCCATTAACTCCAAAGGCGCGGGGCTCTCCGGCATGGGGTGCGGTGCCGTCCACCCAGCCGGTTTTCAGCTCCGGAATATACAGCCCGTCAAGGGAGTCCGGGTCACCGGAGCACAGCAGTCTTTCGCAGCGATACCCTTTTTTCTCCGCAGCCTCCGCCATTTTTCTCATAAAGCCGGATTTTCCCGTGCCGGGGCCGCCCTTTATTATGTGCAGGAAATCCCCCTCACCAGCTGCAAAGTGCTCATACAGGGAGTAAAAGCCCTTATGGGAATTTGCACCCAAAAAATATGTTTCGGGCATAGCGTCACCTCACTTAGCTATTCTAAATCATGCTATGCTGAGTTTTCCCCAATTGACAATGATTTACGCATATTGTAAATTAACAAGGATAGGAGTTGAGTTTATGTATAAGTTCGTATTGTTTGATTTTGACGGAACCGTGTTTGACACGGTGGAGGGTATAAGCAAGTCTGTGCGCTACGCATTGAACAAGCGTAATCTGGACGCCCCTCTTGAGGCGCTGCGCTGCTTTGCCGGCCCTCCTCTTGGCCTTACCTTTATGGAAAAGTACGGCTTTGACGAGGATGAGGCAAAAAGGGCCGTGGCCGATTACCGGGAGCGCTATGTGCCCATCGGTCTTTACGAGTGCTCCGTGTTTCCGGGCATGCGGGAGCTGCTGATTTCGCTGAGAGAGCAGGGCGTCAGGCTGGGAATTGCCACCCTCAAGCCCCTGTACATGGCAAGGACTCTCCTTGAAAAGGAGAATATGCTGCAGCTTTTTGATGTAAGCTGCGGCGCCGACCCTGACAAGATGCACGAGACCAAGGCCGAAATTCTCAGCCGCGCCATGGCAGAGCTGGGCGCAGACGCGGAAAACACCGTGTATGTTGGCGACACCAAATTTGATGTTCGCGGCGCCCACGAATGCGGCGTAAAATGCATAGGTGCAGACTACGGCTACGCCGCCGACGGTGAGCTCACCGAAGCCGGCGCCGACTGGCTGGTATCCTCCGTGGAGGAGCTGTCCCGGCTTTTACACTCATAACACTAAACATAAATCCCTCCGAATTGTATTCGGAGGGATTTACTGAGACTGTCAGAAAACTATATATTAAACCGAAAGCAACAGAGCCGCGGGGGAGCGCAAGAGGAAGACTCTCCCCAGCGGGGAGAGATGTCGCGCAGCGA
>JAZNUQ010000050.1:0-21260 GCA_045592365.1 Candidatus Limivicinus sp. | reverse complement strand
TCTGCAATCGAACAAGGCATATTCACCACCTCTACCACGCAACGCCTTGAGGAATTGGAATCCCAAAAGCGTGATATTGAAATCGAGATATCCAAAGAAAATATTTCCCGTCCGATGCTCACAAGAGAACAGATTGTATTTTGGTTTCACCGCTTCCGCAAAATGAATGTTGACCTTCCGGAAAACCGCAGAAGATTGGTTGATAGCTTTGTAAATTCAATAATTTTGTATGACGATAGAATCCAATTCTATTTCAATTTCAAAAAGGGCGCGAAAACCCTTTCTTTAAGCGATTTGGAAAAAGTTTCGGATTTGCCTGACTCTGTCCCACCAGAAAAAGGACTTTCGAAAGAAAGTCCTTTTTCAATTAAATCCACCCTTGCGGGTGGGTGAAATATTGCTTTGCAATGTGAAATACGCCTGCGGCGTGTGAAATTCGCCTCGACGGCGAGTGGTGGATTTAATTTCACTTGATGCGTAAGCATCAAATTTCACAATTTACGAAGTAAATTATTTCACGGTGAGCAAAAGCGAACGATTTCACTAAAAACGAACGGTTATGTAAGAGTTCGAATTCATATGGAAAAACAGCAAAAATATATTTTTCGTAGCCCATAGCCAAATAAGACCGATCATTTTGATACGATAAGTATCTGAATGGTCGGTCTTTTATTTTGTTATTTTTTCGATGCTATGATATTATCAGTTAGACCAACTTGAACTTGACCAACAGTTTTGTTCTGCACCAAAGCCTCCCTCTGATGAGGGAGGTGGCCCGAAGGGCCGGAGGGAGAGAAAACTACCCCTCAGTCAGCCTGCTCGGCTGACAGCTCCCCTGACAAGGGGAGCCTTAGGCGCTCCCGCGCCAGTTAAACAAACTTGAATCTGTCGAACTGAACATAGAAGTTAATAAAACAAAAAAGTTATCTTAAGATTTAATTAACTCTATTCCAAAATACATTTGGCTTTACTATAATAAAATTTAGAATATGAGTTTTTGTAAGGAGAAGATAAATGGATGAACTAATTTTTTTAGGATATGAAATATTATCAGCATTGATGCCGTTCTTGATAGTATTAGTGCTATTTAGAAGTACACAAAAGAAAAAGGGTGTTTCTTACACACGATATAGTTTCATTACAATAGTTGTGTTTGCTGTGTATATAGTTGGAGTGTATCACTTTACAGGTGCAGGAACAATTTACGATGGATTGATGTATCAGTTTGAATGGAGAAAAGACCAATTCAATTGGATTCCATTTTCAAATAATATTGATGTGGTTGCCTATATTTTGAATATTGTATTATTTGTTCCGTTTGGATTATTAGTTCCTATCATTTGGAAAAAGTTGAGTGAATTTCCCGATATACTTGCATCGGGTTTCTTGTTTACGATTCTCATTGAAGTAAGCCAATTACTGAATAATAGGCGAACTGACATTGATGACATTTTATTAAATGTTTTGGGTGCAGTTGTTGGATTTGGATTATTTAAGATATTTGATAAAGTTACAAAATCTAAATTCTGTGTCAAGAACCCAATTGTTACTGAACTGATGATTAGCATCGTTGTTGTTTTCTTGGGTAGGTTTTTCCTATATAATGAAATGGGACTGGCAAAAATACTCTATGGCTTTTAATCAAATCCCAATTCATCTAACTTTTTTTGAGAGTTGCATTTTTCGCTCTTATGTTTGCAGTTACAATGCAACCATAATGCAACCACATGAAACCGTATCATTATTATCAACTGTTCCCACTAAAGAAACCTCTTTTGTCTGCCAAGGCAAAAGAGGTTTCTTTATTTTCTATGACTGTGCTGACAGAATGCCTGTCGTAGAGTTTCTTGTGTTCGGTTGAAGATTTTACAGTTTTATGGTACATTGATTTGGTAAATTATGATTTGCAGGAGATGTGACAGAATGAAAATTGTTGAATATGGAAAAGAGAATAGCCATGTTATCATTCTGTTACATGGCGGCGGCTTGTCCTGGTGGAATTTTAAGGAAGCAGCGGAGATACTTGCTGACCGTTTTCACATTGTTATGCCAATATTAAACGGTCACTCCGGAAGCGATGCTCCTTTCACATCCATTGAAAACAATGCGAGTGATATTATTTCCTATATTGATAAAAATTTCGGCGGACATGTTTTGTTGATCGGCGGTCTGTCGCTCGGTGCTCAGGTACTTGTAGAGCTTCTCTCCCAGAGAGCCGATATATGCAAGTATGCAATGATCGAAAGTGCATTGGTTATGCCAATCAGAATGACTGCGGCCTTGATTAAGCCGGTGTATAATATATGCTATCCCTTGATTAAAAAGCGATGGTTTGCCAAGCTGCAATTTAGGGCGCTGCACATAAAATCGGAACTTTTTGAGGTCTATTATAGGGATACCGCAAACATTTCGAAAAAAGACATGATAGCATTCTTAAAGGCAAATTCCAATTACTGTATCAAGGATACACTGGTTGATTGCAAGGCAAAGGCATTTATTGTCGTGGGAAGCAGGGAGCAAGCCGTTATGAAGAAATCTGCTAAACTAATTGCCGATACGCTGCCAACAGCAACTTTGGAGCTTATGCAGAACTATTATCACGGTGATCTTAGCGTCAACCATTCCGGGGAGTATGCAGAAAAACTGTTACAGCTTATAAACATGTAAATTGAAATTAAGCAGGAGGATGTTGTATGGATAAAGAAACAAAAGGGAGTATTATTTCTGTTGCAAAGCAATGGTGGTTAAAGGTCAATACTAAAGCAATAAGACTCGGTGCGCTGGACGGTGCAGCATTCCCGCATATTATCAAAGCGCAGTATATTGTGGACGGAAATACATACACCAAAAGGAAGTGGATTGGTGCGGGCAGACCTGTTCCCGCTATTGGAAGCACAGTAACAGTCCTTTATTGTGCTGAAAACCCCGGTAAAGCAAAGATACTCTAACAATGCAAATTCATCAAATCCCAATATGTCAAAAGAGTGCGCCCCCGGCGCACTCTTTGCTTTTAACTGCTCTGCCGCAGCGCTTACTGCCGCCCCTCCCGGGCCTTGGCTTTTTCCCGCTCGTACAGGTTATTCAAATCCTCTGCACTGTCGCACACCTCGCCGGGCTTGGGGCCCACGCTGGCAAAGGGCTTGGTAGTAGGGGTACGGTTCTGGGCAAAGGCCACCCTTCCGCCGGAATATATACCGGGGCGGCAAAGCTGACCGTTGCCGGACACAGGCTCCCTTGCCCCGTCAATGGCCGGGTCTGCATACCGGACAAACCACGAATGAAGCTCGGCGCGCATTTTCTCAATCAGGGGCTGATGCTCGGCGCTGTCTATCAAATTCACATCCTCCCCCGGGTCGCTTACAAGGTCATAGAACTCATGGGGGCCGCCGGGATAGCGGTGGATATACTTATGTGTCAGGCTGCGTATCATGCGGCAGGGGCCGTACTCGTCATAGACCACGACGCTGCGGCTTTCGCCGTCTGCGCCGCCCATAAGCCGGGGCAGGAAGCTCCTGCCGGGAAGGCTTTCGTCTTTGCTGGGCTCACAGCCGGCATAATCAAGCAGGGTAGGGAAAATGTCATACTGGCTCAGCATCTGATGGGAGAGCCGCTTTTCCGGCAAGGTTCCCGGCTGACTTATTATAAAAGGCACCTTCACGGAGCTGTCATACATATTCAGGGACAAATTGCCGTTACCCTTGCCCCAGATGCCGTGGTGACCGCAGTTGAAGCCGTTATCGGAGGTAAAAATAACCAGCGTTTCCTCCCTGATACCCAGCTCATCCAGAGTATCCACAAGCCTGCCGATATTCCTGTCCATGGCGGTAACGGCGGCAAAGTAGCCCTTCAGGCTCTCCCTTGCGTCCTCCCTATTATACAGATACACCGCGTCATGGTATGGCTTGTCACGCTGGGGACAGCTTTCAAAGGCGCAGTCCTCGTACAGGGCAAGCTCCTCCTCCGGCTGGTTGCCGCCCACCCACGGGTCATGGGGCGCGGTATAGTGAACGCTCAGGTAAAAGGGCTTTTCTCCCCCGCTGTGACGGCGGATAAAGTCAATGGCGTCATCGGTAATGGCGTCGGTCACATATTTGGGCTCAAACTCCAGAAGACCGTTTCTTATCATGGGGGCATTGTAGTAATTGCCGGAGCCCATAAGGTGGGCATACCAGTGCTCAAAGCCCTTCTGGGGCTCATAGCTGCTGCCCAGATGCCACTTGCCGGAAAGTCCGCAGATATAGCCCGCCTCCGCCAGATGCTCGGTATAGGCTCTGTGTCCGTCCAGGTATCTTATGGCGTCCTTTTTGGAGTTGCCGCCCTTGATCCAGTCCTGCACGCCGTGCCGGGAGGGTATCTTGCCGGTGAGGATGGAGGCTCTTGCAGGGGAGCACACCGGGGAGGTGCAGAAAAAATTGTCAAACCGGGTACCCTCCTCCGCCAGCAAGTCAAGGTTGGGCGTAATAATATCGGCATTGCCGGAGCAGCCCATGGCCCACTCACCCTGATCGTCGCTGAGAATAAAAAGAATATTGGGTCTTTTTTCCATAAATACACCTCCGTTTAAAAAAGCATATACCCGGGCCTCCGCTTTGTCAATGCCGCAAACGGGCATCCGAAAAGGGCAAAAAGGCCGTCAAAAGAGATTTGACTAATGATAGCCTGTGGGATATAATTCTGCCTATCAGCAAAACACAGTAAAAGAAAGGAAACACGATATGAAAGTACATGAGCTTCCCTATGAGCGCATAACGCTGGAGCAGGTCAGCGCCGTGATGGAGGATGTTATCTCCCGCATCAAAGCCGCAGAGAAGGCCGGGGACATACTTGCAGCCCGCGAGGATTACCTTGCCATACTCACCGAGTATGCCACCGCCGCCTCCCTGTCCTACATGCGCTATTCCATAAACACCGTGGACGAGTTTTATGTGGCGGAGAAGGACTATTACGATGAGATAGGCCCTCAGGTGGATAACTACAATGTTCAGTACGCCGGCGCACTTCTGGACTCTCCCTTCCGCGCAGAGCTGGAGCAGGCTCTCTCCCCCGTTCTCTTCAAGTCCCTTGAGGTTCAGCGCAAGGCCATGAGCGCAGAGATAATAGAGGACATGGTGGAGGAAAACCGCCTTGTCAGCGAGTATTCCAAGCTGATGGCAGGCATGGAATTTGAATTCCGCGGCGAAACTCTCCCCCGCTCCATGCTCTCCGGCTACTTCAAGCATGAGGACCGCGCCACCCGCCGCGAGGCCATGGAGGTCATGGGCAGCACCATGCTCAGGTACAGCGACGAGCTGGACGGCCTTTTTGACAAGCTGGTCAAGGTTCGTGACCGCATGGCGAATAAGATGGGTTATGTAAACTTCGTTGAGCTGGGCTATCACCGCATGGGCCGTCTCTGCTACGGCAAGGAGGAGGTTCAGAGCTTCCGCGAGAATGTTCTGGCTGACCTTGTGCCTGTGGTATCCCGCCTGAGAAGCGAGAACGCAAAGCGCATGGGCATTGAGGACTACAAGTTCTATGATGACGGCGTTATCATCCCCGGCGGCGACCCGGTTCCCTTCGGCAAGGAGGAGATTTTCTCCGCTGCAAAGGAAATGTATCACGCAATGGGTCAGGAGACCGGTGCCTTCATTGACCTGATGATGGACAATGAGGCCTTTGATGTGGACTCCCGCAAGAACAAGTGGGGCGGCGGCTACTGCACCGAGTTTGCCAAATACAAGCAGCCCTTTATCCTTGCAAACTTCAACGGCACCGCAGGGGATGTGGATGTTATGACCCACGAGGCCGGCCACGCCCTCAACGCCTTCCTCATTGCGGACAACCGCTTTGCTCTGGAGCTTGCCTGCGGCGGCATGGAAACTGCCGAGACCCATTCCATGAGCATGGAGTTTTTTGCATGGCCCTATATGGACAAGTTCTTCGGTGAAAATGCAGCCAAGTACCGCTACATGCACGCCCTTGACTCCCTGTCCTTCATCCCCTACGGCACCATAGTTGACTATTTCCAGCACATCGTATATGAAAACCCGGAAATGAGCCCCGCAGAGCGCAACGCCAAGTGGCTGGAGCTTGAAAGCAGGTTCCGCCCCCACATTTCCCTTGAGGGCATCCCCTTCATCGGCGAAGGAAGACGCTGGCAGTATCAGATGCACATTTACGAAAGCCCCTTCTACTACATTGACTACTGCCTTGCCCAGACTGCGGCACTCAACTTCCTGCTTGCCTCTCTTGAGGACTATGACGATGCCTTCCGCCGTTACATCCGCCTTTCAAAGCAGGGCGGCGAAAAGGTATGGACCGAGCTTCTTGAGGAAGCGGGCTTTGTGCCTCCCTTTGTTCCCGGCGCGCTGAGCGTGCTTGCAGGCAAGGTTGAAAGCCTGCTTGAAAGCATCAAGGTGTAAAAATACCAAACGAAATACCACCCGGAGGGAAGCCCTCAGGGTGGTATTCTCTTTTTATTGCCGCACAGCTCTCTCCTCTTACAGATAACTTAAGATTACTTAAAAAAATTGTCAGCATTGCCCCTCCTGTGATATACTTCATTGCTAGTAGTTATATATTAAAACATAAAAAACCGGAGCTCTGTCTCCCCTATACCCCCCACAAGGAGGAAGATACATGAAAAATTTTAAACTGAGGAAAACACTTAGCCTGCTGCTCTGCGCGGTGCTGCTGATGGGCTTTTTCCCCGCCACAGCCTTTGCAGCGGAGGACGCGGCGCAAAGCCCTGCCGTCCCCAGACTTACAGGAAGCGGCAAAATCTCCCTTACCCTCACGGGCTTTACCGTTGAGGAAAAGGAATATGACGGCAGCGATAAGGTCAGACTTGTGGGCGCAAGTCTCAAAGGTCTGCCCGCAGGCTATGAATGTCCCAGCAGCATTAACCTTACCGGCAGCCTTGAGAGCGCCGATGTGGGCACCCACAGGCTTGTCAGCATTGACGAGCAATACATAAACATCGTTGATGCCGATGGCAACAATGCTATTGGTCAGTTCAATATCGAATTTGACACCAACATCGTCGGCACAATCAAGTCCCGTGAACTTACACTGGTCGGTTATACCGCAGAAAAAATTTATGACGGCAGCGCTGATGTGTCACTTGACCTGACAAACGCAAGGCTTGAGGGTTTGCCTGCCGACTTTACAGTAACGTGGCCCACAAGCATGAGCGGCAGCTTGACCATGGCGGATGTGAGTCCCACCGGTCGCTGCCTGTTTGAGTCGGTGGACACAAGCGCAATTGCAATCCATTACAAGAGCACTGATGTCACCGATAACTTTGCAATCAGCTTTGACACAAACACCGAAGGCATCATAAAACCCATTGTAGTCCACAGCGATGAGCTTGAGGTGGAGCCGAAAGTCTATGACGGCGGCACAAGCGTAAGCGGAACCGTTTCCGGACCGATTGAAACTGACGATGACAAGATCAGCTTCAGCGTCCCCAGTCGCTTTTCTGCTCGTTATGATACCCCCGATGCAGGGGAGAACAAGACCTTTACGGTATTACCGCCCTACACCGTCACTTACAATGGCATTGAGGTCCGGCCGGATAACATCCTTCTTACCGGCACCGGCAGCATCAGCCCCAGAGACATTTCCAATTGCTCTGTCAGCCTGAGCGAAAACAGCTTCAGCTATACCGGCATGGCAGCTCCGGTGAATGTCATTGCCGTGGACGACAGTATGAGCAGCACTCCCCTGACTGAGGGCGTCGACTATGAGCTTGGCAGCCTTGAGAAAGATGTGGGCGAGTACACCGTCACCGTCAGCGGCATCGGCAACTACACCGGCAGCGTGGAGCTGTTTTACAGCATCAGCAAGTCCACATCCTCCATCTCTTTCAGCGACAGCTTCAATCCCGACTGGACATATTTCGGCAAGGAATTTGACAATCCCGCCCCGGGCTATGTGAATATCCGCGGCGCAAGCTACAACGATGTGAGCTTCATATGGTACAAGGACGGCAAGGAGATTTCCGGCAGGCCCGTGGATGCCGGCAGCTACTATGTGGTGGCAAAAATTCCTGAGAGCAGCAACACCAGCGCCTCAGAAGCTCAGTCCGCCCCCATCACCGTAAAGCCCAGGACAGCGAATACTCCCACAATCACTTTGGAGGAGAGCCGCTATTATTACGACGGCACCGAAAAGACGCCCGCCGTCACTGTGATAGATGCGGGCCTGACCATTCCCGCCTCTGAGTACACTGTTTCCTACAGCAACAACGTCAATGTCGGCACCGCTACCGTCACCATCGCGGATAAGGACGGCGGCAACTACATTGTCAACGGTTCTGCCACCTTTGAGATCACCAAGGCAAGCATCACCGTCTCCGCCCCTACCGCCAAAGACCTTATGCACAGCCACATAGCTCAGGAGCTTGTCACTGCCGGCAGCATCACCCACGGTCCGGCTAATGCTCAGTTTGAGTATGCCGTCTCCGCTTCGGCAAATGTCAGCCCCGATTCTCTGAGCTGGGGCAGCGGAATCCCCAAAGAAAAATTTGCCGGTACCTACTATGTCTGGTACAGGGTAACTACCGAAGATGCTAACTACTCCCAGTATATCTGCCAGTTACCCATTGAGGTCCACATAGCCAAGGCGGAATATACGCTCCGCAAAGAACCTAAAGCTGTCGAGAACCCTGTCTATAATGGCAGCGACATCGTGCTCATAAGCAGCCACGGTCTGCTTCGCTGCGTTAACTCATCGGTGTTACGAACTCAGTACGCTCTTAGCGATTCCCCTGACACCAAGCCGGCCTTAGCCAGTTTCAGCTATAACAGCCCCACTGCCACCAATGCCGGCACCTACTATGTATGGTACGGCAATGTTGATGACAGTTATTATGAGCCCTACATCAGCGAAGCCCCCCTTACAGTCACTATCGCGCCCCTGCCCATTGAAATCACCGTTGACCAGAGCAGCAAGTATTACACTGACGCTGACCCCGAAGATTTCAGCTTCACCGTCGAGCCTTTTGTGAGCCTTGCGCTTGAAATAAGCCGCGAAGCGGGCGAAAATGTCGGTGAGTACGACTTCATTCTGGAAACCGAGCTTACAAACTATGAAGCCAGCTTCACCAATTCCTTCGTCATCGAGCGAAAGCCCATTTACAACATAGCATACAGCATCGCCCTCTATAACGGTGAATATACCGGCGAGGAGATAGACGGTCTCGAGTTCTTCGAGTTTGAAGGCGGTCTTGTGGAGGGCACGGACTATACCGTTTCCGGCAATATCCGGACTGCCGTCGGCACCCATACCATCACCTTTACCGGCATCGGTAATTACTGTGACGAGCAGACAGTCAGCTTTGAGATTCTGCCCCCCTCCGTCATCCGCGATGTGCTTGACGACACCATCACCGCCGACAATGTCACCCTTGACCGGCTCAAGGAGCTTAAGCTCCTTGAGGAAGCCCTCTCCACCATCAATGAGGACACCGTCCACGATGACCTTGAAGAATGGAAGAATGCCGCAGAGAAGCTCCCCGCCATCATTGACGCTCTGGAGGAGCTGGACGCGCTTGTAAACAGCGAAGACATCAAGGCAGCGGAGGATATAAACGCCGATAATGTCACCATGGACGATAAGCAGAGCCTTGAGGACGCCAAGGCGGACATTGAAAAGCTCCTTGATGAGTACTCCGGCAATCTGGGTGCTGAGACTGTGGAGGAGCTTGAGCAGCGGCTCGAGACAATTGAAGACAGTCTCGATGCTCTTAAAGCCGTTGAAGACACCGTTACACGGATAGAAAAATGGCTCAATGACAATGAGAAGAAGTTTGACGCCGACGAGCTTAAGCTGCGTGAGGAGTATCAGGACATCATGGATGACATCGACGCTCTGGATGAAAACTCTCAGCGCATTGCGGAGGCTGCCCTGGGCGAAAGGCTTAAGGCTGCAAAAGCCAAGCTCTACACCTACAAAATTGTCTCCGGCGATTACTTCTGGGTAAGAAACAGCGGCGTGACGATGGACTTTGTTGCCAACGGTCACATAGATCTTTTTGAGTATCTGCTTATTGACGGCAAGGAGCTTGATGAAGCAAATTACACTCTCAGCTCCGGCAGCACCATCGTAAAGCTCAAGGCCGAGTATATGCAAAAGCTGGAGCCGGGCAGACACAGCATCCGCTTTGTCTACACCGACGGCAGCACCGGTGCCAAGGAGTTCATCGTGGGCTACACCGCCAACGGCACCGTAGCTACCGGCGACGGCAATGACCCCGCCCTGTGGCTTGCCCTGATGTTCATGTCACTGGCGGCTGTTACGGCAGCTCTGCCCAGACTCAGACGCAGGGAAGACAATTACTGATTAAGCCCCTCGCAGGATAATATAAAAACCCAGCTCCCTTGTGTAAAGGGAGCTGGGTTTTGCAAAGCAAAAGACGGAGGGCTTGTTTTGGGGATAAAGTTCATAAATTAACTGTTGATACATAAAGCTATAAACTTTATACAAGACAGCCCCTCAGTCTCGCATACGCTCGACAGCTTCCCTTACACAGGGGAGCCTATGAAAAACAACTATGTCTACGCTATGAAAACAGCGGCATGATACCTGAGTATCATGCCGCTGTTTTCAGCTTATTATTTTCAGCATCGGCCGGTTTTCTTTATTTCTTCGGTGCGCTCCAGTATCCAGTCGCACACCGCGTCAAGCCCCTCCCCGGTCTTGGCGCTTATGGGGAAGATAAGAGCCTTGGGATTGAGCCTGAGTATGCGCTCCCTTGCAGCCTCCATATCGAAGTTAAAGTAGGGCATGGCGTCAATTTTGTTTATAAGCACCACATCGCTCACCTGATACATAAGCGGGTACTTAAGGGGCTTGTCATCACCTTCGGGAACGGAGAGGATTGTAAGGTTTTTGTGAGCGCCGGTGTCAAACTCCGCAGGGCACACAAGGTTGCCTATATTCTCAAGTATCAGCAAGTCAACTCCGCTCACATCAAACTGAGCCAGAGAGCGCTCCACCATGTCAGCGTCGATATGGCAGAGGCCGGCGTTATTTATCTGCATGGAGCGTATTCCGGTTTTGTCCGCCACCTTCTGAGCATCCAGACTGGTCTTTATGTCCACATTCATTTCGGCAATGTTCAGCCTGTCCTTCAGGCGGTTTATAAGCGCCACAAGAGTGGTGGTCTTGCCGGAGCCGGGAGAGGACATGAAATTAATAAAGAAGGTGCCTGACTTTGCAAGACTGTCCCTTATTATCTGGGAGCGTATTTCGTTCTGGGCGAATACAGACTGATTGATTTCTATGACCTTTACATTGCTCATTTTCTGTTCCACTCCTTCACAAAGTCAACCAGCGCATCGGCAAGCTCCTGCACACCCTCCCCGGTCAGGGCGGAGATGTAGAATATGCGGATATTGGGATTGCAGGCCTTGGCGCAGCGCTCCACAAAGTCCTTGTTAAAATCAAAAACAGGCAGAGTGTCTATCTTGTTTATAACAAGAATGTCGCTCTTCTCGTACATAAGGGGGTACTTGGCAGGCTTATCGTCACCCTCGGGCACGGAAAGGATGGTCATGTTTATTGCAGCGCCCGTGTCAAACTCCGCGGGACACACCAGATTGCCGATGTTTTCAAGCACGATAAGCTCCGGCTCCTCCATACCCAGCGCGGCTATGCCCTGACGGGTCATGTCCGCATCCAGATGGCACATGCCTCCGGTGTGAAGCTGCACCGAGGGAACTCCCGCCTCACGCATGGTACAGGCGTCCACGGCACTGTCTATATCGGCCTCCATCACACCCCAGCGAAGCCGCCCGGCAAAGGCACGGTTAAGTGCCAGAAGCGTGGTGGTCTTGCCGGAGCCGGGAGAGCTCATAAGGTTTAAAAGGCAGGTGCCCTGAGAACGGAGACTTGAACGCAGAAGCTCCGCGTCCCTGTCATTATCCTCCAGAACCGTCTCCTTGAGCAGTACTATTTTCATTTCTTCCATGGTTAATACACCGTCCCATCTCATCTTTCATATTCAGATACTACACCATAGGGCTTGCCCGCGTCAAGCTCAACAGTCCGCCCACACGAGCCTGACGCCCTTATTCACCGATATAGCTAAAGCGCTTGAAGCTCTGCCCCTCCCGCTCCACGGTTTCGTTCCACATGGAGGCAGGCCGCACCCACACGGAATAATCGCCGTAGAGCATACGGTAAACCACCATTTCCTCCTCCGTCTCAGAATGGCGGGCGGTAAAGAGCACCTCGTATTCCCTGCCCTTGAAGTGCCTGTATTTCCCCGGTTTTATCTCCATGGGCATCACCTTATAAAATTCGTGGCCACGCGCTTTTCATACTCCGGCCGGGGAACACCGGCCCTTCTGCCGGCCTCGATGCATTTTATGAGCCAGGCCATGTTCTCTCCCAGCGTGCGCAGTATCTGCATACCCTCCAGATCCTGCCGCACCTCGTCGGGAGTGTTGCCGTGAACCATTGTCCAGTACTGGGAGCCAACAACTATCATATTGCTGATGGTGAAATACTTATTGAGCCTGTCAAAGGCGGCAGTTGCCCCGCCTCTGCGGCAGGAGACCACGGCGGCGGCAGCCTTGCCGCGCATTTTGTGGGCGCTGGAGTAAAAGAGCCTGTCCATAAAGGCGCATACCTGTGCGCTTGGGCCTGCGTAGTGGACGGGAGCGCCCACCACCAGCGCGTCATACTCATCAATCATCGCTGAAACCCGGTTCACGGCATCGTCAATAACGCAGCCGTCATGGGTATAGCAGTAGCGGCAGGCGGTGCAGCCGGAAATAGCCTGCTTTCCAAGATAGAGTATGTCCGCCTCTATGCCGTGCTGCTCCAGCTTCCCCTTAAGCTCGCTGAGGGCGGTATAGGTGCAGCCGAATTCTCTGGGGCTGCCGTTAATAAGTAATGCCTTTGCCATAATTCTCTCCTTGTTAAACAGGCCGTCGGCTTATGCCGGCGGCCTGAGCTTTTTATTTATCTTCCGTCAAATTCGCACACATAGGCTATCTGCCCACGGTACATCTCCGGATAATCGGTAACCGGGTCGTTGCGGCTGTCGTTATAGTACCAGCCGTTGTGATACCACAAAAGCAGGTAGTCCTCGGGAACATTGTCGCCCCAGTCATAGCCGGAGGGCTCATTGGGCGCCCACTGGTAGAACTCAACCGTCTCGGTGGTCTCCCACACAAGCTGCCCGTCAATGCGGTGACAGCCAAGCCATAGCTTCCTGACGCCGTTTTCCTCCGCCAGCTCAACTATCTTGTTAAACTCCTCAGCCGTGCTTACAACCGCCAGATGGCCGCCCATCTGCATGCACTTGTCCCTTGCCTGTGTCCAGCTTACATCCTCGATAATAAGCTCATAGGTGGATTCCACCGGCTGTCCGGGCTCGGGAGTGGGTTCGGGACTGGGAGTGGGCTCCGGGGTGGGGGTAGCTTCGGGAGCGAAGATAACATCGCCCTGAGCTGTGGGTGTGGGTTCGGGCGGAGCGTTTCTGTCCTTCATTACGGCGTTGAATACTATCGCAGCCACTATAAGCAGCGCGCAGAGCACAAGAATGATAACCACCGGGCGGCGCTTGCGCTTTTTCATTTCCTCGTTTATCTTCCGCTCCCGCTCCATGCTCTTGCCGTACTGAACCGCGGGAATTACCACCGGCTGACGCTCCGGCTGCACCGGGGCAAGCTCGGGATTTTCCTCCTCGGTGAGAACGGGGATGTATTCCTGCCTGGGCTCTTGTGCCGTCTTTTCCTCGGTCTTTTCGGGCACATAGACCCGCACATCCTCCTCAGGCTCAAAAGCAGCCTCGGCCTCCGCCTCCTGCACCTCAGGCTGAGCCTCATCGCTCACAGGCTCCTGAAGCACAGCTTCGGGCTCTTCCTCCTGCTGAGGCGCCACGGGCTTTTCGGCCTCGCTGTCTTCCTTCTCGATAATGCTTATCATCATACGCTCAACGGCGCTGAGCTCATCATCGCTCTTTTTGAAAATGGTCTCTGCGCTGGGCGCGCCCTTGAGATAGAGGTTTTTAACACAGCTTTCCAGCACCGCCTTAAGCTCATCCATGCTCTGATAGCGCTCATGGGGACTGAACTTGGTGGCCTTTGAAATAATGTCTCCAAGACGGCGGCCTGCGGAAACGGGCGGGGCAAAGCTCTCTCCGTTCATGCGCTTTTGCTGAGCCATACCCTTGCTCACATCGTCCCCACCGGCTTCCACAAAGGGCAGTCTCCCCCCGTTTGCCGCGTAGTACAAAAGCATGCCTATTGAGTAAACATCCGCTGCGCTGCTCTTTTCACCCTTCCAGAAAAGCTCGGGTGCAAGGAAGCCCAGCTCACTTTCGCCCCAGTTGCTGCTTTTGGCCTTGCCGAGGGCAACATTGCCCTCATTGTCAAGGCTGATATTTTCAGGATATATGCCGCCCCGGTAGCCACCGGCGCCAACATCCTCCTTTACGGCGTCGCACAGACGGCAGGCCAGCTCACAAAGCTCCCTGCGGCTAAGCTCTTTTATTTTTATGCCCAGAACCTTGCCCGGGTCGAAAACGGTGTTTGCCATTGGGTCTCCTCCTGTCGGATACTCATGTACATATTATGTTAACACACAGAATGTCATTAGTCAATTTCCGACATGATTATTTTTGCATTTTATTTATCATTTCCTCAAGCTGCTCCGAGTAGCGGTTAAGCTCCTTGTTTGACCTACCCTTAAGGGTTTCCACCGTGCGGACAAGCTGCTCGGCAAGGTTCATAAGGCGGGTATAGGCGGCGCTTATCTGAGGCTGCTTGGGCTTCTTTACTATGGCTATGCCCTCAGTCACCTCAACATGCTCGCCCCGCAGCAAATCATAGCTGCTGCCGCTGTAAGGAGCATAGGCATTGTAGCCCAGCTCATTGTTGAGGCAGGCGGTGAAGCTGTCTGCACTGTCCGGGTCGCCGTGGTTAACAAAGACCATGGCGGGCTTTTCCTCAAAGCCTGCAAGCCATGCAATAAGGCCGTTTTTGTCCGCATGGCCGCTGACGCCGGGAAGCTGGGCAATCTCCGCCTTGACGGCGATGGTATCTCCGAAGAGCTTCACGCTTTTGACCCCGTCCACCAGAAGTCTGCCCAGAGTGCCTGCGGACTGGTAGCCCACAAAGAGCACCATGCTCTCCTTGCGCCAGAGATTGTGCTTCAGATGGTGGCGCACACGGCCGGCATCGCACATGCCGCTGGCGGAGAGTATGACCTTGGGGCGCTTGTCCTCATTGATGGCCTTGGATTCCTGCTGGGAAACGGCAAGCTCCAGTCCGGGGAAGACGATGGGGTTTACGCCGGACCTTATCACCTGCTGCATCTGCTCGTCCACAAATTGGGTGTCACACTGGAGAAAGACCGTGGTTGCCTCTATCGCAAGGGGGCTGTCCACATACACGGGGAAATCCCCATGGCCGCTGACAAGACCCTTTTCCTTTATTTCCCGGATAAAGTACAGCATCTCCTGAGTTCTGCCCACGGCAAAGGAGGGGATGATCACATTGCCGCCCCGGTCAAGCACCTTCTGTATCACCGACGCAAGGGAGGCCACATAATCCACCCGCTCCGCAACATGGTTGCGGTCACCGTAGGTGGATTCTATAACCACATAGTCTGCCTGCTTTACGGGTTTGGGGTCCTGCAGAATGGGCTGATTGATGTTGCCCACATCGCCGCTGAAGCATATCTTCCTTGTCTCGCCGTTTTCGGTGAGCCAAATCTCTATGGCGGCAGAGCCCAGCAAATGCCCCACATCGGTAAGTCTGACGCTAACGCAGTCGTTTATCTGCACCGGCTCATCGTAGCCCACCGGGTGCATCAGCTTCATTATGCCCTCCACATCCTGAAGGTCGTAAAGCGGCTCCACCGCAGGCTCTCCCTTGCGAAGATTCTTCTTGCTCTGATACTCAGCCTCCGACATCTGGATATTGGCGCTGTCGCGCAGCATTATATTGCAGAGAGAGCAGGTGGCGGCGCTGGTATAAAGAGAGCCGCGAAAGCCCTTCTTATAAAGCAGCGGCAGCATGCCGGAGTGGTCGATATGCGCATGGGTCAGCAGCGCAAAATCCAAGTCCGAGGGGCTGACAGGCAGCTCCTGATTTTTAAACAGGTCCTTTCCCTGCTCCATACCGCAGTCAACTATGCCCTTCTTGTCCCCTACTTCTATAAGAGTGCAGCTCCCGGTCACCTCATGTGCCGCGCCTATAAATGTTATTTTCACACTACATGCCTCCCTGTTATGTATTTTTCCTGTATATACTGTTATTCTACACGCAAATTCCTCTTATATCAATAAGCGACACAAAAAGTTTACCATTTATAAGAATTGCGGTTTCGTGCTTTTTTTGCTATTATCGTCCCATGGAACATTATTATTCTTTAAACAAATATCTGCGTGAGCGCTTCGGCTGCAAGGTATATAAGCTGGCTCTGGATGGGGGCTTCACCTGCCCCAACAGAGACGGCACGCTTGACAGCCGAGGCTGCATATTCTGCTCCGGCAGAGGCAGCGGGGAGTTTTCCGTCCGCACCGGCGGGGATATGAGCGCCGCTATTGAAAGAGCCAAGACCTTCGTCCGTGGCAAAGCGCCCAAGTGCCGCTATATCGCCTACTTCCAGAGCTTCACCGGCACCTATGCCCCCGTTGAAAGGCTTGAGGAGCTTTATACCGCCGCAATGGAGCCGGAGGAGGTGGCGGCGCTGTCCGTTGCCACAAGGCCGGACTGTCTGGGCGACGAGGTGATCGCCCTTCTCAGCCGTCTTAATACCGTAAAGCCCGTATGGGTGGAGCTGGGGCTCCAGACCGTACACGCCGAAAGCGCCCGCTATATCCGCCGGGGCTATGAGCTTCCGGTATTTGAGGAGGCGGTAAAGCGGCTTCGTCAGGCGGGGCTTGAGGTCATCGTTCACATGATAATTGGTCTTCCCGGGGAGACGGAGCAAATGATATACGACACTGCCCGCTATATCGGCGCACAGGATATTCAGGGCGTCAAATTCCAGCTTCTCCATGTGCTTCGGGACACCGACCTTGCCTCAGCCTACCTTGCCGGGGAATTTGAGACTCTGAGCCTTGAGGACTATACCCGCATACTCTCCGGCTGCATACAGCGCATCCCGCCGCAGACGGTGGTACACCGCATAACCGGCGACGGTGACAAAAAGCTGCTTATCGCCCCCATGTGGAGCGGCGACAAAAAGCGGGTCTTGAATTATGTAAACCAATATTTTGACAAAAGCGCCCTTTTGCAGGGCAGCGCCCTTATTTGATGTGGCGCTTTGGGAAACTGTGTGTTATAATGGGCTTTAGCGTTTTATCACCAAACGGAGAATAATATGAAAAATAGAAGAATTTTATATCTCTGCGTGATTTTCATATTGCTGACTGTGCTTTTGTGCGCCTGCTCCGCCGAAAGTCCGGAGCCTGCCGCCCCTGTGCCCACGGAGCCCCCCGAGCTTCTGCCCACGGTTTATATAAGTGAGCTCATGGCCTCCAACAAAAGCACTCTGAGAGATGAAAAGGGGCTTTTCCCCGACTGGCTGGAGCTTTACAATTACGGAAGCGAGGCGGCGGAGCTTGGCGGCTTCAGCCTCAGTGACGGCAAGAACAGCTGGCAGCTGCCTCAGTGCAGTCTGGGCAGCGGGGAATATCTGCTTATCTACTGTGACAAGGAGGCTCAGGGCGGCCTGTGTGCGGACTTTTCCCTTTCCTCCACCGGGGAAACTGTGAGCCTTGTCAGTCCAAAGGGCAGCGTTGCAGACAGCCTCAGCTACACCGAAAGCCCGGAGGATGTGAGCCTTGTACGCACCGAGGACGGGCAGCTCAAAGTATCTGAGCTTCCCAGCCCCGGATATGAAAACAGCTACCTTGGCTACGCAGAATACCAGAGCAGCCTTGAGACAGCCTCCCCCCTGCTTATAAACGAGGTAATGACCTACAACGAGTGGTATCTGCCCATCAGCAAGGAGTATTTTGACCTTATCGAGCTTATCAATGTCTCCGATGCGCCCCTTGAGCTCAGCGACTGGTTTATTTCCGACAGCGGCAGCGACCGGGCGGCCTGGCAGCTCCCTCAGTACAGTCTTGCCCCCGGCGAGATATATGTTATTCAGTGTACGGAGAGAGCCGACGGCGCCCCCTTTGCTCTCAACTCCGAAAGCGAACAGCTTTTCCTCAGCTATAAGGACGGCAGCCTTTCCGACTTTGTGCGTCTGAGGGACATAAAGTACGGCGGCAGCATTGGCCGCCTCAGCGGCGAAAACGGCTTTTTCTATTTTGACACTCCCAGCCCCGGCAGCGCAAACTCCGGCGGGGAGCGCAGCATTTCCGCAAAGCCCCTGAGCCTTGAGGCCTCCGGCGTATTTAACGGTGTGGATAGCGTCACTGTTTCTCTTTCCGCCGACGGTGCAATTTACTACACCACCGACGGCAGCCTGCCGGACAGCTCGGACACTCTGTACACCGAGCCCTTTACCCTCAGCGAAACGGCGGTTATCCGCGCTGTAAGCATTGAGGAGGGCAGGCTTAAAAGCGAAAGCCTTGATTTAAGCTATATCATAAACGAAGGGCATGAGCTGCCTGTGGTAAGCCTTGTGGCAGAGCCGGACGATCTGTTCGGCAGACCCGGCATATATTCCCACCCCACCGAGGACTGGGAGCGCTGCTGCTCCGTAAGCCTTTACGACGGTGAAAGCAGCTTCACCATGGCAGGCGGCATGAAGATGCACGGCGCCACCTCGAGAGTGGCTCAAAGCAAAAAGTCCTTTAAGATAAACTTCCGTCCCCGCTATAACGGCGCGCTAAGCTACGACCTGTTTGAAAACGGCGTAACGGACTTTTCCTCCATACTGCTGCGCTCGGCGCAGGAGGATGCATGGAGCACACAGATGCGTGATATTATCATGCATGAGCTGGCCTCTCAGGTCTGTCCCAGCCTGCCCGCTCAGGATTACAAGTACTGCGTGCTGTACATAAACGGCGAATACTGGGGGCTTTACGCCATACGCGAGGCTCACTCCACCGCCCATTACGCAAACCATTACGGCTATGCCGAGGAGAGCGTTGAGCACTGGAAGGAGGCCTGGCCCGATGACAGCAGCGCCGCTGAGCTTTACCGCTTTGTTCTCAACAACGATATGTCCCTCAGCGAAAACTACGCCGTCGTCAAGGAGAAGCTGCATATCGAGAGCTTCATTGCATGGAACATCATCCAGAGTTACAGCGGCAATCTTGATATAAACAGCCCCAATGTGCGCTTTTACTATTCCCCCGAGGATGACCAGCTTCGCTACGCGCTGGTTGACCTTGACCTTGGCATGTACCCGCTCAACTCCGGCTTTGAAAAGAGCTTTTACACCGGCTATGCCTTCAGCGGATACAGCTGGCGTCTGCTTAAGAACGACGAATACTGCAAGCAGTTTTTAACGCAGCTTTCCGAATACCTGAACGGCCCGCTGTCGGATGAGAATGTGGAGGCGCTGATACGGTCACTTGCCGACGAGATACGCTCGGAGATACCCCGTGACTATGCCCGCTGGGGCGGCATTCCCAAGGTGTGGGACAATATGCTGGAAAAGCACCTGATGCGCTTTCTCACCGTCGGCGAGGGCAGAGCCCTGCGCCTTGCCCACAGTATATGCAATTACATAAGCGTCTCCGATGAGGAATACGAAATGTATTTCGGCAATCTCGGATAAAAAAGCGGCTGCCCTTGGGCGGGTGCTCATAAAACAGTTAATCCTCCTTGTGAGAAATCTCACAGGGAGGATTTTTACTTATTGTTTTGAAACGGTAGCATCCAAGGCTCCCTCTGACGAGGGAGCTGTCACCGAAGGTGACTGAGGGAGAGAATTTTGCACCAAACGATCAATATACGCACATACACCGAAAGGTGTATAGAAGTGCGCCCTTATTGTTCGATAAATTGGGATTTGACGCTCCATCAAACTGAAAGTTTCTGTTATCTGCTGAAGTATTTTGGATTGAACCCTTCGACCTGAATCGTTGTCATTAATTCCTTAAATTCTTCTACATCAAAGTCATCCTCCATACAGAACACTTCGTAATCAACACCAAGGTATGATAAAAACAATCCTGTTTCCTTGTATCCGTTACGCAGATAAAAATTTCTTCGTTTCTTTCTTTGTTCATAATTATCCGCCTTTTCATCCAGCATTTCAAAATCAACAACTTGCTTTTTCTCTGGATATGCTTCTTTCAATGCTTCGATTGCGTAACTCCCGTATCCTTTAGAACGGCGAGATGAATCAATAGCGAGGAAAAATAAGTATGCCAAATTTTTATGTGTCTGCACAACCATAAAGCCTACAAATTGTTCGTCATCTGTCAATAGCAGAAAATCAAAATTATTTGCTTTTGACATTCTTACTAACTCTATCGGTGCAAGATATTCCTCTGGAGGGAATGCTTCTTTCGCAAGATTATTGATTTCACTCCAAAATCGGTTGTGTTCTGTAATATATTCTGTTTTTAATTTCATATTGTCCTCCAAATCTATTACTTCAATATTGGGATGACAATACTACCATTCTTCGCTTCTTCCTAAAAACATAATCGTTTCACCAACTTCAAGTTTTACTCATTTGGAAGTTCTTTAAGCATATGAATTGTTCTATATATTTCTCCACATGCAGGACACTTCCATTCACAATCACTCTTTTTTGCTTTCTTATGAAGATATACAAGTTCAGCATTACCACACTTAGGACACATTGTTGGTTGAGAAGTCCAGAGTCTTTTTAACAGCTTAACTTCTTCATCACGGCTTTTTGTATACATATCAGCACCTCTACAACTTCTTATTTGTCGTTCAGTTCACTTTATCATATTTTCCTGTTCGCATCAATGTTTGGTGAAATTGCCGGAGCTGGAACCCGTCAGTCCATAAGTAAAAAGGGAGAATTCATCCTCCCTATTGACACTCCTTCTTCTCAACTTTATAATATCATTAGATGATATTGTTAAACGATATTGCGAGCGAGGTGACCTCTATGCCCCCAAAAGCCCTTGAAAACCTGACTGAATCGATGTTTTATGTGCTGATGGCCTTTTCCCACGGCCCCAAATGCGGCATCGAGATCTCAGAATACGTGCAGACCCGCACCGCAGGCCGCGTGCGTCTGGGCCCGGCCACGCTCTATACCATCCTTGGCAAGTTTGAAAAAGAAAACTATATCGAAGAGATCGAAACCTCCGGCCGCAAGCGCACCTATCGCCTGACCCAAGCGGGTCTGCTGGCCTATCATGCCGA
>JAZNUQ010000049.1:0-9721 GCA_045592365.1 Candidatus Limivicinus sp. | reverse complement strand
ACTGCTGCTGCGGAAACACCAAAGGTGTCCTCAAGTGCGTGTACGAGCTCGGAGAGCTCCAGAACGGAAAGGCCCTTGATCTCTTCGATCATGGCAGTGATTTTTTCACTCATTGTAATATCCTCCATTAAAATTTGTGTTGCTGCGACTTACTCTGCAGCTTCTTCAGCAGCGGGAGCCTCGATGGAGCCGCCCTTCTGCTCGAGTATCTGACCGAGACATACGGCCAGGCCGGTGATGGGGGCGATCATGGTGCCCAGAACCTTTGCGTACAGAGCGTCCTTGGAGGGCAGCTCAGCCATCTCTGCGATCTCGGCAGCGTTCAGGATCTTGCCTTCCATGAAGGCAGCCTTGATGTTGAAACGCTCACCCAGCTTCTTGCTGTAATCGTTGATGATGCGGAAAGGAGCGATGGGATCATTCTCGCTGGTTGCCAGAGAAGTAGTTCCGTTGAGAACCTCGTCCAGCTCGCTCATGTTGAGCTTTGCCAGAGCCTTTCTGGTCAGGGTGTTCTTGACGACAGTGTAGTTGACCTCGTCCTTACGCAGCTCGGTACGCAGAGCGGTATCTTCAGCAACGGTGATTCCCTTGTAATCAACCAGGATACCTGCGCTTGCGTTCTGAATGCGTTCTACGAGAGCCTCGACTATCGCCTGCTTTTCGCTAAGAACCTTTGCGTTAGGCATGTGTGTATTTCACCTCCACACGAATGATAGCTACGCTCAAAAAGAAAGCCTTTGCATCCGCAAAGACGCAAAGGCACATAAACAATCAAGTAAAATTGTTGATGTCCTCGGCAGGATTTACGGCCTGAGCCACCTGCGGTCTTCGGAGCGCCATAACAATATACAATAATCCATCCCTGTTGTCAAGGCTTTTTTAATTTTTTTCGATGTTTTTTCGGCAAAACCGGCGGCCTTATGGCACAAAAAGCTCCCGGAAAATCTTCCGGGAGCTTTTTCATGCTTAAGGCTTATAGTTGTAGCGTACCGATATGTCGGAGGAGATTTTGCCGGGCTCGACAAGGACAGCCTGCCACTCTTCCGCGCTGCCTGCAAAGTAGATACGCATTCCGTAGCTGCAACCGTGGAAGGCGTAGTAGCCCAAATCCGTAAGACCCGCCGGGATAAAGACCTTTTTAAGCTGACCGCACTGGTCAAAGGCGTTTTCCCCGATGATCTGCACACTGTCCGGCAGAATGATCTCCTTGAGAATGGCGCAGTTATAGAAGGTCTCCTTCCCCACGGAAACAAGCCCCTGAGACAGCTCTATCCCGGAGAGGCTGAAGCAGTGGGAGAATGCGCCTTCCCCAATATGGGTCACGCTGTCGGGCATATTCACCTCTGAGAGCAGGGAGCATTTGGTAAATGCATAGTCGCCGACAGTCTCAAGCCCGTCAGGCAGAGTTATCGTCCACAGGCGGTTGCAGCTGCCGAAGGCGTAGGCGTCAAGCGTCCTGACGCTGTCGGGCAGAACAATTTCCGTAAAGCTCCTGCACAGGGAGAATGCGGAGGGGCCAATCACCTCAAGTCCGTCGGGCAGCTCTATGCCCTTGAGGCTGCTGCAGCCGTAGAACGCACCCTCCCCGATTATCCTGAGCCCCTCATTGAGCGTCACACGCTCAAGTCCGGTGCAGTCAGCGAAGGTGGAGGCTTTTATTTCGGTGACGGCGGAAGGCAGAGCAAGCTCTCTCAGCCCGGTACAGCCGCCGAAGGCAAAGGAGCCTATCTCCGTCACGGAGGCCGGCAGAGAAATCATCCTGAGCTCGGTGCAGTTGCGGAAGGCACTGTCGCCGATATATGTGACGGAGTCAGGTATTTTCACGCTTGAAAGATGGATGCAGTCGGCAAAAGCCTCGTCCATTATGCCGCTTACGCCCTCTTCCAGCACCACACTCTCTATCTTGGTGTCATACTCCTCCCAGGGCACAGTGGTACCGCTGAAGCCCGGCAGATACCTGTCCATCTCATACTGCCAGCCGTCGCTGTACTCCCCAATGCCGGGAATTATCCTTTCGGCAAAGAGAATGACCTTATCCACCTTGCCGATAAAGCCGGGAGATACCTGCTCAATGCCCAGATCCTCTCTTACGGTAAGGGTGCCGGTAACATCGTTAAAGCTCCACTGATCCCTGATCTGCCCGCACAGCTTGGCGGCACTTATTATCAGCATCACAAGGGCAAAAAGGACAGACAGGCCGATTATATTTCCGATTATTCTTCCTATGAGCTTTCTGCGTGCTTTTTTTGCCGTTTTGCGTATCGACCCTTCAAGCTCGATTATGCGCTTTAAAAGCCTTGCATGCTTATTTTCAGGCTCGGCAGACAGAACAGCATCGCAGTTCTTTTCGGCCTCCTCCAGATTTTTCTCATCTATAAGAGCCTCGGCACGAAGCAGAAGCTGACTTGAGCTCTGCTTTTCGTTTTTTCCTGCCTCGGCCGCGCTCAGTGCGTTTTCAGCAGGGTTTTTTGAGTACTGTTCAGACATAAAAACACTCCTTTCCCTCTTTTATTCCATTATATTACCGCAGGTAAAATAGTCAAGTGCGGATTGCGGCTTGAGTGCGCTGAATTAAATTTCCCGCGGCGGGAAATACTAACAGCACTTTAGCTCACCTGAGGAGCGGAATGCGAGGTATCTGCCATGCAGGGTAAAGTAGAGATTTGCGGCGTCAACACCGCCCAGCTTCCCGTTTTAAAGGGTGCGGAAACAAGACGGCTCCTTGAAAAGGCTCAGGCCGGGGACAAGGACGCCCGGGAGGAGCTTATTTCCGGAAATCTACGCCTTGTGCTGTCGGTGGTGCAGAAATTTGCCGGCCGGGGCGAGAGCATGGACGATTTGTTTCAGGTGGGCTGCGTGGGGCTTATAAAGGCTGTGGACTGCTTTGATTTGAGCCAGAATGTGCAGTTTTCAACCTATGGGGTGCCCATGATAGCAGGGGAGCTTCGCCGCTTTCTGCGGGATCACAGTGCGGTGCGGGTCTCCCGCTCCATGCGGGACACGGCCTACAAGGTTTTGCAGATGAAGGAAAAGCTCACCGCGGAAAAGGGCTTTGAGCCCGACACGGACAGCATAGCAAGAGCCCTTGAGATACCCCGGCAGGATGTTGTCTTTGCCCTTGAGGCCATTTGTGAGCCTCTTTCCCTTTACGAGCCGGTGTTCAGTGACGGCGGTGAGAGCGCCTGCGTTATGGATCAAATAGGCGATACACGCAACACCGACGAGCACTGGCTTGAGCAGATTGCCCTTGAGGAGGCTCTGCGCCGCCTGAGCCCGAGGGAAAAGCGCATACTTGCTCTGCGCTTTTATGACGGGCGCACCCAGATGGAGGTGGCAAAAGAGGTGGGCATCTCTCAGGCTCAGGTCTCCCGCCTTGAAAAGAACGCCATCAGCCAGATAAAAAAGAATATCAGCGCCTGATGCTATCTGATTGACATGTGCCTGCGCCTGAAATATAATCGTAGAGTACAAGAAACTTCAGACAGCGGAGGCCGTTTTATATGAAAAACTCTTTTCTTGAAAAAATCCGTCGTGGGGAAAAGCCCCTTGGCAGCTTTTCCGAGCTTTGCAGCCCTTACAGCATTGAGTGCATGGCGCTTTCCGGCCTTGACTATGTAATACTGGACATGGAGCACGGCCCGGCTGAGCTTCACGATATATCCGAGGGCATCAAGGCCGCCGCTTACCACGGCATGGCGCCCTTTGTCCGCATACCCTCCCTTGCCCGCGACGCTGTGCTGCGGCCGCTGGATCTGGGTGCAATGGGGCTTATTGCCCCCTGCGTACAGGGTCTTGAGGATGTAAAGAAGCTCATTGAGTACAGCAAGTTCCCTCCCCACGGTCAGCGCGGCCTTGCCTTCGGCCGCAGCAGCGGCTGGGGCACTCAGCCCTGGGCGGCTGAGCTGGACGGCTATTTTGACATCTGCAACGAAAATCAGCTTCTTATCCCTCAGTGTGAGACTGTGGGCTGCCTTGAGGAGCTTGACGAGATAGCGGCGCTGCCGCAGGTGGCAGGCATATTCATAGGCCCCTTTGACCTGTCCGTTGCCTTGGGCATTCCCGGGCAGTTTGATCGGGAGGAGTTCAGGTCCGCCCTGCTTAAAATCCGGGACTGCTGCCACCGCCACGGCAAGTTCTGCATGATATACTCCGCCTCAAACGCAGACGCTGCAAAGCAGCTTCGCAGCGGCATTGATTCGGTGGCCGTCAACATGGACGCTGCCCTCTACATAAACATGTACAAAGAGCTTATCCGCGATGTGCGCAGCATGGCGGAGGGAGAGGAATAAGCCCATGAATACCCTTATTCTTCACGGCGACATTGTCTACTCAAAAAACGCCGACAGCCTCTCCATCCACGAAGACTCCTACCTCATAGCCGAAAACGGCTTTATAAGCGGCACATATGCTGTGCTGCCGGAGCAGTACAGGGGCGCCGAGCTGCATGACTACGGCCGCGCCCTTATTATCCCCGCCTTTTCCGATTTGCATGTCCACGCCTCTCAGTATGTGCAGCGGGGCGTAGGCATGGACAAGCTGCTTTTTGACTGGCTCAGCGACTATACCTTCCCCCAGGAGAGCCGCTTCGGGGATATGGCTTATGCAAAGACGGTTTATGACCGTGTAGTTGATGAATTTATCCGTCACGGCAGCTTCCATTCAAGCGTCTTCACCACCGTGCATTACGACGCCTCCGCCTACCTTTTTGAGGCAATGGAGAAAAAGGGTCTTTACGGCCTTGTGGGCAAGGTGAATATGGATCAGAACTCCCCGGACTACCTGTGTGAAAGCACAGAGGCCTCCCTGCGGGATACCGAGCGCTTTCTCCTTGAGCACAGGGGCGGCAAAACCGTAAAGCCCATTCTCACCCCCCGCTTCGCCCCCACCTGCTCGGAAAAGCTGCTTTTCGGCCTTGGAGAGCTGGGCAGGAAATACGGCTGCGGTCTGCAGACCCATCTTTGCGAATCTCTGGCCGAGGTGGCCTGGACGCTGGAGCTGTTCCCGGATTACCGGGCGGACGCTGAAATATATGAGCGCGCCGGGCTTCTTGATAACGGTCCCTCTGTCCTTGCCCATGTTATCTTCCCCTCGGAGCTTGACCTTGATATACTCGGCCGCCACGGTGCTGTTTCCGTGCACTGCCCCGACGCTACCTGCAATGTTATCGCCGGCATAATGCCCGCCTGCAACATGCTCAAATCCGGGCAGACGCTTGCAATAGGCTCCGATGTGGGCGCAGGCTCTGCCCTGCCGGTTTACAGGCAGATCGCCTCTGCCGTACGCCACTCCAAAATAAAGGAGTTTTACCAGCCGGAAAACTGCAAGCTCAGCTTCCCACAGGCCTTTTACATGGGAACCAAGGGCGGCGGCAGCGTTTTTGACCGGGTGGGCTCACTTGAGGCAGGCTACCGGCTCAACGCCCTTGTGCTGGACGGGCTGGATGACGAAGTGTGTCTTCACAGCGCCGCGGAGCGGCTGGAGCGCTTCTGCTACACGGGAGATGACCGGAATATTATCGACCGCTGGCTGGACGGAAAGCAAATCACAATATAAACAACAAAATCCCACTGTTTTAAGTAACAGTGGGATTTTTCAGGGCAGGCGGCCCTTTTCGAAGACATATTCGCCGTTTGAGAGCATTTTAAGGTTCAGATCCGCAGGCAGACGCTTTTCAAGGCAGAGGCGCACATTTCTCAGGTCGCTTCGCTCAACAAAGCCCTCGGCCTCCTCCCGGGGCATGCCGCTGGCCGCCTTTCGCCTCACAAGCCTCTCCTTCACATCCGCCTCGTCGGCAGCTATAAAAAGAGTAAAGTCCGCAAGGCCTTTAAGCTCACGCCAGCCCGGCTGGTCCAGCAGCAGGTAGTTACCCTCCAGCAGCACAATGTCGCCCCTTACGCTCACGGCGCCCTCCACAGGGTTATGGAGCTTCCTGTCGTAGTGGGGCCAGGGACAGGCCCTCTCCGTAAGAAGCCTTCCGATGCGCTCGGTGAGCTTTTCAAGGTCAAAGCTGATAGGTGAGCCCTTGACCTTCACCATGGGAATCACTTCCCCGTCCAGCTCCACGGTATGGCTCAGAAGATAGTCCTGATAGCGGTGAAAGCCGTCCATTCCTATTGCTGTAAGCTCAATTCCCATGGAGGCGGCCAGCTCCTGCAGGAAGCTGACCATGGTGCTTTTGCCTGCTGCGGGAGGGGCCGCCAGCATCACAAGGATGCGGCGGCCCGCCTTTTTCTGCATATTGGCAAGTCCCTCAAGCAGAGGGATAAAGATTTTGTTTACGCTCTCCTCGGAATATGCCGCACATACGGGCAGGCCGTTGATGATACGGTTATATTCCATAAGACATCAGATAAGGTGGGCGTTTTCGACCTCGAAGCTGATGAATGCATCGTCGCCGGCCTTGTAGATCTTCTTGCCCTTGGGGTTATACTCGTGGATGATGAGCTTTACATCGTCAACCAGCACATGATAGAGCTGGTATGCGCCCATGAAGCAGGAGAAGTCCACCTTGCAGGGGAAGAAGCCCTCGTCTCCCAGAACGGTGGATTCGGGGCGCAGAACGATGGTTGCCTCCTCGCCCACGGACTTCTTGTCGGTCTTGCTGACCTTGACCTGAGTGCCCTTGAAGTCAACAACATCACAGTCGTCACCCTGTGCTGCCAGAGTGCCGGTGAGGAAGTTTGCATCGCCTATAAAGTCGGCAACGAACTGGCTTTCGGGGTGGTAGTAGATGTCCTCGGGGGAACCCATCTGAGCAACGACGCCATCCTTCATAATGATAATCTTGTCGGAGATGCTCATTGCCTCGCTCTGGTCATGGGTAACATATACGGCGGTAATGCCGGCCTCCTGCTGGATACGGCGTATCTCGGTACGCATGCTGACACGGAGCTTTGCGTCAAGGTTACTCAGAGGCTCGTCAAAGAGCAGCACGCCGGGCTCAACCACCAGCGCTCTTGCCAGAGCAACACGCTGCTGCTGCCCGCCGGAAAGCTGGTTTGTCATACGCGCTTCCATGCCCTCAAGACCCACCAGCTTGAGAATGTCGGTGACCTTCTGCTTTATCTCGTCCTTGGGGACCTTGCGTATTTTCAGGCCATAGGCCACATTGTCAAATATGTTGTAGTGGGGAAGAAGAGCGTAGCTCTGGAAAACCATGGCGGTGTCGCGCTTATCGGGGGTGAGCTCGTCTATCTTCTCGCCGCCAAGGTAGATGCCGCCTTCGTCGGGGCTTTCAAAGCCGGCTATCATACGCAGGGTAGTGGTCTTGCCGCAGCCGGAGGGACCCAGCAGGGTAACAAAGCTGCCCGGCTCAATGTCCAGAGAGACCTTGTTGACTGCATAAAAGTCCTTCTTGGTTTTGGGGTCAACATATATTTTGGAAATTCCGTCAAGCTTAATGCCTTTTTTCTCTTTAGCCATTTTTATTCCTCCAAGTATTTGCTGGTGCCGAAGCGCTTAATAAACATATTCATCAGCGCGACCACTATAAAGATAACAACGATAAGCAGGGAAGAGTAGGCGCAGGCCTGACCGTAGTCGCCCTTTTCCGCAAGAGAGTTTATCTGCAGGGTGATGAGCTTCCAGTTGGGCGGGCAGAGCAGGATAACTGCGGAAATTGCGGTGATACTGCGAACGAAGGTGGTGACAAGGCCGGAGAGGAAGGAGTCCTTGATAAGGGGCAGAGTAACGGAGAAGAACACCTTTGTGCTGTTTGCGCCAAGGTCTATTGCCGATTCCTCTATGCTCTTGTCTATCTGCCGCAGAGCGGAGATGCCGCTTCGTGTGCCGGTAGGCAGGGAGCGGACAACGAAGACTATCACCATCAGAGCCGCCGTGCCGTAGAGACCGGACATAAAGCCGCTGCGGAACAGACCGTTGGAGAAGCCGCGGATGTAGCCCACGCCCAGAACCGTACCGGGCACCGCCATTGCAAGCAGGGAGATAAACTCCATTGCGGCACGGCCCATAAATCTCTTCTTGACCGCAAGATAGGCGATTATCATGGACAGAACGCCGCAGATGGGGCAGGCGATAACGCTCAGCACGATGGAGTCCTTGAGAACACGGGGACCGTTGGTGTTAAAGACATACTCATAGTGCTTGAGCACCAGAGAATAGTCACGACCCCAGAGCTTGAAGAAGGAGCCAAGGAAGACCATCACATACATGGCGATAACGAAAATGGAGACTGCGCCGCAGAATATTGCAAGAGGTCTGGTAACAGACTTCTCGGTGATGAGCATTCTGGCGCGGGTAGCCTTGCCGGTAAGGGTGGCTGCGGTCTTGCTCTCAAGGTAGTACTTCTGAGCGATAAACATTATAAGGGTGATGCTCAAAAGCACAACGGACATGGCTGCGGCGCCGGGCTTGTCATAAGCACCGGTGACCTGCAGGTAGATGTTGGTAGCCAGAGTGTCGTAGTTGCCGCCGATGAGCATGGGGTTTGCAAAGTCTGCGGCAGACTCGATGAAGGTGATAAGGAAGGAGTTACCCAGACCCGGCAGCAGCAGGGGGAAGGTAACGGTGGTGAACACCTTAAGGCGGGAAGCACCCATATCACGGGCAGCCTCCTCCAGAGAGGGGTCGATGTTTTTGAGAAGACCTCTGAGCATCAGATAGCAGACCGGGAAGAAGGTCATGGTCTGAACTATGACAAGCCCCCACATACCGTAGATGTTGGCGTCATAGATGCCCAGTATATGACGAGTGATCAGACCTGCACGACCAAAGAGGCAGATCATGCTCAGCGAGAGAACGAAGGGAGGGGAAACCACCGGCAGCAGGGATACTACGCTGAAGAGCTTCTCCAGTATCTTGGAGCGGAGCTTAACATAGACCTCCACATAGGCAAACAAAAGGCCTATGACCGTGGAGAAAATACTGGTAATTATACCTGCTTTCAGGGTGTTCATAAGGGGAACCTGCAGCTTATTGGTATCAATGATCCTCTTGAACACATCCAGACTGATACGGCCTTCAACAACGAAGCTGTCTACAAGCAGGATGACCAGAGGATAGAGTATAAACACGGCCAGCAGCAGCAAAACTATTGCCACTGTGGTAACAAGGACCGGGTCCTTGAAAAATTTTATGCGGTCCAGCGCCGCACTCTGTTTTTTATTCATGCGAGAACTCCCATCTATGCAGCTTCCCTGCCAAAGGGCAGGGGCGGGCAAATTCAGAAAAAGACGGGGGGTGACAGACAGTCAACCCCCGTCAAGATACTTAAGCTATGCGATTTAAGACGGAGTAATTATGCGGTCTTGAAACGCTCGGGGTCAGCGCCCTCAGCGGAGGAGCCGAGAACCTCGAAGAACTTCTCAACGCGGGCAACGGTGTTGGCCTTGGCGTCTGCAAAGTCGTACTCAATGCAGGCATCCAGAGTCAGACCGAACTCAGCAATGATTGCGGGCTGCTGTGCGTTGCTCAGAACCAGGAACTGGAAGGAGCCGGTGTCATCAGCCTGCTCAACACACTCGGGAGTGAGGCAGTACTCGATGAAGAGCTTAGCAGCATTGGGGTGCTTTGCACCTTCGAAGATGGAGACTGCACCAACCTCGGCTGCGGTGCCGGAGGCGGGAACTGCCATACCGATGTTGTCGTAGCCGTTGTTGATCTGATAGATAGCGTCATGCAGGAAGCCTACGCCGATAACACACTCAGCGGGGCCGACGGACTTGGAGGGGCCGCCGCCGCTCTTGGTGTACTGTGCAATGTT
>JAZNUQ010000048.1:0-5565 GCA_045592365.1 Candidatus Limivicinus sp. | reverse complement strand
GGATATGATTGCTTTAAAAAAGAAGCTTGACGCATTGGGTATCAATCTGGAAAATATATATCAGGAATTGGAAATGAGTTCCTCTTATGCAGACAGCCACCGGGATATCAGCCGGGAGGCCGGTTTGTTTCGTCCCCACAGTCATAGTTTCTTTGAATTGATCTATTGTCTGCGTTGCGAAAATATGCAATATCTTATTGGTGCAGAACGCTATCGGCTTCAGCGGGGCGATGTGATCTGGATTCCACCGGGAGTCAGTCATTGTCCGCTGTTTCCCTCAAGCATGAAAGAGCCTTACGAACGAATCGTCTTGTGGATCAATGCGGAACGGATGGCAGAATTCCTCGCGCGCTGGCCGGACTTGGATTTACAGCAGAATCTAAATCGGCGGCATTATCTGCTGCGTACGGCAGGCATACCGCAGGAACGCGATCTCCGGGATGCCTTCCTTCGTGGATGCAGAGAATCCGAAAAACGAATGCCCGGCTGGGAAGCGGCGCTTTACGGAAATGCCAATTTGCTTCTTGCACTGCTGATCCGCGCCATAAGCGGTAGTGTCGCACAACCTATGCGGGAGAAAAAGGATTTGCTGGATGAGTTGATTGGCTTTGTTTCCCAACATTTGCAGGAGAAAATAACGATTAGGGATACGGCCCGATGGTTACACGTCAGCGAAAGCACGGTAACACATTTGTGCAGTAAGCGTCTGGGACTGAGTTTTTATCGTTATGTCACGCAACAGCGTTTGGACAGAGCCAGACAGTTGATGCTTGAGGACAGGGATCTAAGCAATATTGCAGAAGAAGCAGGATTTTGCGACTATACCGCATTTTTTCGCGCATTCAAGCAGGAATACGGCCTATCTCCCAAGGAATATCGAAAGATCCACGGGTAGAAACAATGGGACAAGAAATCAAATAGCATACTCCATATTCTCAACGGCTTTCGCTGTGATTTCAAGTTCGAAACAGCTGCTTTTTTGTAACCCTCCCTTGTGTAAAGCGAGGACGGAGGGATTGTAATGTGCCGTTACTGTACAACCCCTCCGTCAAAAATCAAAGATTTTTGCCAGCTCCCTTTACACAAGGGAGCCTTTGGTACGACGGAAATCTGTACGCATTTCCTTTTTCTGTGGCAAGCAGAGCATCCGGCTGTCCACCGGATGCACAAACTGGGCAGGTGCCCAAACCCACAACATAAAACCGGAAGGTCAAACGACCTTCCGGTAATGCACCCAACACATTTCTCCGTTAAGAACAAGAGGTTACTGCGCCTCAAGCACAGCGCTGTCTGCACCCACGGACAGCGTGTATTTTTCACCGGAGATTATGCCGGGACTGCTGAAAATGAACACCGCATAATCAAGCTGCGGCGCGTGGAAAAGGATAAGCTCTCCGCTCTCGTCCACCAGACGAAGCTCAGTACCGGCAGAGCGATTTCCCGTACTGACAGCAAGCACGCCCTGCTCCCAGCCGCTGAAGCTCTGAGCCATGCCGTAGGCTCCGGTGCCGATAAAGCTGCCGCCGCTTATAACGGCGCTCACATCATAGTCAAGGGTTGCGGTATCACCCTGTACCGGGCCGCACACAACGGTGTCGCCGCCGCTTATGCTTATGCTGCCGTTTGCATCAAGTCCGTCTCCGCAGGCCACTATGCTCAGCCTGCCGCCGGAAATATTGATTTCCCCGTCGGATGCGCCCATGGCTGCACCGCCCGGGCCTCCCATGCCGCCGGGTCCGCCCATACCGCCGGGGCCACCGGGACCTCCCATGCCGCCATGGTTGGGATAGCGCCCGTCTCTGCCGCCTTCGTAGCCGCTCAGGTCAACGCCGCCTGCGGCATTGATACCGTCATCGTCGGCACTTATGCTTATCTCGCCGCCCTGTACATATACGCGCAGCGCCTCCAGTCCCTCATAGCAGCTTATTATATTCAGCTTTCCTGCGCTGACAGTCAGCTCCTCCTCGGCGTGAAGGGCGTCATCACCGCTTTGTATCTCAATGCTGCCGCCGCTTACGCTCAGGGAGCTGTCCGAATGTAAAGCGTCGTCGGCGCAGTCTATAAGGAAGCTGCCGGAGCAAATACAAAGCTCGCCTGCGGCCTTAATCGCCTTCATACTGCTGCCCTCATCTTCCGCGGCAGCCTGTGCGGGGGCTCCCGGCCCGCCTCTGAAGCCACCGTAAAAGTCCGAACGCTCCTTGTCGGCGTTTTCGCTGCCGCCGCCGCAAAGAAGACTGAAGCTGCCGCCGTCAATGCGCATCCAGCTTCCGGCCGAAAGGCCGTCACCCTCGGCGCTGACGGAAATTTCTCCTCCGGAGATATACACAAAGCCCAGCTCGGCGTCATCGCTGTTTTCCGCATGAATACCGTCCTTGCCCGCGCTTATGTCCAGCCCTCCGCCGGATAATCTTACGCTGTCGTTTGCCTCAAGACCATGACAGGCAGCGCTCACGCCTATCTCTCCGCCGCATATCACAAGGTCATCCTTGCACACTATGCCGTGCCCCGTAGGGGAGCTGACGCTCAGGCTGCCAGTGCCGTTAATGCTCAGATCCTCTTTTGAATAAAGCGCAGCGTCAATATTGTTTTCGTCGATGGCGGTATATGCTCCGCCGTTTATAATGCTGTTTTCCGTTCCCTCCGCCAGGGTCAGAAACACCTTGTCCGCCTGACGCACATAGATGCCCGCAGAGGATGAGCTGTTTATATGAGCGCCCTTAAGCACAAGCTGCAGCTTTGCATCCTTGGGCGCATCAACTACAATCATTCCGTCATCCAAAGTACCGCACAGCACATAGCAGCCCTCGTCGCTGAGGGTGACGGTGCTGCCGCTGATTTTAACGGCGGAGCTGTCGGCAGTGGCGGCAGAGCCCTGAAGGCTTATTGTAACGGCTTCGCTTTCGTCGTAGGAGCTTCTGCCGTCACGCTGGGTAAACATATCCGTATTGTCCGCAGCCGGCGCCGCTTCGATTACCTCGGCTTCGGCAGGCCGGACAGCATCCGTCACCACGGGGCTGCTTTGTCCGCAGCCGGCAAGCAATGCGCAGCAAAGAGCAAGGCTCAGTACCCTGCCCGCTTTTCTTTTCATAAAGGCTCGCCCCCTTTTCACCGCAAATTATATTGCCCGGAGCATGGATATTTTTGAAGAAACGGTAAATATTGAATGAACAAACAAAAAATCCGAACCCCGGGCGCTGTGCCGGAGGTCCGGATTGGTCTATGTTTTCCTGTACAGGGTATAGCCGCAGCGGCAGTTAATGTGTATTCTGCCCTTCCCTCTGGGTACGCGCAGCCATTTGCCGCAGCCGGGGCACTTGAAGAAGCGGTATTCCCCGCTTTGACGGCGGCGCTCCTTATAATCCGCCCACTGCTGCTTTTTTCTGCCGCGGGCGGCAAGATACATCCTGTTCTCCGCCTCACGCAGCTCAAGGCGGCGGGAGAAGGCGCGGATAAAAGCGGTAATAAGAGCCATAAAGCCGAAAAAGCGTATCAGCATGGCGGGTATGCCCGCAAGCAGTCCGGCGGTTATTATACTGACGCTTACCGCAAGCAGCCCGACCCAGAACAGCATCTTGGACAGCTCGTCCATGCCCTGCCTGCCTGCAAAAAATGCGTTCAGCTTCTCTTTCATAGCTGTGTCCCTTCTTTCAAAACGACTATATTTTATGTTTGCTCCGGCGCAAAGTCAATACACTTCACCGAATATTTACATTTAGCCCCTTTGTGCGCTTGCACCTTTTGTCATAAGGTGATAGAATGTGCATTGATATTATTGTGGAGGAATATGCCATGATAGCAATTGCCTGCGACCACGGAGGCTTTTCCCTTAAGGCGGAAATAATCCGTCACCTCAAATCCAAGGGCTTCGAGCTCAGAGACTTTGGCAGCTATGACGATACCAGCTGCGACTACACAGACTATGCTCATACGGCCTGTGCCGCAGTACAAACCGGTGAGTGCGATTTTGCCATACTTATATGCGGCACCGGCATCGGCATGTCCATCGCCGCAAACAAGCTGCGTGGTATTCGCGCCGCCCTCTGCGGGGACTGCTTTTCCGCCATGGCCACGAGGGAGCATAACGACGCAAATGTTTTGTGCCTGGGCGCAAGGGTCATCGGCCCCTCTCTGGCACTTATGATAGTTGATACCTTTCTTTCCACTCCCTTTTCCAACGCTCCGCGCCATGTACGCAGGATTTCAAAAATAGAGTGAGGTCATACAATTGGCAAAAGTACAGGAATTCTATAAAGGGCGCAAAAAGCGTAAAAGCTACGCTATAATCCCCATTGCAATTCTGCTTGGCATCATTGCCGTTGCCGTCGTCCTTTTTTACAGCATGCAGCAGTATGCCGTCATATCCAAGGATGATGTTCAGGTGGTGATTCCCGGCGTAAACGAGATTGAGACTACCGTGGACGCCGAGGGTAATGTGGTACGCGTCTTTGACCCGGTGAATATAACTTTGGTCTTTGATGAGGCAGACTATTCCGATGTAAAGCCCGTTGCAGGAGAAGCTGTGCCTGAGGTTCGCGCCATTTTCGTCCCGGCGGAAAATCTTACGCAGGACAAGCTGAACGAGTATTTCTCCCGTCTTAACGCCGGTAACGGCCTCATCCTTGAGATGAAAGCAAGAAACGGCGTGCTCATGTGGGACTGCAAGGCGGACGAGGCATATAAATACGCCCTCTCCACCCCCAACGCCCAGACAGACGCCCTGCCGGGCATTATAAGCACCATGCGTGAGCAGAAGCCGGACATTTATCTGGTGGCGCAGATAAGCTGCTGCATTGACGAGCTTTTTGCAAATCACAGCAATACCTGCACCCTGAAAACCAGCTACGGCGCAAACTTCTCCGACGATATGGGCTACTGGCTTGACCCCTACAACCTCAATCTGCGCGCCTATGTTGTGCAGATGGTAAGGGAGCTTTGGGACATGGGCTTTGACGAGGTGCTGCTGGCGGATGTGCGTCACCCCAGCCTCCCCACCGAGGAGGATAAGAAGGTGGAGCTGGTTTACACCCGCGATATGAGCACTCCCCCCAGCCCCATGAACGCGGTCTGCGGCTTTGCCCTTACCGTAGCTCAGGCACTGGAGGACAGGCCCGCCGACAAGTATCTGAGCATTTACTGCTACTCCCGCACAGCGCTTGTCAAGGCGGATGACAGCACAGGCCAGGACGCAAGGCTCTTTATGAAGGTCTATGACCGTGTATATCTTGACAGCGACGGCTTTGCATACCCTTACAATCTGAGCGATATTGAAAAGCACATTACCCTGGGCGACAAGAATGACAGACTTGTGCCTGTGATAATAAACACTCTGCTGGACAACAGCTCATGGGTCCTTGTGGACGATCTGGGCGAAGAGGAAGAATAAAAAAACTGCACAGCCCTATAAGGGCTTAATACAGGCTTAGCCTTAAGGCTTACGAAAATATTTTCTCTCGCACACATGCCCCACTGCCAACAAAAGTTGGCGGTGGGGATTTTTAAAGGCTCCCTTGTGTAAAGGGAGCTGTCGCGGCGCAGCCGTGACTGAGGGATTGTTATTGTCTTTTT
>JAZNUQ010000047.1:0-9507 GCA_045592365.1 Candidatus Limivicinus sp. | reverse complement strand
CTACGCCATTTGGCGTTAAAAATGCTCGAAATACACAAAGTATTTCTGCGCTTTTTGCCTAAACTGGCGAAGCTCTACGCCGCTTATAGGTGCTATGCAGTTTTGATGTGCTAACTTTTCCGATTAACGATATGAAAAATTTCCGGAATGCTGACGCATTTTGGGAATTTTTCGTGAAGTTAGGCGGGAAAGGGAGCGTTCAAAACCGGTTTCTCCCTATGGCGCTCCGCCCTTCAGCGAGAAATGTTTGGATGATTTTGGGTGCGGAGGACGCAGGCTTACTGGCGTAAGTCAAGGACGACAAGACCAAAAGCGCCGAACAGAGCCGCTGAAATGCGACACGGTTCGACTCCCGTCAGGCTAAACATCTTGAAAAACGAGGGATAATATGCAGGAATTTCTATACGGGGCAAAGCAGGTATGCCTGTACTTTGCAATTGCCGCCTCCACAGCCCTTATACTGCGAAAGCTCATAAAAATCCCCGACGAGCTGTTTCGCAAGGCTCTGCACTTTATATTGCTGTTTTCATACATACCCTTCGCCTTTGCCTTTGAGACATGGTGGCGCTCCGTGCTGCTTACGCTTATACTGGAAGCTGCCATCTACCCCTTTCTGGCGCTGGCGGAGCGGCTGCCGATGTTCTCCGCCTTTGTCACCGAGCGCAGGCGGGGCGAGCTTAAGCAAAGCCTGCTTCTGGCCTTTACAATGCTTGCGGTGTGCAACAGCGTCTGCTGGGGCATACTGGGGGATAAATATCTGGGTCTTGCCTGCATGTACGCCTGGGGTGTGGGCGATGCCTTTGCCGCCCTTGTGGGCAAGCGCTTCGGCAGGCATAAAATCACATGGAAGTATGCTGACAGCCACAAAAGCATTGAGGGCTCGGCGGCAATGTTTATAAGCTCTGCGCTGGCTGTGCTGTGCGTGCTGCTGTCTCACAATCATCTGACGCTGCCCGCCTACATAATCCTCCCCATTGCGGGAGCGGGAGCCTCCACCCTTGTGGAGATGGTCACCAAGGACGGGCGGGACACCGTGTACTGCCCCTTGGCAGCCATGCTTGTGATGCTGCCGCTGATGGCTCTTCTGGGAGGTTTTGCATGAACAACAGAAAAAGCGGCAGCAGAACGCTGCTTATGTCGGTGCTGATGAGCTCACCGGGCCCGCTGGTGGTGGGCCTTGGGCTTATGGCGGGAAGAAGCTCCACCCAGATAGCGGACTTTGTACGCCGAAGCTCGGAGCTGCTTGCCATTATCATGGCCTTTGCGGTTTACCGGCTCACCTCCGGCGAGGCTGCCGATGAGGCGAAAAAGGCAAGGCTTGAAAGGCTCTCCAACATCTTTGTGGGCGTAATGATGTGCATAGGCGGCGGCTTCATGCTGGCGCTGGCCTTCATGTCCGACGGCGGAGACAAGGGCAATGTGATACCGGGTCTTTCCATCGCGGTGCTGGGCGTTATTGCCAACACTCTTTTCTGGCGCAAGTATTCAAAGCTCAACCGCGCCGAGCCCAACGCCATACTTGCGGTGCAGGCAAGGCTGTACCGGGCAAAAAGTCTGGTGGACTGCTGCGTGACGGCGGCGCTTTTGTCGGTGGCCATAGCCCCTGCCTCCCCTGTTTCCGCATGGCTTGATTTCATAGGCTCGGTTATCGTGTCCCTGTATCTTATATACTGCGGCCTGCAGACGGTGTGGGAGAACGGGCGAAAGTACCCCATCAAGGCCGAATTTTTCCCATGGAGCCTGTTTGCCCCGCCTATAAGCGAGAGCTTTCTCTCCCTTGCCGTACCCCACATGAAGCCCCCCGGGGCTCTGTGGCGGGACAGGGAGCTTGATGTACGCGAGGAGACAATTGACTGCTATGACACAGAGAGGATACGCTGCTTTGTCATCTCCCCCGCCGCAGTCACGGGAAATGCCCCCTGCCTTCTGTATCTTCACGGCGGCGGCTTTGTGCTGGAGGCGGCAGGCTACCATTACCGCAACGCCATGCGCTACGCAAGGGAGCTGGGCTGCCGGGTGGTGTTCCCCCTGTACCGGCTTGCTCCGAAGCACCCCCACCCGGTGTTTTTTGAGGACTGCTACACGGCGCTGTGCTGGCTGTGGGACAGGGCGGAGGAGCTTAAGATTGACAGGGAGCGCATAGCGATAGGCGGTGACAGTGCAGGCTCCACGCTGGCAGTTGGCGTGTGCATGCTGGCAAGGCAGCGAAAGCACCCGGTCAGGCTTCGCTTTCAGATGCTGCCCTATCCCTATCTGGACGGACGCAATGAAAGCGAGAGCTGCAAGCGCTTTACGGACACGCCCATGTGGAACTCAAGCCTCTCCGGGCGCATCGCCCCCATGACCCGGGCTGACAGCACCCGGCCGGACTACACCCTGTATTCCCCGGTGGAGGCGGAGAGCTTTGATTATCTCCCGCCCGCCTACATTGAAACGGCGGAGTTTGACTGCCTGCACGATGACGGCATACTTTACGCAAGGCTGCTTGAGGAAAATGGCGTTGTCGTCACGCTGAACGAGACCCGCGGCACCATGCACGGCTTTGACATTGCGGAGAAAGCCCCCACCACCCTTGCCGCTATGGAGCAGCGCATCGCCTTTATGAAAAAGTATTTTTAAGCGCCAAACAGGGCCCCATGTCTTGGGAGCCCTGTTTTTTCGCCCCGCTCACCGATTGAAATCCCGCAGCCGATGTGCTATCATGGAAGCAAGCCGGGCATAAGGCGCGGCAAATTTTTTATTTGGAGAATGCTGTTTGAGAAAAAACAACACCTTGGAGATTGCAGGCTGACCGGGAGGTTTGCGTGCAGTCCCGCCCAAGCCTCCCCGTATTGCAGTCAACAATCATCAGGAGGTAAAACAATGAATAAAAATGACTACACCATCCGTTTGGAAAGAAAAGAGGAGCAGCCTCAGGTTGAGGCGCTTATCCGCGAAGCCTTTTGGAATGTCTACCGCCCCGGCTGTCTGGAGCATTTTGTTATCCATCAGCTCCGGGAAGACCCGGCCTTTGTCAGGGAGCTTAATTTCGTCATGGAGCTGGGAGGCGAAATAATAGGCCAGAACATGTTCATGCATGCGCAGATACTTGCCGACAGCGGTAAGACTGTCCCCATTATGACCATGGGGCCTATCTGTATTGCGCCTCGGTATCAGGGGCTGGGCTACGGCAAGCTGCTGCTTGATTACTCCATTGAAAAAGCGGCGGAGCTGGGCTGCGGCGCAGTCTGCTTTGAGGGAAATATCGGCTTTTACGGCAAAAGCGGCTTTGGCTATGCCTCGGAAAAGGGCATCCGCTACCACGGTCTGCCGGAGGGTGCGGACGCATCCTTCTTCCTCTGCAGGGAGCTTATCCCCGGCTACCTTGAGGGCGTCACCGGCGTATATGCCCCGCCGTCCGGGTATTTTGTGGACGAAAAGGCCGCCGAAGACTTTGACAGGCAGTTTCCCCCAAGGGAGAAGCTGGTACTGCCCGGTCAGCTTTTCTGAACAAACGAAGCACAGCTACTTATGAAAATAAGACACGCCCCGTGGGGTGTGTCTTATTTTCATTATGAGCCGTCACAGCTCCTTTGCTCTTTTTATGGCCTGCTCAAGCTGTAAAAGCATGGTGTCCCTGTCCCGGTTCAGCGTTCCCGCAAGGGAGACAAAATTAGAAACATGGTTTGAGCGCAGCACCGTGCCCTCACTGTCCACATTTTCAAGGAAGAGCTTCTGCTCCTCCAGCATTTCAAGGGGGCTCAGCTCCTGAAAGCTCCCCTCCCGGCACTGCTTGCCCAGCGGCGTGTCCGGGTAGACATACAGCGTCATCAGGCCAAGGTATTCCGGCTTTGCAGCGCTTACCAGCCTTGCCGACTCAAGGGCATTTTCCCGCGTAAGGGGCTTGCCGCCAAGGCCGCTCATAAGCGTCATGGATACCTTTATCCCCGCCGCCTTCAGCTTCAGGCAGGCTTCGATTGTCTCTGCGGCGGTGATATTCTTGTTGACCGCCTGAAATATCCTGTCGCTGCCGGTCTCGGCGCCGATATAGACCATCTCAAGACCGTGGCGGCGAAGCTCCAGCAGCTCCTCCGGGCTTTTAAGCAGAACATCTGCGGCGGCGCCGTAGGTGCTGACCCGCTGCACATGGGGGAAAAGCTCGTAAATCTTGTCAAGCACCGCCAGCAAAAGCGGGGTCTTCACGATAAGAGCGTCCCCGTCAGCCAGAAACACCCGCTCAAAGCCGAAGGGGTAGCGCTTTTTCACCCAGTAAAGGTCCTCAACTACCTCCGAAAGCTCCCTTACGCGAAAGCGCTTGTTCTTGTACATGGAGCAGAATGTGCAGCTGTTGCGGGCGCAGCCCACGGTGAGCTGGATTATAAGACTTTTCGCCTCGCTGGGGGGACGGTATACATCGCCTTCGTATTTCATGCTCTATCTCCCGAATGATTATTGTATGTGCATATTATGCCGCATTTTTCCCGTATTTGCAAGCGGCATTGAAATTTCCCTTGCAAAAAGCCCGCCGCACATATATAATCAGGCTGTCTGAAGCCAGACTGTCTGAAGCGATAAAAAGGGTGATTTATATATGAGTAAAATTAAGCTGAGAGCGACGGCGGCGCTTATGCTTGCCTGCATGCTTCTGGTTGGCTGCGGCGGCGAAGCGCCGCCTGCCCCGGTATCGGAGCCTGTCTCCTCCCCGTCTGCCGCGCCCACACCTACCCCTGCGCCTACACCTACCCCTGCGCCTACACCCGCACCTACGCCTACGCCTGCACCCACGCCTACACCGGAGCCTGAGCCCGACCCCAACGATATGCTTATCTTCAATACCCAAAGCGTGGAGCTTACACGCCACGCAGAGTATGTGGAGATATACTGCGGCACCGTGCCCATTGAAAAGATAAGCTGGTTCAGCGAGGATGAGAGCGTGGCGCTTTTCGGCAGAGGCTGCGTCATCGCCACGGGAAACGGCAGCACCACTGTCTACGCCACATACAAAAACCAGCGTCTTGAGTGCCGGGTAAGCTGCAGCATGGACGATGACGAGCACATGATACCCACCCGTCTTCTCCGCTCCCCCCGCCTTGCGCCTCCCGAGGTGGAGGACATGGCGGACAGCTCCTTTTTTGACGATGCGGTGTTTATAGGCGACTCCATCTCCGCTGTGCTTAAAAGCTGGCATGAGAAAACCGGCTGCTTCGGAGAGGCCATGTTTATGGCCCGCAGCACCATGGGGCTTGAAAATACCCTTGACGGGCGCATCACCATCAGCTATCAGGGGCAGAAGCTAAGCCCCGAGGAGGCGGTGCTGGCAAGCGGCAAGAAGAAGGTATTTGTCATGCTGGGTCACAATGACATTCCGCTTTACAAGGTAGAGGGCTGTCTGGAGCGCTGGGAGGAGTTTACCCGGCGCATCATGGAAATGAACCCGGATGTGGAGCTTTATATCCAGTCCTGCACGCCTATGAGCTGGGTCTCCCAGACAGACGGCTTCAATAACGAGATGCTCACCGAGCTCAACGAGGAGCTTCGTCTTTTCTGTGAGGAGAAGGGCTACCACTATGTGGAGACGGCGCCATGGTTTCGTGACCTTTCAAACGGCATGGCCGATGTGTATTCCAGCGACAATTATGTGCATATAAACTTTGACGGCGCGGCCCTGTGGGAGCGTATCCTCAAGGCCTACGCCGCAGAGCAGAGCAAAGGAGAATGAGATGAAAAAAGCCCTGAGCCTTGTTTTGTGTGTCCTTGCGCTCATGCTGTGTACCGCCTGCGGCGCAGAGCAGCCGGAGCCCTCCCCGGAGCTTCAGCCCATTTATGAAAGCCTCAGCGCAGGCATGCCGGAGCTTATAGTGCTGGATGAGGACAGTGTTTACAATTACTTTGGCATAGCGCCGGAGCAATGCGCTCAGGCGGTGGTAGCCATTGCCGAAAACGGGCTGCTTGCCGATGAGCTGTGGCTCATAGAGGCAGCGGATGAGGCAGCCCTTGAGAGCATCCGCGCCATGATTGAAATGCGCCTTGAGGCCAGAGCCGAGGAAACCGTGGACTATCTGCCCCAGCAGTACGCCGTAATAGAAAATGCTCAATGTGTGGAAAAGGGACTTATTATCGCCCTGATAATCTCCCCGGAGGCGGAGCGGCTTGCGGCCATGTTCACCGACGCCCTGAAATAAGCCCCGCCCAAAGCCTCCCTCTGACGAGGCTGCCTCGGATAAGCCCCGCCCCAAAGCCTCCCTCTGACGAGGGAGGTGGCAAAAATCGAAGATTTTTGACGGAGGGAGAGAAAAATCTCCCCCTAAGGCAGCAAAAAACCGACCTGTGCTTTCACAGGTCGGTTTATCTTTTTTCTCAGCCCAGCAATAAGCATCAGACATATTTGACCCTACTACGGGGCTTATTCCTTTGAATACAGTCTGTCCGTTTCCCATTGCTTGGGATTGTTCACTATATATTCCGCAATCTCCTTATAGTCCTCAGAGCCACGAATAACATGCTCATAAAAGGAGCTTTGAAACAGCTTGTCGATGGGCTGCAGCTTCTTACACTGCCTGGTGGTAAGCGATTTATACGCGCAGATAATATCCGTAAGCGTAGGGCGGGGGCTTGCTCCCGCCGCTTCCCGCAGCGTCAAAATAGCGTGGATATGATTTGGCATAATCACATATTTATCGACTTTCAGCGTGGGATACCGCTCCTCCAGCAGCAGTAGCTGCTCCCGGGCAATTTGCCCGTATGCTGTGTATTGCGTTTCGGCGGGAGCAAGCCCCCCCCCTACAACGCTTGACAGCAGACAGCGTCTGCCTTGGGTGCAGATGGTAACAAAATACGCACCGGCGCTGCTGTAATCATAATTTTCCAGACGGGGATGTTTTCTTTTCGGCAGTTTATTCTCCAGCATTATCACCCCTGACGGACATTGTAGGGCGGGGGGCTTGCTCCCGCCGCTTCCCGCCGCAACAGAATAGCGTGGATATGATTTGGTATGTGCCGTTATGCTTTGCGCCTCTCAGCCCAGCAGCACATCGCTTATGAGCATCAGGCAAAAGCCCACCAGAAGCGCATAGGTAACGCCGCCCTCACCGCTGTGGTGAGTTTCGGGAATCATCTCGTCGCTTATCACATAGAGCATGGTGCCTCCGGCAAAGGCCAGCGCGAAGGGCAGTATGAACGAGGCCACGGTAACGGCAAAATAGCCCAGCAGCGTACCCAGCACCTCCACAAGCCCTGTGGCCAGCGCGCAGATAAAGGTCTTGCGGGGACTGACCCCGGCGTTAAGCATGGGGCCTATTATAACCATGCCCTCGGGAATATTCTGCAGGGCGATGCCGCCTGCAATTATCAGCGCCTGAGCATTGTCCCCCGCGCCGAAGCTGACGCCGGCAGCAATGCCCTCGGGCAGATTGTGTATGGCAATGGCCATCACGAACAGCAGCACCTTGCTAAGCTGCGGATTATTATGCTCCTCAATGTCCGCCCCCACCAGCTTGTGCAGATGCGGCACCAGCTTGTCCACCAGATTAAGGCAGAGTGCGCCCACAAAGATCCCCGCCACGGTGATAATTATGCCGTATCTGCCGCCGTATTCGATTGAGGGCAGCACAAGACCCAGCACCGCTGCCGCCAGCATAACACCGGCAGCAAAGCTCAGCACCGTGTCGGAAAACCTGTGAGATATATTCTTAAAGCCGAAGCCCAGCAGCGAGCCGAAAACCGTAGCCCCGCCCACGCCGAGAGCCGTAAGCAAAACCATTTGCATAGCCTCATCTCCTTATTTTCATTATATCGCAAAGGAAAAGCCATGTAAAGTCCGCCCCCGGGCGCTGTTGCTTTAAAAATTTTAAGCATTCCATTGACATTGCCAATTCATGGGGGTAAAATAGGCGTATCATATATACAGACTGCGAGGTGCGTCACATGACAGGCGGATTAGATTTCTGGGATGTACAGGTGTGGAGCTTTGTAATAACCCTCTCCATACTTTTCGGCGGTATGCTTATTGCCAACACTCTCCGGCGCAAAATCGGCTTTTTGCGTAAATCCCTTATTCCCAGCTCCGTGCTTGCGGGCTTTCTTATTCTGGCTGCAAATGCCGTGTTCAAGAGGATTTTCGGCTTTGGCATGTTCGATGTGAGCACCCTTGAGGCTCTTACCTTCCACGGTCTCGGCCTTGGCTTTGTGGCGCTTGCATGGCGCAGCAGCGACAAGGTGAAGGGCAAGAAGGCGCGCCGTGATATATTCAACACCAGCACCGTCACCGTCGGCAGCTATCTGCTTCAGGCGGTGGTGGGCCTTGTAATAAGCATAGCTCTGTTCTATGTTATCGGCAGCTATGCGGCAGCAGGCGTGCTTTTGCCCATGGGCTACGGTCAGGGTCCCGGTCAGGCCTACAACTGGGGCAGCATCTATCAGGGCTATACCGAGTACCCCGCCTTTGAAAACGGCGCCAGCTTCGGTCTTACGGTTGCGGCAATGGGCTTTGTTTTCGCAAGCCTTGGCGGTGTGCTTCACCTTAACGGGATGCGCCGCAGGGGTGACAAGCGAGCTCAGGCCGAGCACAATGACGAGGTTGAGGATCTCAGCGCCGAGAGCGTCACCCGCAAGGGTGAGATACCTCTCAGCGAATCTCTGGACAAGCTGACGGTTCAGTTCGGCCTTATCTTCGTCACCTATTTCCTCACCTTTGCCGCCATGTACGGCGTCACCATCATTCTTGACAAGCTGGGCGGCTTTGCCGTCAACACCGTCAAGCCTCTGCTCTGGGGCTTCAACTTCCTTGTGGGTACCGCCTTTGCTATGGCAGGCCGTGCCATTCTCCGCTACTTCCGCAAGCGCGGCTACATGACCCGCGACTATACCAATGACTTTATGCTAAACCGCATAAGCGGCCTTATGTTTGACATTATGGTGGTTGCCTCCATCGCCGCCATCGACCTGTCCGCCTTCAGGCACAGGGAGTTTGTGCTGCCGCTGGTTCTCATCTGCCTTACAGGCGCTGTTGTCACCTATGTGTACAACCGCTATATCTGCCGCAAGCTCTTCCCCGGCTACGAGGACGAGGCATTTCTGGCAATGTACGGCATGCTCACCGGCACCGCCAGCACCGGCGTCATTCTCCTGCGTGAGATCGACCCCCTGTTTGAAACTCCCGCCTCCCACAACCTTATCTATCAGAACCTGTGGAGCATAATTCTGGGCGCGCCCATGCTGCTGCTTCTGGGCGTGGTGGCTCAGAGCATGACATGGACATGGCTGTGTCTGGGTATCTTCTCGGCTCTGCTTGCAGCCATCTTCCTGCTGCAGCTGAGAAACGCAAGGGTCGTTGCAAGGGACAAATAAGTGTATAAAATCATAACCACCCGTATAACGGGTGGTTTGTACGAGCCCTATAAGGGCTTAATACAGGCTTAGCCTTAAGGCTTACGAAAATATTTTCTCTCGCACACATGCCCCACTGCCAACAAAAGTTGGCGGTGGGGATTTTTAAAGGCTCCCTTGTGTAAAGGGAGCTGTCGCGGCGCA
>JAZNUQ010000046.1:0-32411 GCA_045592365.1 Candidatus Limivicinus sp. | reverse complement strand
GCGGGCTTGTCACATTATAGGGGAGGTTTGCGCAGACCGACGGGCGGAGTCCCGGCAGCCTCTCCGCCACAAGCTCGGGCAGCTTTATCTTAAGCGCATCGCCGAAAACTATCTCCACGTTGCCGCAGTGCTGCAAAGTCTCATTAAGCAGGGGCTTGAGGGCCTTGTCCAGCTCTATGGGCACTACCCTGCCCGCCCTTTTTGAAAGCTGCTCGGTAAGGCAGCCTATGCCGGGGCCAACCTCAATAACGCCGGTGTTTTCGTCAAGCAGCGCACTGTCGGCTATCTGCTCCACCACCCATGAGGCAGTTAGAAAATTCTGACCCAGAGACTTGGAAAAGCGAAAGCCATGCCTATTAAGAAGCTCTTTTATGTGGTTTATGTTGGTTAATTCCATAGTTTTATTTGTCTTTCAGTATTTTTTCGTAGGCCTGACGGGCAGGATCATGTCCCGGCTCGGAGTGGACCTGCACATTGCCCCTGTAACGGTAGCCGCTTTCACGCAGAAGTCGCTGCATGGCCTTGTTTTTCCTGTGGGTATCGGTTCTCAGGCAGCGTCTGCCCCTTGCCCTGCACTGTGCCTCGGCAAAGGCTATGAGCTTTTCCGCCATGCCGCTGCCCCGGTAGTCCTTTTTGACCGCCGCCCGGTGAAGCACACAGTATTCCATGTCAGCCGTCCATTTGCCGTCGCTGATGTCCGCGTAGCAGTCCTCCTCCCTTGAGGAAAGGGTGAAAAAGGCCGCCGTTTCATCTCCGTGAGATATAACGAAGCATTCGCCCCGGGCAATGTCCTCAAGGAAGTTTGCCGCCTGAGGATATTCCCCCTGCCATTGGTCAACACGGTGCTTTTTAAGGCTCTTGCGGGCATGGGACACTATCTCCATAATATCCGTGATGTCCGCCTCCTGCGCTGCGCGGCAGGTGACAGGCTGTGTGAGCTTTTTGCGCTTTGCCTGCTTTTTGATCTCCTCCAGCAGCTTAAGGTCCTCTTTGTCCGTAAGCTGTAATTTTTCAAACATATCGGGCCGCTTGTCCCTTGTGCGCTCAAGCTGCTTTTTGCGCCTCCAGAGGCTGACCTTGGCGTGGTTGCCGTTTAAAAGCACCTCCGGCACGGCCTTGCCCTCCCAGACCTCAGGTCTTGTGTACTGAGGGTATTCCAGCAGTCCGTCCCAGTGGCTCTCCCCGGTGTAGCACTCCTCATCGGCCAGCACCCCGGGCACAAGGCGGCACACGGAGTCCGCCACCGCCATGGCGGCGATCTCTCCCCCGGTGAGCACAAAATCGCCAAGGGAAATTTCCTCGTCCACGCAAAGCTCGATAAAGCGCTCGTCTATGCCTTCGTAGTGGCCGCAGACCAGCACCAGATGGTCATAGTCGTTTTTGAGGCGCTTTGCCGTCTCCTGATTGTAGGGCTTGCCCTGAGGGGACATGTAGATGACCCGGCTGTGTTTACCCTGTGCGGTTGACATAATATTATCCAAGCAGGACTTGAGGGGCTGCGCCATCATCACGCAGCCGTAGCCGCCGCCGTAGGGATAGTCATCCACCTGGTTTTGTTTATTATGGGTAAAATCCCTGATTTGTACACAATTTATTTCAATTATGCCTTTTTTAGCCGCTCTGCCAATGATACTCTCATGCAAAACCGCATTTACCGTATCCGGAAAAAGCGTCATAATATCTATCCGCATATTATCACATTCCCTCTATAAGACGAACCCTGATTATTCCGGCCTCGGCGTCGGTTGACATAATAAACTCAGGCACGACTGGGATAAGGTGCTCCGTCTCGCCCTTGACGACATAAATTCTGTTGGCAGGAGTTTCCAGCACATCGGTGAGCCTGCCTATCTCTCCGCGCAGCTCATCCACCACGCAAGCGCCGATAATGTCCTGAAGGAAGAAGGCGCCCTTCGGCAGCTTTGCGTCGCCCTTGAGTATGTGTATCTCCTTACCCTTAAGGCTCATGGCGGCGTTAACATCCTCCACGCCCCGGAGCTTTGCTATAAGCATACCCTTATGCTCCCTTGCGGAAACAAAGGGGTACTCCGTTCCGGAGATAAACACTCTTTTGCAGCTTTTGAGAAAGCGGGGACTGTCAAGCCATACCTCGATTTTCACTTCACCTGCAATGCCGTGGGTGTTGACTATGCGCCCGGCCTCGATAAAATCTTTGTTTTCCATTATAAATACCTCTGAATTATAATCGAATAATTTTACCATAGGGTCTGTGTTTTTACAAGTATTGCAGCTAAAGAGAAAGCCGACTCCCGTAATATAAAAAGCAGAGGCTTTGTGCCTCTGCTTTTTATATTAGTCCATGATCTCCACGGATACTTTTTTGCCCTTTCTCTGAGCGACGGCCCGCATGAGTATACGGATCTGCTTTACAATCCTGCCCTGCCGGCCAATGACCTTGCCCATATCGCCGTCAGCTACGCGGACTTCGAAGACCGTTTCGCCGTCTGCTTTGCGCTCGGTCACAGAGACTTGATCGGGATTATCCACAAGACTCTGCACAATGTAGGTCAAAAGTTCTTTCATGCCGGTAGAAACTCCTTACTTGGCCTCGATCTGCTTGAGCAGGCCGCGAACGGTATCGGTGGGCTGTGCGCCGTTTGCGATCCAGTACTTAACGCGCTCTGCATCGACCTTGATCTTGTTGCCCTCAGCCATAGGATCGTAAGTGCCCAGCTCCTCAATGAAGCGACCGTCACGGGGACTGCGGGAATCAGCAACGATGACGCGGTAGTAGGGTGCCTTCTTTGCGCCCATTCTGCGAAGTCTGATTTTTACCATTGTATATTCACCTCCATGTTATTTCTCTTATATATTACAAAATGCGGTATGCATGTTGTAAGCCTTTAAAATCCCGGGAAACCGCCGCCCATACCGGGGAAGCCGCCCATGCCCATCTTGCCCAGCTTCTTCTGCATCTTGCGCATGTTCTTGCCGCTGAGCTGCTTCATCATCTGCTGCATGGCCTCAAACTGCTTGAGCAGTCTGTTCACATCCACAACGGAGGTGCCGGAGCCTGCGGCAATGCGCTTTTTGCGGCTGGAGTTGAGCACATTGGGGTTTTCTCTCTCGGCCTTGGTCATGGACAGGATTATTGCCTCCTGTCTTGCCATAGCCTTCTCGTCCAGCTTTGCGCCCTTGAGAGCCTTGGCGTCCATGCCGGGTATCATGCCCATCAGCTCACCCAAATCGCCCATGTTTCTGAGCTGAGCCATCTGGTCAAGATAGTCGGCAAGGGTGAAGCGGTTGGCGCGGAGCTTTTCCGCCGCCTCCATAGCCTTCTTCTCGTCAAAGCTCTGCTCGGCCTTTTCGATAAGGGTCAGCACATCGCCCATGCCCAGTATGCGGGAGGCCATACGGTCCGGGTGGAAGGGCTCTATCATATCCAGCTTCTCGCCCACGCCGATGAACTTTATGGGCTTGCCGGTGGCAGCTCTTATGGAAAGAGCCGCGCCGCCTCTTGCGTCACCGTCCAGCTTTGAGAGCATCACGCCAGTAACGCCCAGAGCCTCGTCAAAGGCGGTGGCGGCGTTTACCGCGTCCTGACCGGTCATGGCATCCACCACCAGAAGTATCTCGGCGGGGTTCACCGCGTCCCGGATGTTCTTAAGCTCGTCCATCAGCTCTGCATCTATGTGCAGGCGGCCGGCGGTATCAAGAAAGACGATGTCGTTGCCGTGGCGCTTGGCATGCTCGATTGCAGCCTTTGCTATGTCAACGGGGTTTGTCTGCCCCATCTGGAAAACGGGGATATTGAGCTGAGCGCCCACGGTCTCAAGCTGCTTTATTGCTGCGGGGCGGTAAATGTCACAGGCGGCCAGCAAAGGGCGCTTGCCCTGCTTGCGTATATAGCCTGCCAGCTTTGCGCCGTTGGTGGTCTTACCCGCACCCTGCAGACCCACCAGCATAACCACGCTGGGGAGCTTGGAGGAAATGTTGATTTTCTGATTTTCTCCGCCCATGAGAGCACACAGCTCTTCATTGACGATTTTAATGACCATCTGGGCAGGTGCAAGGGCTTCAAGCACCTCGGCGCCGCTGGCCTTCTCGGTGACGGACTTTGTAAAGTCCTTTACCACCTTGTAGCTTACATCGGCCTCAAGCAGAGCCATGCGAACCTCGCGCATTGCCTCCTTGATGTCAGCCTGAGTAAGTCTGCCCTTGCCGCGGAGTTTTTTGAACGCGGCATTCAGTTTTTCGGATAAGCTCTCAAACGCCATCTGTTCAGCCCCTGGTCTTTATTCTCTCAATGTCCCGCTTAAGGGCGGCGGCAAGCTCCCCCGCCTCGCCGGTGGTGAGCTCTACAAGCCGCTCAGCCTGCTTTGCAAGCGCCTCCAGCTCCCTGCGGTTTTCGGAAAAGCGGCGGATAAGGCCGGTCTTTTCCTCAATGCTCTGCAGTGAAGCCTCTGCCCTTTTGATATTGTCCCACACGCCCTGACGGGAAATCCCGCTCTGCTCGGCAATTTCGGAAAGGGACAGATCCTCGTTATAGTGCAGGTCAAAGCATTCACGCTGCTTCTCGGTAAGAAGTTCACCGTAAAAATCCAGCAGCATGCTCCGCATAAGTCTGCTTTCAGTCACACGGCTCCCTCCTGTCAAGTGATTTTGCTTCACAGAGTATATACTACCCAAGACCGTCTGTCAAGTGTTTTTTCTTAACAGCGCGAAATATTTTTCCTGCATATTGTGGCAGCATTTGGGAAAAATGTAAAGTACACTGTTTTGACAGGGAGAACCGTATGGATATTGTAAATTCCGGTATTTATATTGAAGATGAGAAGCTGGGTGCCTATGCTCTGTCGGCGGCAAAGCTGCTGCCCACGGAGGGAGAGGCCTCCCTCCGCCGCTGCTCCAATGTGCTGCGCCGCTCCTACCGGCTTATACAGCGCTGCCACAGCACCGTGCAGCAGCGTTACGGTGAGCTGCCCTCCCCTCCCCCGGCCTGCGAATGGCTGCTGGACAACTGGTACATGGTTCAGCGGGAATACCGCTTTGTGCTCACGGAGCTTGACCGGGTCAGGAGGCTTCGCTGTACGGACGGTCTGCCTCTTGTGCTGGAGATGTGCCGCTCCATGCTGGCAAGCAGCGCAGGCGCCCTTACGGCGGAGCGCTGCATCATATACATGAAGGGCTTTCAGCAGCAGAGCCCCCTGCAGCGCAGGGAGCTTCAGCTTCTGCCCGCCATGCTGAGACAGAGCATTATCGAAAGCATCGCCGCCGTGTGCCGCAGCATGCAGTACGCGGCGGAAACCTCCGCCCACGCCAATGCCCTGTCGCGGCTTTTTTCCTCGCTGCGGCTTCTCTCCGTTATCGACACGGAAAAGCTCATTGAAAGCGTGGATGTAAGCGGCGCCATTCTTTGCTGCGACCCCAGCGGGGACTATCCCCGCATGGACAGCGCCACCCGCCAGGACTATCTCAGGCGGCTTGAAGCCCTTGCCCGCAGGGACGGGCTCAGCGAGCAGGTCTGCGCCCAAAGGCTCATAGCTCAGGCAGAAAAGGAGGGCGTACATGTAGGCAGACTTCTGTTTGGCGCGAAAAAGCGGGGCGCCGGAGCGTACATTGCCCTTATCGTTCTCAGCACGCTTTTCATATCCCTGCTGCTTGCTCTGCGCTATTCAAGCATAGCGGCGGCATTTTTGCTGCTGATGCCGGTATCTCAGATGGTGAAAAGTCTTGTGGACTTTATTTTGCTTCACGCCGTGGCGCCCACACGGCTGCCACGGATGGACACTCAGGCAGGTGTTCCTCCGGAGGGCGGCTGTATATGCGTAATATCCGCCCTGCTCAGCGATACGGACAGCATAGAGCGCTATTGCCGCTCCCTTGAGGAGCTTTACATGGCCTGCCGCAGTGAGGGCGGCAGCATGTATTTTGCGCTTTTGGCAGACCTTCCCGCCGCAGACAGCGAATACAGCGACGCCGACGGGGAGCTTCTTCGCGCAGGGCGCATCGCCATAAACAGTCTCAACCGCAAATACGGCGGCAGATTTTATCTTTTCACCCGGGGGCGCAGCTTTGACGGAGAAATATACACCGGTCACGAGCGAAAGCGCGGGGCGCTGCTTGAGCTTGCAAAGCTCCTGTGCGACATGGAAAGCTCCCTTCAGGTTTACGGAGAAAGGGACGCTCTTTCCAATATCCCCTATATCCTGACCCTTGACAGCGACACACGCATTTATCCCGGCGCCGCCGGGGAGCTGGTTGGCGCCATGCTCCACCCGCTAAACCGCCCTGTCATCGACCCGCGGCTTCACATAGTCACATCGGGCCACGGCATTATCCACCCCCGGATGGCCACCGACCTTGCCTCGGCAAACGCAACGGACTTTTCCATCATCTTTGCCGGAGCCGGCGGCAGCGATCCCTATGCCTCGCTCTGCGGAGAGCTGTATATGGACGCCTTCGGCAGCGGCGGCTTTGCGGGCAAGGGCATTATTGACGCTGCGGCGCTGGTGGAATGCACCGCAAAGCGCTTCCCCGAGGGCTGCATACTCAGCCACGACGCGCTGGAGGGAGCGTATCTGCGCGGCGCCTACATGGGGGATGCGGAATTTTCCGACGCCTTCCCCACCACGGCGCTGAGCTATTACAAGCGCCAGCACCGCTGGATACGCGGCGACTGGCAGAACCTGCCGTGGCTGTTTTCACGAGGGCGGGGGCTTGCGGATATTGACCGCTGGCGGCTTTTTGACAGTCTCAGGCGAAGCCTCATATCTCCCCTTACCCTTGCCGCCATTCTTGCAGGCTTTTTCCTGCCGGGAAGCGGCATTGCGGTGGCTGCATGGGCAGCGCTGCTGTCGCTTTTAAGCTCACTTTTTCTGAGCCTTGCCCAAAGCAGCACCGCCCGCCGGGAAAAGGTGCGCCTGCGCCATTACACCAGACTTCTGACCGGCGTGGGCGGCAGCATCGTGCAGACCTTTATACGACTGTGGCTGCTGCCCTTTGACGCATGGGTATCGATAAGCGCCATAAGCACGGCTCTCTGGCGTATGCTTGTAAGCCATAAGCGGCTTTTACAATGGCAGACGGCGGAGCAGGCCGGCATGGGCGGCAGCGACCTGAAGGCGCATCTGCGTGCAATGTGGTTTCCGGTTCTGCTGGGGCTTGCGCTGATAGTCTGTCCCTCTCAGGTGGCTGCAAAGTCCGCGGGGCTTCTGTGGCTGCTCTCTCCCCTTATGGCAGCGGCGCTGGCTCTGCCCTCCCACAAGGAAAGTCCTCTTACCGAAAGCGAAAAAGCCTATATCACCGACGCTGCGGCAGCATCCTGGCGCTATCTCAGCCGGATGAGCAGCTCTGAGGATAATTTCCTACCGCCGGACAATTTTCAGGAACAGCCCCCGGTGGGCGTAGCCCACAGAACATCCCCCACCAATATGGGGCTTGCCATGACGGCGGCGGTGGCCGCCATGGACATGAGCATTATATCCCCCGCGGAGGCAGTGGAATATATTGCAAATATGCTCACCACCATGGAGCGCATGCCAAAATGCATGGGGCATTTTTACAACTGGTATGACACAAGGACCCTTCTGCCTCTTGCCCCGGCCTATGTGTCCACCGTGGACAGCGGCAATCTCTGCGCAGGACTTATCTGCGTGCGCCGGGCAATGCTGAGCCTTGGGGAAAGCAGCATCGCAAACCACATTGAGGCGCTTATTGAGACCATGGACTTTGCCCCCCTTTACGACAAAGAGAGGGGACTGTTCTGCATTTGCTACGACGCTGCAAAGCAAAGCCGCGCCGGAGGCTGGTACGACCTTCTTGCAAGTGAGGCCATGCTCACCAGCTTCCTTGCCATTGCCAAGGGCGATGTGCCCAAAAAGCATTGGCGCAGGCTCAGCCGCGCCCAGCTTCAGAAGGACGGCTACCGTGGGCTTGCAAGCTGGACGGGCACAATGTTTGAATACCTGATGCCGGAGCTGTTTCTGCCGCTTTACAGAGGCAGCCTCCTGTACGAAAGCTGCCGCTTCTGCGTCTACGCCCAGCGGCGCAGGGTTTTTGCAGGAAAGCCCTGGGGTATATCGGAAAGCGCCTTTTTCTCCCTTGACGGGGCGCTTAACTACCGCTACAAGGCTCACGGCTGCGCCGCCCTTGCCCTTAAGCGCGGTCAGGAGAAAGACATGGTCATCTCCCCTTACAGCAGCTTCCTTGCCCTTGCGGCAGAGCCCAAGGCAGCGGTTAAAAATCTCCAGCGGATGGAAGCGCTGGGCGCTGTCGGGCGCTTCGGCTTTATTGAGGCGCTGGACTTCACTCCCGGGCGCTGCCGCAGCGACAGCGGTGAGCAGGTGCGCTGCTATATGGCTCATCATGTAAGCATGAGCATAATTGCCGCCGCCAACGCCGTATGCCAGAAAAGCATAGCAAAGCGCTTTATGGCCGAGCCTGCCATGGCAGCTCATTCCCTGCTTTTGCAGGAAAAGCTGCCCGATAACGGCATCGTCATCCGCCGTGACATGGCGGATGTGCCTGAAAAGCCCGACCGGGCGCCTCAGGAGCGCTGGCATATTCGGGGCGATGCAGAGGACAAAAGCCGCTGCTGCATTTTGTCAAACGGCTCATATTCTCTTGTAGTGTCAAGCCGTGGAAGCTCAAGGGCAGCGCTGGGAGCGCTGGGCATATACGGCAGCGGCAGCGCCCGCTTTACCCTCCGAAGCGACGGCGGCAGCACGGCCTTACCCTGCTGGGACGGATATATATGGGAGCTTTCCGAGGAGCAGGCGCGCTTTCGCGGAAAGGCCGGGGATATAGGCTATGATGTGGGTATTTCCTGCGCCGCAGGCGATTGCGGTGAACTGCGAACCGTGGAGCTTGAAAGCGAAAAGCCACTGAGCGCCCGGCTTTGCTTCTGTTTTGAGCCGATTTTATATCCCCGGAGCGCTTACAAGGCTCACCCGGCCTACGGCAGGCTGGGGCTTCAGGCGGAGTTTTACCCGCGGCATATGCTGCTGCACAGGCTGCGCCGCGGCGACATGCCGGAGCTTTGGCTCTGCCTTGCCTGCGACGCAGAGGCGGAATTTTCCTCCGATATAAAAGGCGCTCTCAGGCACATTTCCGCCCCCTTTGTCACTGCGGGGCTTAATATACGCCTTGAGCCGGGCAGAAAGAGCAGCTTTGCCTTTGCCCTGTGCGTGTCGGACAGCGCAAGCTCCGCCCACGAGGGGGCGCTTCGGATACTTCACGGAGAAAGGAGCCTGCGGGGCGGCATGGTGGGCGCGGCTGCCGGACTGCTGGGCTTATCCTCCGGGGAGACCGGCGCTGCCATGGAGCTTCTGGAAAGCCTTGAAAATCCCGCTCTGCGGCAGGCAGCGCCCCGGCGTGACCTATGGAGCTACGGTATTTCCGGCGACCTGCCCATAATCTGCTGCGACGGCAGAGCCGCCGAAAGCGAAAAGCTCCTTAAGCGCTTCTGCCTGCTGAAAAGCTGCGGCGTGGAGGCCGACCTTGTATATTTCAGCGACGAGCAGGGCGAATACCGCCGCCCCACCATACAGCGGCTCAGCCAGCTTCTTGCCCGCTACGGGCTCGAGGCGCTGGTGGGTGTTTACGGCGGCGTGCATTTTGTGCCCGAGAATGCGGCGGAGCTCATGCTCAGCCGGGCAGCCTACGCCCCCGGACTTGAGAGAAAGTCCCTTGGCAGACTCAGCCTGCCCGCCCCGGGCAAAACGCGCGCCGGTGACAGCAAAACCGAATTTTACAGCACCGACGAGGCCTTTTGCTTTGAGGCCGGCAATTCCCTGCCCTCCCGGGCATGGCAGCTTCCCATGACAAACGGACGCTTCGGCTGCATTGCGGCAGACTTCGGCCCTGCCTGCATGTGGTACGACAACGCAAGGGAAATGCAGATAACTGCCCCGCCGGAAAACATCCGGGCCGTCAGCGCCGGGGAAATGCTGAGCCTTAAGGCTCAGGGCAAAAGCATCAGCGTATTTGCCGCAAATGACGGCCTTGCCTGCCGGGTGAGCTTTTATCCGGGGCTTTGCACATGGGAAAAGCAGATAGGCTCTCACAGCGTAAAATGCAGCATGTTTGTACCCATGGGCATAGACGCAAGGGTGATAATGCTTGAGGGAGCTCAGGGCATGGAGTTTTGCTGGGCAATGCAGCCTCTGCTGGGCTCTGCCGACGCAGCCTCCCTTGTGTGCCGCCGGGAGGAGGGCTTCTTTGTGGCCGAAAACCCGGAGAGCTATCTGGAGGGCTTGCGCTTCACGGCTGCAATTCCCACAGGGGCGGAGCTTAGCTGTGCCTTCGCCCCTGCCGCCATGCTTATGACGGGCATAGCGGACAGCGTCAGTATTTTTGCCTGCGGCTGCTGCGGCAGGGAGGAGCTTATGAGCCTGTGCCGGGAGGATAACGCCCTTGCAGCCCTTGCGGCTGCGCGGCAGCGCTGGGAGGGCATACTGTCTTCCTTCAGGGTGCACAGCGGAAGGCTTGCCTTTGACGGCTATATGAGCCGCTGGGCGCTTTACCAGACGCTTGCCTGCCGCCTTGAGGGGCGCAGCAGCCTTTATCAGAGCGGCGGTGCCTTCGGCTTCAGAGACCAGCTTCAGGACGCGGTAAATCTCATGCTCATTGACAGCTCCTATGCTGCCCAGCGCATACTTGACTGCTGCCGGCATCAGTATGTGGAGGGCGATGTGATGCACTGGTGGCACCGTCACCCGGAGGGGGACAGGGGCGTTCGCAGCCGCTGCTCGGACGATATGCTCTGGCTTTGCTGGGCGCTGTGCGAGTATGTGGAGGCCAGCGGCGACACGGAGCTCTGCTTTGTTGAGCTCAACTATCTAAGCTCACCGCTGCTGTCCTCCGCAGAGCATGACCGCTACGAAACACCTGAGATAAGCTCGGCAAGAGCAAGCGTCCTTGACCACGCCAGAGCAGCTCTTGAGTGCTGCATTTCCCACGGTCTGGGCAAAAACTCACTGCCGCTGTTTCTATCCGGCGACTGGAACGACGCCTTTGACAGCACCGGCGGAGAGAGCGTGTGGCTGGCATGGTTTTTCTCCCACTGTGCATACCGCTTTGCGGCTCTTTTAAAGCGGCTCGGGAAAAACGACCATGCCCGCTACGAGGGCTTTGCCCAGACGGCGGCGGAGAGCGCAAACGCCGCATGGAGCGGTGAATACTTTTTCCGCGGCTACGATGCAGAGGGCGCGCCTCTGGGCGGCAAAGGCCGTCTTGACGGCACGGCGCAAAGCTGGGCGGCCTTCTGCCCCGGTGCAGATCCCATCAAGACCAAGGCTGCCGTATTAAACGCTTTTCGCCGCCTCTTTGACCGCAATAGCGGTCTTGTAAAGCTCTTTGACCCGCCCTTCGGCGCAAACGAGCCCTATATCGGCTATGTGTCCGGCTACGGGGAGGGCTTCCGGGAAAACGGCGGTCAGTACACCCATGGTGCAATATGGCTGGCGCTGGCCTGCCTGAGGCAGGGCTACGCCGCCGAGGGCTGGGAGATAATGCAGGCGCTGCTGCCGGAAAACCGGAAGGCCGACCAATACGGAGCCGAGCCATTTGTGCTGGCAGCTGATGTATACAGCGCCCCCGGCCATGTGGGGGAGGCTGGCTGGAGCTGGTATACCGGCTCTGCCGGCTGGTATTTCCGCGCGGCAGCGGAGTTTCTGGGGCTTAAGCTCCGGGACGGCAGGCTCTATATCGAGCCCTGCCTTACGGATGTTCTGCCGGAATACAGCCTTGAATACCGCGACAAAACAGGGCTTGTGCGGCATATCCGGGTAAAGGCCGGTGAGGTGCTCCTTGACGGGAAAAAATATGAGGGTCAGGGAATATAAAGCTACCATTTTTCCGTTTCGGGTGTTATAATGGTAAGAAATAAAAGCGGAGGTGCACCATGAATATCACAAGGACAGAGATTTTGCCCGGTGTATGGCTCAACCACCTGCATTCAGAAAAATTCAAAACCGCCTGTCTGAGCATCACGCTGCTTACTCAGCTTCAGCGGGAAAGCGCCTCAATGAACGCGCTCATACCCTTTGTGCTGCGCCGGGGCTGCACCCGCTACCCGGACATGGAGCAGCTTGCCGGGCGCATGGAGGAGCTTTACGGCCTTGCCATAGAGCCTGCGGTGCGACGCATAGGTGAGATACAGTGCCTCGGCTTTTACGCAAGCCTCCCGGAGGAGGATTTCATCCCCGGTAATGTGAAGATACTCCATGAGGCTTGCTCACTTATGGGGCAGCTTCTGCTCTCACCGGTGACAAGAGGCGGGCTTCTTCTGCCCAAGTATGTGGACAGTGAGAGGGAAAAGCTCATAAACATCATCCGCAGCCGCATCAACGAAAAGCGCAGCTACGCCGTTTACCGCTGTATAGAGGAGATGTGCTGCTGTGAGGACTACGCCGTGGGACGCTTCGGAAGTGAGGACGAGGCGGAAAGCATAAACTACAAAAAGCTGACCCGCCAGTACAGGGAGCTTCTTTCAAGCTGTCCCGTGGAGATATTCTACTGCGGCCGCAGCGGTAAAAAGGCCGTTGCTGCCGCCCTTAAGGACGCGCTGGATGTTATGCCCAGAGGTGAGATAAACTACGACATCGGCACCGATGTGCGCATGAACGCCCTTGAGGACAGGGTGCGCTTCGTGGAGGAGGAGCTGGATGTAAGTCAGGGCAAGCTGGTCATGGGCTTTCGTCTGGGCGAGTGCATGGAGGAGCCGGATCTGGCAGCCCTCTATGTGTTCAATGCCGTTTACGGCAGCGGCGTAAGCTCCAAGCTCTTTAACAATGTGCGTGAAAGGCTGCAGCTTTGCTATTATGCAGGCTCCTCCCTTGACACTCACAAGGGGCTTATGCTGGTATCCTCGGGAATAGATTTTTCCAGGCTCGACGAGGCCAGAGACGAAATTCTGGCTCAGCTTGAGAATGTAAAGCAGGGCAAAATAAGCGCTGACGAGCTTCGCTGGGCAAAGGCGGGGGTTGCCTCCGACCTTCGCTCTCTGATGGACAGTCAGGGCGATCTGGAGGGCTTTTTCCTGTCCCAGACCCTTGACGGACGGGATTACGGTCCCATGGAGCTTGCAGAGCTTGCGGAAGGCGTCACGGCAGAGCAGGTGGCTGAAATTGCCGCCGGCATAGAATGTGACCTTATTTATTTTCTGAGAGGCAGTGAGGAAGACGATGCAGATACAGAAAACTGATTACCCCAAGCTGGGTGAAACCCTCTGCAGCGCGGTTTTGCCCAACGGCCTCAGGCTGAGAATAGTTCCTAAGCGTGGCTTTTCCACAAGCTGCGCGGTGTTCGCGGCAAACTACGGCGGCGCTCACAGGCGCTTTGCCGTGGATGGGAAGACTATCGACACCCCCGCAGGCGTTGCTCATTTTCTTGAGCACAAGATGTTTGACATGCCCGGCGGCGAAAATGCCCTGAACATCCTCTCGGCAAACGGCGCCGACCCCAACGCCTTCACCTCCAGCGGCATGACCTGCTATTACTTTAACTGCACCCAGTCCTTCGAGGAAAACCTGCGTATGCTGCTGCGCTTTGTATCCACCCCCTATTTCACGGAGGAAACCGTGCAGAAGGAGCAGGGCATAATCGCTCAGGAGATAGTCATGGGAGAGGACAGTCCCGGTAACGCCGTGTACTATAATCTCCTCTCTCTGCTTTATAAGCACCACCCCATAAAGGACAAGGTGGCAGGCACAGTGGAGAGCATAGCCCAAATCACCGACAAAACCCTTTACGACTGCCACCGGGTTTTCTACTCTCCCTGCAACATGAGCCTTTGCATTGAGGGCGATGTTGACCCGGAGGAGATTTGCCGCATAGCCATGGAGGAGCTGCCCGGAGAAAAGGGCACGCCCCCCACCGCAGACTTTGGCCCTGAGGAGGAGCTGCTTCCCGTGGAGAGCTTCAGAGCCGTGGAAATGGCGGTCTCCGCGCCGCAGTTTCTTATCGGCGCAAAGCTGCGCCACGCCGTGGGCGGGGATGAGATACTTCGCCAGCGGGTTCTCAGTCAGCTCTCCATGCGTCTTCTGGCAGGCTCATCCTCTCCCTTCTACGCAGACCTCTATGCCGAGGGTCTTTTGAGCCACGACTTTGACTATGAGGTGGACTTTTCCGCCGGCACCGCCACTGTCATTCTGGGCGGCGAAAGCAAGGACCCACAAAAGGTGCTGGACAGGCTTAAAGCCGAGGTGGAGCGGATACGCCTTGAGGGGCTTGACCCGCAGCGCTTTGAGCGTGCAAAGCGGGCGTCCCTTGGCGCAAGGCTCCGCGGTCTTGAGGATTTTGAAAATGTTTGCGTTTCGATGGCGGTAAGCGTATTTGACGGCTACTGTGCCTTTGACGCGCTGCCGGTGCTCGACAGTATCGGCATTGAGGAATGCAGGGCTTTCATTGTTGAGGCGCTTTCTCCGGAAAGGCTTGCAATGTCCGTTGTAATTCCCGGAAAGGTCTGATATTATGCTTTTAACTCAGGTATTTGACACCATGCAGCGCAGCTCCTCCATCAGCTTCCCCATGTTCGGGGAGGGCTCCATCAATCCCCCGCCCTATTTCACGGTGTTTGGCTTTGATGTGTATTTTTACGGCGCTTTTATTGCTCTGGGCTTTCTGCTTGCAATAGGCTACTGCAGCCGCAACGGCAAGCGCTTCGGCATAAAAAGCGACGATATTTACGATGTGGTGCTGTGGCTCATCCCCTTTTCCCTGCTGGGCGCAAGGCTCTACTATGTGGCCTTCAAGCTGGACTATTATCTTCTGCACCCGGGTGAAATACTCGCCTTCAGAGACGGCGGCCTTGCCATCTACGGCGGCGTGATAGCCGGTATAATCACCATATATTTTGTCTGCCGCAGGAAAAAGGTGCCTCTCGGCGCAATGCTGGACATTGTGGTGTTCGGCCTGCTGCTGGGGCAGATATGCGGCCGCATGGGCAACTTTATGAACCGTGAGGCCTTTGGCGCACCCACGGAAATATTCTGCCGCATGGGGCTTACAAATCCCGCCGGGGAGACCATCTATGTTCACCCCACCTTTCTTTATGAAATGCTGTGGAACCTTGGCTGCTTCATTTTCCTTTCGGTAGTGACCGCCAAAGGCAAGCGCCGCTACGACGGTCAGTTCGTGTTCATCTATTTTCTCTGGTACGGCATAGGCCGCACATGGATAGAGGGTCTTCGCACGGACAGCCTGTACATAGGCGGCACATCTATTCGTGTATCACAGGCGCTTTCCATAGCGCTTGCTTTGATATCTCTCATCGTTCTTATTTACAGGGGGAGGCAGCCGCATTCCCATGAGCGTCTGTATGTGTACAGTCAGACCAAAAAGAACGCTGAAGCCCAAGCCCCCGCCGGGGAAGAAATAAACAAAACGGAGGAAATTCAAAATGGCTGATTACAAAAGCATCATCACCGGCACTCTCAGCAGTATTGCCGGCAAGGTAAAGGAAGTTGCCGCCAACAGCAGCGTCCGCGACATTTACGACCGCGGCGCAGGCATGGCAAAAAACTATGCCCGCATTGCAAAGCTCTCTCTGGAGCTTAACGGCGAAAACGAGGAGCTTAAAAAGGTCTACGCCGAGATAGGCAGACTCTACTACGAGCAGGCCAAGGACGCCCCCGAAGGCTTCTTCGCCCCTCTCTTTGCTCAGGCCGAGGAAATTTACGCCGGCATCGGTGCAAAGGAAGCTGAGATAAACGCTCTGCGCGCCGAGATGGAAGCTGAAAGCAGCATTGATGACATCGATGTTGAGATAAGCGAGTTTGAGGAGATAGTCGCCGCCGCCGAGCAGGAGGTCGTCCCCGCCGAGCCCGAAAAGACCGAGGAATAAGCTCGCAATCCGCGTTTCCGCCCTCCCGGACAGGCTGTCCGGGAGGCTTTTTTTGCACAGCACTCAAAAAATCTTGCACAGCGGCGCTGTATGTCGTATAATTATAGTGTATCGTTGTTCGTCAGGGGAGAAATATGTCAGCCAAAATCAAAGATCTTTTTATCAAATACCGGGAGATTATCGTATATCTTATAGTAGGTGTTCTCACCACGCTTTTCTCCTGGGCAGCCAGCTTTATTTTGAAGCTGTTTCTTGACCCCAGCCTTGTTTTCCAGAATTTTCTCATAAACACCGGCGGCTGGGTGGCAGGCGTATGCTTTGCCTATCCTCTCAACCGCTCTCTGGTGTTTCAAAGCCGCAATCCCCGTATTCTGATGGAGTTTCTTGGTTTTTCCGCCTCCAGACTTTCAACATGGATACTGGATATATTAATTATGGCGCTTACTGTAAATGTGTTCTCCATGGATTACTGGATAGCCAAGATATTCATCTCCTCTGTCCTTGTCACCGTGCTCAACTATGTCATCAGCAAGCTCCTTATTTTCCGCAAGAAAGACAAATAGGCCACACACAGCAACATCAAGGAGGATTTAAAAATGTTCAAAAGTGAATATCTCAGCAGGGTCTATGCACAGGTACAGCAGCGTGACGGTCACGAAAGTGAGTTTCTGCAGGCCGTCCGCGAGGTTTTCGACTCTCTGGAGCTGGTAGTCGACAAGCATCCCGAATGGGAAGCCGCCGGACTTATCGAGCGTCTGGTAGAGCCCGAGCGCGTGGTGGAATTTCGCGTTCCCTGGGTTGATGACAAGGGCGTTGTCCGGGTCAACCGCGGTTACAGAGTGCAGTACAATTCCGCCATCGGCCCCTATAAGGGCGGTCTGCGCTTCCACCCCTCCGTCAATCTTTCCGTTATCAAATTCCTTGGCTTTGAGCAGATACTCAAAAACTCCCTGACCACCCTGCCCATGGGCGGCGGCAAGGGCGGCTCCGACTTTGACCCCAAGGGCAAGTCCGACGCCGAGGTAATGCGCTTCTGCCAGAGCTACATGACCGAGCTTTACCGCCATATCGGCCAGTTCACCGATGTTCCCGCAGGCGACATTGGCGTAGGCGCCCGTGAGATAGGCTACCTCTTCGGTCAGTACAAGCGCATCGTTGACCGCTATGACGGTGCGGTGCTCACCGGCAAGGGTCTCAGCTACGGCGGCTCCCTTGCGCGCACTCAGGCCACCGGCTACGGCCTTTGCTACTTTGCATCCGAGGCTCTTAAGGCTCTCAGAAACGACAGCTTTGAGGGCAAGACCGTTGTCGTCTCCGGCTCCGGCAATGTGGCACAGTACGCTGCCGAAAAGTGCATGCAGCTTGGCGGTAAGGTTGTTGCCATGAGCGACTCTCAGGGCTACATATACGACGCCGACGGCATAAAGCTGGATAAGCTCTTTGACATCAAGCAGAAGCGCCGCGCCCGCATAAGCGTCTATGCCGACGAGGTTCCCGGCGCCGAATACCACGAGGGCTGCCGCAATATCTGGAGCGTAAAGTGTGACATTGCAATGCCCTGCGCCTCCCAGAACGAAATGGGCGCAGAGGGCGCACAGGCTCTCATTGACAACGGCTGCTTTGCCGTATTTGAGGGTGCAAACATGCCTCTGACCCCCGAGGCCATCAGCCTTGTCCAGTCCGCAGGTCTGCTTTACAGCCCCGGCAAGGCCTCCAACGCAGGCGGCGTTGCCACCTCCGGTCTGGAGATGAGCCAGAACTCCATCCGTATGTCCTGGTCCTTTGAAGAGGTGGACGAAAAGCTCCGCGGCATCATGGTCAACATCTTCAAGGCCTGCTATGACGCCTCCGTTGAGTGCGGCAGACCCGGCGATTTGATGGTAGGCGCAAATGTAGCCGGCTTCCTCAAGGTTGCCGAGGCAATGATGGCTCAGGGCGTTGTCTGAGCCGTCAGATAAAATACAAACTTTGTGGTGATAAGGTATGACTAAGAAATTCGGTTTTAAACGGCTGCTTTGCCTGCTTCTTGCCCTTGCCATGCTCATGTCTCTCAGCGCCTGCGGCCTTGGCTCCGCTATAACGGCTGCAAAGGTGGCACGAGCCATGTCGAAGCTGGAAAGCGTCAGCGGTGACATGGAGCTGGAGCTGGAGCTTTCCGCCTACTCCCTTAAAATACCGGCTACCCTTAGCGCACCGGTGGATTTCATCATCAGCCCCTTTGCCCTTCACGCCGACACTCAGATAGAAATTTCCGGTCAGAGTGTGCCGGTGCTGAAGATTTACGCCGAAAAGGCGGACAAAAAGCTGAACCTTTATCTTGGCGCCACAGCCAACAGTCTCCTTGGCAGCAAGGAGGTATGGACCGCCAGTCAATCCACCCTCAAGGACTCCCCAAAGTTCGGTGTAAAAACCATTCTTGCCATATACTCCGCCCTTGCCGACAGCTTCAGCGAGGCCGGTACGGAGAAGCTGGGCAGGTACAATACCGTACGCTATGAAGGCGTGCTCCCCGAGGCTCTGGTGGAAAAGTTCTTCGAGGGCAGCGGCGGCATGACCGTGTCCGGTGTAGAGTTTTCCGAAAGCGAGCTTATCGACGCTTTTTCCGATACGCCTGTGAGCTTCTGGCTGGACAGTGATACCCATTGCATCGTCAAGCTGGAGATGGACCTGAGCCGCAGCGCGGACATTCTGTTTCTCGGCATACTCAGCCAGGCTCTCGGTACGGAGCTTGACGCCGGCATTGACAAGGCTGTTATGAGCTTTACGGTCAGCAGCTTTGACACGGTGGACGAGATTGTAGTCCCTCAGGAGGCAAAGGACGCCCTTGAGGAAGCACTCAGTAAAAAATAAAAAATCAGGGAGCTTGCGCTCCCTGATTTTTTGTTCTACGGTTGTACCAAGTCAGCCGTGCAGACAGCCCCAAAGGGTTAATTGGCACAAGCTGAAGAGCGCAACCACGCATCTATCCCATAGTTTCCCTTGCATACAAAAAGGCGGCCACATCTAATGTGGCCGCCCTGCTTTGGATAATTCAAGGAGTATGTATGAGTAAAGTGTGTGCAGTTTCTTTTTATGCTTTCTTCTTGGGGAGCATAAAGACCAGAACGACGCCGATGACCGCAATTATGCCGGCAACTATGAAAGCGGTGCTGGGTCCGAGGATCTTGTTGAGAATTGTTGACGCAATGGAGCCGACGCCGAAGCCAATCATAGTCAGGGACAGGATGGTTCCAAGGTTCTTTGTACCCCAGATGTCCGCCGCAATGGGACCGAAGCAGGCGTTGCAGCCGCCGTAGGAAAGGCTGAGCAGTGCAAAGCACACCACATACAGAGGCCCGGTTGCGAAGGTGAGGATGACGATGCCGCCCGCCGTCACCAGGAAGGATACCGCAAAGGCTGCCTTTCTTCCGATCTTGTCGGATATGGTGGGCAGGATCAGACGGCCGCCCACCTGACACAGGGAGGCGATGCTGACGCCCAGAGTCGCCATGGTGGCGTCCAGACCCTTGCTCTTACCATAGGAGACAAAGATTGCGGAGAGGAGCAGGTAGGCAGGAACTGCGCAGAAATACAGACCCATGACGATCCAGAATTCCTTCATCCTGACCGCCTCTTTGACCTCATACTGCTTCTGTGGTGCCACGGCCTTTGCAGCACCGGCGCCGCCGGTCTGCACCATGTAGCCCTCGGGAGGATTCTTCAGCGTGAGCAGACCGATGAGAGCAACACCCACATAGATCATGGCCACTATCATGAAGGTCTTGAAGCCGAAGCTGCTAAGCCAGCCGCTGACCATGGGGCTGAAGATGGTGGCAGAGAGACCCAGTGCCGCCAGAGTCAGGCCGGAGGCCAGACCCTTGCGGTCGGGGAACCACTTGGGAGTCAGCGCCACAATGACATTGTAAACCATACCGTCGCCGATGCCGAACAGACCGCCGAAGGTGATGACCATGCCCCAGAACATATTCTTGGGCAGGAAGGTGGTGATAAGCCAGCCGGCAACCATGAGGATGTAGCCGTAAAGCAGAGTCTTCTTCATTCCGTTCTTGCCGGTGCTGACACCGCCCAGATAGTTGCCCAGAACAAAGACCGCTATGAATATTGTATAGGGAAGGGTGGCAGTAGCCTGGTCAACGCCGAAATGCTCCTGAACATAGGGGTTGAACAGGGAATAGGTATAGCAGACGCCCATGATCAGCATACAGACCATGGCGAAAAACAGAAGTAACCATCTGTTGCTTGCTTTTTTCTCCATATTTTTCTCTCCTTAACTAATATCAGTAAACACTTTCTTCCTTATAGGGCTGCCGGGACGAATTACTGAATGCCGTTGGCTTCGGCGATGGTCTCCAGCTTCCAGTAGCAGAGATTGCGGAAAATGCTGTTGAACTTCTGGAAGCCCTCTTCACCCATTATATATACATTGGGCATATGAGCCTTGCGCTTGCGGGAATATTCCATCTTGCCGTAGCCGTCGTCAAAATCGGGATGGTTGCAGATGGCAACATCGCAGTGAGCCTTCATGGTCTCCTCGGTAAAGTGATCCACCGAAGCCAGATACTTGACTATGCTGCGGATCGCGCCGGGAGGATTGGTGCCGCCCCACATACCTGCCATGTGCTTTACGCCGTTGTCATAGACGGGGAAAATAAAGCTCAGGCCGCCGGGAGTGTGGCCGGGGGTGAAGAGCACCTGAATGCTGGTGTCGCCCAGAGTTATCAGGTCGCCGTCGTCCACATAGTGGTCGATCTTGAAGTCTTTCCATGTGTCGGGCTTGTCGGGGAAGAAGGGTGTGCTCTCCCAGAATTCGTCGTCGATCTTGCTGAGATAGGTCTCGGCCTTGTACTTCTCCACTATCCATTTGCCGCAGCCGCAGTGGTCGAAGTGTCCGTGGGTGATGACCAGCTTTTTGATGTCATTGGGATCCCAGCCGATATCCTCAATGGCACCGATGATGGCGTTGAACATTTCCTCCTTGGGATAAATTGCGTCGATCACTATGAGACCCTCGGAGGTCTTCATAACGAAGCATGAGGTGGATTTGTTTGCCACGCAGAGCAGATTGTCAAAAATCTGTGCGTGTGTAAACCACGAGCCGTCGGGCATGCCGGATAGAAGCGCCTGGATGTCGATAACATAGGGTGGCAGTTTCATTGGTTTTCTCCTTTTCTCTTATTTTTGTTTCGACCACATTTTATATGGTCATTTCTTATAAATTAGTATATTATCAGCTCGTTATAATTGTCAATATATGCCAAAATTTATCAAATCAATGCTATCATCCCGCAACAGACTTTGCATAATAGTCAAAGACATTATATTTTTTTATAAATAAGCTTTTTTTCTTGCAAATGCTCGCCGTGCATAGTATAAATAATTATATAATGTTTAATTTTTTCTCAGTTTTGTTGTTTTTACGGAAGTTCGGCCGTCGTTTGTTCCGGTTATTGAGGAAAGGAGCACTCCCAAATGCAGAAAGAAAGTAATATTATCTCCTCGGCTGGAAAAATGTTGGAGCTGCTTGATTTATTGGCACACAACAACGGTTCCGTCAGCGTCTCGCAGATTGCCAAGAAAATGAACATTCATGTTTCCAGCGCGGACCGCTACATGCTGACGCTTCAGAGCGCCGGCTTTCTGGAAAAGGACCCGGATACCGGTTTCTTCCGCTTGAACGAAAGAATTATTCATCTGGGAAACTATGTGTCCCAAAGCCATCCGCTGACAGTCAAATACCTCGACACCATGCACACTCTGGCCTATCAGTTCGACACCACCACCCACATCATGGCCTTCCATAACGGCAAGACCATCACTCTGCACAAGGACCTTCAGACCAAGAACATGTCCTTCAACAACGCCTTCTACGATCCCACCCGCTATTATTACTGCTCCGCACCGGGTAAAATGCTGCTTTCCACATTTACGGACGAGGAGCTGGAGGAGTATTTGAGCCGCACAAAGGTCATCATCTTTACCAAAACCACCCTTCCCAACGCAGATGCAATCCGGGAGGAGATTTACCGTGTTCGCCGGCAGGGCTACTCAGTTCACGATGAGGAGTGGCTGCCCGGCAACCTCACCATTTCCTTCCCGCTTAAAGTAAACGGGGTAATCCGCGGCGCGATGTCCCTCATGTGCGATATTGACAGGAAAGAGGAAATGCTGTCCGAGGAGACCATCTTAAAGATTAAACAAATGGTTCAGGAGCCCGCCGTCCACACTTTCCGGTAGCCTGACAGACATAATCAAAAGGGAACACTCCTTGGACGGAGCACCCAGGTATGCAGAAAACCACGCGACTGCCGCGTGGTTTTCTGCATATAAAAAACTCCCGCGGACTGATGTCCGCGGGAGTGTCCCGCAAATGCCGTGCCGGCCCAGTTATAACCTGCACAATTGGGCAGGTGGGTCGCCTAAGTTCTGTTTCGCTGCTTCCAACGTCCGGCTTAAGCCGGGAGGCCTGCAATCCGCAGATTCAAATCGGCATCCCTTATAAGAGATGTGGGTTTAATGGGCCGCGCAGTCAAACGACACACGCACACAGCAGGAACTTATCTCTGTTTTGTTCGCCTTGCGGGCATACTAATGAATATGCCGCCGCAAAGCCGGATATGCGGAGAAACTTTTATTCCTCGTCCTCGTCATCAAAGAGGAGGACCATAAACTTCTCATACACATCCTGAAGCTGAGCGTCATCGTCAATGGATTCAAAAAGCTCCTCGCCCTTTTCGTCCACAACGGAGCGCAGAATGATAATGCCGTAGTCAGGATCGTCCTCATCCATGTTGGCAGGCAGGAAGGCCACATAGCTTTCTCCGTTATAGTCCATGGAATCGAGAACCTCAAGCTCGAACTCCTGACCGTCGTCATCAATTATCGTAATAAAATCACTACCGAAATTGTCACTCATATCAAACAAACCTCCTGTATGGTTTACACTTATAATATCCTATACAGGCGAAAAAATCAACAGTCTATGAGCCCAAATCCTCAAGCAGCGCCAAAAGCTCCTGCCGGTCGCTCACAGGGAGCCCCCGCTCGATCATGGCTCTGTCCGCCCCTCTCAGGGAGCTGAGCTCAATATCGGTCATAACAGGCTTTGCATCGGACTTGCCGCTGTACACCGCAACAAAGCCGTCACAGGCCTTAAGACGGTACTGTGCCTGCTCACCGACGGCGCTGTACCGGGCGTAAAGCTCCTCCGGAAGCTGGTATATCTCGGGCGGGCGCAGACTTTCGTAGGCAGCGGATGCCGACCATGCAGCCCCCGCCGCAAGGCACATGAGCAGCGCTATTCTTATTCTCAGTCCCATGGGAACACAACCTTTCTCAGGCTAAGTATTCCCATGTTTCAGATTATTTATCCCTGTCTATAATTAATATATAAATTTTACAAAACATCTACCTTTAGTTGACATTATGTGTTATAATCGGTAGTCAGTATAATTGTGTCCATTTCACCTTAAAAGGAGGTGCTGCAGTCCAAATGAGCAAAAGCGTAAAAAATCCCGACGGCAAGGGCAAGAAAAAGGCCGGCCGCCTTGCGCTTAAAGTGGCGGATGTGACCGTCGATCTTGTATCCGGTACCATAAGCTCCATATTCAAGCTGATAGGGACTGTTTTTCTCATCATACTTATTACAGGTATGCTTTTTGCCTGTGTATTTGCCTACTATGTAAAAACCTGCCTTACCCCCACGCTGAACATCTCCCTTGAGGAGTTCAAGCTGGAGGAATCCAGCACCATCTGGTATCAGGACTCCTCCGACCAGTGGCACGAGCTGGTTACTCTTGCCGGCGGCGAAAACCGCATCTGGGTGGACTACGATGAGATCCCCTGGTACATGGAAAAGGCTCTTATAGCCATTGAGGACAAGCGCCTTTATGAGCACAAGGGTGTGGACTGGTACAGGACTTCCGGCGCCTTCTTCAAGATGTTCGCCACCATGCAGGACAGCTACGGCGGCTCCACCATCACGCAGCAGCTTATAAAGAACCTCACCGGCAACGACGAGGTCACCGTAAAGCGTAAGCTCACCGAAATTTTCAGCGCCCTTGAGCTGGAAAAGAAGTACGACAAGGAAGAGATAATCGAATGGTATCTCAACGCCGTCTACTTCGGTGAGGGCTGCTGGGGCGTTCAGACGGCGGCAAACACCTATTTCAACAAAGATGTCTCCGAGCTAAGTCTGGCCGAATGCGCCGCCATTGTTGGCATCACAAATCTGCCCACCTATTACGATCCCTTCTACAACGAGTCTGCCAACAAATTGCGTCAGGAGACTATTCTGCGCGAGATGTACGAGCAGGAATACATCGACTATGAGACCTATAAGGCCGCCTGTGAGGAGGAGCTGGTGTTCGCCCACAGCCCGGACGAGGAATATTCTCAGGAGATATATACCTATTATGAAGAGGTGGTTATCGACGATGTGATAGCCGACCTTATGCTTCGCAAGGGCATAAGCGAGGATGCGGCAAGAAAGCTGCTGTTTACCGGCGGCTATCAGATATACGCCTGCATCGACCCGGACATTCAGGCTATTGTTGACAACTTCTATCAGGATGTATCCAATATCCCCCGCACCTACAATTCAAGCCAGCAGCTTCAAAGCGCCATCGTTATCATGGACCCCTACACCGGCGAGATTGCGGCGCTGTGCGGCGGCGTTGGCGAAAAGACCCAGAACTTCCCCCTGAACCGGGCCACCGGAACCTTCCGCTCCCCCGGCTCCTCCATGAAGCCCATTGCCTCCTACGGTCCCGCCGTTGAGCTGGGCTACATCACTCCCAACACTCTCGTTGACGACTCTCCCGACATCCGCCTCAACGGAACAAGCTGGTATCCCTCCAATGACGGCGGCGGCAACTTCGGCGTAGTTACAATATACAGGGCGCTGCAATACTCCCTGAACACCGTAGCCGCTCAGATAGTTGACAAGATCGGCCCTCAGGTGAGCTACAACTTCCTTACCGAAAAATTGGGCGTTACAAGCCTGCTTCCCGAGGACGCAGACTACGCCCCCATGGCACTGGGTCAGCTTACAAACGGCATTACCGTCCGGGAAATGGCTCAGGCCTACGGCGCTTTCGTAAACGACGGTACCTTTACAAGAAGCCGCAGCTACTCTCTTGTGACCGACAGCAACGGCAATGTCGTCATCGACAATTCCCCCCAGACGAACTACGCTTTCAGCTCAAACACCGCCCATGTAATGACCTACATGATGCAGAACGCCGTTGAAATCGGCACCGGCACCGAGGCATCCCTGAGAAACATGCCCGTTGCAGGTAAAACCGGTACCTCCGGTCAGTACAAGGACCGTTGGTTTGTGGGCTGCACCCCCTATTATGTGGCGGCGGTCTGGACCGGCTATGACCAGCAGGAGCGCATATATGTCAGCAACGGCGGCAACCCCGCAGCACAGATATTCCGCAAAATCATGACCCCTGTCCATGACGGCCTGCCCTGGAAGAGCTTCCCCTGGCCAATGATAGGCGGCGACACCGGCATATTCAATGTTAAGCCCGAGGAAGAGGAAGAAGAGGATGACATCATCCTCGGCGGTGAAGATGATGAGGGCGGCAGCGGCAACAACGCCGGCACCAACATCTATGACAACGAAGGCAACATCAACTTCGGCGGCAATGGCGGCAACAACTCAGGCAGCAACGACAATTCAGGCAGCAATTCCGGCGGCAACCACTTCGGCGGCAACGGCGATCCCTTTGATAACGGCGACGATTCCGACGGTGACTCCGTGGTGTTCGGATAGTCCGACTTGGTTACCATAATTTGGAGTTGACAATATCAAATCAATGTGTTACATTTTAGTTACAATACTGGAGGTGCTATAATTGGCAAAAGCATTGGAGTATAAGGGTCATCCCCTCCAAAGGAAAGACAATATCATTTATTACGGCAGCTTTGGCGATCCCTACATCATTATGATGCAGATACTGGATACCAAGAAGGTAAAGGACATGGATGTTGCATCCAAGGTCTCCGTTCAGCTTCAGCTCACCGACTCTACCGTTAAATCCAGGGACAGAGTGGTAAAGAAAAGCGAGAAGGACAGCCTCTATTCCGCAATGGATGTGGCTGCGGTCTGGCTTGAGCGTGCGCTTTCCTCCAGATAAAAAAGAAAAAGGATATGTTTCATATGCGCAAGTTGATACTAAGGACGCTTGTGCTCTCGGTGCTGCTGCTGTCACTGTTTACGGTGACGGCCTTTGCCGAGGACGCAACCGTTACCGGCAACTCTGTCAATCTTCGCTCCGGCCCGGGTATGAATTACTCCGTTATAAACTGTCTCAGCCGAGGCAGCTCCGTCACGGTTACCGACCGCTCCAATCCCACATGGTACAGCGTGGTTTATAACGGACAAAGCGGCTTTATGTCCTCCTCATACCTGAGTATCCAGAGCGGAGGCAGCACAAGTGAACAGCCCCCCGCCTCAGGCGACAGCGGCTATGTGAACGCAATGTATGTGCGTATGCGTTCCGGCCCCGGCACAGGCTCTTCCATTCTGGCGGAGTACAATACCGGCAAGGCCCTTACCATCACCGGCACTTCCGGTGACTGGACGGCGGTTTCCGTCGACGGTAAAAGCGGATACATTTTCAGCAGCTATGTCAGCCGCGGCAGCTACACTCCCCCGGTCAACGGCGGTTCAGGCAATAACGCCGGCTCTGACAGCTCCGATTTTGTTATCTTCGGCGGCGGCTCCGCCCCCGTCACCACTCCCGCACCTACGCCCACCCCCGTTCCCACAGCTACCCCCGCGGCTACTCCCAGCCCGGAAGTGACCGCCAGTCCTGAGGTAACGCCTACTCCCGAGGTGACACCCACTCCCGAGGTGACGCCCACTCCCGAAGTAAGCACCCTTCCTCAGGTGACCCCCTCTCCCGCTGTCACCGAAAGTCCGGAGGTCAGCGACTCTCCTGTGGTGATTCCCGGCACTCAGACTGCCGGCTACATAAACGGTGACTATGTGCGCTTCCGCACCGGTCCCGGCACCGGCTATTCCATTATCAACAACTATAACCGCGGCAAGCAGCTTACCGTCACCGGCACCTCCGGCGACTGGACGGCAGCCATAATAGACGGCCGCGAGGGCTTTGTTTTCAGCCAGTATGTTACCCTCAGCTCCCAGAGCGGCGATAGCGGCAGCAGCGGCGGCGATAACGGGCAGGACAATTCCGACAGCAGCGGCAGCGACAGTGTTGTTACCACGCCGGACAGCTCCGTGGTTGTAAGCCCCGTTGACCCCTCCGACGGTTATGTGAAGGGCAACAATGTGCGTATGCGCTCCGCCCCCTCCCTGTCCGCCTCCATTATCGGCGAATACTTCTACGGCAACAAGCTAACCATTACCGGCACCTCCGGTGACTGGACGGCAGTTACCGTAAACGGCAAGAGCGGATATATTTACAGTCAGTATGTGGCAAAGGGCTCCTTGAGCCTGCCCTCCACCGACGGCAGCGTCGGCACGGGCGATGCAGCCAAGGGCTCTGAAATTGCTCAGTATGCCTGCCAGTTTGTGGGCACCCGCTATATATGGGGCGGCTCCTCTCCCGACGGCTTTGACTGCTCCGGCCTTGTGTACTATGTGTACAAGCAGTTCGGCTATACGCTCAACCGCGTTGCCGAGGATCAGGCCAGAAACGGCGTTCATGTTGACGCCGACCAGCTCCAGCCCGGTGATATCCTCTGCTTCTACTCCGGCGGCAGCTACATAGGCCATGTAGGCATCTACATTGGCGACGGCAAGTTTGTTCATGCAGCAAACTCCGCCACCGGCGTGGTCATCACCGAGCTCTCCGGCTACTACAACACCCGCGGCTACGAGGCCCGCAGAATTGTATAAGCTCAAGCACCCACAGCGTTTGATGCGCTGTGGGTGCCTTTTTCTTTCTGGGCAAATTACACATCTGTCTGGACGAAAAGGGCGGTCCAAACTATGTGGGCAAGTTCTGTGACGCGCCTGTAATGTGCGATGTGGACAGCGGCAATGTCCACAAGCGTCTTTCATATCACTACATTGCCCAGTTCAGCTCCTTCATCAGGGAGGGCGCCCGGCGCATCGGCAGCTCCGTATATACCGATGCACTGGAGACGGTTGCTTTCATTAACCCCGATGGGGAGATAGTAACGCTTGTCCTCAACAGAAACCCGGAAGCCTATTTTCTGACCCTGCGTCTGGAAAATGAAATAGCAGACCTTGGTATCCCGGCAAACTCCATATCCACCCTGTGCATAAGTATTTAAAAAACAGCCTGCTTTCCGGGGAAAGCAGGCTGTTTTCCTTATCAGGCCAGTTTTATTACGGTAAGAACAGCATTTGTATAAGTGTTTTCATCGGGGCTGGTATTCACCACACTAAGATTTTGCGCCTGCGCAAGCTCAAGTATGGCAGTTATGGCAATACGCTCGGTCTCACCGGCATCCCCGGTCGTGCTTACCACAGTATAATCCAGCGGCGCGCCGCCAAGAGCCAGAGCCGCACCCACAGTTCCTCCTGCTGCAAGGCTCACTCCCGCATCCGAGGCGAAGCTCACCAGATACTGGCCGGCCTGCAGCGTTAACCCGGTTGTGCCGTCTGCCGTTATGCTTCCCGTGGAGTTTATCTGCGCAGTGGGCAAGATAAGCTCTGTGCCGCTTCCCACACTCTGAGCCCCAGCATTGTAGAGCATGGCATTTTCATTGGTGGCAGCAGCTCCTGCAGGCCCCTGTGGGCCGGTTGCACCCGTTGCTCCGGTGGGACCGGCAGGGCCCGCAGGGCCGGTTGCACCCGTTGCTCCGGCAGGGCCAGTTGCACCCGTTGCTCCGGCAGGGCCGGCAGGCCCCTGTTCACCCTGAGGCCCCTGAGGTCCTGCAGGCCCCTGTGGGCCTGTTGCACCCGTTGCCCCCGTTGCACCTGCTGCCCCGGCAGGGCCGGCAGGCCCCTGTTCTCCCTGAGGCCCCTGAGGGCCGGTGGGTCCCTGGGGTCCGGGAGGCCCCTGCAGCCCCATAGGGCCTGCAGGGCCTACATTACTGCCGCAGGTGCAGCAGGCCGGCGCACAGCCGTTATTGCAGCCGCAGCCGGAATATATTTTGGTGGAATACAGATCATTATCCGTCATTGTATGCCTCCGATACCGTATATTGAAGCGCATGGCTTCAAAACAATATATGTACACTTGCTTTTCTCTGCTACTCCCTTGGATAATTTATACAAGTTTTTTCCAAGCCGTCGCCGCATATCCCGTCTATTGTCTGCATTTTGACAAAATTATTTTTCGCTGGATTTTGGATATAGCATTGCAGGAAAGCGGATGATATAATAAGGTGACGAAATTTGAAACATCTGTTGTTTATATACATTTTCACAGACAGGAGGAGCTTATGAAAGTCCAATTTACCGAAACCGTCCTGCGCGACGCCAACCAGTCGCTTATCGCCACAAGACTTCCCTTTGACAAGCTGGAAGGCATACTTGAGACCATGGATAAGGCCGGCTTTTATTCAGTTGAGTGCTGGGGCGGCGCGACCTTTGATGTATGCCTGCGCTATCTGAACGAGGACCCTTGGGAAAGGCTGCGCAGAATAAAGGACAAAATGCCCAACACCAAGCTCCAGATGCTGCTTCGTGGCCAGAATATTCTGGGCTACAAGCATTACAGCGACGATATAGTCCGCCGCTTTGTAAGAGCGGCGGTTAAAAACGGCATTGACATTATCCGTATATTTGATGCGCTCAACGATATAGACAATCTTAAGGTGGCCATTGAGGAAACCGTAAAGAGCGGGGCACTTGCCTCCGGCACCATATCCTACACCACCAGCCCTGTTCACACGCTGGATAAGTATGTTGAAATGGTAAAGGAAATGGCACAGATGGGTGTAGGCTCCGTCTGCATCAAGGACATGGCAGGTATCCTCTCCCCCAAGAGCGCATACGACCTTGTTTCCGCCATCAAGGACGCCGTTGAGCTTCCCGTTGTGGTTCACACCCACAGCACCACCGGTCTTGCCTTTATGACCTATCTGAAGGCTGTTGAGGCAGGCGCCGATGTTATAGACACCGCCATCTCCCCCTTCTCCGGCGGCACCTCCCAGCCTGCTACCGAAACTCTGGCCTTTGCGCTGAGGGAGCTCGGCTACCAGGTAGACCTTGACGACAAGGTGCTTTTGCAGATGGCAGATTATTTCAAGCCCATCAGGGCAGACTTCCTTGCCGATGGCACACTCAATCCCATCTCCATGGCAACCGACACTCAGTGCCTGACCTATCAGATCCCCGGCGGCATGCTCTCAAACCTCCTCAGCCAGCTTAAGATGCTTGGCGCGCTGGACAAGTTTGATGAGGCGCTGCTTGAAACCCCCAAAGTTCGCAAGGACATGGGCTATCCTCCCCTTGTGACCCCCACCAGCCAGCTTATAGGCACTCAGGCGGTGCAGAATGTGCTGGCAGGGGAGCGCTACAAGAATGTGGGCAGCGAGCTTAAGGCCTACTGCCGCGGCGAATACGGCAGGACCCCCGCTCCCATTGACCCTGAAATACGGGAGAAGATACTGGCAGGAGACAAGCCCATTGAAGGGCGCTACGCCGAAACCCTGCCCGATGATATATTTGAAAAGACCAAGGCTCAGCTTGGCGACGCTGCCCGCTGCGAGGAGGATGTGCTCAGCTACATCGCCTTCCCCCCTGTGGCTGAGAGCTTCTTTGAAAAGCGCCGCGAGGCCGAGGAAAAGGTCGTGCGTTACAGCGTTGAGGCGCTTTAAGGAGGCTTCACCATGACTGATCTTGTTAATATTCCGGTTCAGGTAGCGGGTCTGACTGCACTGCTGGGCTATCTTGTGGTTTTCTTCGGGCTTGTTTTGCTGATGATTGTCGTTATGATAATAGGCAAAATAATGGTGAATAAAGCAAAAACGGCCTCTGACAAGGCCGCCGCACCCGCCGAAGAAAGCGCCGTCACCACCGCCCCCATTGCGGAGGCTCCCGGCACCGCCGGTGAGCTCAAGCTCTATGACACCGACCCCAGAGACGCAGCTATGGTAATGGCAATCATTGCCGACACTCTGGGCAAGCCCCTGAACCAGCTTCGCTTCATTTCCATCAAGGAGGTAAAGGACGATGAAATATAAGGTAACTCTCAATAACCGCGTGTATGAGGTTGAGGTAGAGGAAGGCCAGGCAATGCTCATTGACGAGTACGAGCTGAAGGCTCCCGCAGCGCCTGCCGCGCCTGCCGCAGCAGCCGCCTCTGCCGTAGCTGTTGCCTCCGCCCCCGCTGCCGCAGTAAATCTTGCCGCCGGCGAGCCTGTAAAGAGCCCCATGCCCGGCAACATCCTGAAGATATGCGTATCTCAGGGCCAGACTGTCAACGAAGGCGATGTGCTCATAGTCCTTGAGGCTATGAAGATGGAAAATGAGATCGTGGCCACCAAGGCAGGCACCGTTGCGCAGATCGCCGTAAGCAAGGGAGCAGTTGTGGAGACCGGCACCGTTCTGGCTGTTATCGCCTGAGGAGGTATGCATGGATATACTGAGCACGCTGGAAAAGCTGTGGCTTGAATCCGGCTTTGCAGCCTTCTTCGTCACCGAGGGCGGCTGGAAAAACATAATAATGATAATAATTGCCTTCGTGCTTTTGTACCTGGGCATTGCAAAGAAGTTTGAGCCCCTGCTGCTTTGCGGCATAGCCTTTGGCTGTCTGCTTTCTAATCTGAGCTACTTTGTGGGCATGGGGGAAAACGCCCTGTACCACCCTGAGCTTTGGGAGGCCTTTCTGGACGAGGCCAGTCCCTATTATCACAGCTACGGCCATATAATGAGCAACGCCGGGCTTCTGGACTTTTTCTACATCGGCGTCAAGGCCGGCATCTACCCCTCCCTCATATTCATGGGTGTAGGCGCAATGACTGACTTTGGCCCGCTGCTTTCCAACCCCAAGAGCCTGCTTCTGGGCGCTGCGGCACAGCTTGGTGTATTTGTGGCCTTCTTCGGTGCGGTGCTGCTGGGCTTTACCGGCACTGAGGCTGCTTCCATCGGTATTATTGGCGGCGCCGACGGCCCCACAGCCATCTTCCTTGCCACGAAGCTGGCCCCCCATCTGCTTGGCCCCATCGCCATTGCCGCTTATTCCTACATGGCACTTATCCCGCTCATCCAGCCTCCCATTATGAAGCTGATGACCACTGATAAGATGCGCAAGGTGAAGATGGAGCAGAGCCGTGAAGTGTCCAAGACCGAGAAGATTATCTTCCCCATCGTAGTTGCCACTTTCGTTATTCTGCTGCTGCCCTCCACCGCTCCTCTGGTAGGCTGCCTGATGCTGGGTAATCTCTTCCGTGAGTGCGGTGTTACCGACCGTCTTTCCGACACGGCACAGAACGCCCTGATGAACATTGTTACCATCTTCCTTGCAACCTCCGTTGGTGCAACCATGGTGGCTCAGAATTTCCTGAACATCAGCACCATAAAGATAATCCTGCTGGGTCTCACCGCATTTGCAATTTCCACTGTTGGTGGTCTTGTAGGTGGTCTGGTAATGTACAAGACCTCAGGCGGTAAAATTAACCCCCTGATTGGCTCTGCCGGTGTTTCCGCAGT